>DATAOK010000056.1:0-15901 GCA_036265735.1 Gaiellaceae bacterium
ATCGAGCACGGCGGGTTCGAGCACGAGCTGAAGGCGATTCTCGGGAAGTGATTGCTCTGCGTGGTGATGCGGCCGAGGTCGCGCTGGGCGAAGCGCAGGCCGTCCTCGCGCTCGTGCACGACGGTGAGCGTCGCGGCCGCCTTGCCGACCTCGTCGCGGCCGTGCAAGACGGCGAGCTCGGCGACGACGAGGCGCAGGCGCTCGAGGAGCTGATCGAGCTCGGTCTGACGAGCGGGCGCATCCGCAGCGTCTACGGGCCCGAAGGCGAGCAGGCTGCGCTGAAGACGTACCGCCGGCTGCCGGGCGGACGCGCGCTCGGCGAGAGCGCCGACGAGGTGACCGAGGCGCTCTCGTCCCTCGAGGGCAAGCTGCTCGAGCAGGTCAAAGTGCAGTCGACCGGCCCCAGCTCGTTCCTCGTCACGCTCGGCGTCGACGGCCTCGAGCTGTCGGTGCGCCTCGATCGCGCCGGCGCGCGCGTCCACTCCGTCGGTGTCTGAGCAGCAGCACTATGTCGCCTGCCTCGACCTGACCGGACGGCGGGTCGTCGTCATCGGGCAGGCCGAGCAGAAGGTCGAAGCGCTACACGCAGCCGGCGCCGATGTCGTTGTCTCGGACGTCTACGACGCCGCGCTGCTCGACGATGCCTGGCTCGTGATCGTCGTCGACCGCTCGCAGGGCGAGCGCGTGTTCGCCGACGCTTCCGCGCGGCGGATCTTCTGCAACGTCGAAGACGTTCCGGAGCTCTGCACGTTCATCCTCCCGGCTCTGCACCGGCGCGGGCCGATCACGGTCGCGGTCTCGACCGGCGGTGCGTCGCCGGCGCTTGCCCAGTGGCTGCGCGATCGCTTTGCCGCGCAGATCGACTTCGAGCATGAGCAGCTTGCCTATGAGCTTCGCCGGATCCGGCCGTGGGTGAAGCGGAACTTCCACACGTATGCAGAGCGGCGAGAGTACTTCCGCGAGCGCGTCGTGAAAGCGCTGCAATGACAGTGTCTCTCGTCGGTGCCGGCCCGGGCGATCCGGAGCTGATCACGCTGCGCGGGCTCACGCGCGTGCGCGAGTGCGAAGTGCTCGTCTACGACCGGTTGGTCGCCCCGGAGCTCGTCGCCGAGGCGCCGCTCGGCTCCATGCGCATCTCGCGCGAGGGTCTCTCGCAGGACGACATCAACATGCTCCTCGTCGTGCACGGCCGGCGCCGGCGCGTTGTGCGGCTCAAGGGCGGCGACCCGTTCGTCTTCGGCCGCGGCGGGGAAGAAGCGCTCGCGCTCGTTCGCGCCCAGGTTCCGTTCGAGATCGTGCCGGGCGTGTCGTCGCTCGCCGCTGTGCCGCAGGCGGCGGGCATCCCGGTGACGCATCGCGGGGTCTCGCAAGCGGTGACCGCGTTCGCGGCGAACGACGTCGAGCAACTCGACGCCGCGGCGCTTGCTGCGGTGCCCGGGACGTTGATCGCCTTCATGGGCGGTGCCGTCGTCGGCCAGCTCGCGGAGCGGCTGATCGCGCACGGGAAGCCGGCGTCGACGCCCGCAGCCGTGATCTCCCGCGGCACGCTCGACGACCAGGAGGTGCGGGTCGCGCCGCTCGGCGCAATTGGTGCTGCGGCGAAGGATGCAGCGACCCCGGCGCTCGTCGTGATCGGCGAGGTGGTTGCGCTGCGCGAAGCGCTCGGCGTGCTGCAACGATTCGCCGCGTGACGGAGTTCCGGCGCGTCGACGCGCTTCCGGCGTACGCGTTCGCCGAGGTCGAGCGGCTGAAGCTCGAGCTTCGGCGTGCGGGCGAGGACGTGATCGACCTGGGCTTCGGCAATCCCGACGTCGCGCCGCCGGAGGCCGCCGTCGAGAAGCTCCGCGAGGCCGCACTGCTGCCGCGCAACCACCGGTACAGCTCGAGCCGGGGGCTGCCGAACCTGCGTGCTGCTGTCTGCGAGCTGTACCGTGACCGGTACGGCGTCGAGCTCGACCCGGAGCGCGAGGCGACGATGGCGCTCGGCGCCAAGGAAGGGCTCGTGCATCTGCTCTGGGTGCTGCTCGGCCCGGGCGACGTGGCACTCGTCCCGAGCCCGTCGTATCCGATCCATCTGTTCGCTCCGGGGTTTGCAGGTGCGGCTGTGCAGCGGGTGCCCGTCGGGCCCGGTGTCGACTTCGTCGCGGGTGTCCATGAAGCGTGGGAGACGTCACAGCCGCGGCCGCGCGTGTTGATCGCGTCGTTCCCGCACAACCCGACGACGGCGGTCGTTGATCGCGCGCAGCTGCAGGCACTCGTGGACTTTGCGCGCGAACGCGAGCTCGTCCTCGTGCACGACTTCGCCTACGCGGATCTCGGATTTGACGGCTACCGGCCGCCGTCCGTCTTCGAGGCGGAGGGCGCGCGCGACGTCGCCGTCGAGCTCTACTCGCTCACGAAGGGGTTCTCGCTCGCCGGCTGGCGCGTCGCGTTCGTGCTCGGGCGCGCGGACGTGGTCGCCGCCCTCGCGCGGCTGAAGTCCTATCTCGACTACGGCAGCTTCCAGCCGCTGCAGATCGCTGCGACGGTAGCGTTGCGCGAGGCGCGCGAGCAGCCGGCGCATGCGGCGTCCGTCTACGAAGGTCGCCGCAACGCGCTGTGCGACGGGCTGACGCGCATCGGCTGGGGCGTGCCGCGACCTCCGGCGACGATGTTCGTCTGGGCGCCGGTCCCGACCGGCGAGCCGTCAGCCGAGTTCGCGCTGCGCGCGCTCCGCGAAGGGCACGTCGCCGTGAGTCCGGGCAGCGGCTTCGGCGTCGACGGCGAAGGCTTCGTCCGTTTCGCGCTCGTCGAGAACGAACAGCGCATCGCGCAGGCCGTCCGCGGCCTGCGAGGACTGCTGAAAACGGCGTAGCCCCGTCGGGCTAGGCGATTCGTAAACGGGGGTACCCCCCCTCAAGTCTCCGTCAAGCCTCTCGAACGCTTCGTCCACCGACGTTATGCCTGCTCGGGGGCGCCTTTCGAGTGCGGACATGCGCTGCGGAGCCGAGAATGGGGGTTACCCCCATTTCGAGCTGCAGTGTTCCCTCGAGCCATGCCCGGCCGACGACGACACCGTCGAGACCGAGCTCGCGGACAGCCTCGACATCGCCGGCATCGCGGATGCCGCCGGCTGCGAGGAGCTCGCCGTCGTAGCCCGCACGGGCCGCTAGGAGTAGGGCGAGGTCAGGGCCTTCGCGGGTTCCGTCGCGGGCGATCGCGGTGCACACGACGTGCTGCACGCCTGCGTCCGCGCACCGGTCGAGCGCCTCGGTCACCGTCAGGCCTGACGAGGCGCGCCAGCCCGCGGTTCGCACGACGCCGTCCGCGACGTCGACCGCGACGCAGATCTCGCCCGCGTCCGCGAGCTGCGCGAGCGGGAGCTCGCCGAACGCGGCGGTGCCGACGACGATCCGCGCCACGCCGGCGTCCATGAGTGCCGACACGTCGGCCGCCGACCGCACGCCGCCGCCGAGCTGCACGGGCACCGGAGCTGATACCTCGACGACGGCCTCGGCGAGACCGATCGAGATGCCGCCGTCCCGGGCGGCCGCGAGTGCGACGACGTGGATGAGCGGGGGAGACGCGGCGGCCGCGCGGCGAACCAGCTCGAAGGGATCGCCGACGTCGTCGACGCGCTCGTAGTCGCCCTGCGTGAGCCGCACAGCGCGGCCGTCGAGGACGTCCACGGCCGGCACGATTGCGAACTGTTGTATCAACGTGTTACCATGCTAACACGATGGCAACGACAGCGACCGACGCACGACATTGGCCGGCGAACCAGCACCACGAGCTCTTCGGGGCGATCGCCTCCCTGCGCAACCAGGACGAGGTGGAGCGCTTCCTCCGCGATCTGTGCACGAGGTCGGAGCTCGACGCGATGGCGCATCGCTGGGAGGTCGCGCAGCTGCTGGAGCAGGGACTGCCGTATCTCGAAGTGGCCCGGCAGGCGCACGCGTCGACGACGACGGTGACGCGCGTGTCGCAGTGGCTCCGCAACGGCGAGGGCGGCTATCAGCTCGTCCTGCGCCGCCGGCGCCGCAAGCACGGCTGAAGATCGCCGTCCCGTCCAAGGGGCGGTTGCGTGAGCCCGCCGTCGAGCTTCTCCACGACGCCGGCCTTGCGCCGGAGACGCCCGGCGACCGTGCGCTGGCGTTCGCCTGCCGCAACGCGCCGGTCGAGGCGCTGCTCGTTCGCGCCGACGACATCGCCGAATACGTGCAGGACGGCGTCGTCGACTGCGGGATCACCGGTCTCGACATCGTGCGCGAGCAGGCGCCGGCGGTCACCGTGCTCGTCAAGCTCGGCTTCGGCGCGTGCACGCTCGAGGCGGCAGTTCCGACCGAGTCGGACGCACGCAGCCTCGACGATCTCGCCTCCGCGCGCGTCGCGACCAGCTTCCCGCGGCTCGTACGCGAGCTCATCCCGAACAGTGAGCTCGTCGACGTCCACGGCTCGGTCGAGCTCGCACCTCGCCTCGGCCTCGCGGACGCAATCGTCGACCTCGTCTCGAGCGGCAGCACGCTCCGCACGAACGGCCTTCGTTCGCTCGGCGTCCTGCTCGAGTCCGAGGCAGTGCTCATCGCCCCACCGGAACCGACCGCCGAGACGCACCAGCTCGCCGCCGTGTTCCGCAGCGTCGTCGATGCGCGCGGCGCGCGCTATCTCATGCTGAATGCGCCCGAAGCGGCACTCGAGGAGATCTGCGCGCTCGTGCCTGGTTCACGCGCGCCGAGCGTCTTGCCGCTCGCCGAGCCGGGGATGGTCGCGGTTCACAGCGTCGTGCCGGCGCGTGACGTGTGGCGCCTCTTGCCGGCGCTCGAGGAAGCCGGCGCCACCTCGATCCTGCTCGTTCCGCTGGAGCGCATGCTCGCGTGAGACCGCTGCCTTCCGGCTTCCGCCCGTATGAGTGGGCGCCGTCGACCGACGAGCTCGCGCGGCGCGCGGGGCTCGACCCGGTCGAGATCGTGCGCTTCGACGGGAACGTCCCACCGTTGCCGCTGCCGAGCTCGCGACCGGGCGCGCTCGCAGCGGCGCTCGCCGACGTGAACACGTATCCGCACGGCGGCTACCCGCTGATCTACGAGGCGATCGCGGAGTATGCGGGCGTCGCGCCGGAGAACGTCGTGCTCGGCGCAGGAGCAGACGACCTGATTCTCCTCTGTGCACGCGCATTCGCCGCGCCCGGCGATGTCGTCGCCGTTCCTCCCGAGCCGACCTATCCGCTGTTCCGCGTCGCCGCCGAGCTTGCGGGCGCGACGGTCGGCGACACATCGCCTGTCCTCACGTTCTGCTGTCGTCCCGGAAATCCGCTCGGGGACCTGCCGCAGCTGCCCACGGCACGGCCGCTCGTCGTCGACGAGGCCTACGGCGAGTACGCGGGCGAAACGGCCGTGCCGCTCCTCGGCGACGGCGTCATCGTCGTTCGGACATTCTCGAAAGCGTTCGCGCTCGCAGGCGCACGGATCGGGTACCTGCTCGCGGCGGCGGACGTCGCGTCGGAGCTCCGCGCGCGCCAAGCGCCGGCACCGGTGTCGACGCTTTCCGTCGCGCTCGCCCTCGCAGCGCTGCGCAATCCGCCGGACATCGCACGCGTCGTCGCAGAGCGTGAACGGCTGAGAACCGAGCTGCGCACACTTGGCTACACCCCGCTGCCCTCATCCGCGAACTTCGTCTTCGTCCCTTTGTTCGAGCCGCTGGAGCTCGCCGAGCGGCTTCTCGAGCACGGTCTGGTCGTGCGCGTGACCGCAAACGGGATTCGCATTTCCGTGCGGGACCGAGACGACGACGACCTCCTCCTCGCCGCGCTCGCGGGCGAGTCGCCGTCCGCACGGCGCCGCGCACGGTACGTGCGGGCGACCGCGGAGACGGCGCTGCGCGTCCGCCTTGGGCTCGACGGCGCGGGCCGCGTTCGCGTCGCAACGGGAGCCGGGCTGTACGACCACCTGCTCGAGCAGCTGGCATTCCATGGGAACCTCGATCTCGTCGTCGACGGTGCCGGAGATCTCGAGACCGGGGCACACCACACCGCGGAGGACACTGCAATCGCCGTCGGTGAGGCGCTCGACCGCGCGCTCGGAGACCGGCGCGGCATCGCACGCTACGGCTCCGCGGTCGTGCCGATGGACGACGCGCTTGCGCGCGCCGCGGTCGACCTCGGCGGCCGCCGCGGCGCGGAGATCGAGCTCGCCGAGGATCCAGGGCTCGCACGTCACGCGCTCGAGAGCTTCGCCAATGCCGGACGCATGACGCTGCACGTGAGCGCGACCGGCCGCGATCCGCACCACGTCGCCGAGGCGGCGTGCAAGGCCGTCGGGCGCGCGCTCCGTGAGGCGGTGCGCCGCGACGGCGACGAGCTCCCGTCGACGAAGGGCCTGCTGTGAACGTCGCGATCTGCTCGTACGGCGCCGGCAACACGCGGTCGGTGCAGCTCGCGTTCGAGCGGCTCGGCGTGCGCGCAGACGTCGTCGGGGACGTGAACGCCGTGCTCGAAGCCGACCTCGCCGTCCTGCCGGGAGTCGGGTCCGCCCGCTCCGCGATGGACGGCCTCCGGCGCCGCGGCCTCGACGAGGCATTGCGCGAGCGCGCGGCCGGGGACCGTCCGGTTCTCGGCATTTGCCTCGGCCTGCAGCTCGCGCTCGAAGAGACGGAGGAGGACGGCGGCGTTGCCGGCCTCGGGCTCGTGCCCGGTCGCGCCGTGCGACTGCGCGAAGGCCGCGTTCCGCGCATCGGCTGGGCGCCGCTCGACGACGGAGGCGACACGTACTGGTACGCGCACTCCTTCGTCGCCGAGACCGCGGCAACAATCGCGACGAGCGAAGGCCTGACCGCCGTCGTCGAGCACCGCTCGTTCGCGGGCGTGCAATTCCATCCCGAGAAGAGCGGCGCGGCCGGCGCCCGCTTTCTGGCCGCGCGATGCCTCTCCCTCGCCTGATCCCCTGCCTCGACGTCGCGCGCGGGCGCGTCGTCAAGGGTGTCCGCTTCGAGGAGCTGCGCGACGTCGGCGACCCTGTCGCGCTGGGAGCGTCGTACTCCGAGGCAGGAGCCGACGAGCTCGTCTTCCTCGACATCTCCGCAACCGTCGACGCAAGGACAGCCGCCGTCGATGTCGCCGCCCGGGTCGCCGAGAACGTCTCGATCCCGTTCACGTTCGGCGGCGGCGTCCGCTCGGTGGGTGACGCCTGCGCGGTGCTCGAAGCGGGTGCGGACAAGGTCAGCGTCAACTCGGCGGCGCTCGCCCGGCCGGGGCTCATCGGCGAGCTCGCTGCGCAGCTCGGCACGCAGGCCGTCGTCGTCGCGATCGACACACGCGGCGGCAGAGTCCGCTCTCACGCAGCGACGCGGGCGACCGAACGCAGCGCGGTCGAGTGGGCGAAGGAATGCGAAGCGCGCGGCGCCGGTGAGCTGCTCGTGACGTCAATCGACCGCGACGGCACGCAGTCCGGCTACGACCTTGCGCTGCTCGAACGGCTCAGGGACGCGGTGGCGCTTCCGATCATCGCGTCCGGCGGCGCCGGCAACGCCGCGCACGTCGCGAGTGCATTGCGCGTCGTCGACGCAGCGCTCCTCGCCTCGATCCTGCACGCGAACCCCGAGCGTCTCGCCTCGCTTCGATCCGAACTGTCAGAGCTCGGCGTCCCTCTGCGCGATGCCGCCTGAGCTCCGCCCCGCGATCGTGCAGGACGCGCGCGACGGGCGCGTGCTCATGCTCGCCTGGATGAACGATGACGCACGTCGATTGACGGTCGAGACGCGCGAGGCGTGGTTCTGGAGCAGATCGCGCGAAAGGCTCTGGAAGAAAGGCGAGGCGTCCGGCAACACGTTGGCAGTCGAAGAGGTGCGCGACGACTGCGACGGTGACGCGCTGCTCGTGCGCGTCGTGCCAAGTGGGCCTGCGTGTCACACGGGGGCGGTTTCGTGCTTCGCGCCGGCGCTCTGGCGAACGGTGGTCGAACGGGTGCGCGACCGGCCCGCAGGCTCGTACGTTGCGGAGCTCGCGGACGGCGGGGTCGTTCGCGCAGCCCAGAAGGTCGGGGAAGAGGCGGTCGAGACCGCGCTCGCAGCAGCGGCAGAGGACGGCCGACTGGTCTCGGAAGCAGCCGATCTGCTGTTCCATCTGTATGTCCTGCTCGCGGTGGCGGGCGTGGATGTGGCCGAGGTCGAGTCCGAGCTCGCGGCGCGGGTGGTTTCACCACCGGCACGAAACGGGAATTGACGTGACGTGCAGGCGAAAACCCAGCTGCGCTACGTGAAGGCTCAGGTCGATTTCACGACCGGCAACCTCGTCCGGCTCGCCGGCGAACTCGTGCGGGCGGGCGCGCGCGACGCGCACCCGACGTCGGACGGCTTCATGACGATCGGCGTCGTTGCGTCGTCGCACCGTGCTGCGCAGACGCTCGCGGACGATCTGCTCGCGAAGGCAAGCGCCCGCTAGATATCGTCGCCGCATCGCGGCGCCGCTCAAGATCTCCTCTGCAGAGTTCGAATCGCGGCGCAACCGCCTACTCGAGCACGTCCGCCACCACGACCTCACGGGCTACGTGCTCTTCGGTGCGGACTACATCCAGTACTTCACCGGCTTCTGGTTCCTCTCGAACGAGCGGCCGGTCGTCTACGCCGAGAGCACCGGCGGCGAGTCCGCAGTGTTCGTCCCGGAGTTCGAGGTCGAGCGCACGCGCGCCGAGGCGAGCTTCGAGCGAATCGAGTCGTACCCGGAGTACCCAGGCTTGGAGCATCCCATGGCGATCTTCGGGCGCCTGCTCGCCGACCTTGGCATTCGCGGCGCCGCCGGTGCAGACCAGGACGGGTATCCGGGCATCCTCGGCTACCAGGGACCGCCGCTGAGCGCGGTCTCCGGGGCTCGCGTCGCGCCGCTCGGCGACGTGATCGAGAGCATGATGCGGCGGAAGAGCGAGCACGAGCTCGCGCTCATCCGCGAGAGCGGCCGCTGGTGCGCGTTCGCGCATCGGCTGCTGCAGCAGTACTCGGTGCCCGGCGCGACCGAAGCCGAGGCGAGCCTGCGCGCGGGACACGAGGCGACGCTCGCGATGCTCGAGGAGCTCGGCGACGCGTACGGCGGCGGCCTGTCGTCGTCCGCAGGCGTGTCGGCCGGCTACCGCGGCCAGATCGGCGTTCGCAGCGCGTGGGCGCACGCAGTCGCGCACGCGATCGAGTTCAAGCAGGGCGACATGCTCGTCACCGAGACGAGCGCGCCGATCTGGGGCTACAACGCCGAGCTCGAGCGGGGTATGGTTGTCGGGACGCCGACGGACGAGATGCGCCGGCTCTTCGACCACACCGTTGCGGCCCAGGAAGTGGCATTCGCGGCGATCCGCCCCGGCGTCACCTGCGCCGACGTCGACGGTGCCGTGCTGCGCTATTTCGAAGAGCAAGGCCTCATGCAGTACTGGCGCCAGCACGTCGGCCACGGCATCGGCCTCCGCAACCATGAGGCGCCGTTCCTCGACGTGGGCGATCACACGACCCTCGAGCCGGGGATGGTCTTCACGGTCGAGCCGGGCCTCTACGACTCCGCGCTCGGCGGCTTCCGCCATTCGGACACCGTTGTCGTGACAGAGGACGGGATGGAGAAGCTCACGGACTACCCGAGCGACCTCGAGCGTCTTACGATCGAGGCCTGAGGAAGATCGAGCGAGGGGAGGGTCTGATGAAGTTCCTGTTCGCCGCCGTCGCCGTCGCGGTCGCGCTCGCTGTACCGGCCGCGTCCGCTGCGCCCACCTATCCCAGTTCGATCGCCGCGCTCGGCGATTCGATCACGCGTGCGTTCGACACGTGCTCGTTCCCGTACGTCGACTGTCCGGCGAACTCATGGTCAACCGGGACGAATGCCGCGGTCGGCAGCCTCTACGAGCGTCTCCTGCCGCTCAATCCGCAGATCAGCGGGCACAACTACAACGACGCGAAAACAGGGGCGAAAATGGTGGATCTTCCCGGGCAGGCTGCGACCGCCGCAGCCCAGCAGGCAGGCGCGGTGACGATCCTCATGGGCGCAAACGACGTCTGCACGTCGTCGGTCGCGACGATGACCGACCCGACCGTGCTCGCGGGCCAGCTGCGTACAGCGCTTACGACACTCGCGACGAACGATCCGAACGCGCAGATCTACATCGCGAGCATCCCGAACGTCTACCGCCTCTGGCAGGTGCTGCACTCGAACTTCGCCGCCGACTTCGTTTGGGGCGTCGCGGGCATTTGTCAATCGCTGCTCGCGAATCCACTCTCGACGTCATCGGCCGATCAAGCACGCCGCCTCCAGGTTCAACAGCGGACGATCACCGACAACGCTCAGATTGCCTCTGTGTGCACGACGGAATTCGCCGGCCGCTGCCGCTTCGACAACCTCGCCGTCTACAACTACCCGTTCGCGGCGGGCGACGTCACGACCCGGGATTACTTCCACCCGAACGTCACGGGTCAGGCGAAGTTGGCGACGACGACGTGGACGGCGTTCTTCGGGCCTTGAGGTAGAGCTTCCACGCGTAGTACTCGCGAAAGCCTGTAGGCACGGTCGTCATGCGGTGGGCGAGATGGAGGACTGCGTCTCGATAGAGGGGTGAGCGGTTGTAGTGCGCAAGCGCCGTCCGCTCGTCGCTGCGGCCGCCGTTTGCCGCGAGCAGGTTCGCGGCGGCAAGGATCGAGTCGTGCGCGCTGTACACATCGCCGCCGAGGCCGTAGCGCTGCCACGTCGCCGGTTCGAACTGCATCGGCCCCTGTGCGTCGGCACGCGCGGTCGTGCGCGCCCGGCCGAAGTCGCTCTCCACGAAGTTGATCGCGGCCAGCAGCTGCCAGCGGATGCCGAAGCGGCTCTGGGCCTCCAGATAGAAGGACAGAAGCGTGTCCGCGTGTCGTGCAGGCCCGACGGTGACACCGCCGACCTGCGGTGGGCTCTGAGCCGAGAGGCGCTCGAGGTCGAGGCGCGCGGCCAGGTCGTCTCGCTCCGACGGCGCAAGCTTCATGATCGCCGCGGCGCGCTTTGGCTCCCGGCCGACCGCTCGGATCAGCACTTGCCGATCGCGAGCTACTGCGACGAACGCGGAGCCGGTTGCGGTTCGCAGCGCCCGCTCATCCGCCCGAAGCTGCGACACGAGGGCCGGGACAGACGGCGGAGTCGCAGGCATCTCGGAAGACTGCCCGCAAGCGTGATATCTACGCGTAGTGGATGCGAAGCGCATCGTCCTCTCGGCGCTCGTAGCGCGCCGCGCTCACGAGCACGATCCCTGCGCGGACGTCGCCGAGTTGCTCGCGGCCGTGCAGCGCCTGGGCGCGTGAGGCCGCTTCCGTACACGAGCACGGCAGCGCAGATCCCGTTCTACATCGTCCTCGTCGCGTTCGTACTCTGCGAGTGGCGCATCAGCGTGAAGAGCGGACGCAACCGCTACGGCACGCGGTCGGACCGCGGGACGCTGCTCGTCGTCGTCGCGACGGTCTACGGGGGCATCGGCGGAGGCTTTGCGCTCGCGGCAAACGTCGGAGCGGCGGCGATCCGCGACGCGCGGTGGCCGCTGTTCGTCACCGGTGTCGTCCTGATGGCCGCGGGCGTCGTGCTGCGCCAGTGGTCGGTCGCGCTGCTCGGCCGGTTCTTCACGACCGACGTCCGGTTGCACGAAGGCCAGACGGTGGTCGACACAGGCCCGTACCGCCGCCTGCGCCATCCGTCGTACACGGGCATGCTGCTGACGTTCCTCGGGTTGGGGCTGGCGCTCGGCAACTGGGCAGCCCTGCTCGCGCTCGTCGTGCTGCCCGCGATCGGGCTCGTCGTGCGGATCCGATCCGAGGAGCGTGTGCTCCTCGCGGGTCTGGGCGAGCCCTACCGGCGCTTCGCGGCGAGTCGCAAGCGGCTCATCCCTGGGGTGTGGTGATCTCGAGCGCCGCCTTCAGCCCGTCGATGTCGGCGGCGCCGAAGACGAGCCGGTTGCGCGTCGCGACATAGACCAGGTCGAGGTCGATGCCTGCCCGCGCGACCTTGCGCGTCAGGTCGGCGAGGACGCCCGGCCGGTCCTCGACGTCGATGACGACAACCTCGCGTTCGCGGGTGACGGCGAGATGCGAGATCGCGAGCGCGTGTCTCGCGGCCTCTGCGTGCGGGACAAGAACGTGCAGCTCGACGTTGTCGTCTGTCCCCATACACGTCGCCGCCGCGAGGTTGACGCCGGCGTCGCTGATTGCGCCCGCGACTTCTGCGAGGGCCCCGGGCTCATTCGGGATCTCGATAACGAGGTCGTAGGCGATGCCCGCACTTTGTCAGATCGCGACCACGTGCGAGCTGCGGGACGGGATCTCGGCGCTCGTCGCCGGGCTCGCTACCGCGCCTGTCTAGGAGGGCGCGTCAAGAGTTGCGCGCAGGCGCTGTCGCCGGTCCACCGCTCGTAGTCATCCGGCGTCCAGCCGCTTCGGCGGACGAGCAACGACCACGTCGTCGGATGATTGAGCACCCAGAGAATGTCGGTTGCGTGGTCGACGTCGAGCCCGCGCGCCAGTGCGCGCTTCTTCTTGATGCTCTCGACAATCGTGCGCTGGTTGTCCTTGTACTCCTCGTTGATGCGGTCCCAGAGCGCGGCGATCGCCGAATCGAGCGGCGCGGCAGTGTGGATCACCTCGGCGAGGTCTCCGACACGCTCCTTGCCGAGCCGTGAGTTGCGCGCGTTCAGCCGCAGCTGCTTCGCCGGATCTTGTTCATCAAGGACTGCGCGGTAGCTCGCATGCCCGGTGATCGGCAGCTGCTCGCTCTCGCTGCGCAGCCGCAGGTTCCAGAGCGCGCGGAGGATGCCGTCCTTCGTCTCGAAGGCGACGTAGAGCGTCTTCAGCGCGACGCGCGCCTCGCGCGCGACGGCGGCCATCGTCGTCGGTGCGTAGCCGTCGCGGAGGAAGAGCCGCTCCGCCGCATCGAGGATGGCGAGCCGCGTCGCTTGGGCCTGCTCCCGCCGGCGCGGGGAGTCGTACGAGCGGGTCTGCTTGACAGCATCGGCCATTTCTGTATTCTGCCAGATACTTGATTACACTAATAGTGTAACGAAATAAGGGAGGACATATGAATCTGCGGACGACACTGCAGCAACCGTCGGCGGCCGAACTCCGCGGGCGCCTGCACGGGATGTGGGAAGCGGTGGCACCGGCTTGGGCGGAACACGCCGAGTACGCCGACGCCCGAGGCGCCGACGTGGGGGCGCGCATGCTCGAGCTTGCAGAGCTCCGCCCAGGCCACCGGGTGCTCGAGCTTGCGAGCGGGACGGGCGGCCTCGGCTTCGACGCGGCGTTGCGCGTTGCGCCGGACGGCGACGTTGTCCTGTCCGATGTCGCCGCCGGGATGACGGCGGTCGCCGCCGCCCGAGCGAAGGAACGCAGGCTGTCCAACGTCACGACACGGGTCCTCGATCTCGAGGCCGTCGAGGAGCCTGATGCGAGCTTCGACGCCGTCCTCTGCCGCGAGGGCCTGATGTTCGCGGTCGACCCGATTCGTGCGGTGAGCGAGATCGCGCGCGTGTTGCGACGCGGCGGCCGTTTCGTCGCCGCGGTGTGGGGGCCTCGCGAGCGAAACCCGTGGCTCGGGGTTGTGTTCGACGCTGTCAGCGAGCAGCTCGGGAAGCCGACGCCGCCTTCCGGGGTGCCCCACCCGTTTTCGCTGTCCGATTCGGAGCAACTCGCCGACGTGCTCGAAGCCGGAGGCCTCGCGGAGATCGTGATCGAGTCCCGTTCGGTTCCGCTGCGGGCGGGCTCGTTCGACGAGTGGTGGACTCGCACCTCGGCGCTCGCCGGTCCGCTCTCCGCCGTCCTCGGCTCACTCGACGACGATGCACGGCGGGAGCTTCGCGACCGCGCGCGCGAGCGCACGCGGGCCTTTGAGACCGCGCACGGGCTCGACTTCCCCGGGCGGTCGCTGGTGGCATCGAGCCGGCGGCCGTAACCGTTCTCCTCACTTCTTCGTTTCCGAGGCGTACAGGCAACTGGAGGAGATCACTCATGGGAATCGGAGTCAGCCTGATCCTGATCGCCGTCGGTGCGGTGCTCGCGTTTGCGGTGCACGTATCGACGTCGGGTTTCAACGTCCACACGATCGGTTGGATCTTGCTCATCGTGGGCGCGATCGGCGCGCTGCTGTCGCTGATCTTCTGGTCCAGCTGGGGCGGTTTCGGCGGCGAGCGCCGCACGACCGTCGTCCGCGAAGACCTGCCGTAGGCACATGCATGCGGGTGGGGCGCCGCCGCCCCACCCAGGCCTCAATCGATTGGGCCTCAGTCGATCCTGACGACGAGCTTGCCCTGCGTGTGGCCGCCGCCCATTGCTTCGAGCGCGTCGGCGATCTCGGCGAGTGGATACACGCGGTCGACGACCGGATGCACCTGCTCGGCCTCGATCAGCTCGCGCAAGACGGCGAGGTCGGCGCGGTTCGGCTTGCAGACGAAGAAGATGAGCCGCCGGCTCCCGACACGTGAGGTCAGCCAGAGCCGGGCAATGCGTCCCAGCGGACCCGTGAGCCGGTTCCCTGTCGGTGCTCCGGCGAGCACGAGCGTCCCACCTGGCACCAGGACGCGCTTGTTCTCGCGCCAGGAGTGGCTACCGGCGACGTCGATGATCAGGTCGAAGCGCTCCCCGCTCCGCGTGTAATCCTCGCGCGTGTAGTCGACGACGCGGTCTGCGCCGAGTGACCGCGCGCGCTCGACGTTGCGCGTGCTGCAGACCGCGGTGACGTGCCCGGCGCCGAGCGCCTTGGCGAGCTGCACCGCGAACGTGCCGACACCGCCGGAGGCGCCGTTGACGAGCACGCGCTGGCCCTTCTGCAACGCGCCCTTGTCGCGGAGCCCCTGCAGGGCGGTCAAGGCCGCGACGGGAGCTGCGGCCGCTTCCTCGAAGGAGAGGTTCGCCGGCTTCCGCGCCACTGCCATCTTCGCGGAGACGTATTCGCCGAACGCACCCGCCCGCGCGCCGTAGACCTCGTCGCCCGGTTGAACGTCCGTCACGTTCCTGCCGACGACCTCCGCGATCCCCGCGAAGTCGCCCCCGAGGCGCTGGTCCTTGGGGCGCAGGAAGCCGCCGATCATCGGTCGCATCAAGACCGCGGCGCCGCCGAACGCGTAGTAGTCGCTGCGGTTGATCGAGCTCGCGTAGACGCGCACGAGCACCTCGTCGTCCGTCGGCTCCGGCTTCGGCACGTCGTCCAGCTCGAGCACGTCGCGTGGGCGGCCCCACCGCTTGCGCACGATCGCCTTCATCGTCTTGGTCGCCTCCATCGGGATCGCCAGCGTTGCCATCAGTGCCTCCTCTACAGCGTAAGCTTATGGTGTAAGCTAGACATACAACGTAAGCTTGTCAAGTCGATGGCGACGAGATCCCGAACCCGGAAGCCGCTCACGAAGGAGCGCGTGCTCGCGAAGGCGATTGCGCTCGCAGACAAGGACGGCATCGAGGCGCTGAGCATGCGCAAGCTCGGCCAGGCGCTCGGCGTCGAGGCAATGTCGCTGTACAACCACGTCGCGAACAAGCGCGAGCTGATCACGGCGATGGTCGACAGCGTCGTCGAGCAGTTCGAGCTGCCGGAGGATGAGCCGCACTGGGACGAAGCAATCCGGCGCTGCGCGATCTCGGCTCACGACCTCTTGATCGAGCACGAGTGGGCGTGCACGCTCGCGCTGCTGCCGAGTGACGTCAGCACCGTCAGCGGCCCGCGGATTCGCTACATGGAATGGCTGCTGGGGCGGTTGCGGCAGGCCGGGTTCCCGCCTGAGGTCGTGTATTCCGCGTACCACACTCTCGACAGCCACATCTTCGGCTTCACGCTCTGGCAGCTCGGGCACGCGAAAGCGGCGCGCATGATGGTGCGTCCGGACGGCGAGACGGTCGAGGAGTGGGCAGCGCGGATGGTCGCGGAGATGCGGCCGCGCTATCCCCATCTCGCCGAGCACGCAGA
>DATAOK010000057.1:0-14911 GCA_036265735.1 Gaiellaceae bacterium
TGGTCGGGTTCCGATAGACCGACCTAGGACGACTGGGCGGTGCCGTTCAGAGGGATGGCGCGGCGCCGCCCACTCAATCGTCCTATGTGGGCCAGGCGGCGGCGAGCCGCTCGCGCGTCGCGAGCAGGTGCTCCGGCAGCACCTTCACGTCTCCGAGCACCGGCATGAAGTTCGTGTCGCCGTTCCAGCGCGGGACGACGTGCAGGTGGCCGTGGTCCGGGATCCCCGCGCCGGCGACGCGCCCGATGTTCCAGCCGAGGTTGAACCCTTCGGGCTTGTAGACCTCACGCAGCGCGGCGACGCCTTCACCGCCGAGCCGGTGAATCTCGAGCGCCTCCTCGTCGCCGAGGTCGTCGAAGTTGAGTCCGTGCCGGTAGGGCGCGACGAGCAGATGCCCGGACGCGTACGGGAACTTGTTCAGGAGGACGAAGGCGCGCTCGCCGCGATGCACGACGAGCTGTTCGACGTCGTCACCTTCGGCTGCGCGGCAGAAAACGCAGCCGTCCTGCTCGTCGGCCGTCTGGATGTATTCGAGACGCCACGGCGCCCAGAGATGCTGCATTTAGCGCCCCTTTCAGTGATGTCGTCTAGCTTCTGGGGCGCGGGCACCAAGCGCGGCAAGGACGCAGGGAGCATTCGTAGCGGTGGCTACGGATGCGACTGAGGACGCGGCAGCGCGCAGTGTGCTCGCGTTCCAGAAGCGGACATGCATCGCTGGAAGGGGCGCTATAGCCAGCGCTTGTACCGGAAGAAGCCGATCATCGACGCGAGGATGACGAGCATCAACCCGATCGTCGCGAGGAAGCCCGCGGCGCTGTCGAACCCGGGGAACTTCACGTTCATCCCGAAGAAGCCCGTGATGAACGTCAGTGGCAGCATCACGACGCTGAAGATCGTGAGCACGTACAGGATGTCGTTCTGCTGATGTGAGATGAGCGACTCATTCGTGTCCTCGAGCGCCTCGACAACTTCCTTGTAGTTGTCGAGGTTGTCCCAGATGCGCTCGCTTGCGTCGACGATGTCGTCGAAGTAGAGCTCGAGCTCCTCGGGCAGGAAGCGCTCGACGGCGCGCTCGAGCAGTCGCAGCGTCGGTCGCTGCGGTCGCACGATCTTGCGGTAGGAGATGATCTCCTGCTTCACCTTGTGGATGTCGCGCACGCGCTCCTTCGCGCGCGGCTGCACCTCGTCGATCTCCTCGTCGATCTGGCGCAGCTTCAGCGCGATCTTGTCGAGGATCGGGAAGCAGTAGTCGTAGAGGTCGTCGAGCACCTCGTAGAGCAGGCGCCCCGAGCCGCGCGAGAAGAGGTTGTGCCGCAGCTCCTCGCTTCCGTAGCACCGCTCGAAGAGCCGCGTGACCGGCTTCAGCTCGACGGTCGGCAGCGTGACGAGATAGTCGGGCCCGACGAAGACGTCGAGCTCGCCCGCGTCGAGCCGTCCGACGCCCGCGTTGTAGACGGGGAAGTGGAGGACGGCGAACAGGTAGCCGCCGGACTCTTCCTCGGAGTAGTTGTCGACCTTCGGGCGCTCGCGGCGCGAGAGGACGTCCTCGATGTCGAGCGGGTGCCAGCCGAACCGTGCTGCAAGCAGCTGTGCTTCGTCGGAGGTCGGCGCTTCGAGGTGGATCCAGGTCAGGCCTTCGGCCTGAAGCTCAGCGAGCCGGGGCCGCGGGGCGACGTCGACCGAGTGCGGCTGCGACCCGACACGGCGCGGACGGATGCGGGGCAAATTGGGCATCGGTACTGAGGGGGTCCACGGTCGCGTTCGCAGGCATGTTCGGAGTGTACCCCGTTGCCCCTTCAGGCATTCCCCGAAAAGCGTGATCGCGTAACCGCGGCGAGATGCTGCAGCCAGAGCAAAAACGCGAGGCCGAGGAAGCCGGCGACGGCGAGGACGATCCCGAAGATCGCAAGCGGGCCGAAGCCGGCGTCGTAGCGAAGCGCGACGTCGTGGGCTGTGTAGACGGTCGCCGGATGCTTCGGGTCGACGAGGACGTCGACAGGGGCGCCGAGCCCGAGGCCGCTGAACTGCGGGTAGTCCTCCGAGTATTTCCACGTGCGGCCCGCGAGGCTCAGCCGGCATTCGTGCTCCCGGACGTCGATCACACGGCAGCCGGCGAACGTCGCCGTCTCGTGGACGCCGTGGGCGTCGAGGCTCGAGTACGTCCGCGGGAGCCCAGCCGCTGCGTTCCAGGCGGTCACGACGCCGAGGATGAGGAAGAAGCCGCAGACGACTGACCAGACGACGATCGTCGTCCGGAATCCCATGTTGCGCGACCCGCGTGCAGGACGTTCCAGCTCGCGGCTCACGCTCGTGCCGTTCGCAGCGGCGAGCCGTTCTTGAAGATCGGCGACGATTGCATCCATGCGCGCCTGCGAGTAGCCGCTGCGGAAGTTCGTGTTGACGACGATCGCCCGCACGAGGCTGCCGTCGGTACGCCGGATCGTCAGGCACGTGTCGTAGCCGAAACCCGCGATCTCCTGCCAGGGGACGCGTCGGCTCCGTACGAGATTGACGACCGTGAGCCCGCCGGAGTCGACGCGCAGGCGCGGCCTGCGCAGGACGAAGAGCGCAAGGAGCACCGAACCGACGGCGAGCGTGATCGCGAGTCCATTCGATCCATGCGAGTGCGCGGCGAGCGCGGTCAGCAGAAGGGCGCCGGTGCCGCCGATCGCTTCGATCCTGTGCCGCGCGTAGATCGTCTCCTGCGTCACGCGCTGATCATGAACCGGAGACAACGTGCGCCGGCGTCATGCGTACGTCCGGCGGCAGGCGTCGCTCGAGCGCGAGCGCACCGGCCGAGCACGCGAGGTTGACGCCTGCGGCGATCGGCCAGAGCAGCAGCGGCTCGTGCTGCAGCAGGAAGCCGCCGCCCGCGGGGCCGATGATCCAGCCGATCTGCCACGAGAGGCTCGCCGCCGCGACGTAGCGGCCGAGCATCCGCGGCGGGGCGAGGTCGACGCTCAGCGGAGCGTGGATCGCTCCGTGCAGGCATTCGCCGACGGCGAAGACGAGCATCGCCACCGCGAGCAGCGCGAATGCGGTTGTTGCGCGCAACCACTCGCCCGCGGTCCAGACCGTCAGCAGCGACAGCGCCCAGAGAACGCCCATCGCGGCGAGGCCGCGCATGCGGCGCCTGCCTTCGGCGAGCTTCACGAGGGGGAGCTGGAACAGCGTGACCCCGACCGCGTCGAGCGCGAACACGATCCCGACTTCGCGCTCGTTCACGTGCGTGACGTTCTTCGCGAAGGCGGGGAGCAGCTCGACCATCAACGAGATCGCGGCGGCCATGAAGGCCGCGTTGAGCGCCGTGAACGCGGTGAAGACGCGGTCGCGTGCGACTGCGCGCCAGCTGCCGCCGAGCCGTTCCTCGTGGAGCTCCGGCGAGCGCACCCGCACGAGCACGAGCATGTATCCGACAAACGTCGCGCAGTTGATGACGAACAGAACCGTGAACGAGCCTGGATGCCGAACGGAGGCGATCAACCCTGCTGCGACGCCGCCGAGCGCAACGCCTGCATTCATGGCGAGCCGCTGCAACGCGTACGCAGGAGCGCGCCGCTGCGCCGGCGTGAGCCCCGCGAGCAGCGCCGACTGGGCGGGCCAGAAGGAGCCGCTCCCGAGCCCCCAGAGCGCGTAGACCGCGAACGCCTGCCACGCAATGTGGATCGCCGGCATCAAGGCGAACGCGGCCGTCATCACGGTGAGCGCGCCGAGCAGCACGCGCTTCGCACCGATCCGGTCGGTCAGCGTTCCCGCGATGAAGCCGCTCGCGAGCGCCGCGGCGGACTGCTCCGCAGCGGCGAGCCCGGCGAGCCCGAACGAGATGCCGCGGACGTTGTGGAGGTAGATGAGCAGGAACGGCAGGACGACGCCGTTCCCGAACGCGTTGACGAGTGCGCCGGCCTCGAGCACGTAGACGTCCCGCGGGAGGTGCGGGTCGAGGCTTCGGAGATAGCTGCGCATCCGACTAGTTTCTGGGCATGGCCGCGTCCGTGCGTCCGGAGACCTCGGACCACCCATCGCGAGCGTCAGACGCGTCTGGAGCGAGTGCGCCGCGCTTAGGTGCTCGCGCGCCGCTCAGAGGTTTGCTCCATTGACAGGCCTCGATCTCCGCGCTTGGCTCTTGGCTACCCCACAGGCAGGCGACCGTGTCCTTGGGGAGAGAGGAGTCGATTTGTATGCGGAAGCTTCTCCGGTTGCCGGTTTTGATTGCCGTTCTAGTCATGGCCGTTGCTGCGTTTGGCTCTGGCACGGCGGCGGCGGGCGGGAGTGATTACAGCCACGCGCAGTACCAGGTCACGTTCTCGCTGAACTGCGACAACCCGAAGGCGCCGTGCCAGAACGTTTTCGGGCTTGGAGGCGCCTGGGGCTGGATCGCGCTACTGCCGGACGGGACCGCCAACGCGCAGGTGACCGAGTGTGGTCATACGGTCGGCGGCGGCGGTCCTGGACAGCAGGGTGCGGGACACATCTCGTTCGACTCGACGTGGGAGACGATCTCGTCTCCTGTCCCCCCATCGCCGGTTACGCCGACTGATCCGAACGGCGAATACATCATCGTTGACAACAATGTTGGCTTGCCGCCGTTCCCGGCGACGTACGGCCACTACAGCATCCGCTTCCTGGGCGCTACGGGCGAAATAACGATCGCGCCCTAAGCGCATCCGACCTTGAGCCGGGGTGCGGCGAATCCATCGCCGCGCCTCGGCTCTCGCCAAATGCGCCCGGCAGGAATCGAACCTGCGACCTCGCGCTCCGGAGGCGCGCGCTCTATCCCCTGAGCTACGGGCGCGGGGAGACGCCAGTGTAGCCTCCTCCGGGTGCAGGTCGAGGCTCACATTGCGACGCTCGAGCTCGCGCAGACGTTCGTGATCTCGCGCAGCGCGCGCGACTCGGAGGACGTCGTGCAGGTGGCCGTCACGTGCAGCGGCGTGCGGGGCTACGGCGAGGCCGCGCCGATCGACCGGTACAACGAGACCCCCGAGTCCGCGCTCGCGTACATCGAAGAGCATGCCGACTCGCTTGGGGACGATCCGTTTGCGCTCGACGAGGTCATGGCGCGGCTGCCAGCGCGCGAGTTCGCCGCGCGTGCGGCCTTCGACATGGCGCTGCACGACCTGCAGGGCAAGCTCGTCGGCCGTCCGGTGTACCAGCTGCTCGGCGTCCGCCGCGTAGGCCCGCCGACGACGTGGACGATCTGGCTCGGCGACCCAGACGACATGGCGCGCCGCGCGTCGGAGGCCGATCCGCGCTTCCGCCGCCTGAAGCTGAAGCTCGGTGCCGGCGATGGGCTCGACGTCGAGCGCGTGCGCGCCGTGCGGGGCGCGACCACGTTGCCGATGCAGGTTGACGTGAACGAAGGCTGGAGTGCAGGAGAGGCGCTCGACAACCTCCGCGAGCTTGCGCAGTTCGACCTGCAGTACTGCGAGCAGCCGATCCCGGCGGAAGCGATCCTCGAGTCGGATGCGCTGAAGCGCGAGTCGCCGATCCCGATCTACGTCGACGAGAACTGCCATACGCTCGACGACGTTGCCGAGTGCGGGCGCATTGCGCACGGGATCAACGTGAAGCTCGCGAAGTCCGGAGGCATCCGCGAGGCGGTGCGCATGGTGTCCGCCGCCCGCGCGCTCGGACTCGGCACGATGCTCGGCTGCATGGTCGAGTCCGGGATCTCGATCGCCGCGGGCGCGAGCATCTCGAGCCTCTTCGACCACATCGACCTCGACGGCAACATCCTCGTCTCGCATGACCCGTTCCCCGGTGTCGAGTTCACCGACGGCGTGCAGCTGCCGGCGGACGCGCCCGGTCTCGGCGTCGCGCCTGCATGACGTATTTGGTCCTCGCAGAGGGCTTCAGCGCCGACCCGCACTACGGCAAGACGGCGCACGGCGTTCTGCGATATCGCCGCGACGACGTCGTCGCCATTCTCGACTCGACGCGTGATCCCGGTTCGAGCGAGCACGGCGTGCCGGTCGTGCAGACGGTCGAGGCTGCGATGCAGTACGAGCCGACGACCGCGCTCGTAGGCGTGGCGACGCAGGGTGGGCGCTTCCCGCCGGCATGGCTCGACCTGCTGCGGCAGTGCGTCGACGCCGGGCTCGACATCGAGAACGGCCTGCACGTCTTCCTGGCCGACGACCCCGAGCTCGCGGAGCTCGCGCGCACCCGCGGCGTCGAGTTGCGCGACCTGCGCCGTCCGCCGAAGGATCTCTCCACCGCGACCGGCGAGAACCTCGCGGTCCCGGCGACGATCGTCCTCACCGTCGGCTCCGACTGCGCGATCGGGAAGATGACGGTCTCGCTCGAGCTCGACCGCGAGGCACGTGGGCGCGGCGTCAAATCCGTCTTCGTCCCGACGGGGCAGACCGGAATCGCGATCGCCGGCTGGGGCATCGCCGTCGATGCGGTCGTGTCCGACTTCATCGCGGGCGCCGCCGAGCGGCTTGTTGTGGAAGGCCACGAGCGTGGCGGAGAGCTGCTCTGGGTGGAGGGGCAGGGCGCGATCCTGCATCCGGTCTATTCCGGCGTCACGCTCGGCCTCTATCACGGCTCCGTGCCGCACTCGCTCGTGCTCTGCCACGAGGTCGGGCACGACGAGATCGAGGGGGCGGGCGGCGGCCCACACCGGATCCCGAGCCTCAGCGAGCTGATCGACCTGCACGAGCGGCTCGCGCTTCCGGCGCGCCCGGCCAAGGTCGTTGCGATCGCCCTGAACACCCGCCGGGTCGGCGAGGACGAGGCCCGCGAGGCAATCGCCGCTGCAGAGGCCGAGACCGGCCTCACCGCCGACGATCCCGTGCGCTTCGGCGCCGCGCGGCTCGTCGACGCCGTGCTCGCCCGCTGAGGGTTAGCTCGAACGAGGGTTGTCCCCCAAGGCAACCCGTCCGACATTGACCGTCGAACCCTGCGGTCTCCTGCGGAAGGAACACAGCCTTGAACAAGCTTGCTGCGGCAATTGTCGGCGCGCTCGCGCTCATCATCACGGGAGCGGCTGCCGCCGGTCCGCAAATCGGCTTCTCCGAAGACGGCACGAAGTACGCGAACGACGGCGGCGCGCGCCTCTTCACGGAGATGAACGCGCTCAACACGACGTCGAACCGCGTCGCCGTGTTCTGGGACGGCTCGCAGACGATCGTCGACCAGGCGTTCCTCGACCGGATGATCCCGGTCGCCCAGGCCCACCACATCCAGGTCGTCTTCGCGATCTACCCGCAGAAGGCGTCGCTCGCCCCGACCACGCCCGACGCTGCAGGCTCATTCTGCGATTACGCGGTCAAGGTGATGCAGCGCTACCCGTCGGTGCGCAAGGTGATCATCGGAAACGAGCCGAACCAGCCGAAGTTCTGGCAGCCGATCTGGAACGGCTCGCAGCCGGCGTCGCCCGCGGCGATGGAGACCGTGCTTGCGAGCTGCTACGACAAGCTCAAGGCGTCCGACCCGACGCTCGACGTGATCGGTCTCGGCCTGTCCCCGCGCGGCAACGACGATCCCGGCGCGTCGAGCAACTCGTCGCTCTCGCCGGTGCGCTACATCAAGGCGCTCGGCGACGCGTATCGCGCGAGCGGTCGCATGAAGCCGCTCTTCGACGAGCTCTCGTGGCACTGCTACCCGAACGTGAACAGCGACGAGGTCGAGACCGGCTACGCGTGGCCGAACACCGGCTGCGTCAACGCTGCGCGCATCAAGCTTGCGATCTGGGACGCGTTCCACGGCACCGGCCAGCCCACGCTCCCCGGCTATCCGGTCAGCGGCACTGGAACGACGCTCTTCGGCGACACGTCGCGCATGTTCATCGACGAGACGGGCTGGCAGGTCGACACGACGGGCCTTCCCGGCTACTTCAACACGGAGAACGTCCCGGTAGTCAACGAAGCGAAGCAGGCGCAGGATTACGACAAGCTCGTGCACCTCGCGAACTGCGAGCCGACGCTGACCGACTTTCACATCTTCCACGAGATCGACGAGACCGATCGCACCGGCTTCCAGAGCGCCGTGTTGCACTCCGACTTCAGCGAGCGGCCGTCGGCTGCGGACTCGGCCGCGTCGGTGAAGCATGCGATCAACGCGGACAACGGCCAGTGCTCGGGCGGCGTCTGGCAGACACTCGGCAGCTTCCTCTACTCGACGACGGCGGTTGCTCCGCTCTACAAGACGTTCCCGTATTCGAGCCCGGCCCCGTTCGCGACGAAGACGGTGAGCGGCGGCGGCATCTATCTCCAGCTGGCGGCCGGCGAGGGCTTCACCTACACGGTGACGTTCAAGAGCGGCTCGAAGACGGCCGGGGCGAGCGGCGCTGCGCCGCGAACGACGGCCACCGTCAAGGTGCCGACGGGCTTCGGGGCCGGTACGGCGACGGTCGTCCTGAAGGCCGAGACGAACGCGGGCCGGACCTCCACGGTCACGGTGACGCTCGGCGCAGCGGCGAAGAAACGCGTGCGCAGAGGTTAAGAATCACCCAATTTGGGTGAGAATTTACCGTCAAAACCTCTAAACTCCCGCCCCTCGGCGGCCGATCCAGGCCGTGCCGGATTGGCCACGCCGAAGGGGGCACGCACGTGAAAGCCAAAGTCTTTGGAGCGCTCTGCGTCTGCGCGCTCCTCGCCGCAGGATTCTTCGCCGCGACGGGCGCGGCCGACGATCCGCCCGCGCAGACGACCGATACGACGACGACCACCACCGCTCCGCCGACCACCACCACCGGCGGCTCGACCGTCCCGCCGATCGCGTGGGGTGCCGCGGACGACGCGTCGAAGTACGCCGACGACGGCGGCGACTGGTTCTACGGCGAGCTCAAGGGCGCGAGCCTGACGCAGAACCGCTGGACGCTCGCGTTCGATCCGAGCAACCCGACCGCGATCGACGAGCTGCCGTTCCTCCAGCGCGCCGCGCCCAAGGCGCAGGCTGCCGGCGTGCGCGTCCTCCTGTCGCTGTACTCGATGAAGGGGTCGGTGCATGACCCGGTCACCTTCTGCACGTGGGCGCAGCAAGTCGCGACGACGGTGGCCCAGTGGGGGATCCACGATTTCATCGTCGGAAACGAGACGAACACGCGGCTGTATTGGTCGCCCCAGAAGGACTCGCACGGGCGCGACGTTGCGGCCGGTCAGTACGAAGCGTTGCTCGCAACCTGTTACGACGCGCTCCACGCGGCGGACCCGCTGGCGAATGTGATCGGGATGGGTCTCTCGCCGCGTGCCTCGACGAACCAGTCGAACGAGCCGCTCGTGTTCCTCCGCGATGTCGGCGCCGCCTATCGCAAGTCCGGACGGACGAAGCCGATCATGGATCAGCTGTCGGTGCATCCGTATCCGAGCCCGAGCAGCCCGACCGACGGGCCGAGCGTGAGCTACGCGAACCCCGACCGTTTCGGGGTCCCGGATCTCGCGCGCGTCAAGCAGGCGGTGTGGGACGCGTTCCACGGCACCGCCCAGCCGACGACGCTCAACGGCCTCACGTTCGTGGTCGACGAGATCGGCTGGCAGACCGACACGTCGCGGTATTCGCAGTACGTGCACGGCGAGAACGTGCCGGTCGTGAGCGAGGCGACGCAGGCCGCATATCTCCGGCAGCTCGCGACGAAGTACTTCGCCTGCGACCCGACTGTTGTCGGCGTCCAGCTCTTCCTGCTCGTCGATGAGAAGTACCGCGACGGTCATGACGAGAGCGGCAAGTACGTCGGCGGCGGCTGGCAGAGCGGGCTCTTGACGGCGGGTGGCGCCGGCGTCTCGCAGCCGAAGCTCGCGTACTCCGCGGACGCTCCGCTGTTTGCGCAAGGTCGCGCGGCGTGCGCGGGACCGTTGATCTCGTGGTCGCCCGGCCAGCGCAAGGTTGCGTCCGCGGGCGGGACGACGCCGAAGCACAAGGCGAAGCCGAAGCCCAAGAAGAAGTAGCCTCGGCGGCCGTGACGACGCGCGTCGCGGTCATCTCGGACACGCACCTTCCTCGGGGAGCCAGACGGCTCCCCGAGTCATGTCTGGAGGAGCTGCGCCGCGCGGACGCGATCCTGCACGCGGGCGACATCGCGAGCGTTGCCGCGCTCGAGGAGCTGCGGGCGCTCGGGCCCCCCGTGCATGCGGTGCTCGGGAACGTCGACGAGCCGGCGCTGGCCTCGGTGCTGCCGGAAGAACTCGTCGTCGACCTCGGCGGCGTCGAGGTCGGGATGCGCCACATCGCGGTGAGCGAGGAGTCGCTGCTCGAGCGGTTTCCCGGCTGTGCGGCGATCGTCTTCGGGCACTCGCACCTGCCCGTGGTCGAGCGGCGGGGCGCGATCTGGCTGCTGAATCCCGGCTCGCCGACAGAGCGCCGGCAGGCGCCGTTCCACTCGATGATCGTGATCCGGATCGGCGGCGGCGAGCTCTTTCCCGAGCTTCTGCCCCTCACTTGACACGAACGTCTGTTCGCTCTACCATGACGAACACATGTTCGGGAAGTTTCTCATCGTGCTCCTCGTCGCAGCCCTCGCGGTGGGGCTCGCCGCTCGCAGCTCGCACGGGGCGGGGCCGGAGCGGCACTACGTCGTGAAGCCGTCCGACACGCTCTGGTCGATCGCCGCGCATGCGTACGGCGGCGACCCGCGCGAAGGCGTCTGGAAGCTCGAGCAGCGGAACCACCTGACCTCGGGGACGCTCGTCCCGGGGCAGGCGCTCGTCCTCCCGGGCTAGATCGGAGCCTCGAGCGGGGGTTACCCCCGTCCACGTCCCGTCCGGCCGGCACGCATCGTCGAAATCGGCGGTGAGCAGCCGAAACTGCTGTGGACGAGAAATGCGAAAACCGGCACTCGGACGTCGGGGCGTAACCCCCGCCGTTTCAGCCGGCAGACGGCAGCTCGATCCCGGAGACGTAGACCTTCTCGCCGCGGAAGCGCTTGCGCTCCTCGTCCCACGGGAACCAGATGATCACCTTCCACTCGAGCCGCTCGCCGGTCGGCGGCGCGCCGAGCCACTCCGCCTGCCAGGTCGCGCCGACGTTTGCCTCCTCGCAGACGCCCTGCGGGCCGATCACGATGTCCGTGAGGTCGAAGTGGATGTCCGGGAACGCGGTCAGGAGCTGCGTGTAGAACCGCGCCGCGCCCTCGTGCCCCTCCCACCGATGCCCGGTCTGCACGAGCTCGTAGACGCAGTCCGGCGTGAGCGTCGCGATCAGGCCCGGGAGGTCGCGCGCGTCCTCCGCGATCGAATGCGCCTTGTAGAGCTCGCGGATCTCCGTGTACAGCTCGGGCGTGATCTCGCGGCGGTAGACCTCGAGGACAGTCGGGTCGGCCACGCGCGAGAGCCTACTATCGCCGCGTGGATCTCGACCTCGTGTTTCTCGGCACCTCCGCGTCGATGCCGACCGCGCAGCGCGCACCCGCAGCGCTGCTCGTTCGCCGCGGCGGCGAGCGGCTGCTCTTCGACTGCGCCGAGGGGACGCAGCGGCAGCTGCAGCGGTCGAGCGTCGGCCTGCCGGATCTCGAGGAGGTCTTCATCACGCACTTCCACGCGGACCACTTCCTCGGTCTCCCCGGAATGCTGAAGACGTTCGCACTGCGCGGTCGCGAGGAGCTGCCGCTCACCGTCTACGGCCCGGCGGGGCTGCAGGCGCTGTTCGCGCAGCTGAAGCCGTTCCTCGGCCGGCTGCCGTATCCGCTGAAGCTCGTCGAGCTCGGACCGGGCGACGAGCTGGAGCGCGGCGAGTATCGCATCGAAGCGTTCGCGCTCGACCACGGCGTGACGGCAGTCGGCTACGCGCTCGTCGAGCACGAACGGCCCGGCCGCTTCGACGTGGAGGCGGCGGACGCGCTCGGCGTTCCGCCGGGGCGCGAGCGCGGGATCCTCCAGGGCGGCGAACCGATCACGCTGCCCGACGGCACCGTCGTGACACCGGACGAGGTGCTCGGCCAGGCTCGCGCGGGGCGCAAGCTCGTGCTCGCCGGCGACACCGCGCCCTCGCCCGCGGTCGTGCAAGCGGCGCATCGCGCGGATGTCCTCGTGCACGAGGCGACGTTCGGCGCGGAGGAGGACGAGCGTGCGCGCGAGACGTTGCACTCGACGGCGGCAAACGCGGCAGAGGTTGCAAAGCTCGCGGAGGTTCGGCTGCTCGCGTTGACGCACTTGTCGACCCGCTACTTCGGCCGCGAGCTCGCCGCGGAGGCGCGCGCCGTGTTCCCGGAGACCGTCGTCCCTCGAGACTTCGACACGATCGAGATCCCGTTCCCGGAGCGGGGGGCGCCTACGCTCGTCAAGGCCGGAGCGCGGCCCGTATCATCGGGCGGCGATGGCGCGGATGGTGCAGGTGGCGGTAGCGGGTGACGCGGCGGAGGCCGAGCAGCTCCGCGAGCTCTTGCAGAGCGCGGGCATCGACTCCGAGATCGGCGCCGAAGGGGAGGACGACCCGCTGACCGTGCTCGTACCCGAGGACTCGCTCGAGGCTGCGGAGGATGCGATCGAAGCGCTCTCCGAGCCGGACGACCTGATCTCCGAGCCCTAGCGACGCGCGATCAGCACCGTTTCGTCGCGTAGCCGTTCGCGGTAACCGTCTGCGGGCGCATGCTCGCGCAACAACGCGCGCAGGTCGCGCTCGAACTCGCCGAGGCGCTCGCCGAAGAGGTGCGGTGCGGACCAGGACTGGGAGAAGACCGACGCGACGATGTCGTCCTCGGAGCGTTCGTAGATCTGGCCGGCGGGCACGTGAACCTCGCGCGGCTCGCCGAAGCCCGCTGCGTGAAGCGCCGCCGGCGCGTTCCATACAGGCCCCTCGTCCATGATCGCGCTCTGCCCCGCGCGACGCGTCGGGCCGAGGTAGGAACGGACGAGCTCCTTCATCGCCTCGCGCGGCACGCTGCCGTCGCCTTCGTGGGTCGTTGCGCCCAGGCTCACGAACGCGCCGCCTCGTTGCAGCATCGTGCGCACGATCGTTGCCACCTCCATCTGCTGCATCCAGTGAAACGACTGCGCGAACGCGATCACGTGGAACATGCCGAGGTCGGCCGGAAGCTCTTCGGCGCGGAGCTGCCGGAACGTTGCGTTCGCCGGCGCGCGCCGCGTCGCCTCCGCAACCATCGCGGCGTCCGCATCGATCCCGATGACCTCCGCGAAGAGCGGCGCCAGCACGACCGTCAATTTCCCGGGGCCGCACCCGACGTCCAACAGCCGCCCCGTGCCGTCGAGCCCGAGCTCGTCACGCAGCACGTCCGCAAGCGCCTGCGGGTACGGCATTCGTCCACGCGCGTAGAACTCGGCGCTGCCCTCGTACAGCGTGGGATCCCACTGCCAGCCCACGCGCGCGCTTAGATCTGCCAGGCGCCGCCGACGAGGATCGGCACGCTGCCGCCGTCTTTCCGCTTGCCGGTGACGGTCACGTCGTCGGAGCCGATCATAAAGTCGATGTGCACGGCGCTCGCGTTGATGCGCGGGATGTCGGCTGCATCTGCGACCGGCGCCGAGTACGCATCGCCGAGTGCGAGGTGGCTCGCCGCATTCTCGTCGAGGAGCGTCGTATAGAACGTGCGGCCGAGCCGCCCGATGCGACTCTCGCGGTCCACGAGCGCGACCTCGCCGAGTCGAGACGCACCGTCGTCGGCTGCGCAGCGTCCGCGCAGCGCTTCCGCATTCGCATCGGCGTCGATCTCGACCGCGCGTCCGCCTTCGAAGCGAATGCGCAGGCCTTTGACGAGCGAGCCCGCAACATCGAGTGGCTTGGTCGCCGTGACGACGCCCTCCGTCCGCTCCGGATCGGGCGTTGTATAGACCTCTTCGGTCGGGATGTTCGGCACGTGGTGCACGCCCGTACGCGTCTGCGAGGAGCCGCCCTCCTTCGCGAACCGTGAGCTCGGAAGCAGGCCGACCGTGAGATCCGTCCCCGGCCCCGTGAAGTGGAGCGCGTCGAGGTCGAGCTCGTCCAGACGCCGCGCGTTCTGCCAGATCTGCTCGATGCGGTCGTGCCAGGCCTGCGCAGGGTCGGGCTCGTCGAGCCGGCAGACATGCGCGACGTCCTGCCAGAGCTGGTCGAGCGCGGCGCCGTCGTCGAGCTCGGGATAGACGACACGCGCCCACTGCTGTGTCGGGAACGGCGAGAGCGTCCAGGCGACGGAGCGGTTGTCGATCACCTCGAAGCTCTCCTTCAGCGTCGGCAGGCGGTCGATCCCCGCGCGGGCAGGGTCGACGCCGTCGAGCAGGCCCGGCGGGACGAGCGGGACGAGCACGATGCGCGCCGCGTCGAGCTCGCCGAGCGTGAGCAGGCGCCGGCCGAGCCAGGGCGGCACCCAGCCGAGGGTCTCCTCGCGGGCGCGCGACGCACGGATCCGCTTGACCTCCGGGTCGAAGTACTGGACGTCGACGTACCGTGCGCCGCGGTCGTAGGCGCGGGCCGCGATCTCCTGCACGAGCGGGCGCGCGTCCGGGAGCGCCTCGACGGCGACGACCTGGTCGGGCTGCACGTTCGCGCCGACGGAGACGATCAAATCCGCGTAGCGACCGAGAAGGTTGCCGTCCATCCGGCGCGCACGATACTGTCCTGCGCGACCCGAACCCCTTTAACCCGGTCCAGTGAGGCCGGAAAGGAGTCGTTTGACCATGCACGTCCCGTCCCAGGCGGAAGCCGGGAAGCTGCTCCTCGACGCCGACGCGCTCTCGCGAACCCTGTCGCGGATCGCGCACGAGATCATCGAGGGCAACCCGGAGCTCGACCGCGTCGCGCTCGTCGGCATCCAGACGCGCGGGGTGCCGCTCGCGCAGCGCCTCGCCCGGCTGATCGAGGAGCGCGCGGGGGAGACCCCCGAGCTCGGCGCCGTCGACATCACCTTCTATCGCGACGACGTGCAGGTGCGCGGCGGCGAAGGCCCGCTGCACGCGCAGCCGCTCGTCCGCGAGACGCAGCTCGACTTCCCGCTCGACGGCCGCACCGTCGTCCTCGTCGACGACGTCCTCTACACCGG
>DATAOK010000058.1:0-21724 GCA_036265735.1 Gaiellaceae bacterium
AGCTTGTGGGTGCTCAGCGCCTCGTACTGCGCCGGCCCGAACGTCCGCAGGTAGATGTTCTCGAACAGGTCGGTGAGCGTCCAACCGGACGCGCCGCACAGCGAGTACGCCGGGGTGCCCGACGCCTTCAGCACCTGCGCCGCCTTCGTCAGCTGCGCCCACGTCGCGGGCGGCTTGACGCCGGCGTTCTTGAAGGCGGGGACGTTGTACCAGTACAGCGACTTGTTGGCCGCCTTGAACGGAAGCGCATAGAGCTTTCCGCTGAACGTGCCGAGCTTGGCCCACGACGGTGCGAAGTTCGATGAGATCGTCGACTGCGCGTACGTGATCGGCTTCAGCTTGCCCTGGTTCACGAACTGCTGCACCGTGCCGGGTTGTGCGATGTCGGCCATGTCGGGCGGATGACCGCCGGCGACCGCCGTCGCGAGCACCGTCGGCAGGTTGTTGCCGACCGGCTTGTAGTTGACCTTGACCCCGGGATACTTCTTCTGGAAGGCGTTGATCACGTCTTGGAACTGCTTCTGGCCCGAGGACGAGGTCCAGATGCCGTCGAAGGTGATCGTCCCCTTGATGCTCGCGTTCACCCCGGAAGACGTTGCGTGGCCCCGGGGCGACGCGCCCGCGAGCCCGGCGGCAACAAGGGCCAGAGTGACCGCCACGCCTGCCACGGCGATTCGTGTGCGACTCATGCAGCTCCCTTCGTGGTTCCGTCGTAGATGCCGAGCCCGGTGTCCGGGTCGAAGAAATGCAGCGCGCGAGTGTCGACTGCGACGTCGACAGGCGAGCCGTTCCGCACGCGCGAGCGTGCACCGAAGCGGCCGACGAGCGTGGCCTTGTCCTGCGCACCGCCTTCCTGCGGAACGCGGTCGTCGCCGGTGTCCTCAGCGAGCTCACGGACTTCGTCCGTGACGGCGTGCTTCGCGTCGATCGAGAAGTGCACCATGATCTCCGAGCCGAGCGCCTCCGTCAGCTCGACGTTGCCCTTGAGCCGGTGCGCTTGCGGCGCGTCGCCGGCGAGCGCGACGTCCTCGAGATCCTCCGGCCGGATGCCGAGAACGACGGTCTTGCCCTCGTACGCCTTCAACTCGGGGTGTGCAGCCATCGTCTCGCCCGAGAGATCGATCGACTGGCTGCCGAGATTCGCCGACAAGCCTCCGTTCGCGCGCTCGAGCGTCGCCTCGAGCATGTTCATCGCCGGGCTGCCGATGAACCCGCCGACGAAGATGTTGACCGGCTGGTCGTAGAGGGTCTGCGGGTCCGCGACCTGCTGGAGCTCGCCCTTACGCATGACGGCGACGCGATCGCCCATCGTCATTGCCTCGACCTGGTCGTGGGTGACGTAGATCGTCGTGACGCCGAGGTCGCGCTGCAGTCCCGCGATCTCCGCGCGCATTTGCACGCGCAGCTTCGCGTCGAGGTTCGCGAGCGGCTCGTCCATGAGGACCGCGGCCGGCTGACGAACGATTGCGCGGCCCATCGCGACACGCTGCCTCTGCCCGCCCGAGAGCGCCTTCGGCTTGCGCTTCAGGTACGGCTCGAGGTCGAGGATGCGGGCCGCCTCGTTGACGCGCTTCTCGATCTCGCCCTTCGGGACCTTCTTGATCTTCAGGCCGAACGCGATGTTGTCGTACACCGAGAGGTGCGGATAGAGCGCGTAGCTCTGGAAGACCATCGCGATGTCGCGGTCGCGCGACGGGACGTGATTGACCGTCCGGTCGCCGATCTTGAGCAGGCCGTTCGAGATGTCCTCGAGGCCCGCCACCATCCGCAAGGCGGTCGTCTTCCCGCAGCCCGACGGGCCGACGAGCACCATGAACTCGCCGTCCGAGATCTCCAGGTCCAGGTGATTGACGGCGGTTGTGCCGTCTGGATACGTCTTCGTGACCCCGTCGAAGCTCACCGCCGCCATCGTGTCCCCACACCTCCCGGTCGACGTTGCGATCCTACGCGTTTACCCCAGGCGCTTGTACAGGCGGTCGATGAGCTCCGGCATCGCTTCGAGCCGGTCGGTGATCGCGCGCAGCCGGAACTCGCGGAAGTGCTCGGGCTCGACCCCGAGTGCATCGGAGAGCGTTCGGACGACGTCGTTCGACGGAACCGGCCGGTTCCCGTGCACGAGATGGTTGAGGTAGCCCGCCGAGAGACCGGTGCGCGCCGCAAGCTCGCGGTAGGTGACCCCCGCCTCCGCCATGAGCACCTCGATCGTCGGCCCAAACGACTCCTCGCTGAAACGCCGCCGCCGCGCCACTACTGCGCCTCCTTCCCCAGATCGGAAACGGCTAACCGTTGCTCCTCGCCGGTCGCGCGGTTGCGAACGTCGACCCGCCCGTCCTCGAGGCTCTTCTTGCCTGCCGTCACGCGGATCGGACAGCCGATCAGGTCCGCGTCCGCGAACTTCTCCCCTGCGCGCAGGTCCCGGTCGTCGAGCAGAACCTCGAGACCCGCGGCGTCGAGCGCCTCCGCTGCCTGGAGCGCGATCTCCTCCGCCCCGGGAAGCGCGACGACGTGCGCGTCGTACGGGGCAACCGCCGCCGGCCACGCGATGCCGTGCTCGTCGTGGTGCTGCTCGATGATCGCCGCCATCACGCGTCCCGGCCCGATGCCGTAGCTGCCCATGATCAGCGGCTTCTCCGTCCCATCCTCGTCGAGGAACGTCGCGCCGAGCGGAACGGAGTAGCGCGTGCCGAGCTTGAAGATGTGGCCGAGCTCGATCGCCGTCTGGACGATGAGCCGTCCGCCGCAGTTCGGGCACGTGTCGTCCTCTTTCGTCGTGCGGATGTCGGCGAACTCGGCCTCGTAGTCGCGACCCGCTTCGACGCCGCGGAGATGCCAGCCGTCACGGTTTGCACCGGCGACGAACTGCCCGGTGCGCAGCGTCTCGTCGGCGATCACCCGGCCCTTGAAGCCGACAGGCCCGAGCGAGCCGCCGCCGGCGCCGAACGCGTCGCGGATCTCTTCGTCCGTCGCGGGACGGAAATCGCTTTGCAGCTCGCCCATGAGCTTCTCCTCGGCAAGGCGGTCGTCACCGCGGATGAGCGCGAGCACGACGCTCCCGTCGGTCGGCACGACGGGCATCGCCTTCGATGTCGCCGCGTCGTCTATCGACAGGAACGCTGCGAGCCCTTCGATCGTCGTCACGCCGGGCGTCTCGATTTCCTCCGGCGCATCGAGCAGCTCCGGGAACCGCGGCGCGCGCGGCACGCCGCGCGCGGCATCCATGTCGGCGGCGTAGTCGCCGTTCTCACACGTGACAAGCATGTTCTCCCCCGCGTCGGCAGGCGCGAGATAGTCGTCGCTCTCCGAGCCGCCCATCAACCCCGACTCGGCCTTCACGCGGTAGTACGTGAGGCCGCACCGATCGAAGATCTTGACGTATGCGTCCGCATGGAGGCGGAAGCTAACGTCGAGCCCAGCTTCGTCGCGGTCGAACGAGTACGAGTCCTTCATGACGAACTCGCGCACGCGCAAGAGGCCCGCCTTGGGGCGCGGCTCGTCGCGATCCTTCGTCTGCAGGTGGTACCACATCTGCGGCAGCTGCTTGTACGACTGAATCTCCGTCGCGTGCAGCGTGAACGTCTCTTCGTGCGAGAGCGCAAGTACGAACGGGCGGCCTGTTCGATCCTCGAGCTTGAAGACCGCAGGGGAGCGATACCGGTCGGTCTGCTGCCACAGCTCCGCGGGCGTCAGCACCGGCGCATACATCTCCTGCGAGCCGATCGCCGCCATCTCCTCGCGGATGATCTGCTCGACCTTGCGGTGGACTCGATACCCGAGCGGCAAGAACGTCCACAGCCCCGCGCTCACCTGGCGGATGAAGCCGCCGCGGACGAGGAGCTTGTGCGACGCGGCCTCCGCATCGGCGGGGTCGTCGCGCAGCGTCGGAAGATAGAGCTTCGATGCCCGGTCAATCATCGCCGTTGTCCCGGCAGGCTACTCGAGTGGGATCGCCGAGGCTTCGGCCATGGCGAGCGCTGCCGGCTTCGCCATCTTCAGGCGTTTCGGACGGTGCATCCCGTCCGCGATCCACTTGTCGATCTCGAAGAAGAGCTCGTCGATGAGGATGTCCGAGCTGACCTTCTTCAGCACCCGTCCGTGCGCGTAGATGAAGCCGACGTCGCGTCCGCCGGCGATGCCGAAGTCGGCGTCACCGCTCTCGCCCGGCCCGTTCACCGCGCAGCCGAGCACGGCGACCTCGAAGGCCTGCGGATAGCCCTCGAGCCGCGCCTCGACCTCGTCGGCGAGCGTATGCACGCCGACGTTGTCGCGCCCACATGACGGGCAGGCGATCATCACGGGCCCGCGCTCACGCAGACCGAGAGCCTTGAGGATCTCGAATGCGGTCTTCGGCTCCTCGACCGGATCGGCGGAGAGCGAGACGCGGATCGTGTCGCCGATCCCTTCAGCGAGCAGCGTGCCGATGCCGACGGCGCTCTTGATCGAGCCGCTGAAGACGGTGCCCGCTTCCGTGACGCCGAGATGCAGCGGGTACGGCACGCGCTCCGCGAGCATCCGGTACGCGCGGATCATCGTCGGCACGTGGCTCGACTTCACCGAGATCTTGAAGTCGTAGTAGTCGAGGCTCTCGAGCAGGCGCACCTCTTCGAGCGCGGCCTCGACGAGCGCTTCCGCCTGGTCGCGGTGCGCGATCTCCTCGAGGTGCTTCGGCAGCGAGCCGGAGTTCGCGCCGATCCGCATCGGGATGCCCTTTGCCTTGGCCGCGCGGACGACGTCCGCGACCTTGTCGGGGCCGCCGATGTTGCCGGGGTTGATCCGCACTGCTGCGACGCCCTGCTCGATCGCCTTCAGCGCGAGGCTCGCGTTGAAGTGGATGTCCGCGATGATCGGGACCGGTGAGAAGCGGACGATCCGGCCGAGCGCCTCGGCGTCTTCGGTCTTCGGGACGGCGACGCGGACGATCTCGCACCCGGCGCTCACGAGCTCCGCGATCTGGGCTGTCGTCGCCGGGACGTCGTGCGTCTTCGTCGTCGTCATCGATTGGACGACGACGGGCGCGCCGCCGCCGATCGCGACGTCTCCTACCGTGATCTGCCGCTTGCTGGCCACGGCGTCAACTTTAGCCGGGGCTGTGGCCTCCGAGATCGTTCGAGAAGGCGATGAGGAAGATCAGGATTATCAGAGAGAAGCCGACCACCGACACGCGCTCGTAGACCTCGCGCGCGATCGCGCGCCGCCGCACGGCTTCGAGGACCGAAAAGAGGATGTGCCCTCCGTCGAGTGGCAGGAAGGGCAGAAGGTTCAAGAGCGCGAGCGACATGCTCACGAAGCCGACGATCTGCAGGTAGTAGTTGAAGTCGACCCGCAGCGCCTGCTGTGAGACGCGGACGATGCCGACCGTGCTCGTCAGCTGGCCTCGTTCCTTCGAGTGCACGAGCCCGCCGAGCGCACCGAACGTCCCCGTGACGACGTTCCAGCAGTCACTCGCGGCGAGGCGCGCGCTCGAGCCGATCGGATGCGAGATGAGCTCCGCTGCCGGCAGGAAGCCAAAGACGTAGCGGTTGCCTTCGCGCTTCGTTGCACGGGGCGGAAGCGTCACGCGGTTTCCGCCGCGGTCTACCGTCACCGTGATCGGCTTGCCGTGACTCGCGATGATTCGCGTCCGCACCGTGTCGAACGTCGGCGTCGGCTTGCCGTCCACGGCGACGACCTTGTCTCCGACCTGCAGCCCCGCTGACGCGGCCGGCGAGTTCGCTTCGACCTGCGCGACCTTCGTCGACGCGAGATTGTTCGACGGTGCGCCGGTCGCATAGACGATCAGGAAGATGAGGAACGCGACGAGGATGTTCATCACGGGGCCGGCGGCGATCACTGCGATGCGCTTCCACGTCGCCTGGCGCCAGTAGGCGTCGGAGCCTGTTCCGTCGTCGACCTCGCGGAGCGCCCGGTCTGCGGAGCGGCGCGCGCGTTCGGTCAGCTTCGCGGACCTGACTGCGTCGCGCAGATCCGGGAGTCCCGCGCGCGCTGCGTCGAAGTCGTCGACCTGCAGCGCACGCTGCACGCGTTTCGCCGGTGCAGCGAGCGTTGCGTCCTCGCGCATCGCGGGGCTGATGAAGGTCTGCAGGTCACGTGCGGCCGGACGGTGCATGCCGGGGATGCGCACCAGCCCGCCGAGGGGGATCGCACCGATTCCGTATTCGATGCCGTTCCGCTTCGTCTTCACGACTGCGGGCGGGAAGCCGATGTAAAAGCTCCGCGGGCGCATGCCGACGGCGAGTGCGACGCTGAAGTGCCCGAGCTCGTGCAGGAACACGAGCAGCACGAGCCCCATGACGACGACGAACCAGGTCATGCGACCGGCAGTCCTTGCTCCGCGAGCTCACGTGCGCGCCGGTCCGCGTCGACGAGCTCCTCGAGATCTGCCGCGGCCGTCATGTCCGCGCGGTCGAGCGTGTCGGCGACGACCTCGGCGATGCCGAGGAACGGCAGGCGGCCTTCGAGGAACGCCGCGACCGCCACCTCGTTTGCGGCATTGAAGGCGCAGGGCGCAGTGCCTCCCTCTTCCCCGGCCTGCCGGGCGAGCTGGAGCATGGGGAACGTCTCGACATCCGGGGCCTCGAACTGAAGGGTCAATGCGGTGAAGTCGAGTGGCGGGACGGTGGTTGCGGCCCGTTCGGGATACGTGAGCGCGTAGGAGATCGGCACCCGCATGTCCGGGTAGCCGACATGCGCGAGCGCCGCGCCGTCGCGGAAACGGACAAGCGAATGGACGATCGAGGTCGGCTGGATGACGACCTCGATGTGGTCGTACGGGAGTCCGAACAGGAAGTGCGCTTCGATCAGCTCGAGCCCTTTGTTCGCGAGCGTTGCGGAGTCCACTGTGATCTTCGGGCCCATGCGCCACGTCGGATGTGCGAGAGCCTCCTCGGGTGTCACGGAGCCGAGCTCGTCGCGCGTCCGGCCCCTGAAGGGCCCACCCGAGCCCGTGAGCACGAGGCTCTCGATGCCCGTCTTGCCCTCGAGGCACTGGAAGAGCGCCGAGTGCTCGCTGTCGACGGGGATGATCCGGCCGCGCCCGCCCACGAGGACGCCGCCCGCGACGAGGCTCTCCTTGTTCGCGAGCGCAAGCGGGACGTCGTTCTCGACGGCCCAGAGCGTTGCGTGAATCCCGGCGAAGCCGACGACGGCGTTCAGGACGACGTCCGGCTCCGCCCGCTCGAGCAACTCGGTCAGGTCGCCGCCGACCTGCTTGAGCGGCGCGTCGACGTCGTCGAGCGGCGTCGAGCCGGACGCGGCCGCGCACAGCTCGAGCTCCGGGTGCGCCTCGACGATCTCGATCGCCTGGCGGCCGATGGAGCCGGTGGCGCCGAGCAGGGCGACCCGTTTCATGGCGTCAGTGTAGGAGCCTGACGGTTCGCTGTTTCACGAGTACCCGAACGCCAGCACGAGAAAGTAGGCAGCCGGCGCCGCAAACAGCAGGGCATCCACGCGGTCGAGCACGCCGCCGTGCCCCCCGAGCAGCCTCCCGGTGTCCTTCACCTGCATGTCCCGCTTCAGCATCGACTCGAAGAGGTCGCCTGCGACCGCGACGAGGACGACGACGACGCCGAGCACGACCGCCTCCCAGATCTTCACGTAGTGGTCGCGGTCGCTGTAGAGCGAGATGAACGCGACGAAGAGCCCGACGAGAGAGCCGACGACGAAGCCCTCCCACGTCTTGCCCGGCGAGAGGGTCGGCGCCATCTTGCGGCGCCCGAACAGCCGCCCCGCGAAGTACGCGAACGTGTCGGCTGCGAACACCGTCAGCAGCACGGTAAAGGCGAGCAGTCGCGGCTCGACTTCCTCGCGGCGGAGCAGCAAGAGGAACGCGAGCCCGAGCCCGATCCACGCCGCGCCGAGAATCGTCGACCCGACCGCCGCAGTCGCCGGCGCGCGTGTCCGGGAGACCGCCTGCAACGCGAACGCGACCACGAACGACGAGAGGAAGCCGGCGAGCATCCAGACAACGCCGCTGCGTTGCGCACCGAGCAACGCGAGAAAGGTCCCGATGTAGGCCGCCGGCGCGAGCGGCCGCAGCGGCCTCGCCATGGTCACGAACTCGTGCACCGCGATGACACCTGCAATCGCGAGCAGCACGAAAAGCCACCAGCCGCCGGCCCACACGAGCCCGAGCACGATCGGCAGGCCGACGATCGCGACAGCGATGCGCGAGAGAAAGCTGCTCATCTGCCGCCGAATCTACGGCGGCGGCTCGCGTATTCCTCGATTGCGGCCCTGAACTCGTCAGGTCCGAAGTCCGGCCAGAGCGTTTCCGTGAACGCGAACTCCGCGTACGCGGACTGCCACAGAAGGAAGTTCGACAGCCGCAGCTCGCCCGACGTGCGGATCAGAAGATCGGGATCGGGCATCCCCGGCGCGTACAGATGCCGCGCGAACGACGCCTCGTCGATCTCGTCGCCACTCTCGACGATCCGCCGCGCCGCCTCGACGATCTCTGCCCGCCCGCCGTAGTCGAACGCGATCCAGAGATTGAGCCGCTTCTCGTTGGCGGTCGCAGCCTCGAGGTCACGCATGCGCGCCTCGAGCCAGTCCGGCGCTCGGTCGCGGCGCCCGACGAACTGCGTGTGCACGCCTTCGCGCGCGAGGTCGAGCAGCTCGCGGTCGATCGTCTCGCCGAAGATCTCCATCAGCGAGGCGACCTCGTCAACGGAGCGCGTCCAGTTCTCGGTCGAGAATGCGTACACCGCGAGGGACTCGATACCGAGGTCGATCGCCGTCTCGACGATCGGCCGCAACGCCCGTGAGCCGGCGCGATGACCCTCTGCGACCGGGACGCCGTGCGCCGACGCCCAGCGCCCGTTGCCGTCCATCACGATCGCGACGGCGCGCGGGACCTCAGCCGGTACCCGCTCTGCGACCAAGGAGGGCTACACCTCCATGACTTCGGCTTCTTTGTGCTTCAGAAGCTCGTCGATCTGCTTCGTGTGGTCGTCCGTCAGCTTCTGCACGCGCTCCTCCGCGCGCCGCTCGTCGTCCGCGCCGACCTCGCCGTTGTCGACGAGCTCCTTGAGATGTTTCATCGCGTCGCGTCGGATCTCGCGGACGGCAACGCGGTGCTCCTCGGCCAGGCCGCGCACGACCTTGACGAGCTCCTTGCGCCGCTCCTCGGTCAGCTGCGGGATCGGCAGGCGGATGAGCTTGCCGTCGTTCGACGGCGTGAGCCCGAGGTCGGACTCCTGGATCGCCTTCTCGATCGCGCGGACCGAGCTCGGGTCGAACGGCTGGACGGTCAGCATTCGAGCCTCGGGGACGCCGATCGTCGCGAGCTGCTTGAGCGGCGTCGGCGTGCCGTAGTAGTCGATCTCGATCCGGTCGAGCAGGGACGCGGAGGCGCGCCCGGTGCGAACGGTGTTGAACGAGTCGCGCGCATGGTCGACAGACTTCCCCATCCGAGTCTGTGCGTCGTTGATCAGTTGGTCGGCCGTTGCCATGCCTCGCGCCTCCTACCGGGTCTCGATGACGGTACCCACGTCCTCGCCCGCGACGACGCGTGCGATGTTGCCGTCGGCGAGCTCGAAGACGTGAATCGTGAGCTTGTTGTCCATGCAGAGCGACAGCGCCGTCGTGTCCATCACCTTGAGGCCGCGCTCGATCGCCTCGAGATGCGTGAGTCGCGGGATGAACTGCGCCGCCGGATCCTTCCTCGGGTCGCCGTCGTAGACGCCGCGCACGCCGTGCTTCGCCATGAGAATTGCGTCGGCGCCGATCTCGAGTGCCCGCAACGCCGCCGCGGTGTCGGTCGTGAAGAACGGATTGCCTGTGCCGGCCGCGAAGATGACGATGCGGCCCTTCTCGAGGTGCCGGATCGCGCGCCGCCGGATGTAAGGCTCCGCGACCTCGCGCACTTCGAGCGCCGACTGCACACGCGTCTGCGCTCCTGCGCCCTCGAGCGCGTCCTGCAGCGCGAGTGCATTGAGCAGCGTGGCGAGCATGCCGGCGTAGTCGGCGGTCGCCCGCTCCATCCCCTCGGCGGCTGCAGCGAGCCCGCGGTAGAAGTTGCCGCCGCCCACGACGATCGCGACGCCGATGCCGCTCTCGTGGACGGACGCGATCTCGCCTGCGAGGTGCCGGACGATCGACGGATCGACGCCGTGGTCGCGCATGCCCATGAGGGCCTCGCCCGACAGCTTCAGGAGGATGCGGTGAAAGCCGGCGCCGCCGGCCTCTACCGCGTCGCTGGCTGGTTCGGTGCGGACGCTCATCCAGCGACCGAGAAGCGCTCGAAGTCGACCACCTCCGCGCCCGACTCCTTGAGCGCCTGGCCGACGGTCTTCGAGGAGTCGTGGATCCACTCCTGGTCGACGAGGACGTTCGCGCCGAAGAAGCGCTTGTTGAGCATCCCCTCGACGATCTTCTCGCGGGCCTGCTCCGGCTTCGACTGCACCTCGTCCGAGCTCGTGTAGATGTCGCGTTCCGTCGCGAGCGTGTCCTCGGGGACGGATTCGCGGTCGATCCACTGCGGGTTGGATGCGGCGATGTGCATCGCGACCTTCCTGCCGAGATCCTCGTCGCCGCCGCGCAGCTGCACGAGCACTCCGAGCTTGTTTGCGGGCGGATGCGCGTACGCGGAGACGCGCTCGCCGTTCGTCGCCTCGTAGTGCGCGGCCCCGACGACGACGATGTTCTCGCCGAGCTTCGCGGCGAGATCGATGCGCTCGGTCTCGAGCTCCGACTCTGCACCTGCACCGCTCGCATCGACGGCCTCGAGCACCTTCTTTGCGAACGACTGGAACTCGTCGCTCTTCGAGACGGGCTCCGTCTCGCACCCGACCGCGACCATGACGCCCTTCGTACCGTCGTCGGCGAGCCGATAACCGACGAGGCCTTCCGTCGTGTCGCGGCCCGCTCGCTTCGCGGCCTGAGCCATGCCGCGCTCGCGCAGCCAGCGCTTCGCCTCGTCGAAGTCGAGATTCGTCTCTTGCAGCGCGCGCTTCGCATCCATCATCGGCGCGCCCGTCTCGTCGCGGAGCTGCTTGACGACCTTGGCCGGGACCTCGACGCTCATGACTGCTCCTCCGTTTCCGCCGCAACTGGCTCCTCGGCTGCTGGCTCCTCGGCTGCTGGCTCCTCGGCTGCGGGCTCCTCGACTGCCACCTTCGGCGCCGCGCCGTTCGCCTCCGTCTTCTGGAAGTCGCGCGCCGACACCTTCTGCTGGCCCTGCGCGATCGCGTCGGCGATCACCCTCGTGATCAGCGCGCACGAGCGGATCGCGTCGTCGTTCCCCGGGACGATGTAGTCGGCCTCGTCGGGATCGCAGTTCGTGTCGACCAGCGCGATCACCGGCAGCCCGAGCCGCCGGGCCTCGCGGACCGCGAGAGCTTCCTTCTTCAGGTCGATGATGAACACCGCGTCCGGCTGACGCCGCATGTCGGCGACGCCGCCGAGGTTCGCCTCGAGATTCTCGAGCTCGCCGGCCATCGAGATGCGCTCCTTCGCCGGAAGCAGGTCCATCTGCCCCTCGTCGCGGAGACGCCGCATCTCGTGCAGCCGCTCGATCCGGTCGGACATCGTCCGCCAGTTCGTCAGCAGCCCGCCGAGCCAGCGGTGATTCACGTAAGGCATGTTCACGCGCTTGGCCTCGCCCTCGACGGCGTCCTGCGCCTGCTTCTTCGTGCCGACGAAGAGGACCGTGCCGTTCCGCTCGGCGAGGTTGCGGACGAACATGGCGGCCTCGTCGAGGCGCTCGCTCGTCTGCGTCAAATCGATGATGTAGATACCGGACCGCTCGGTGAAGATGAAGCGGCGCATCTTCGGGTTCCAGCGACGTGTCTGGTGACCGAAGTGAACCCCGGCCTCCAGCAGGTCGCGCATGCTCGCGACTGCCATCTCGCTCCTTTGTGGTTGTGAGTGCGGTGCTCCGGCGGGGCTCGGGGCGCACCGGCTTCAGGAGCCGGCACCGTCGCCCGCGGCTTGGCCGCCGGGTCGTGGGTCGTGGATGAGGCCAGTCTAGCGAGCGGCCGCCCGAAACCGCTCTTTTGCCTCGGCGGCCTCGGCCTTGAGATCGAGCATCGGCTCCGGATAGCCGCCGTCCGCCCAGCGCGCGCAGTACGAGCCGTCCGGATCGAACCGCTCGCGCTGGCGTTCCGGGTTCAGGACGCGGAACCAGGGCTGTGCGTCGATGCCGGTGCCGGCGACCCACTGCCAGTTGCCCTCGTTCTGGGCCGGGTCGTAGTCCACGAGCCGCTCCGCGAACCAAGCCTCGCCCGCGCGCCAGTCGAGGTGGAGGTGCTTGACGAGGAAGCTTGCGCAGACCATGCGTGCGCGGTTGTGCATCCATCCGGTCTCCGCGAGCTCCCGCATGCCGGCGTCGACGAAGGCAAAGCCGGTCTGCCCGGCCCGCCAGAGCTCGAGCTGCTCGCCGGGAGGATCCCAGCGCGGCTCGAGCAGCGGCGTGTCGAGCCCGCTCGCCTTCACGTGCTCGAACCAGTCGTGCCAGCAGAGCTCGTCCAGCCACTTGTCGCGGCCGCGCGACGGGCGCGCAGCAAGTGCCGCGGCGCTGCAGTCCTCGATCGTGATCTCGCCGCTCGCGATCAGCGGCGACAGGCGAGACGTCGCTTCACGTCCGGGGAAGTCTCGATCGTCCGCGTACGACGCGAGGCGGATCTCGACGAACTCGTCGATCGCGTCGTGCTGCGCTCCTTCTCGCGCGGGCTCCCAGTGACGGCGGAAGCCGGCATACGTCTTCACGCGCGCGCCCGTTCCAACGCGCGCGAGAGGTCGTCGGGCAGCGGAGACGACACGTCGACCGCTTCGCCGGTGATCGGATGCGTAAACGCAAGCCGGCGTGCGTGGAGGAACTGCCGGTCGAGATCGAGGTCGCCCGGCCGGCCGTAGAGCGGGTCGCCGGACACCGGGAGGTCGATCGCCGCGAGGTGCACGCGGATCTGATGCGTGCGGCCCGTCTCGAGCGTGACACGCAGCAGCGCATGCTGCGGGAGCAGCTCCTCGACTGCGAAGTGCGTCACCGCGGCACGGGGCGAGTCGGTGTCGAGCGAACGCCTGAGCGGGTCGTGCCGGTCGCGCCCGATCGGCGCCTCGATCGTGCCGGCGCGCGAGCGCGGGCGGCCCACGACGAGCGCGACGTACTCGCGCGTCACGTCGCGCGCACGAACCAGATCCTGCAAGCGCCGGTGCGCGTCCGCCGAGCGCGCGACGACGAGTAGCCCGGACGTGTCACGGTCGAGCCGGTGCACGATTCCAGGACGATCGGGCGCATCGCCGCCCTCCGCATCGAGCGCGAGCAAGCCGTGCACGAGCGTGCCGCTCACGTGCCCGCGCGCCGGATGCACGACGATCCCCGCGGGCTTGTCGACGACGAGCAGGTGCTCGTCCTCATACGGCACGACGAGATCCATCGCCTCCGGCTCGAGCGTGCTCGTCGGTGCGGCCGGCGGTTCGAACTCGACCTGCTCTCCCCCTTCCAGCCTGTAGCTCTTCGCGCGCGTCTGTCCGTCGACGAGCACAGCGCCGCCGTCGAGCAACCGTTCCGCGACCGCACGCGAGCCGATCTCGGGGTGCTGCGCGAGGAAGCGGTCGAGCCGCCCGCCCGCAGACTCAGGAGGGACGAGGAGGCGCGTCACGCATGTGCCGGCGCCGCGGCTCGCGCTCGGCCAGGACGAGCGCGCCGAGGAGCACGAGGACCCCGACGACGATGAAGCTGTCTGCAAGGTTGAACGCCGGCCACCAGCGCAGGTCGAGGAAGTCCGTGACGTAGCCGAGCCGGACGCGGTCGAGCAGGTTCGAGAGGCTGCCGCCGATCACGAGCCCGAGCGCGACCGGGAGGATCGGATGCCGGGCGCCCGAGCGGGCGAAGAAGACGAGCATCCAAAGGAGCGCCGCGCCGGTGAGCACGATCACGACCGCCGTCGCCTGCGAGAAGAGCCCGAACGCGATGCCCGAGTTCTGGACGTGGTGGATGTAGAGCGTCCCGAGGACGTGGACGCTGTCGTCGAGGCCGAGCCGGCTCGTGACGATGTACTTCGTCAGCTGGTCGGCCGCGAGCGCCGAGAGGGCGATGGTGGCCAGCGCGAGCCATTGCGCCGGCCCGGCACCCAGGGAGCGCTCGGCAAACGACACGGGCGCGAGCGCGTTCGTCGACGAGCCGACCCGGATGTCCTGCTGCGGCTGTCTCGCAGGCTCCGTCAACGTTTCCGCTCCCGCCGCCGGCAAAGCCGGCGCCTCCGCTCCTCGACGAGCTCCGTCGAGCCTACGCTCATCCCCGCTCCGCCTTTCGGGCGTCCTCGATGCAGAGCGATGCCCACGGGTACACCTCGAGCCGTTCGACCGGGATCTCCTTGCCGCACTCGCGGCACGTGCCGTACGTGCCGTCCTCGATGCGCGCGAGTGCACGGTCGATCTCCGCAAGCACCTGGCCCGAGTTCTCGCCGAGCGTGTAGTCGATCTCGCGGTCGAGCGTCGCGGTCGCCGTTTCGCCGAGATGGTCGTTGTCGAACGTCCCCGTGACTTCTTCGACCTCGTCGTCGAGCGAGCCGGGATGGCTGTCGCGGAGATTTGCGATCGCGGCCTGAACGCGCTCGCGTTCATTCAGCAGCTCGCTACGGAAGTGCTCGGTGTCGATCGTCATGAGCGCAGTCCTTTCCTCGCACGACGCGCGGAGAAACGGGTCTGCGCTCAGTTTATGCCGCGGCGGCCTCGGGCTCTCCAGGCCAGGTGTTCTGCGGATCGCCGTCGGCCTTCGCGGCCGCGTCCTCCACGTCCTGCGCGTCGTCGATCATCTCCAGCGCTCCGACGAGCTGCGCCTTGATCCGCCGTGACTCGATCACAAGCCGCTCGTTCTCGGATCGCGCGTCGTGCTGCACCTTGCGCGCCTCCGCGTGCGCCTCGTTCAGGATGATGTCAGCCTCCCGCCTCGCCTGCTCCTTCAGCTGCGACGCGGCGCGCTCAGCGGAGACGAGCGTCTCGCGCAACAGCGACTCGATCTCCTTGTACCGGACGATGTCCGCTTCGAGCTGATCGACCTTGTCAGCAAGGTCGGCGCGCTCGCGCCAGACGTCCTCGAACGACGTCGCGATCTCCGCGAGCAGCTTGTCGGTCGGCGCGCGCTTGTAGCCCATGAAGCCCCTGCCCGGCGCCAGGTGCCTGATCTCGACTGGTGTGAGTGCCATCTCTCGCTCCTCCTCTAGTGGAACTGGTCGAGGATCCGCATGAGCGCCCCGGCAAAGACCCACAGCACGATCGTCCCGATGAGCGGCGAGAAATCGAACGCGCCCATCGACGGCAAGATCCGCCGGAAGAGGCGCAGGTACGGCTCACAGACGTCGTACAGGAAGCGCTGGATCCGCGACAGCCAGGGCGAGTACGGCAATCGCACCCAGCTGCTCAGGATGTACATGAACAGGATGAACGTGTAGACGGCCGCGAACGCCCAGATGAAGCTATTCGCCTTGTCGATCGCGTCTGCGAGCAAGCTGAGGTTGGCCGGGCCGCCCATCACGTAGCGCCGTTCGCCACGAGACCCGTGTTTCCTAGGCCTGGTTGAAGAAGCCGCCGCGCTCGAGCAGGCGCGCGCGCTCCTCGGCCGACACCTCGACGTTTCGCGGCGTCAGCAAGAACACCTTGTCGGCGACGCGCTGCATGCCGCCGTCGAGCGCATACGTGAGGCCGCTCGCGAAGTCGATCAGCCGCTTCGAGAGATCCTGGTCGGAGGCCTGGAGGTTGAGGATCACCGGCACGCCGACCTTGAAGCGGTCGGCGATCTGCTGCGCGTCGTTGAAGCTCCGCGGCAAGACGAGATGCACCTTGACCGACGGGCTCGGGAACGACTCGACGTTGCGCAGCCGCCGCGGCTCCGCCGCGGGCCGCAGCACGCTCGCGCGCGGCGCAGCCGGCTCCGGATCGGTCCAGTCGTCGAATTCCTCACGGCGCGTGCGCCGCGGCGCAAGTCGCCGGACGTTCGGGCGCTCTGCGTACGCACGCTGAAGATCCTCGTCGGTGAGGTAGCCATCCTCGTCCCACTCCTCTTCCTCGGCGATGCCGAAGTAGACGAGGGTCTTGTTCCAGACGTCTGCGAAGCCCATTTGGCGCGAAATGTTACTCCGGGCGGCGGTCGATTCCTCCGAAAAGAGCCGAGCCGATGCGCACGTACGTCGCCCCTTCCTCGACCGCGACTCGGTAGTCCTGGCTCGTCCCCATCGAGAGCTCGCGCAGGCCGTTCGCCTCGGCGAGCTCGCGCAGGCGGCGGAAGTACGGCCGAGATGCCTCGGGATCGTCCGCGAACGGCGGCATGGTCATCAGCCCGCGGACGTCCGGGTACAGCTCGAGAAACGCGGTCAGATCATCTGGTGGGACGCCGGACTTCGACGCCTCGCCGCTCAGGTTCACCTCGACGAGCGCGGGCACGGTCAGGCGCACAGCCGCCGACGCTGAGTCGAGGGAGTGGCACAGCTCGCAGATCGCGTTGACGGTCTTCGCCTTCCGGCTCTGCAGGTGGCCGATGAAGTGCCAGTGGAACGCGTCGCCGTAGCGCGCGTGCTTCGCCTCGAGATCCTGTGCGCGGTTCTCGCCCACGGTCTCGATCCCCGCTTCGGCGAGCAGCGCAAGGTCGTCGATCGACACGTACTTCGTCGCGACGACGACGGTGACGTTCTCGCCGACCTCTGCGCGCACGCGCTCGTACCGCTCGCGCAGCGCGTCAGGCGACGTAGGCAATGACTCCCTGACGCCCGGTGCGGCCGTGGTCGCGGCGGTGCGAGAAGAAATGGTCGCGGTTGCACGCGGTGCAGATGTCGAAGCGGTCGACGCGTTCGACGCCTGCTGCGCGCAGCGCACGCTCGGCTGACGTCCAGAGATCGAGCTTCCCGTCGCGCATGACGTCCTCACCGAACGCCTCCTGGAACGGCCGGGCAACCTCGTCGCCGACCTCGTAGCAGCACGGCCCGATGCTCGGCCCGATCGCAGCCGCGAGCATCCGCGCCCCGATCGCGCGGACCCCTGCCGCGACGATCCCCGCGAGCATGCCGCGCCAGCCCGCGTGCAGGATCTCGAGCGCGGGCCGCTCGCCCTCGGTGCGCGCAATCGCGATCGGCATGCAGTCCGCGGTCAGGAGCAGCATCGCCCGGCCGGACTCGTCGCTCCAGAGGCCGTCGCAGTGGTCGTACACGGTGCCGGGCGTGACGATCCCGCGCGGTTGCGCGCGAGTCACCGTGCTGCCGTGACGCTGCCAGGCCATCGTGGCGCCGTCGGGGTCCGCGCCGACCGCTTCGCACAGGCGCGTCCGGTTGACAACGACGCGTACCGGATCGTCGTCCGTGAGGATGCCGAGGTTCAGCGAGCTGAAATCGCCTTCGCTCACCCCGCCGACGCGCGTCGAGAACGCAACGCGATACGGCCCGGGCACGCCCCAGTCGAGCAAGTCCACGCTCACGCCCCCTCTAGCTTCTCACGCGCGCTCGCGAGCAGGGCGGCCTTCGTGTTCCGGGACGGGTCCTCCACGACCTCGTGCAGAAGGTCGCGGAGGGCACGGCCGAGCGCAGGGCCGGGCTCGAACCCGGCGGCGATCAAATCGGAGCCGTCGACGGCGAGGTCGGAGAGGCGGTGCGGCTGGCGCTGCTCGCGGCGGACTTGCTCGCGAAAACGCTCGACACGCTCGAGGTCGTCGGGACGCGGCTCGTCGTCGGGGCCCGGCTTGCCGGCGAAGTCGGCTTCCTTGTGGTCGAGGAGCTCGAACGCGAGCTCGTCGCCGTACTTCGCGAGGAAGCGGCGCGCGCGGGCGGCGTCGCCGTTCCCGATCTGGAACATGTGGTGCCGCACGATCCGGAGCACGAGCAACCGCAACGCACTCGGGTACCGAAGGCGTGAGAGCGCGTTCCGCGCGAGGTCGCAGCCGATCTGCTCGTGGCTCCGCTCGGCGAAGCCGTGCTTCGCGTAGTAGTGCAGTCTGCCGTCGGCACCGCGCCAGGCGGCACCCGGCTTCCCGAGGTCGTGGAAGAGCGCCGCGAGCCGGACCGCCAGCGAGAAGCCGCGCTCGGCGGCTGCCTGCACGACGGCGAACGTGTGCTCGTCGACGGTGAGCCCGTGGTAGCGGCTTTCCTGGTCGAAGCCGAGCGCCGGCTCGAACTCCGGCAGTAACTCGACGAGGACGCCCGTGTCGCGTGCGAGGCGGAGCGCACGTGCCGGCTCTCGCCCGAGCAGCAGCTTCGACAGCTCGCCGAGGCCGTCGGCGGCGAGGCCGCCGCCGATCCGCTCGCCCGAGACGAGCCGCACAGCAGGCGCTTCGTCGCGCATCTGTCGCAGCGTCGACTCGTCCGGCTCGAAGCGGAGCTGCGAGACGAACCGCAGCGCACGAACGAGCCGCAGCGGATCCTCGGCGAAGCTCGTCGCCGACACGGTGCGCAGCACGCGCCGTTCGATGTCCGCTCGGCCGTCCAGCGGGTCGACGATCTCGCCGGTCGAAAGCCGGCGTGCGATCGCGTTGACGGTGAAGTCGCGCCTGCGCATGTCGTCCTCGACGGAGAGCGACGCGTCCGCGACGATCTCGAAGTCGTGGCGGCCCGGGCCCGTGCTCACTTCCTTGCGGGGCGGTGCGAACTCGATCCCGGCGGGCACGAGGCTGCGAATCGTCTTGTCGCGCGGGTACAGGCGCGCGCCCACGAGTCGCCCCGCGACGACGAGGTCCTCGACGCGCCCGTGCGGCGCCAGCGCCTGCTTCAGCTGCTCGGTGTCGACGCCGGGGACGAGGAAGTCCGCGTCCTTCGACGCGTGGCCGAGCAGCTCGTCGCGGACGGCGCCGCCGACGAGATAGGCGTCGAGGCCGAGGCCGTCGACATAGGTTTCGAGCTCGCGCCGCATCGGCGCATTGTGGCTGTCTAGAGAAGGGCGATTGCTTCGATCTCGACGAGAGCACCGGACGGCAGCTTCGCGACCTCGAACGTGCTCCGGGCCGGGGGCCGGTCGCCCACGTGCTTCGAGTAGACCTCGTTCATCCCCGCGAAGTCGTCGAGGTTCTGCAGGAAGACGGTCGTCTTCACGAGCCGGTCGAGGCTCGTGCCCGCTTCCTCGAGGATCGCGCGGAGGTTCGCGAAGACCTGCTCGGTCTGCTCGCCGATCGTCCCGCCGGTCAGTTCCTTGTCGCCCGGCCTGAGCGCCAGCTGCCCGGAGACGAAGACGAAGCCGTTGGCGGCGATCGCCTGCGAGTACGGTGCGCCCTGGAACGGCGCCGGCGCGGACTCCGTCCGCACGACCGCCTTATCCGCCATCTGCCCCTCCTTCGCTTGTCGCCTGCGCGAGCGAGACGCCCAGCGCCTTGAAGATCGCCTCGAGCACATGCTGCGAGTCCGTTCCATTCAGCAGACGAACGTGGAGCGTGACGCCCGCGCCTCGCGCAAACTGCTCGAGGAACCGGCGGGCGACGTCCGTGCCCAGCCCGCCGATGCGCGCCTGCGTGAGGTCGACGTTCGTGACGAGCAGCGGGTCGTCCGACGTCTCGATCACGACGCTCGCAAGCGCCTCGTCCGCCGCCATGATCGCGAAGCCGTACCCGCGCGCCGGATCCTCTCGGAGCGGCGCCGCGAGTGCGCGGCCGAAGGCGCTGCCGGCCTCGGCCACCTCGGCCTCCGCCGCGTCCGGCTCGACCTCGAGGGCGAGGTCGAAGCGCGCGTAGTGCGCCAGGCTGCGCAAGAGATGGTCGAGCACCGGGAGCCCGGTCTCGACGCTCGCCGCGCCCGTCCCGTGAAGCTCCACGCGAATCCCGCTCCGTCCGGCCGCGGCCATGGTCCGGGGAGGCTACAGGAGTCGTCGTCGCCGAAGATAGGCCGTTCGGCCCATGTGGGCCGGGTTGTCGAATCCTGATACTCGTGGTGGTGTTGGGGGCCGCAGTTCTCGCCGCGCTGGCGCTTGCCCAGCCGCTCACGGTTGCCGTTGTCGACACCGGCGCGAACGTCCGGACGCCGGTGATTGCGGCGAAGCATCCGTCCACGTACGACGTGCGCTCGCGCGGGCACGACGTCGCCGACATGAACGGCCACGGGACCCAGGTCGCCTCGATCATCGCCCGCGACAGCAGCGCCGCGCGGCTGCTCGTCATTCGTGCAGGCAGCTCGAGCGGCGCGTTCACGGACGCGAACGAGGCGGCCGGTATCCGCTACGCGGTCGACCACGGTGCGCGCATCGTCAACCTCAGCCTCGGTGGGCCGCGGACCTCGGCGATCGAGCGCGCGGCGGTGCGCTTCGCGGTCGCGCACGGCGTGCTCGTGATCGCGGCCGCAGGCGACGACTACGCGAACCGGCCCGAGTACCCGGCGGCGCTGCTCGGGAGCAGAGGGCTGGCCGTCGCGGCGGTCGTGGACGACGGCAGCCGCGCGCTCTTCTCGAACACCGGCCCGTGGGTGTCGATCGCGGCGCCCGGCGCCGACGGGACCTCGTTCGCCGCGCCGCGTGTCGCCGCTGCGGCCGCCCGGGTCTGGCAGGCGAATCCGCTCCTGAGTGCACGGCAGGTGGTGCGCATCCTCGAGCTCACGGCGTCCGGCAACGGGAAGCGGAACGACGAGCTCGGCTTCGGCGTCGTCGACGTCGGACGGGCCGTTGCCGCCGCGAGCGGCTAAGCCTCTACGCGCTCGATTGACGCGCCGACGGAGCGAAGTCGCTCGTCGATGCGCTCGTAGCCCTTGTCGATCTGGTGCGCGGCGCCGATCGTCGACTGGCCGTCGGCAGCGAGCCCCGCGAGCAGCATCGCCATGCCTGCGCGGATGTCCGGGCTCTCCATCCGCTGCCCGACGAGCCGCGCGGGGCCGGTGACGACGGCTCGGTGCGGGTCGCACAGGATGATCCGGGCGCCCATCGAGACGAGCTTGTCGGTGAAGAACAGGCGGTTCTCGAACATCTTCTCGAACATCAACACGGTGCCGAACGCCTGCGTGGCAACCGTGACGGCGATCGACGTGAGGTCCGACGGGAACGCCGGCCACGGGCCGTCCTCGATCTTCGGGACCATGCCGCCGAGATCGTCCTGCACGATCAGCTGCTGGCGCACCGGAACGTGCACGGTGTCGTCCGTCACTTCGACGCGGACGCCGAGCTTCGCGAACGCGGGAACGATTGAGATGAGATCCTTCGCACGCGCACCTTCGATCGTGATGTCGCCGCCGGTGATGGCGGCCATGCCGATGAAGCTGCCGACCTCGATGTGGTCCGGGCCGATCTCCCACTCGCCGCCGCCGAGCGACTTGACGCCCTCGATGCGCAGCACGTTCGACTCGATGCCTTCGATCCGCGCGCCGAGCGAGCAGAGGAAGCGACACAGATCCTGGACGTGGGGCTCGCAGGCTGCGTTGCCGATCACCGTCTCGCCGGGTGCGAGCGCGGCGACCATGACCGCGTTCTCGGTCGCCATCACGCTCGCCTCGTCGAGGAAGATGTGCTTGCCGCGGAGGGCGCCGCCTCTCATCTCGTAGCGGAGGCCGATGTCGACCTGCGCTCCGAGCTCTGTGAGGGCGTGAATGTGCGGGTCGAGCCGACGCCGGCCGATCACGTCACCGCCGGGTGGTGGGGCGCTCACGACACCAAGCCGCGCGAGCAGTGGGCCGGCCAGCAGGAAGGACGCCCGCATGCGGCTGCAGAGCTCGTCGTCGAGCTCCTGCTTCGTCACGTCGGCCGCGTGGACGTGCACCTCGTTGGGGCCGCCCCAGTCGGCGTCTGCACCGACGTCGTTGAGCAGCTCGAGCATCGTCTCGACGTCCGCGATCCGAGGCACGTT
>DATAOK010000059.1:0-38755 GCA_036265735.1 Gaiellaceae bacterium
CACGAGGCTGCACGCGGCGAGCTCGAAGAGGCTCGTCGCGCGCTCGAGGAGTCGTCACAGGGCCGCGAATCGGAGCTCGGCGAGCTGCGGCAGCAGCTCGAGGACGCGCATCGTGGGCACGAGGCTGCACGCGGCGAGCTCGAAGAGGCTCGTCGCGCACTCGAGGAGTCGTCACAGGGCCGCGAATCGGAGCTCGGCGAGCTGCGGCAGCAGCTCGAGGACGCGCAGCGTGCGCACGAGGATGCCCGGCATGCGCTCGAAGACGCGAATCGCGCGCATTCGGATGCTCGGGGAGAGCTCGAGGAGCTCCAGCGCCTCGCCGCGCGCCGGAACGAGCAGGCTCGCCGGCTGCTCGCACTCGTCCGCCGGCGCGAGCAGCGTCTGCTCGACGAGGTCGGCGGAGCCCGCGACGACCAGAACAAGAAGCTTGCAGAGCTACGCCGCGCGGTCGAGCACCGCGACGAGGAGGCGCGCCGCCTCAACGCCCTGCTCCGTCGCCGCGAGCAGCGAATGCACGAGCAGGCGGCGCGCGCGCGTGAAGCGCATCAGCGCGAGCTTGCGGAGCTTCGCCGGATCGTCTCGCGCCGGAGCGCGCAGGCAAAGCGGCTCTTCGCGCTCGTCCGTCGCCGCGAACAGCGGCTGGCCGACGAGGCCCTGCAGGCACGCGGCGAGCTCGAAGCGCTGCAGCAGTCGGTCGCGCGCCGGAGCGAACAGGCCCGCCGTCTGTACGCGTTGATCCGCCGCCGCGAGGAGCGGCTGCTTGCGGGCACGAACGGCGCCGCCACCGTTGACGACCCAGGGCTCGGCCACGTGATCTACGTCCAGCTGGCCGGGCGCTACGAGCTGATCGAGAGCGACGGCGACCTCCCCGAGCCGGGCGAGGTCCTCGAGCTGGCCGAGGGCGAGCGCGCCCTCGTCGGCTGGATCGGCAAGTCGCCGCTTCCCGGCGACCGCCGCCGCTGCGTCTTCGCGCAGCAGTACGTCGCCGCGGCCCAGAATTAACCTCTCGTCGAAAATGTCGATCCGGGTGCGACTTGTTCGTCGTCCTGGCGACCACGACATCGACCGACGAGGAGGATCGACAATGAAGTACATGCTGATGGTCTGCTGGGACGCCGAGCGGATGAACGCGCAGGAGGAGCCGGAGGAGCCCGTATCCGGCGATGAGAGCTTCCCGTGGCTCGACGACGTGCAGGCCCGCGGGATCTGGAAGATCGGCGACCAGCTGGCGCCGACCCGCCGCGCCCGCACCGTTCGCGTGCGCGACGGCAAGAAGCTCGTGACCGACGGCCCGTTCGTCGAGACGAAGGAGGCGCTCGGCGGGTTCGACATCATCGAGTGCGGCAGCCTCGAGGAGGCGGTCGAGATTGCCGGTGCGCACCCTGTCGCGGAGTTCGGGACGATCGAGGTCAGGCCGTTCTGGGGGAACCACGCGTAGCTGCTGACGGTCAGTCGGCGAGGAACGCTTCGAGTCGGTCGCGTTCCTCGTCGACCTCGACCCGAACCGCGCGCGTGAGCTTCGCGAAGGGCTCGACGACCACACGGGCGCCGTCGGCACGCCACGTTCCCGCGACGAAGCCGTCGACGAGGAACGTTTGCGCAACGTCGCCGTTCTGCCCGATCACGCGCCTCCGATACGGCTCCGGCAGCACGCGCGTGCGGTCTGCGTGCGCAAGCAGCACGTTGTCCCACTTCGGCAGGAAGCGGACGGGCGCCGGCGTCTCGGGATCGGGCAGCGGCGCGCGCCGGACGTCGAGCAGCTCGCGTCCCTGCTCGTTGCGGAAGCGACGCAGCTCGGGCTCGAGCACGGCGAGGGAGCGCATGATCTCGGGCGTGCGCATCATGCTCCACGTGACCATGTCGTTCTTCGTTGCCGGGCCGAACGCGGCGAGGTACCGCCGCAGCATCTCGGCGCGCGCGTCGAGCGGGTCGGGTGTCTCGGGCTCGTCGAGTGCGACGAATCGTCCTTGGGGACGGCCGTCCCAGAGAGCCGTCTCGTAGTGATGGAGCAGGTGCGCACGCAACCGCGCCGCCTGCCAGGCGCGGCGCGCGCTCACGCCCTTCAGCCCATGCTCCCGCTCGAGATGCTCGAGCGCATCCGCGGTGATCACGTAGCCGTCCGCGGCCAGCGCCCGGATCGACGGCGCCAATTGCTTTGCCACGGACGTCTCCCACGGGTAGTTGTTCTCGCTCATCGCTGCACGGATGACCGCGTAGTCGCGGGGCGTGACGAGATGCAGCGTCTGTCGCATCACCGTCGCCTTGATCACCGTGCCCTTCGCGAGCTCGCGCTCGAGCGTTGCTCGCCTGAAGCTCGTCGTCCGCGTCCAGATGCCGACGTAGGGTGACCGCGGCCATTGCGCCTGCATGCCCACGAGGCGCTCGATCACCGCGGTGGGGGAGAGGCGCTTGCGTTCGAGCAGCAACTGCCGCGCGAGCGTTGCTCGGTTGAGCTCGCGCAGCGTCAGGACGCGTTCAGTCGTTGTGCTCATCCGAGCAGCTCCAACAGCCGAAGCGCGTGCTTCGGGGCGTCCGGCTCGTCGTCGTGGCGGAAGTACACATACACCGGCTCTGCGCAGGCGCGAACGCGCGCCGCGAACTCCTCGTCAGGCGCTTCGCGGCGACGCAGGTAGCGAAACGCCGCCGGATGATCCAGATCGTTCACGCGCACGGCCCCGGCCTCGACGAGTCGCGGCTCGACGCCGTCCCACGACGGATGCTCGAGATCGAACGCGAGTCGCAGCGACGGGTCGAGCGAGCCGAGCAGCAGCTCGAGTGCGCCCTCGTCGCGCGCGTTCTTCATCGACACCCGCACGATGCCGAGCCGGTCGCCGAGCCCGCGCATTCGCCGGCTGAACTCGTCAAGCCCGCGCAGCCGGCTCCCGGGCAGCTTCGGGGCGAACTCGAAGCCGTCCGGCACCTGCTCTGCCCAGCGCTGGAACTGATCCTCCGCCGGCAGCCGGTAGCCGGTCGTGTTCAGCTCGACGGTCGGAAAACGCTCGCCATAGAACGCGAGGAACGACGCGGGATCCGTGCCCGCGGGGTAGAAGCCGGGCCGCCAGCTGGGGTACGACCAGCCGGACGTTCCGACCGAGACCCGCTGTAGGGTGGGCGGTCCTTTGGCCACGATGGCAAGCGTGACAGTTCCGGTCGAGACCTTCACTGACGAGGAGCGGGAGCGCCTCGCGCCGCATTTCACGAACCTCGACCGGCCGGTCTTCGGGCTCGTCAACCTGCCGGAGACGGTCAAGGGTGCCCTCTTTGCCCGCTACTCCCGCTACCAGGGGACGCTGCGGCGCCTGTTCCTCGATGAGTTCGCGGACTCCGTTCCGGAGGTGCCGGCGATCGAGGGCTCGGAGGGAGAGCGCGCGGCGAAGCTCTACGAGCGGATCTTCCTCGGCTACGGCGACGACTCCGTCGCGCAGCTCGGCGGCGCGCATATCGCGTGCGAGTGGACGTCGAACATCCTCACGAAGATCCTCCAGCGCCCGCGGCTCGCCGCGTACCTCGAGCAGTCGACGCGTTACATCGCCTACGACGACCAGCTGCCCGGTTTCGGCTACCGCTATCACCGCGACACCCGCTTCGGGCCGGAGTACGAGCGCGCGCTCGACGATCTCTTCGAGACGTACGGCGGCCTGCTCGAACAGACGACGGCCTGGGTCGGCGAGTCGTTCCCGCGCGGCGACGACGAGTCGCCCGCCGCGCACGCCCGTGCCGTCAAGGCGAAGGCGCTCGACCTCGTTCGCGGCATCCTTCCGGCGGCGACGCTCTCGCATGTCGGCATCTACGCGAGCGGCCAGACGTACGAGCAGCTCGTGCTGCACCTGCTCGCGCATCCGCTCGCAGAAGCGCGCAGCTACGGCGAGCTGCTGCTCGCCGAGCTGCAGCAGATCATCCCGAGCTTCGTCGTCCGCGTTCCGCGCGAAGACCGCGGCGGGCGCTGGATCGAGTTCCTGCGCGACCGTCGCGACGCCGCCGACGCAGCCGCCGAGCGATTCGGCCTCCAAGCGACAGGTGCCGCACCGTCGGTGCGGCTGCTTCGCGCGCACGGCACAGAAGACGAGCTCCTGGCGGCGCTGCTCTTCGAGTCGTCGGAAGCGAGCGAGGACGACACGCTCCGCGCCGTCGCCGCGCTCGGAGCCGACCAGCGCGCCGCGCTTCTCCGCGAGCTCATCGGGGAGCGCGAGAACCGGCGGCACCGTCCGGGCCGCGGCTTCGAGACGCTGACGTACCGCTTCGAGATCGTCTCGGACTACGGCGCGTTCCGCGACCTGCAACGCCACCGCCTGCTCACGTGCCAGTGGCAGCGGCTCTCGCCCGACCTCGGCGCCGATCTCCCCGACGAGCTGGTGCGCGCCGGTCTCGGCGGCGAGTTCGAGCGCGCACTCGAGGTGTCGCGCGCCGAGTACGAGCGGCTGCGCGGCGAGGGCTTCGCCGAAGAGGCGCCCTATGCGCTGTCACTCGCGTACCGGATCCGCTACGTCCTCGAGCTCGACGCGCGGGCGGCGCTGCACCTGATCGAGCTCCGCTCGGGCCGTGAGGGGCACCCGTCCTACCGTGCCGTCGCGCACGAGATGCGCCGCGCGATCGCCGAGGTTCACCCGAACGTCGCAGCGGCGATGACGTTCGTGGACGACTCGACCGAGGAGCGTCTCGAGCGCCTGCTCAGCGAGATGCGGAACGAAGGGCGTGCTCCCGAAGGACGCTGAGGACGAGTCGTTCGCCGGCGTCGACGCCGACGGCGAAGAGCTCGAGGGGAACCACTTCATTCGCTGCAGCTTCCGCGGCGCCGTGCTCGACGGCGTGCGTACCACCAACTGCACCTTCGACGCATGCGACTTCTCCAACGCGCAGCTGAACGGCTCCGAGCACGTGGGCAGCGACTTCGCGAACTCGATCTTCGAGAACGTCAACCTCTTCGGCGCGACATTCGAGGAATGCCGGCTCCTGGGAGTCGACTTCACCGCCGCCGTGCTCACCGGAATCACGATCACGCGCGGCGACCTCTCGTACGCGCTGCTCCGCAACCACGATCTCGCCCGCCTCGACCTGCGGGGGATCAAGGCGCACGAGGCTGACTTCTCCGAGTCGTCGCTCGATGAAGCCGACCTTCGCCATGCCGATCTCACCCGCGCGGTCCTTCACAACACGAAGCTTGTGGCCGCAGACCTGCGCGAGGCGAATCTCGACGGTGTCAACCTCGGCGTCGCGCTCGTCGACGGAGCGCGCCTCGACCTCGCAGGCGCAGTCCAGCTCGCGCGCAGCCTCGGGGCGGTTGTCGACTAGCTAGACCTGCGGGTGCAGCACGACCGGGCCGGCCCCGTTCATGCCCGGAAGCTGCTTCGTCACGACCCAGCTGTCGCCCTTGCGGATGTGGTACGGGGCGTTCAGATGCACCGAGACGGCCCCTGACTTGTTCGAGACGACGAACACGCCGCATGGCGCGACCGCCTTCCCCTGACGCCACAGGTACACCTCGTAGTAGCCGTGTGTGGGCAGTTTCGGCAGGCCGGTCGCCGACAACGTCATCGGCCAGTTCCCAGACTCGTCGGCGTTCTGGATCACGAGCGACGCAAGCGCACCCGAGGCCTGCTTCGTGCCGACAAGCTGCAGCGAGTGCGTTCCAACGATGCCGTTGCCGCTGTTCCCGACCGCGAAGCCCGCGACGAACACGACCGCGAGCACGGCGATCGCCGCTGCGAGCAGCATCAGGCGGCGCTGACCGCTCCGCCGCTTGCGCGCGAGCGTCATCCCGAGCGTCGGGCCGCGCTCGAGATGCGGGGGGAGCTCCGCGGGGGGCCCGGCTGCGATCAGCAGGTCATGGACACGCTCGAGGCGCTCGCGCTCGCCGGGCGAGAGCTCCTCGTCCACGATGTCCTCGAAACGTGGATTCATGCCAGTTCTTCTCCTTCGAGCACTCCTGCCAGCCGCGTCAGGGCGCTTCGCGTTCGCGTTTTGACGGTGCCGAGTGGGATGTGGAGATACTCGGCGACCTCGCTCTGCGACATGCCGCTCCAGTACGCGAGCTCGATCACTTCTCGTTCCTTCTCGGGGAGCTCCTCCATGGCGCGGTGCACGCGCCACGACACATACGAGCGCTCGGCGCGCTCGAGAGGCCCGGGCTCGCCGGACGGCACCTCGGGTGCCTCCGCGGTCGGCTGCTCGTTGCGGGCACGCATGCGATCGATGATCGCGTTCCGCGCGACGGCGTACAGCCACGGAGCCGCAGGGCCGCGCTCCGGCCGGTAGCTGGCCGCCGACCGCCAGACGGCGGCGAAGATCTCCTGCACCGCGTCCTCGGCCCGCCCGCGGTCACGGAGCCTGCGCAAGGCGATGCCCATGACCGACCGGACGTACCGGTGGTACAGCTCCTCGAACGCAGCGCGATCCCGTTCCCCGACCCGAACGAGCAGCTCGGCATCGGTCGTGCCGTCCTCCGTCGTCTCGGGACTGGGCGCCGGAACGGCACGCAGCCGCGCTGGGGTCTCCAGTGCCAGCTCCATATCCGTTCTATCTCTACGGCTCATGTGGCCCTACCGGATTCGTAAGTCATAGCACCCTGACCGTTTGACGAATCTTTTACGCCCGCCAGCCCGTTCGCCTTACGCGGGAGAGGCACATACCAAGGTGCAAACGACGCGGAGGTCGAAACCATGCCGAGACTCGTCTCCGGGGTGCTTGCCGGGCTCGCCGGCGCCCTCGTCCTCGCCGCCGCTGGCTCAGCCGCGACGAGCACGGTTCAGATCAAGAGCACCGGATTCTCGCCGTCCTCGCTGACGGTGAACCACGGTGACAAGGTCACGTTCAGGAACGTCGACAACACCGACCACCAGGTCGTCGCCGACAACGGCTCGTTCGCATCGCCGATCCTCCACGCCAACCAGTCGTGGACGACGGGCTCGCTGACGGCCGCCGGCACGTTCCGCTACCACGACGCGCTTCATCCCAGGCTGACGGGCAAGGTCACAGTAAAGGGGCCGCCGCCTGCGGTCTCGCTCGCTCTCTCGCTCCCGATCGTCTCCTTCGGCCAGCCGATCACGCTCAGCGGGACGGTCTCGTCCGGCGCCGCGAACGAGTCGGTCGAGCTCGACCAGCAGCCGTGGGGCCAGCCGTCGCAGACGCAGGTCGCGGTGATCAAGACCGGTACGAACGGTGCCTATTCGTACAGCCTGACGCCGTCGATCTACACGACATACGTCGCGCGCTGGAAGAACGTCGCGAGCGCAAGCGTCGTCGCACAGGTCGCGCCGACGATGCACCTCGTGCCGGGCGGCGGCGGCTACATGAAGGTCGTCATTGCATCGCCCGTCTCGCTCTGGCACCGGCACGTCTACCTGCAGCGGTTGTCGCAATACGGCCAGTGGGTGAACATCGCCGCGCTGACGCTCGGCCAGCAGAACGGGCGTTTGTTCCAGCCGACTGCGTACCTGCCGAAGGGCGTGTCGCACATCCGCGTTTTCCTGTCTGTCAACCAGGCCGGCAACGGGTTGCTCGCGTCACATACCGGCACCCAGACGATCGTTAGAAAGCGGTAAAGAATCGACGTAAGGAAGCCGTAAACCAGCAGCTGTTCCGATTTCAAAAGCGTTGTTCGCCGGGAAGGACCCTCGTAACGAATCACCCGGAGGAGGGGATCAACCGGATGAAACGCATGCTTCTGCTCCCGCTGGCGCTCGTCGCGACGCTTGTCGTCGCTGCGGCGAGCGGAGCGGCAACCAAGACAGTCCAGATCACGGGCGCGGGCTTCACGCCCACCGCGACCACGGTTTCGGTCGGCGATTCCGTGACCTGGCACAACGCCGACAACGCGAACCATCAGGTCGTTGCAAACGACGGGTCGTTCGCGTCGCCCGTGCTGAAGCCGGGCGATACGTACACGCAGACGTTCAACGCGTCCGGCAAGACGAACTACCACGACGCGCTCGCGACGAAGCACACCGGCTCGGTCACCGTGACCGCGCCCGCCGCGAACGTGACGCTCACGGCCGCGACGCAGACGATCGTCTACGGCAGTAGTACGAAAGTGTCCGGCGCGGTGACGAACCAGCTCTCGAACGAGCCGGTCACACTCACCTCGCAGCCGTACGGCAAGGGCACGCAGTCGATCGCCTCGCAGGCGACCGGTGCGAACGGCTCGTTCGCCTTCGGTGTCTCGCCGACGATCCAGACGTCGTACCAGGCTCACTGGAAGACGACGGCCAGCCCGAGCGTGACGATCAACGTCGCGCCGCGGGTCGGCTTCGGCCTTCGCGGTCGTCTGTATATCGCAAAGGTCACGTCCGACCTGAACTACGCGGGCCACTTCGTGCTCGTGCAGAAGCGCAACGCGATCGGAACATGGAAGACGCTGAAGCGCGTCTACCTCGGCGGCAACTCGAACGCCGCGTTCCGCCTGCACCTCGCGCGCGGCCGCACAGTCCTGCGGCTCGCGCTGCCTGAGAGCCAGGCCGGTGCCGGCTACGTCCAGGGCATCAGCCACCTGATGCCGGTCTTCAGGCGGTAAGTGCCGTACGCGTCGAGGCGCGCGGGGTCTCTACGCCCCGCGCGCCTCGTAGCGCTTCGCCACTTCCTCCCAGTTCACGACGTTCCACCACGCCTCGAGATACGCGGGGCGTTTGTTCTGATACTTGAGGTAGTACGCGTGCTCCCACACGTCGATGCCGAGCAGCGGCACGTGGGCCTGCATGATCGGCGAGTCCTGGTTCGGGGTGGAGTACGTCGCGAGCCCGGTGCCGTCCCAGACGAGCCACGTCCAGCCGCTGCCGAAGCGCTTCACGCCGCCGTCGATGGTCGCCGCCTTCAGGGCGTCGAAGCCGCCGAAGGAATCGTCGATCGCCGTCGCGAGATCGCCCGACGGCTCACCGCCGCCGCTCGGGCCCATGATCTGCCAGAACAGCGAGTGGTTCGCGTGCCCGCCTGCGTTGTTCCGCACCGGCGTCTGCTTGTCGTCGGGCAGGGTCTCGAGGTTCGTCAAGACGGACGCGACGTCATGGTCGGCGAGCGGCGTCCCCTCGAGCGCGGCGTTCGCGTTGTCCACGTACGCCTTGTGATGCAGGTCGTGGTGAATCCGCATCGTCTCCGCGTCGATCGTCGGCTCGAGCGCGTCGTAGGCGTACGGAAGATCGGGTAGTTCGAAGGCCATTCGTGCTCCTTTCTCGTTGTCCGTGAGGATATGCTGCCGCCGCTCAGCAGCGTCCCAGTGAGAGGAGCCAGATGTCGCTTGTCTTCCAGTTCGAGGAGATCGCGCCGCGAGAGCTGCGCCCTGAGGTGTACGAGCTCGACGGGATCTCGCGCGCCTCGGTCGAGGCGCACTACAAGCTCTACCAGGGCTACGTGGCGAAGCGGAACGAGATCCTCGGGAAGCTCGCCGGCATCGACCTCTCGGCCGCGAATCAGGTCTACTCGGAGATCCGGGCGCTGAAGGTCGATCTGACCTTCGCGATCGGCGGCATCAAGAACCACGAGCTCTACTTCGCGCATCTCGGCGGCGGCGGTGGTGACCCGACGGGGTCGTTCGGTGGGCTCGTCAAGCGCGACTTCGGCTCCGTCGCAGACTGGCGCGCCGATCTCAAGGCGACGGGCATGGCCGGCCGTGGCTGGGCGTGGACTGCCTACGACTGGGACGAGGGCCGTCTCTTCAACTACGTCGGCGATGCGCAGAACACGTTCCCCGTATGGAACGCGACGGCGCTCGTCGCGCTCGACGTCTACGAGCACGCGTACTTCCTCGACTACCAGACCGACCGCGCGTCGTACATCGACGCGTTCTTCGACAATCTCGACTGGGATGTCGTGAACGGCTGGGTCGATCAGTACGCCATCCCCGGGTAGCCGGCGTTGGTCACCGCGATCCTCGTCGTCGCGGGCTACATCTGCGGCTCGATGCCGTGGGGGCTCTGGCTCGTCCGGATCTTCCGCGGGGTCGACATCCGCACGCAGGGCAGCGGGAACATCGGCGCGACGAACGTCTGGCGCGTGCACGGACGCCGGCTCGGGCTGCCTGCGGTGTTTCTCGACACCGCGAAGGGCTTCGCGCCTGCGCTTGTCGCCACGCTGCTCGAAGGCCACGGGGCCGGCGTGCTTGCGGGCGGCGCCGCGATGCTCGGGCACTACCGGCCGCTGTTCCTCGGCTTCCGCAAGGGCGGGAAGATGGTTGCGACGACGGGCGGCGCGTTCCTCGGCGTCGCGCCGATCGTCGGTGCGTGCGGCGCCGGCGTCTGGCTCGTCGTGTTCGGCCTGACGCGCTATGCGTCAGTCGCGTCGATCACGTCTGCGCTGTCGTTGCCGCTCTGGGCGTGGCTGCTCGGCTATCCGTGGCCGGTGATCGCGTTCGCCGGCGTCGCCGCGCTCGGCGTCCTGCTGCTCCATCGCGCGAACCTCGGTCGCTTGTGGCGCGGCGAGGAGCACCGCTTCACGCGCCGCACGACGACGAGGCCCGCATAGCGGACCTCGTCGCGCTCGACGCGGTGCTCGAGCCTGATTAGGCGGCGCAACCTGCCGGAGCCTGCGCCGTCTTCTGCGGCACCGCTCCCTTCGGGATACCGAGGAACACTGCATAGAGCTTCACCGTCTGCGAGCCCTCGTTCATCGCCCGGTGCACATGGTTCGCCGGCTCGACGAACGACTGGCCTTTCGAGACGGTGAACGGCGCACAGTTCCCAACCGTCTTGTCCCACACCGTCAGCGTGCCCTGCTGGATCACGACGGCCACCGGCGATCCGTGCGTGTGCCAGCCGAAGTCGCCGCCCGGCTTCACCGTGATCCGCTCGACGATCATCGAGCCGCCCTTCGACGTGATCGTGGTCGGCGCCATCTTTCCGACCGCGAGCGGCGTGCCGACGATCGGCGGATTCGCGCCGACCGCGACTGCTGCTACCAGGAGCGCTGCTGCGACCGTGCCGAGAATCAGCGTGGTCTTCATGTCCTCCTCCTTCGATGTTGATGGAACACCGCGTTGGGAGGACGCTAGGAATGTCGTGCTTAGCCGCCTCTTTGCGTGGCCTTAGCAGCCCGCTGGGCCGCGCAAAGGGCGACGCCGCGCGGGTCGCCGGCGGCTGACAGCACCTGCTCGGCGCGCGTGATGCTGCGCTCGGCGGCGGCGCTGTTGCCCAGTGCCGCGTAGAGGTCCGCGGTGGTGAGCCACCCCCAGCCCGGGAGGTGCCCGCCGAGTGTCGACTCCCAGACCTCCGCGCCCTGTCGCGCGAGCTCTGCCGCCTGCTCGAGATCGCCCGCTCGCTCCTCGGCCAGGCTCCAGCTCACGAGGACGCCGCCTTGACCCGGCGCATCGTCTGCTGCGCGGAAGGCAGCGCGAAGGACGGCGAATCGTCTGCGCGCGTCGTCGACATCGCCGGCAAGCGCGATCGCGAGCGCCGCGCCGGTCTCGGTCATCGCGACGGCTCTGCGGTCGCCGCGCCGCCGCCGGAGCGTCCCTGCAGCGGCGAAATGCTCGAGTGCGAGATCGGGCTCTGCGAAGGTGCGGGCTGTATTACCGAGAGCGGTCAATGCGAGCGCTTCGCCGGCCTCGTTGCGAAGCGCGCGAAATCGGTCGAGCGCATCGTCGAGCGCAGCACGGGCCTCCGATGCGCGGCCTTCGGTCCGCTCGAGCGCCGCGACGTTGCACAGCGTGTACGCGATGGCCGGTTCGCGGGCGAATCGCGTGAACAGCATGATCGTTTCCTCGAGGATCGCTCGCAGCACGCCGCCTCGTCCTTCCGGAAGCACGGCGAAGCCGTACGTGATGCCCTCGAAGAACGGCTCTGTGGCGGCCGGGACGCGCTCGAGCTCCTCGAGCGCGGCCTCGAGCTTCGCGCGCGCATCCGCGGAGTCGCCCATATAGAACGGCGCGAGGGAGGACGCGCTGAGCGCGGATGCGCGCACCGCCGGGTCGTCTCCTGCGAGCGCGAGTGCCTCCTCGCACGCCTGTATGGATGCGTCCATGTTGAGTCCCGCGACGTAGAGGAGCCCAGCGCGATGTCGGACTTCCGCGGCGTGCTGCGCGTCCCTTGAGCGTCGCGCGATCGCATCCGCTTCGCGTCCGCTGTCGAGGAAGAGCTGCCGCTCACCGCAGCGGAGCTCGAGGGCGGCCGCCGCAAGCAACGCCCGGCTGCGCAGCTCGGTCGCTTCGGGCGCCGCGGCCAACGCCGCGCGCACGCGGCGCGTGCCCTCGGTGAAGAAGTTCCGGTCGAGCCAGAAGCGCCAGAAACGGGAGACGAGGAGCAGCGCACCTTGCGGGTCGTGGCGGAGACCGCCGTCGATCGCTGCGCGCACGTTGTCGTGGTCGAGCTCGAGCAGCTCGAGCGAGCGGGCCTGCGCGCCTGCCTGCGTATCCGGGTCATGCGCGGTGGCGAGTGTGACGGCCCAGTCGAGGAGGCGCGCCTCCACTGCTTCGAGCTCGCCGGCGTCGGCGAGCCGCTCGGCAGCAAACTGCCTGATCGTGTCGAGCAGCCGGTAACGCCCCGAGTCGACGACGACGAGTGACTTGTCGACGAGGCGCGCGAGCAGATCGGCAACGTGGCGCCGCTCGATTGGGCCGCCGGCGCAGACGTCTTCGGACGCGCTCAGCGAGAATGTTCCTGCGAAGACCGCAAGCCGTCGGTAGAGCACGCGTTCCTCGCCGCCCAGGAGATCGTGGCTCCATTCGATCGTCGCGCGCAGCGTCTGCTGTCTCGTCAACGCGGTGCGGGTCCCTGCCGTGAGCACCTCGAGGCTGTCGACGAGGCGCGCGGCGATCTCTGCCACCGACAGCGCCGATGCGCGCGCGGCGGCGAGCTCGAGCGCAAGCGGCATCCCGTCGAGGCGCGTGCAGATCGCAGCGACATGGGGCGCGGTCGACTCGTCGAGGTCGAACGCGCTGTCGGCGTCTCGCGCTCGAGCGACGAAGAGCTGCACCGCCTCGGCGTCACTGAGCTCGACGGTATCTGGATCCGGAACGGCGAGCCCTGGCACGCGCCAGGTCGTCTCGCCCGGCGTGCGCAGCGCCTCGCGGCTCGTCGCGAGCACGCGCACGTTCGGGCACAGGCGCAGGATCGTCTCGACAAGCGCTGCGCATGCGCCGATGACGTGCTCGCACGTGTCGAGGACGAGCAGTGCGTCGCGCTCGCCGATGTGCTCGGCGACAGCCTCGGCGGCCGTGCGGCGCGACGGCACCTGGATGCCGACCGCGGTCGCGGCGGCTTCGCCGACGAGCGTCGGGTCGAAGAGCGAGCCGAGCTCGACGAGCCACGCGCCTCCCGCCTGCGCGGCGGCGGCGAGCCCGAGGCGCGTCTTGCCGCTGCCGCCCGGGCCGATCAGTGTCAGGAGCCTCGAGCGCTCGAGGAGGTCGAGCACCTCCCGCAGCTCGCGCGTTCGCCCGACGAAGCTCGTCAGTTGCATCGGGAGCGGCGGTGGCTGGAGCGGGCCGACGCTCTCGCCTGCGAGCAGCTCGCGGTAGAGCGCGCGGGTTGCCTCATCCGGCTCGGCGGCGAGCTCCACGCGGAGCGCATCGCGGAGCCGGTTGAACTGCGCGAGCGCGTCCTGACGGCGGCCGAGCGCGACGTAGAGCTGCATCAGCTCGCGATGCGCGGGTTCGTGCAACGGCGCGGCGGCGAGCGCGCGTTGCAGCGTGTGCACGGCGTCGTCGGGCTGCTGCCGTTCGGCGAGCTCGAGGCAGAGCGTCCCGTGCAGCTCCCGCAGCGCGGCCCGTCGCGCGTCCGACCAGCTCTCGTAGCGGTCTTCGGGCAGCAGCTCGCCGCCGTACAGCTCGAGCGCCGACTCGTACGCCTGCGCATCGCCTGTTTCGCGCGCTTCGGCGGCAGCGTGCTCGAATCGGTCGACGTCGCACGCGATCCGCTCTGAGAGCACGAGTAGTCCGTCGCTCAGAGCGATCGCCTCTGCGCCGAGCACGCGACGCGCAGCGTGCAGTGCCTGATGCAGGTTGTTTTGCGCGGCGGTCGCTGTGAGATCAGGCCAGAGCAGCTCCATCGTCTGGTCGCGATGGAGTCGCCTGGCAGGCGCAAGTGCGAGCACCTTCACGAGTGTCCGCGCCTTGCGCAGGCGCCAGGCGCGCTCGTCGATCTCGGCGCCGTCGATGACGACGGCGAACCGCCCGAGCAACTCGAGCGCGACGTCTACCGGTCGCGCAGCCAGTCCCGGAGCTCCGTATGCCGAAGCGGGCCGTGCGCCTTCCCGGCGAGCTCGCCGCGCAGCTCGCCGATCGTGCCGTACCGCTCGGCAACGACCTCATGCGCGTGGATCGTCTCGAAGTTGACCTGCTGGGAGTAGACGAAGTCGGAGTCGTCGAGCGCAGGGAACTCGTCGAGCACACTCTTCAATGCGACCCGCACGGAGTCTTCGACGAACCGCGGCTGGAGATGCGCGTGCTCGACGACGAAGAGCTCGTCGGGCCGCTTGAGCAACTCGTAGATCGGTGAGCTCATCGAGCCCTCGACGAGCTGCACGAGCCGCTCGGCGTCGACGCGCTCCGACGTGCCGAGATACAACGTGCCGCGGCCGCGCTGATTGTGCGTCGCGATCGGGACGAGCTCGAGAATGCGCTCCACGTCGGTCGTGTCGAAGCCTGCGTCGAGCAGTCGCTCGGATGCGCGTCCGCGCACGAGCCCCTGTGCGCATGGGCACGCGTTGATCCCGACCGCTTGCACTCCGACGACGCGGCGCACTCCTTCGCGTGATGCGGCGGCGATACCGATCAGTTGCACCATCTCCTGCGTCGAGAGCCCGGTCACCGGCGTCGTGCGCTCGTACGGGTATTGCGCGCGGATGTGCACCTCGGCGACGAGTGAGTGCTGGCGGTCGACGATACGGGCGGCGACGTGCTCCGCAAGATCCTCGACGAGGAACGCCTCGTCGTCGACGACGCTCTCGACGGCCTCCTCGAACAGCTCCGGGAAGCGCGACATGTGGACGCCCTTCTGGGAGGGATCAAGGTCGACAGTGCAGTCGATCGTCGCCGCGATCAGCTTCTCGCGGGCGCCGCGGCCGATGCGCACCGCCTTCTGCACACCGGTGACGCCGGCCCGCGACAGGCCGAGCGCAACCTCGGGCGACGAGGCCTGCAGGTCGTCGAGCAGCTGACGCGTCGGATCGGTCACCCCCTGTACTGTGCCGGACGGCCGTGCAGAACGACACCTCTTTCGCACGACTCGTTTCCCTCGCCGTCCACGACGTGCGCACGCCGCTCGCGACCGTGAACGGGTTCGTCAAGACGCTGGAGCGGACGGCGGAGCTCGACCCTCCCTCCGACCGCTACGTCGAGATGATCGATCAGGCGTCGGCGCAGATGGCCGAGCTGCTCGAGGAGCTGTCGCTGGCGGCGCGGATCGAGTCCGGCCGCTACGACCCGACGCTCCGCGAGACCGACACGCTCGAGCTCGCGCGCGAGGCGCAAGGCCGGCTCGGGGAAGACCGAGTGCGTGTGAGCGGCGAAGGCGCTCCGGTGACGACCGATGTCGAGTCGGTGTCGCGCGGCGTCTCCGCGTTGATTCAAGCGGCGCTGCGCCACGGCGGTCTCGACGAGGTCGACGTCGCCTTGCGCGGTGCGGTGATCGACGTGACGCCCGTGACGGAGTCGTCGTCGCGCGTCGTGCTCGGTCAGGACCTGCGCGACCTCGGCGCCGCCGTCGCCGTGCGGGTGATCGAGCGGCTCGGCGGCTCGGTTGTGGTCGAGGGCGTGACGCTCTCGATCTCTTTGGCCTAGCTCGCCGCGAGCGCCGTCTCGGCGAGCTCGTGGCACGAGCGGCACCGTGCTTCGTACGAATCGAGCGCGCCGACGACGATCGTCTCGCCGTCGGCCGACGCGGGTCGGCCGTTGATCAGCCGCTGCGTCATCGTCGCCGGGCCGCCGCAGCGGTGGCACACCGCCTGCAGCTTGTCGACGAGCTCCGCACGGCAGAGCAACTCCGGCATTGCGCCGAACGGCAATCCCCGGAAGTCCTGGTCGAGCCCGGCCGCGACGACCCGCGTTCCGCGCTCCACGAGCACCTCGATCGCAGTCACGACCGACGGCGCGAAGAACTGCACCTCGTCGATGCCGACGACAGCGTATCCGTCCGCGAGCCCGGCGATCTCCTCCGGGCGCGATACGGCGACGGCGCGCATCTTCGCGCCCGCATGACTGACGACGTGGCTGATGTCGTAGCGGTCGTCGATGCGCGGCTTCACGATCAGCGCGCGCTGGCCGGCGATCTCTGCACGGCGCAGGCGACGGATCAGCTCTTCGCTCTTGCCGCTGAACATCGGGCCGCACACGACCTCGAGCCAGCCGCCCCGCTCCGGGAACAAACGGATCACGCGCGGGAGACTAGTGGGGCGTCTGGACGGAATCGAATGCCCAGCGGGCGAGCAGCCTCAGGCTGACGATGCCGAGCGGGCGTCCGTCCTTCACCACCGGCAGGTGGCGGAAATTGTTGTCGAACATGATCGCCGCCGCCTCGTCAATCGTGAGGTTCGGCTCGATCGTGACCGGGTCGGGCGTCATCCAGTGACGCACGCGCGCCTCGGCGGCCCGCGCTCGCGCGGCGACGGCGCGGAGCAGGTCGCGCTCGGTCACGATCCCGACGATCCGCGCGAAGTCCTCGACGACGACGACCGCGCCGACGTTCGCCTCGTTCATCTTCTCTGCCGCCTCGCCGATCGTGTCCGACGGATCGACGGTGAGGACGTTCCTGACCATCACGTCCGCCACGGTGTCCATGGCGTCGAGACTAGCGCTACCGGAGCAAGCGCGAAAGGCGGCGATCCTTGAGGACGCGGCCCCCGGTCTGGCATTCCGGGCAATAAAAGATCGTGTGCTCCTCGAAATCGACCTGGGCGAGGGGCGTCCCGCAGACATGGCAGGGCTCGCCGAGCCGCCGGTGGACGCGGTACGTGCGCTCGTCGGAGGCGCCGCGCTCCCGCAGCTCGAGGCCGCGGGCGAGCTCTGCGTTGATCGCGTCGGCCAGGCGACCGATCTCTTCCTCTGACAGATCGGTCGAGAGCTGGTACGGCGAGAGCTTCGCGGCATGGAGAATCTCGTTCGCCCAGGCGCGGCCGATGCCGGCGATCGCACGCTGGTCGCGGAGGAGGGAGTGGAGGCGGCGGGAGTCGCCCTTGAGGATCTCGCCGAGCTGCTCGGCGTCGAGGCCGAGTGCTTCGGGGCCGAGGTGCTCGACCTCTGCTTGCGCCTGCGCCGGTGTGAGGAGCCAGACTCCCGCGCGTTTCTTCTTTGCGTTCTCCGTCAGGATGAGCTTCGAGCCGCCCTCGAACTCGAGTGCGAAGGCCGGCGTCTTCGGGCTCTTCTCGCCGGCTTGGATGAACTTGAGCCGACCGGCGGTCATCAGATGCACGAGGAGCGCGAGCCCGCCGTCGTCGGTCGGGAAGAAGAGGCGCTTGCCGCGGCGCTCGGCGCCTCGGAAACGGCGGCCTTCGAGCTCGCGCAGCGGCGGGTCGAACGTCTTCAGCGTGGCGATGTGCGCGGGGCCGGCCTTCGCGACGGGGAAGGCCGAGACAGGGTCATTCAGCTGGCGCCGCCACGCCTCCATTTCCGGGAGTTCCGGCATTGCCGGTCACGGTAGCGCTACGTCTCTGCCGTGGCGGGGCCGGCGAGCTCGCCGACCATGCCCGGCTCGTGCTGCAGTAGTGGGTCCGGCTCCGCCTCGGGAAACTCGCGGAGCGACCGGATCGGCGAGAAGACGATCGGCAGGATCGAGGTGAAGCCGCCGATCGCGCCGACGAACAACGCTGTGCGCAGTCCGGCTGCGGCGGCGATCGATCCGCCTGTCAGCGAGCCGAGCGGCATCGTCCCCCAGACGAGGAAGCGCATGCTCGCGTTCATCCGGCCCTGCAGGCGCGGCGGGCAGATCGCCTGGCGCAGGCTCACTTGCTGAATGTTGTAGACGACGGCGCCGAACCCCATGATCGCGCCGCTCGCGATGAGGAACGGGACCGGGAAGCTGCGCGGCGCGAACGGGACGAGCAGGGACGCGGGACCGGTCAGCGAGGCGCCGAGCATCGTCGCGCCTCCGACGCCGAGCCAGCGGCGGAAGCGGTCGGCCTGCGCGGCGCCGATCATCCAGCCGATCGCGCCGAGCGAGAACGAGAGGCCGATCAGGCCGGATGACATGCCGAGCCGTCGATGTGCGTACACGATCAGGATCGAGAACAGGAGGCTCGAGAAGAAGTTGGAGACTCCGGTCGACATCGCCTGCGGGAGCAGCAGGCGGTGGCGCAGCACGTAGCGCAGGCCCTCCCAGAGCTCGACGATGAGGTGCCGCTGCTCGACCGGTTGCTCGGGCGGTTCTTCGCGCTTCCGGATCCAGATCGTGAAGCCGCCCGAGACGACGAAGCTGATCGCGTCGACGAGGAGCGCATACGGCGCCGTCGCGAGCGCGATCAGTCCGCCGGCTGCACCCGGGCCGGCGAGCTGCGCGCCGGAGGACGTGACGTTCAGCTTCGAGTTGCCCTCGATCAGCGAATCGCGGTCGACGAGCGACGGCAGATACGACTGGTACGCGACGTCGAAGAAGACCGTGTGGATGCCGACGAAGAAGCCGACGATGTAGAGCTGCGCGAGCGTGAGATCACCGAGTGCATACGCAATCGGGATCGAGATCAGGAGGAGTGCGCGGCCGAAGTCGCCGGCGATCAGGACCGAGCGGCGGCGGAGGCGGTCGACCCAGACGCCGGCCGGCAACGTGAAGAGCACGAACGGCAGGAACTCGACCGTTCCGAGCGTCGCGATCTCGAACGGCGTCGCGTTCAGCGTGACGAGCGCGACCCACGGGATCGCGAGCTGTGAGACCTGCGAGCCGAACTCGCTGATCGTCTGTCCCGTCCACAGCTTCAGGAAGTCGGGGTGCGTCCACAGACCGCCGCTCGGGCGGCGCAGCTTAAGCATCGGGCGCTCTCCGGTAGAGCGCGACAGCGAGGCCGTAGTGCGTTCCCTTCGGGTCGTCGGGTGTTTCGAGCACGTCGCGCTGCAACCGCTCGAGCCGGCGCATGATGCGTTCCGCGTCGGCATCGGAGAGGCGCTTGCGCAGGACGGCGAAGGTCGCCCGGTCGTCGAGATCTCCTGGAAGGATCTCTTCGGCGGCGGAACGGAGGGAAGCCGCCGCGACGTTCCGGACGTCCTCGCCGTCTGCTTCGTCAGAGCCTTTGAAGATGAAGAGTCGCGCGGTGCGGCCGTAGTAGCGCTCGGTGAGCGCGCGCACCTTGCGTGTGCGCACGACGCGGATGAGTCCCGCCTTCTCCAGCACCTTCATGTGGTGCGCGATGGTGCCTTTCGGATGGCCGAGCTCGTCGGCGAGCTCCGTGACGGAGTGCGCGTGCTCGCGGAGAAGCACGACGATGCGTGTGCGCAGATCGTCGCCGAGCGCGCGCAACTGCTCCGGCTCGCGCACGACGAGCAAGTCGTCGGCGTCGTAATCCGGCGCCGGAAGGTTGATCACCCGCTCGTCGCGAGTGGCCTCCAGCTGCCGCGTGAACTCGTTGGTTGAACGTGCCATGTTTCTCAAATGTACGGCTTTTCTCGTACGTTGGCAAGCGGAGCAGCGAAACGTCCGGTGCCAGCCTCCGTGCCGCCTTATTCACGAGCCTTCGACGAAACGTCGGAGGCTTGCGATCGCGAACTCGCGCGATCCGGCAAAGCAGCTGAGGAGAGGCTGCGGATCGACGAACGGCTGCGGTTCGGCCAGCGCGATGGCGGCTGGGTAGCTGCTCCACGGCCAATCGCACGGACTCCGACATATGCCGGCCTTCACCGGATTCATCGACACGTACTCAAAGCAACCGAGCAAGTCATCGTCATCCGTGATCCTGCGCGATCCATACCTGGCGAACTGGACGTGCCCGCGGAGGTCGTAGCGCCGGTTGTAATCCACCGCGTACGCATAGTTGAGGCGCTGCATCGCAACAGGCAGGACGCCGTCCTGGACAGCGACGATCAGGTGATAGTGGGAGCCCATCAGGCAGTACGCGATGCAGCGCCACTCGGTGTGGATGGTCGTCTCTGCAAGGCGGCGCAAGAACACGACCCGGTCGAGCTCATCGCGGAATAGGGCGGGCGACGCCCAGACGCAGTGCGTATAGACGTGAAAGACGCCGGCGCCTATGTCGCGCTTTGGGCGAGGCATCCCGCGACGATGCCGACAGACAGATGGGTCCGCCAGTGTCCTTTGCAGAGTTGTTTGCGAAACGGCACGGAGGCTGGCACCCGGCCGTGTGCCGCACAGCCAGGTCCACACGCTCTAGGCTCGCCCGGCGAATGGAACCGATCATCGTCGAGCTGCGCCGGAACGGCATCGTCGAGGCGCGGCACCGCGTCCACGCGGTTGCCGTCCGGGACGGCGCCGTCATCGCCGAGGCAGGCGACGCCGGATTCACCTGCTTCATGCGCAGCTCGTCGAAGCCGATCCAGGCGCTGCCGCTCGTCCGCGCGCGCGACGACCTCGACCCGCGCGACCTGGCGATCGCGTCCGCGTCGCACCGCGCGACGCCGGACCAGATCGACGCCGTCAGACAACTGCTCGAGAAAGCAAGCGCGACCCAGGACGACCTCGAGCTCGGCCTCCAGAACGGCCGGCCGCCCGAGAAGATCTTCCACAACTGCTCCGGCAAGCACGCCGGCATGCTCGCCCTCTGCCGCGCGCGCGGCTGGCCGACGAAGGGCTACCGCCTGCCCGACCACCCCGTCCAGCAGCACGCGCAGCAAGCGCACGAGGAAGCAGCGGAAGCGGAACCGAACGAGCTCCCGACCGCAACCGACGGCTGCGGCGTCGTCACGTTCGCGCTCCCGCTCGAGCGCATGGCGCACGCATACGCACGATTCGAGCAACTCCCGCACGCACGCACGATCACCGACGCGATGCGCGCGCACCCTGAACTCGTCGGCGGCCCGGACGGCGCCGATTTCCACCTGATGCGCACTGCACCGGGCTGGTTCGCGAAGGGCGGCGCAGAGGGCCTTCTCTGTGCCGCAAACGGCACTACCGGCATCGCGCTCAAGGCCGAGGACGGCGATTCGAGACCGCTCGGCCCCGCACTGGCCGCGTTCCTCGCACCGCTCGGCGTCGCGCTCGGCGACCTCGAATCGCACCCCGTTACGAACAGTCGCGGCGAGATCGTCGGCGAACTGCGTGTGACAACTTCGTGACAGATCAATTTTTCTTTACGAACCTGTAACACCCGACTATGCTCCGGGCCTTGCGTTGAGGGTGGTGAGGCCAAGGGAGGGGTGGCTTGAGGCCTCTGCTGTGTCTGGTTCGTCGTGTCGTCGTCGTTCAGGACTAGCCGGAGGTCATAGGTGCCAGAGCTGCTCACCGTCGAGATAGCCCCACCCGAGCAAGAAGAGCTGCAGAAGCTCGTTGCGGAGGGTCAGGAGAAGGGTTTCCTCACGTACGACGAGATCGTCAACGGTCTCGACGACGTGGAGCTCACGAAGGAGCAGGTCGAGGACTTCTATACGTATCTGATCGACCACGGCGTCGAGCTCGTCGAAGGCGAGCAACACAAGTCGCCGCCGCACGAGCAGCCGCCACCGGAAGACGAAAAAGCAGTCGCAGCACCGAAGCTCGATCTCACTGTGGAGCCGAGCCTCGACAGTCTTCGTCTTTACCTCCGCGAGATCGGCAAGGTCCCGCTCCTCACCGCAGACCAGGAAGTGACGCTCGCCAAGCGGATCGAGCGCGGCGACATGTCGGCGAAGACGCAGATGACCGAGGCGAACCTTCGCCTCGTCGTCTCGATCGCGAAGGGCTACCTCGGCCGCGGGCTCAGCTTCCTCGACCTGATCCAGGAAGGAAGCCTCGGCTTGATCCGCGCCGTCGAGAAGTTCGACTACCGGAAGGGCTACAAGTTCTCGACCTATGCGACCTGGTGGATCCGCCAGGCCGTGACGCGCGCGATCGCCGACAAGGCGCGCACGATCCGCATCCCCGTGCACATGGTCGAGAAGCTGAACAAGGTCGTGCACATCGAGCGCCAGCTCGTCCAGCGTCTCGGCCGCGAGCCGAACGCGGAGGAGATCGCCGAAGAGCTCGAGATCTCACCGGAAGAGGTGCGGGAGATCCTGCGGATGGCGCAGCTGCCCGTCAGCCTCGAGAAGCCGATCGGCGAAGAAGAGGACTCGAGCCTCGGCGACTTCGTGCAGGACGAGACGGCGGAGTCGCCGTTCGACACCGCACAGCTGTCGCTTCGCCGCGAAGACATCGAGATGGCACTGCACGCGCTTCCACTTCGCGAGCGGCAGGTGATCGCGCTCCGCTTCGGGCTGCACGGCGGACCGCCGCAAACACTCGAAGAGGTCGGACGTGCGTTCGGCGTGACACGCGAGCGCATCCGCCAGATCGAGAACAACACGCTGAAGAAGCTCGAGCACCTGCCCGAAGCGCAGGCGCTCCGCGACGCGGTCAGCTAGACGAGTCGCGCGTGAGCGGTTGGTCCTCGCCGTGCGCGGCGGGGACGAACAGCTTGCAATGCGGGCACTTGAAGCCGCGGTAGCGCTCTGCCGAGCCTTCGATGATCGGCGCCTTGAAGTGCTTGTGGCAGTGCGGACACTCGACGTCGAATCCAGAAGCCTGTGTCTCGCTCATACAGCGAGCGTAGCAACGCGTCGTCCGACGCTGTTTCCAGAATTCCGCACGATGGATCAGGACGAGCTTCGTCGCGGCGTTGCCGAGTTCGTCGGCGCCTTCACGCTGATCTTCATCGGTGGCGGCGCGGGCATCGTCAGCGGCGATCTCGTTGCCATCGGCCTCGCCAACGGGCTCGCGATCGGGATCATGGTCACGAACCTCGGCCACATCTCGGGTGGCCACTTCAACCCGGCGATCACGCTCGCCTTCCGCGCAACGAACCGGATCACGACGCGGCTCGCCGTCATCTACTGGATCGCGCAATTCCTCGGCGCGTTCGTCGCCGCTGCCTTCCTTCGCGCCTTCTTTCACAAGGCGATCGTCGGTGCCGATCCGCACGCGCCGGCTTTCGGCGCCGGCAAGGGCTTCCTGCTCGAGCTGATCCTGACCTTCTTCCTCGTCTGGGCAGTGTGGGCGACCGCGGTCGACCCGCGCGGTGCGTTCAAGGCGATCGCCGGCCTCGCGATCGGGCTCACGATCACGATCGACGTCTACATGGGCGGCCCGCTCACCGGCGCCGCGATGAATCCCGCCCGCGCGTTCGGCCCGCAGCTCTGGTCAGGCAACTGGGGCGAGGGGTGGATCTACTACCTCGGGCCGACACTCGGCGCCCTCGTCGCCGGGCTCGGCTACGACTACCTCTATCTCCGGCCGGAGCGTCCCGAAGTCGTCGGCACACCGGAGTCCGGCGTCGACGAGCCGCGCCCCGGCGACGCCGCCACCGACTGAACGTGTACGCAAGCGCAAACCCCTAAAGCGCGTCCGCTGGCGCGGGCGCGGCGATTCTCGCTTACGGACATCGCCGTCAGATGAGGCGTCTCTCTGCGGCCCAGCGAGTGAGCTCGTGCCGCGACGAGAGCTGCAGCTTGCGCAGCACCGCCGACACGTGCGACTCGACCGTCCGCACGGAGAGGTGCAGCCGCGCCGCGATTTCCTTGTAGCGGTAGCCGCGCGCGATCAGCTGCAGCACCTCACGCTCGCGCGCCGTCAGCTGGTCGAGCTCCGGGTCCGCCACCGGCTCGCCGCTCCGGAACGCGTCGAGCACGAAGCCGGCGAGCCGCGGCGAGAACACTGCATCGCCTTCCGCGGTGCGCCGCACGGCGTCCGAGAGCTCCTCGCCCGAGATCGCCTTCGTCACGTAGCCGCGCGCACCGGCGCGGATCACGCCGATCACGTCTTCCGCTGCGTCCGAGACAGAGAGCGCAAGGAACTTCACTCCGGGCCGCTCCGGCGCCACCTGCATGATCACGGCCTGCCCGCCGCCGTCCGGCAAATGCACGTCGAGCAGCACGACGTCCGGATCGAGCTCCTTGATCAGCGGCACCGCCTCGGCCACGGAGCCGGCCTCGCCGACGACCTCCACCGACGAGTCGAGCCCCGCGCGCACACCTGCGCGAAAGAGATCGTGATCGTCAACGAGCACCACTCTCATGCTTGCTGCGCCTCCGCTTTGTGGACTCCGTCGAGCCTACGCCCGTGTCGCACCACCAATTCGATCTCCGTCCCCTCGCCGGGCGCCGAAACAACACGTGCAGTTCCACCCACGCGCTCCATCCTCCCGCGAATCGACTCCGCCACGCCGCGCCGATCGGCTGCAACCGTCGCGGGGTCGAAGCCCGTGCCCCGGTCGCGCACATAGAGCGAGATCGGATCGCCCTCTGCATCGAGGAAGACGGCGACCTCGTCGACGCCGGAATGCTTCGCCGCGTTCGTCATCGCCTCCCGCCCCGCGAGGATCAGCGCCTGCGTCCGCTCGTCGAGCGGCGCGTCTCCGGTGCGCACGACCTCGACTCGCACGCCGTGCAGCTCTTCGATCTCCGCCGCCGCGGCGTCGATCGCCCCCGCAAGGGTCGCATCGCTCGCCGGCTCGCGATCGGGATAGAGCCATGCGCGCAGCTCGCGCTCCTGCCGGCGTGCGAGCCGGCGAGCGTCGCTTGGGTCCTTCTGGATCAGCGTCAAGGTCTGCAGCACGGAGTCGTGGACGCGCGCAGCGAAATCGGCGCGCTCTTCCGTGCGGATACGCACGGCGCGCTCCGCCTCGCGCTCGCGCGCGAGCCGCCACGCCCACGGGGCGAGGATCAGCAGCAGCGCGATCGCGACAGCGCCGGGAGCGAGCACCGTCGATGCGGAACCGCTCGTGTTGTTGCTGACGAACGTGACGACCCCGATCAGGATCAGCACGCCTGCGGCGACGCGCGCCCGCTTCTCCTCGAGGCCGAACGTCGTCCCGCCCAGCAGCACGAGCCCGGCGGCGAAGAACGCGAGCGGCCAGACGATCGAGTCGGCGACCCCGAGCCCGCGGAGCGTGAGGACCGCGCCCCACACGAGCAGGATCGCGCCGAAGACGCGCCGCTTGCGCGAGGGGAGCGACGCGCCCGGCGCCGGCAGCATCGCCCACGCGCCGACGTACGCGACGATCCCCGCACCGCTCGCGAACGCGAGCAGCGAGAACGTCAGCCGGACGAACGTCACGTCCGCGTCGAGAGCGCGCGCGATCCCCGCACACACGCCCGCGACGACGCGGTCGCCGTCGTCGCGGGCCACGCGCGGAAGCGTGAGCGGCAGGCGGATCGGGCCGATAGCGCTCACCAGCGAATGACCTCGACCTTTCCGATGCCGGTGCGGAGGTCGAGGACGATGACCCGGCCGGAGCCCGTTCGGTCGACGATGTGCGAGCGCACGTGCGTGCCGCCCTGATCCTGGTTCAGGAGAGTGACGTCACCCGCCTGCACCCGTCCGACGACGTCGACCGTCGCGTCGTGAGGAACGGTCACGCGCAGGTCGCCGATTCCGACTGTCGCCTTCACGAACGTCTGGCCTTTGGGCAGCTTCACGTTCGAGAAGTCGAGCGCGAGCTTGCCGATGCCGAGCGTGTACTTCGAGTGGATGTCCTGCGCGATCGCGGGCGTGTCGCTACGGCTGCCGATCCCGGCGAAGAGCGGCACTCGCACGGCGAGCACGAGCCCGACGACGAGGAGCGCGCACGCTCCGAGCAGCGTCGCAATGACGACGCGGCGGCGTCCGGGCGTCGCCGGCCCGATCCGCCACCACGCGATCGCCGCGATTCCGAGCGCGACCGCGACCCAGAAGTTGCCGGGGCTCGGCCAAACGTGCGCCTCGGACAGCGCGAGGATCGCGGCGAGCCCGATGACCGCCAGTCCGAGCAGCCGGCGCGGACGGTCACGGTGCTTGCGGAGCTCCTCGCTCGCGATCGAGTCGGCGGCCCCCTCCTCGGGGATGACGAGCCACGCGACGACGTACAGGAGCACGCCGGTGCCGCCGGCGAGCGCGAGCACGACGAAGGCGATGCGATAGATCGTCGGGCTCAGGTCGAAGTACGCACCGAGACCTGAGGCGACGCCGCCAAGCCAGCGGTCGCCCTTCGGGCGGGTCAGCCGTCTCGGCTCGTTGATGACCTCTGTGGTTTCCATAGCCACAGATTCGCGCGGAAGACCGTCGTCCCGCTATCCGGAATCCCCCGGATCTACTCCGGATCTTGCTCCCGGACGAGCTCCAGGGTCGCGCAGTGCAGCCCGGCGATCGCGAAGCGGTGGCTCTCCGAAAAATCGACCTGGATCACTTCGACGTCGCGCTTCTCGAGCTCCTTCACGACGGTCGGCGAGCCGGCGTTCATCACGACCTTTCCCGGGCTCAGCGTGACGCCGTTCAACGCGAGATCCCAGTACTCCTCGACCGGCACTTCGATGATCTCGTAGCCGCGCTTCACAAGCTCGCGCACGAAGCCGTAGTTCACGAGATGCGGCGCGAGGAGCACCTTCCCCTCGTCGACGGTGAGCATGACCATGTCCATGTGCGAGGTGCCGATGTTCCCGTGCCCGGTCGAGTCGTACCAGCCCGGCGAGTGGCACACGATCAGCTCGATGCCGAGGTTCGACAGGACGAACTCGAGCTGTCGCAGACCCTGCTCGTTCGCGACGACCGACTCGTTGAAGACGAATGTCTTCGCGTCGAGCCAGCGGCCCGCGCCCGGCTCGCAGATGCCGGTGCCGTGAATCGTCAGATAGATCGGCACCTGCAGCGCGGCGAGCGTCTTCTCCCAGATCACCTCGCGCCCGCGCTGCCATGAGCCGAGGCCGTAGCGGTGCAGAATCGCGCCGCCGTGCGCGACAAGGCCGCCGCCGGCGAGCGTGACGAGGTTCTTGATCCAGCCGTACGCGCCGATCGCCGGCACCGGCGGCTCGATGTAGTTGACGCGCACGCCGTTCGACTCGAGCACCTCGTAGTACTCGTCGAACTGCGCCTGCAGCCGGCCGAGGTCGGCGTTGCCGGAGGCGCTCGAGTAGTAGTACTGCCACTCCTCGGCGTACTCGGGCCGGATCTCGTTCTCGGTGGGCCGCGACACGAGAACCTCGCGCAGCGTGCCGATGCCCTCGGCACCCCAGCGCCGGCCCCAGATCTGCTCGACCTCGTCGTAGAAGTCGGTCTCGTGGAGCATGTAGTTGCGGAGCGGCTTGCCGGTCTCGAACCAGGGAAGCGTCTCGAGCAGGGCGCGCTCGTCGTGCGTCGCCGCCGGACGGGGTGACGAATACGTCAGCTCGACGGTGTCGCCGTCGGCGGTGCGGACGCGGAAGGGAACGGATTCGCGGATGTTCGTCTGGATCGCCATGCGACCGATCCTACGCCGTCAGTCGAGGAAGTCGACGTACCGCTCGACGGGCTCGCGCTCCCGCGCGGCCGGCTCCCGTGCCGGAGCGCCGAAATGCAAGAGACCGAGGACGCGCTCGCCGCGCGTGATCCCGAGGGCCTCGCGGCCCCGCGCGCTGCGCAGCACGGCCGGCGTACGCCAATACGTTGCAAGCCCACGCTCGGTCGCCGCGAGCAGCACGAGCATGACGGCCGCCGCCGCCGCGCAGACGTCTTCCTCGTCCTGCACGAGATCGCCGGTGAGCGCGGCGCTCGCGACGACGAGCGTCGGCGCCCGCTCGAGCTTCACCGCCTCCGACGGCCCGCCGCACTCCTTGAGCCGCTCGAGCGCCTCCGGGCCGAGCACGCGGAACCGCCACGGCTGCGTCAGGTGATGCGTCGGCGCGAGACGTGCGACGTCGAGGAGCTCGACCAGCTGCTCGCGCGGAACCGGTTCCGGCCCGAACGCCTTGTGCGTACGGCGCAATGCCGCAAGCTCTGCGAGCTTCACTGCGTCGGTTTCATTGGGCGAGCCGCGCGCGGATCTGCACGTCTGCGCCGGCGCGCTTCAGCAACTGGGAGAACGGACAGCCTTCGTCCGCCTTCACGAGCGCTGCCTGCAGGGCGTCGTCGTCGATGACGTCCGCCCGGACGACTGCTTCGACGTGCGACGCGACGATCTGATGGCCCTGCCCTTCGACCTCGTCCATGTGAATCGTGGTCGTGACATCGAGGTGCCCGGGCGGTGTCCCTGCGCTCGTGAGCTCGCTTGCGAGCGACATCGTGATGCAGCCGCCGTGCGCTGCGGCGAGCAGCTCTTCGGGGCTCGTCTTTCCCTGAGCCTGCCCGATCCGCGTCGGGAGCGAGAAGCCGAGATCGGTGAATGCGCCGCTCCCTGCGGCGATCGAGCCGATGCCGCGTGCAACGTTGCCGTCCCACGTCAGCGTGGCGGTGCGCTCGATGTGCGGCATCAGTAGGACCGCGCAGGCGTGCCGTCGGGGTAGTACGCCTCGGCCGGGGAGCCCGCGGGACGGAAGACACCGAGCACCTGCATCTCACCCGGGCCGACGTTCTCGAGGCAATGCACGAGCCCCTTCGGCAGGTGCACGCACGTTCCGGCCGTCAGCGGCGCGGTCTCCCCGTCGACGTGCAGGGCGCCGGTTCCCGCGAGCACGTAGACGACCTCGTCGTACTTGTGAAAGTGGTCGGGTGCGCGGCCGACCGGGATGTAGCCGACGAATTGCGTGACCGAGGTGCAGCCCCGGTCGGGCGTCGAGAGCAGCCGGAACATGCGTCCGGCAGTTGCTTCGCCTTCCTCTGCATCGTCGACGGCGACGACGGCATGCGTCTTCCCGTCGGGCGGCAGCGGGTTGCGGATCAGCACCGACAGCAGCTCGAGCCCATCGGCCGCTTCGATCGACCAGGCCGTCCCTGACGCGACGTAGACCGCAGTCCCGCGCGCGAGGTCGACATGCTCGAGCCCGACGACGGCCGAGCCGGTGCCGTTGAGGACGTAAAGCACCTCGTCCTCCGCGCCGTTCGTGCGCGGGCCGGTGGGCGCGTCGAAGCGCAGCACCTGCTGCTCGAACTCCTCGCACCCGCGCTCCGCGCCGAAGAGCGGCGTGTCACCGGGTTGTAAAGCCCACCGCATGGACGACGCACAGTACCTATGTCAACCTGACGAAAGCGGCTACCATCGAGCACCTTCAACCTTCGTTGCGGCAAACCGCCGGGTCGGCGCGGCGTCTTACCGAGGGCAATCCCAAAGGAGGGAATTCGAATGGTGAAGAGGGTTTCGCTGGTCGCGGCGGCTGCCATGATGGCGGCGCTAGCGATCGTGGCGTCGGCGGTAGCACGCCCGACGACCGTCGCAGCGAGCTCGCTCTCGTGCACGAAGGGCGTGCAGATCGGCATGCTCGCTCCGATCACGGGGCCGGCCGCGTCGATCGGTGGCGACCAGCTGCACTGGGCGCAGTTCTATGCGACGCAGTGGAACAAGGTGAAGGGCCACGTCAAGATCAAGATCGTCCAGGGCGACACGCAGCTCGATCCGTCGAAGGCGTCGACGGTCGCGCAGTCGTTCGCGTCAAACAAGAACATCGTCGGCGTCATCGGCCCGGCGGGCAGCGATGAAGTCCAGGCAACGGCTCCGATCCTGCGCAAGGCCGGTCTCGCCTTCGCGTCGGGCTCGGCGACCCGCGTCTCGCTGACGAACGGCTCGCAGAAGGGCTTCTTCTTCCGCGACGTCCCGAACGACGGCGTGCAGGGCCCGACCGCGGCGAACTACATGTTCGAGAAGCTCGGCGTGAAGTCGGGCTCCAACGTGATGGTCGTCGACGACCAGGAGTCCTACTCGACGGGCCTCGCCGACATCGTCGGCTCGAACCTGTCGGGCAAGGGTGTCCACGTCGACCGTGAGTCGATCAGCCAGAAGGACACGGACTTCTCGTCACTCGTTGCGAAGGTGACCTCGGCGACGAAGGTCGTGTACCTGCCGTTCCAGCTCGCCTCGCAGGCGCAGCTCTTCGCGCAGCAGCTGAAGGCGCAGGGCAAGTCCGCGATCGCGTTCGGCAGCGACGGCACGTTCGACTCGTCGAAGTTCACCGTCGACGGGAGCTACATCTCGTTCTTCGCCCCGGATGTCACCACGATCGCGGCTGACGCCAAGATCGTCGCGGCGTTCCAGAAGCAGTTCCCGGGCGCGACGAGCCCGTTCGGAGCTCCGAACTATGTGCTCGCACAGATGTACTCGTCGGCGATCACGACGGCCTGCAAGGACAAGAAGATCACCCGCGCGGAGCTTCGCAAGGACTTCGCCAAGGTGTCCCTCAAGTCCACGATCCTCGGCACGCCGATCCGCTTCACGGCGAACGGCGACCTCGCCGGCGCCAAGTTCCACATTTTCAAGATCACGAACGGCAAGTACCAGACAGTCCAGTAGGAAGCCGAATCCAGCATGGGGGCGTGGCCGCATATGCGGTCGCGCCCCTTTTTTGTATGTAGGACACTCCACTGCGGATGAACTGGAACCTCTTCGTCACCGAGCTCGTCTCCGGCATCACGCACGGCAGCGTCTACGCGCTGATCGCCCTGGGCTACTCGATGGTCTACGGGATCCTGAAGCTGCTGAATTTCGCGCACGGCGACATCTACATGGTGGGCGCCTACATCGGGCTCGGGATCATCTCCGTCTTCGGCGGCCCGCTCGCCCTCACCGTGAACGTCGTGCTCCTGCTCTTCGTGATGTTCCTCTGTTCGATGCTCGGAGGCGGCCTGCTCGGCGTGATGATCGAGCGCTTCGCCTACCGGCGGCTGCGCAACGCACCACGAATTGCGCCGTTGATCACGGCGCTCGGCGTCTCCTTCTTCCTCGAGAACTCCGCGCAGCTCATCCTCGGCGCGCAGCAGCAGTCGTACAACAGCTTCAGCTGGACGAACAGCGCGATCGCCTTCAGCCATTTCACGCTCCCTGCTGGAGCGGTCATCAGCTACGCGAGCGTCATCGTGATCGTCGGCGCGATCGTGCTGATGATTGCGCTCACGCTCTTCGTGCAGCGCACGCAGACCGGGAAGGCAATGCGCGCGACGTCGTTCGACCGTGAGGCGGCTGCGATGATGGGCATCGACGTCGACCGGGTGATCGTCGTGACGTTCTTCATCGGCTCCGCGCTCGCGGGCGCAGCCGGCGTCTTCAACTGCCTCGCCTACCAGCAGGTCTTCCCGACGATGGGCTTCCAGGCCGGCCTCTTCGCATTCACGGCGGCGGTGGTCGGGGGGATCGGCAACCTGCCCGGCTCCGTGGTCGGCGGTCTCCTGATCGGCCTCGCGGAGGCGTTCTCGATCGGCTACATCTCGTCGACCTTCGAGCAGGCCATCGTGTTTGCGATTCTCATCGTCGTGATGCTCGTTCGGCCAAGTGGGATCCTCGGAAGGGCAGCGGTGCAGAAGGTCTGATGGACGGCGAACGCGACAGCAATCTTCCTGCGCGGCCCGACGAGGCGCAGGTTCCGCGCGTCGGTGTCGACGAATGGGTGGCAACCCACGAGGGCCGCCTGCGGCGCAACCGGCTCGTGGCCGAGCTCGAACGCGTGCCGCGGCCGGCGTTCTATCTCGCGTTCGGTGTCGCTGCGGCGCTCCTGCCGGTGATCACGAACGACGGGTACATCATCCGCGTCGGCTTCGACACGCTGCTCTACATGCTGCTGGCGCTCGGGTTGAACATCGTCGTCGGCTATGCGGGCCTGCTCGACCTCGGCTACGTCGCGTTCTACGGGTTCGGTGCGTACAGCTACGCGATGCTCGCGTCCCCGAAATTCGGGCTGCACTGGGACACGCTCGCGATCCTGCCGGTCGTCGTCGTCGCGAGCGCCCTCCTCGGGTTCCTCGTCGCCATCCCCTCGCGTCGACTTGTTGGCGACTACCTCGCGATCATCACGCTGTTCTTCCTCCAGCTCTTCGTCACCGTCTACCAGAACGGCAACCGGATCTCGATCCTCGGCCTGACGCGCGGCTACGACATGACGGGCGGCCCGAACGGCATCCCTGGGGTCGACAACTGGGACCTCGGCGGGCTCAAGATCTCCTCGCTCAACGGCTACTTCTACGCGGCGCTCATCACGTTCATCGTGCTGCTCGGGATCGTCTATCTGATCGACCAGTCGCGGACCGGGCGAGCGTGGAAGTCGCTGCGCGAAGATCCGCTCGCCGCCGAGCTGATGGGCATGCCGGTCAACCGGCTGAAGCTCATCGCGTTTGCGTGCGGCGCTGCGATCGCCGGGCTCACCGGGACGCTCTTCGCAGCGCTGAACACGGCGGTGTTCTCGGCGGACTTCGACGTGCCGACGTTGATCATCGTCTACGCCATGCTGATCCTCGGCGGGGCGGGCAGCCTCGGGGGCGTGATCCTCGGCGCGCTCGTGGTCAACGTCTCGCTCGAGTTCCTGCGGACGCCGGGTCACGCGACCTGGGTGTTCTACGTCGTCGTCGTCGCGACGCTGATCGCGAGGATCAGGCCGTGGCGCTGGCTCGCGGTCGTGCTCGGAGGCACTGTCGCCCTCGGCTACATCGTCCATGCGATCGCCGCATCGGCCTGGCCGCGCGGGACGCACGGCGACGTGTCGGTCGGCGGCTGGCTCGGCTCCTGGCTCAAGGGCTGGGAGCTGCACCCGACGAACCCGATGTTCATCGGGAACATCGCCTTCGTCATCCTCGTGTTTGCGGTGCTCGCGCTGACCCTGCTGCAAGGGTGGCAGCGCCGGGTCGCGATGATCCCGACGCTCTACCTCGCGTCGTTCGCATGGGAGAACCGGCTCGTGATCGAGCCGAGCATCACGCGCCTCATCCTGATCGGCGTCATCCTCATCGTGCTCATGAACGCACGGCCGCAGGGGCTGCTCGGCACGTCGCGGGTGGAGATCGTCTGATGCCGCTGCTCGAGCTGACAGGGATCTCGAAGAGCTTCGGCGGCCTCAAGTGCATCACCGACCTGAACCTGCACGTCGACGAGCACGAGATCGTGAGCGTGATCGGGCCGAACGGCGCAGGGAAGACGACGCTCTTCAACATCGTCACGGGCGTCTACAGGCCGGACGCCGGCGACATCCGGTTCGAGGACGAGACACTCCTCGGCCTCGAGCCGCACGAGATCACGGCGCGCGGGATCGCGCGCACGTTCCAGACGCTGCGCCTGTTCCTGAACATGACGGTGAAGGAGAACGTCATGGCGGCGGCGTGGCCGCACACGAAGGCAGGCATCTTCCGGTCCGTGCTGCGGACGCCCGGGATGCGCCGTGAGGAACGCGAGATCGAGCAGCTGGCGGAGGAGCGACTCTCGTTCTTCGGGCAGCGGCTGATGGGCTACCGATGGAACCAGCCGGCGTACTCGCTGTCGTACGCAAACCGCCGCCGGCTCGAGATCGCGCGCGCGACCGCGACGAAGCCGCGGCTCCTGCTGCTCGACGAGCCCGCAGCAGGCATGAACCCGGTGGAGACGCACGAGATCACGGAGCTGATCGGGAAGCTGCGCGACGACGGCGGCTACACGATCCTCGTGATTGAGCACGACATGCACGTCGTCGAGGGCATCTCCGACCGGGTCGTCGCACTCGACCACGGCGTCAAGATCGCGGAAGGGACGTTCGACCAGGTCGCGACCAACCCCCGCGTCGTCGAGGCCTACCTCGGCACGAGCGCGGCGGCGAGCACGAAGTGAGCGGAACTTGAGCACGAACGGGAACACCCCGCTGCTCGAGCTCGATGCCGTCGACACGTTCTACGGCCCGATTCACATCCTGCAGGGCCTGACGCTGCGCGTCGGGCGGGGCGAGCTCGTGTGCCTGCTGGGCGGGAACGCGTCGGGGAAGTCGACGACGCTCAAGACGATCCTCGGCATCGTGCAGCCGCGGAACGGCGCCGTGCGGTTCGGGAGCGAGGACGTGACGAGGCGCTCCACGAGCTATCGCATCCGCCAGGGGATGGCGATCGTGCCGGAGAACCGCCGGCTCTTCGGCCCGATGACGGTGCTCGAGAACCTGCAGATGGGCGCGTACCTCCACGGCGGTGGCTCGAAGGAGGACTTCGACCGCGTCTACGACCTGTTCCCGCTGCTGCACGAACGTCGCGCGCAGCTTGCCGGGACCCTTTCGGGTGGCGAGCAGCAGATGGTTGCCATGGGGCGCGCGCTGATGTCGAAGCCGAAGCTGCTGCTCATGGATGAGCCGTCGATGGGGCTCGCGCCGATCCTCGTCGAGCGCTCGTTCGAGATCATCGAGCAGGTGCACGAGTCGGGCGTCGCGATGCTCGTCGTCGAGCAGAACGCGAACGTCTCGCTCTCGATTGCCGACCGCGGCTATGTGCTTTCGACCGGGCGGCTGGTACTCGAGGGCAACGCGGCCGACCTGCGCGAGGACGAGGGCCTCCGCAAGGCGTATCTCGGGCGCTAGCCTGCGAAGCGTGAAAGAGCTGCTGCCGGACATCGACCGCTGGCAGGCGCGGGGCGAGAAGGTCGCAATCGCGACCGTGATCGCGACGAGGCGCTCGTCGCCCCGCCCGGTTGGCTCGAAGCTCGCGGTCAGCGAGAGCGGCGAGCTCGCGGGCTCGGTCTCCGGCGGCTGCGTCGAGAGCGATGTCGTGCTCGCGGCACAGGACGTGCTCGCCGGCGGCGAGCCTCGGCTGCTCACGTACGGCATTACCGACGACATGGCGCTCGAGGTCGGCCTGCCGTGCGGCGGCGAGATCGACGTCTTCGTCGAGCCGCTGCGGTGAGTCTCTTCGACGAGCTGCGCGCGGTCGTCGAATCGGGCGAGCGCGCGGTCGTGTTCACGGTGGTCGGCGGCGACGGCGTGGGGGAGAAGCTGCTCGTCCGCGAGGACGGCTCTGCGATCGGCGATGCCTCCTCCGAGCTCGCGTCGCTCGCGCCCGACGCCTTACGGCGCGGGCACAGCCACGTCGTCGAGCTCGACGGCCTGACACTCTTCGCCGACGTCTTCGGCCCGCCGCCCCGGCTGCTCGTCTACGGCGCGGTCGACACGGCCGAGGCGCTCTGCCGCACCGCGTCGTCCCTCGGCTGGCGCACGATCGTCGCCGATGCACGCGCGCGGTTCGCGACGCACGAACGCGTGCCGAGCGCCGACGAGCTCATCGTCGCGTGGCCGGAGGAGACGATCGAGCAGGTGCAGCCGGACTTCGCGACGGCGGTGCTCGTGCTGACGCACGACGACAAGTTCGACATCCCGATGCTGAAAGCGGCGCTCGCGAGTGACGCGTTCTACGTGGGCGCGCTCGGCTCGCGTCGCAACCAGGAGCGGCGGCGCGACCTCCTGCTCGAGGCCGGTGTACCCGCGCACGACATCGAGCGGATCAACGGCCCCGCCGGTCTCGACATCGGCGCCGAGACTCCGGCCGAGACCGCGCTCTCGATGCTCGCGGAGGTGCTTGCCGTCAGGGTCGGGCGGACAGGAGGCCCGCTGCGGCTCTCGACGAACCGGATCCACGCGGAGCCGGTAGCAGGCAAAAAATAAAATCCCACTTGCAACAGCAATCGCGGGCTGCGTAGGATCGCTCACGTGCTGCTGCGGGAGGTCGAATACGCAAAGCCGGCCTCGGTCGCCGAGGCGCTCGAGCTTCTCGCCGCAAACGACGGCGCCCGCGCGCTCGCGGGCGGCCAGACACTGATCAACGTGATGAAGGCGCGGGCGGCGTCGCCGGACGTCCTCGTCGATCTGAACGGGCTCGACGACCTGAGGGGGATCGAGCTCGGAGGCGACGGGACGCTCACGATCGGCGCGATGTCGACCTACACGGAGATCCTCGAGTCCGCGGAGGCTCGGGCACGTCCGATCCTCGGCGAGGTGTGCGCCACGATCGCGGACGTCCAGGTGCGAAACCGCGGCACGATCGGCGGCAACGTCTGTTCCAACGACCCGACGAACCACCTGCCGCCGCTCATGTGCGCGATCGGCGCGCAGATGACGATCGTGTCGCCGGGCGGCGAGCGCACCGTGCCGGCGGCGGACTTCTTCCTCGGCGTCTACATGACCGCCGTCGGCCAGGGCGAGCTCCTGACGCGGATCACTGTGCCCGCAGGCAAGCACGACGGCTTCGCAGCGGTCACGCTCGGCGCCGAAGGCACGTGCATCGCGAACGCTGCTGCGAGCGTGAACGGCGGCGTCCGCGTTGCGCTCGGCTGCGTCGACGCTGTGCCGGTTCTGATCGAAGCCGCGAGCGCCGACGAGGTCGGCGACGCGGTCGACCGCGCCGGGCTGCAACCGCCGTCCGACGTCCATGCCTCGAGCGAGTACCGCGCGCACCTCGCGAAGGTGCTGGCCGTGCGTGCAGCACGCGAGGCGGCGGGGAGAAGCTGATGGACGTCACCGTCACCGTCAACGGCGTTGAGTACGACCGCGAGGTCGAGCCGCGCAAGCTCCTGATCCATTTTGTGCGCGACGACCTCGATCTGACCGGCAGCCACATCGGCTGCGACACGGGCAACTGCGGCGCGTGCTCGATGATCGTGAACGGCCAGCTCCTGAAGAGCTGCATGCTGCTCGCCGTTCAGGCGAACGGCGCGACCGTCGAGACGGTCGAGGGGCTCGCCGAGGACGGCGAGCTGACAGCGCTGCAGCAGGCGTTCAGCGAGCATCACGCGCTGCAGTGCGGCTACTGCACGCCGGGGATGCTGATGAGCGCGACCGCGCTCTTGCGCTCGAACCCAAGCCCGTCGGACGACGAGATCAAGAAGGCGCTGCAGGGCAACATCTGCCGCTGCACGGGCTACTGGAACATCTTCGAAGCGGTGAAGGCGGTGGCGAAGTGACCGAAGTCACACTCGCACCGGCGCCGGGCGAAGTCGTCGTTCCGGGGAAGAAGTGGCAGGGCCAGAACGTCCCGCGCAAGGAGGACAAGCGCCTGACGCAAGGGCAGGGCGTTTTCGTCGACGACGTCAAGCGGCACGGAATGGGCTACGTCCACTTCGTGCGCTCGCCGTACGCGCACGCGCACATCACCTCGATCGACGTCTCGAAGGCGGAGGAGATCAAGGGCGTCTACGGGACGATGACCGGCGAAGAGGTTGCGTCGTTGACGGACCCGTTCTTCCAGCTGTCGACGCCGCCCGGCGCGCACTTGAAGGACTACGCGCTCGCCGTCGGCAAGGTGCGCTACGTGGGCGAGGCGGTCGTCGCGGTCGTCGCGGAGACTCGTGATCTTGCCCGCGACGCGTCCGAGCTCGTCGAGGTCGAGTACGAGCCGTTGCCCGCCATCGTCGACGCGCGGAAGGCGCAGGACGGCTCGGCTCCGATCCTCCACGACGACTCCGGCTCGAACCTGATGTGGGAGGGCGTCTACGAGTGGGGCGACCTCGACGCGGCGTTTGCCGAAGCCGACAAGGTCGTGAAGATCAGCGAGCTCCACTTCCACCGCTTCAACTCGACGCCGCTCGAATGCGACGGCGCGCTCGTGGAGTACAACCGCGGCACCGGGCAGTGGACGATCCACACGAACAACCAGTTCCCGGGCTTCGCGCAGATCATGATGGGACCGGCGATGCGAACGGGGCTCGACAAGCTCCGGTTCGTGACGCAGGACATCGGCGGCGGCTTCGGCAACAAGATCACGTCGCACCCGCAGCTCGTCGTGTGCTGCCTGCTCGCGCGCAAGCTGAACCGTCCCGTGCAGTGGACCGAGTGGCGCACCGACTTCCATCTGTCGATGTCGCACGGGAACGAGCGCTGGTTCCATGACACCGAGGTCGCGGTGAAGAACGACGGCACGCTGCTCGGCTTCCGCACGAAGGCGCTGGACGACGCCGGCGCCTGGCTCCGCTATGAGCCGCTCGGCGGCGTCATCTGGGCGCAGGTCACGCCCGGCGTCTACAAGTGGCGGAACATCCGCCTCGAGTTCACACAGGTTGCGACGAACAAGGCACCCGTGTCGCCGAACCGCGGCTACTCCCGCATGCAGCACCTGTGGTTCACCGAGCGTGTGATGGACATCGTCGCGAAGGAGCTCGGCCTCGATCCGGTCGAGGTGCGCAAGCGCAACTACATCAAGGCCGAGGACATGCCGTACGAGACGCCGAACGGCTGCGTCTACGACTCCGGCGACTACGCGAAGATGCTCGACGTCGCGCTCGACCTGATCGACTGGAACGGTGTCGCCTCGCGTCGTGACGAAGCACGCTCACGCGGGAAGCTCCTCGGTGTCGGCATCGGCTCGACGCTCGACTCCGGCACGAACAACTTCGGTCAGTCACGCATGATCAACCCGGAGCTGCAGTTCTCGGGCAACAACGAGGTGGCGACCGTGAAGCTCGACATCTTCGGCGAGATCGTCGTCACGCTCGGCACGACGCCGCAGGGCCAGGGCCACGAGACAACCGCTGCGCAGGTCGTCGCGGACATCCTTGGCTGCTCCGTCGACGACGTGCACGTGCGCGCCGGCCACGACAGCTACTGGAACTCGCATGCCGGCTTCTCCGGCACCTATGCCTCGCAGTTCGCGGTCACCGGGCTCTCGGCGGTGAAGGGCGCGACCGAGATGCTCGCCGAGCAGATCAAGAAGCTCGGCTCCGTCATTCTCGGCGGCGTCCCCGAGGAGGCGCTCGAGCTGGCCGAAGGGACCGTGCGCATCAAGGAGAGCCCCGAGGCCGCGCTCCCGTTCATGGCGTGCGGGGCGATCATCAACGCGAACAACGCGGGCCTGCCGGAGGATCTCGACGTCACGCTGAACTGCCGCTACGTCTACCGGCCGCCGTTCCAGGTGCCTGATGTCGAGCGCAAGTTCGGGAACCTCACGCTCACGTACGCGGCGCAGATTCATGCGGCCGTCGTTGAGATCGACCCGGAGACGGGCTTCTACGAGGTTGTCGACTACGCGGCGGTCGACGACTGCGGCGTGCGCATCCACCCGCAGATCGTCGAGGGCCAGGTGATGGGCGCGACCGCGCAGGCGCTCGGCGCGGCGATCCACGAGGCCTTCGAGTACGACGAGGACGGCAACCTCATGACACC
>DATAOK010000060.1:0-6417 GCA_036265735.1 Gaiellaceae bacterium
GGCGCCAGAGCGCCTGCGCCGTGACGTCGTCCGGCTCTCGCGCGAGCTCGGCGAGGATCTCGACCCGCTGCTTCGTCGGGCGGACGCCCTTGCGCTCCAGCAGCTCGGCGGCGGCGACCGCTTGCGTCGACAAGGTCACGCGGCCTATGCTAGCAGTCATATGAGAGTGAGAATCGTTCTCGTTTGCGTGATCGCGACGATGCTCGCGGGCTGCGGGCGCGCAGTGCACAGCGGACTGTCAGTGGTCGCTTCGACGAACGTTTACGGCGATATCGCGGGGCAGATCGGCGGCTCGCATGTGCGCGTCACCTCGATTCTCACGAGCCCCGACGCCGACCCGCACCTGTTCGAGCCGGGCACCGCGAACGGCCTCGCCGTTGCAGAGGCGGACGTCGTGATCCAGAACGGCGCGGGTTACGACGCCTTCATGACGAAGCTCGAGCACGCGGCGCCGAGCTCAAGGCGACGTGTGGTGACAGTCGCCGACGTGCTCGGCGTGCACGGCCAGAACACAAACCCGCACCTCTGGTACGACGTTCCGAAGCTTCCGGCGATCGTGCACGCGATTGCGGCCGCGCTGGCGCAGGCCGACCCTCCCCATGCCGCGGCCTACACACGAGGCGCAGAACGCTTCGTTGCAAGCCTCACGCCGCTCGACCTCGCCGTCGCAGCCATTCGCCGCGCCCACACGGGTGCGCGTGTCGCCTACACCGAACCGGTGGCGGGCTACCTGCTGAGCGCCGCGGGCCTGCGCAACGTCTCACCGAGCGGCTTCACCCGCGCGATCGAGAACGGGAGCGAGCCTGCGCCGTCGGACGTCGCGGCAATGAGCGATCTCCTCTCGAAGCGCTCGGTGAAGGCGCTGCTCTACAACAGCCAGGCGATCTCGCCCGTCACCTCACGCATCCGCAGCGAGGCGACAGCAGCGGGTGTTCCCGTCGTCGGCGTCACGGAGACGCTGCCGGCGCACCGGACGTTCCAGCGGTGGCAGCTCGAACAGGTGCGCGCACTCAGGCTGGCGTTGAACGGATGAGCGTCGTCTCCGTCGAGCACCTCGGCCTCCGCTTCGGCGATCGCGTTCTCTGGGACGACCTCAGCTTCGAGCTCGAGCGCGGCGAGTTCCTCGCCGTTCTCGGCCCGAACGGCACCGGCAAGACGTCTCTCATCCGGATCCTGCTCGGGCTGCTCGAGCCGACCGCGGGGCGCGCGCTCGTCAGCGGCCGGCCTGCGGCGGAGAGCCGCTCGCGCGTCGGCTACGTCCCGCAGCAGCGAGTGTTCGACCGCGACGTCACGCTCCGCGCGCGCGATCTCGTGCGGCTCGGGCTCGACGGCCATCGCTTCGGCTTCGGGCGGCTCGATGCGCCGTCGAGACGACGAATCGACGAGACGCTCGACGCTGTCGGCGCCTCCGCCTACGGCGACGCCGCGATCGGCTTGCTCTCGGGCGGCGAGCAGCAACGGCTCCGAATCGCACAGGCGCTCGTCGCGGAGCCGACGCTGATCCTCGCGGACGAGCCGCTGCTCTCGCTCGACCTTGCCTACCAGCAGACGATCACCGGGCTGCTCGACGAGCACCGGCGGCGCGCGGGCACGCCGGTCGTCTTCGTCACGCACGACATCAACCCGATCTTGAGCTACGTCGACCGCGTGCTCTATCTCGCACCAGGCGACTGGGCGATCGGCACGCCCGGCGATGTCCTCACCTCCGCGACGCTCACACGGCTCTACGGCACCGAGGTCGACGTGTTGCATGTGCGCGGCCGCGTCGTCGTTGTCGGCACGCCCGACGACCAGCACGTCCACCACGTGGAACACGACCACTGATGTTCACCGACCTGCTCGCACAGCATTTCGTGCACACGGCGCTGTGGGCCGGAGCGGTGGTCGCGATCGTCTCCGGCGCGATCGGAGTCTTCGTCGTGCTGCGCGGTGCGAGCTTCGCGGTGCACGCCATCTCGGAGCTCGGCTTCACAGGCGCCGCAGGCGCCCTCGTCGTCGGGCTCGACCCGGTGATCGGAATGATCGGCGGCTCGCTCGCGGTCGGCGCACTGCTCGGCGTCCTGTCTCTGCGCGGACGTGAGCGGGACAGCGCGATCGGCGCGGTGCTCGCGTTCGGGCTCGGCGTCGGAGTGCTCTTCCTCTCGCTCTACCAGGGCTACGCGACACAGGCGACGAACCTGCTGTTCGGGAGCATCGTCGGCGTGAGCGACCGCCAGCTGCTCGAGCTCGTAATCGCATCGCTCGTCGTCGTCACCGGGATCGCTGTGCTCTTCCGGCCGCTCCTCTTCTCGAGCGTCGATCCGGAAGTCGCTGCCGCCCGCGGCGTGCCGCTCCGCGCGCTCTCGGTCGCCGTGTTCCTGCTGCTGGCGCTGACGACCGCGGAGGCGATCCAGGTGGTCGGCGTGCTCCTCGTCCTCACCCTCGTGATCACGCCGGCCGCCGCAGCGCAGCACTTCACCACCCGCCCTCTCCGCGCGCTTGTCTACAGCATCGGGATCGCGCTCGTGTCGACCGAGGGCGGGATCCTGCTGTCGCTCGAGAAGTCGTGGCCGACGAGCTTCTTCATCAGCGCGATCTCCTTCGCGTTCTACGTCGCCGCGCGCGTGCTCAGCGCAACAAGGCGAGCAGGCGCGGTGTGAGCGTGAGGCTCGTGGTCGCCGGGGCGAACCGCGCGGTCTCGCCGACCTCCACGCGGTAGAACCCGGCACGCAACCGCATCGGCGTGCTGAACCGGCCACGCGCGTCGATCTGCGGATGCGCGACCACCCTGCCTCCGCGCCACACCGTGACGACGCCGCGGGAGACGGGCGACACGGTGCCGCTCAGCACGTTCGGCCCGGTCGGCCGAACCTTCAACTTCGGCGCAACGGCGACGGCCACGACGGGTCCGGTCACGCCGTCGGCCGACAAGCGGTACTGCGTCCGCCCACGCGGCTCGACGGTGACGTTGCGCGTCCCGTTCACATGCGCGAGCGTCGTCCATACACCTGCGCCGCGGCGCCGCTGCAGCACGACGCCGTCCTCGCCGTCGACCTGCGCGCCGAGGCCGACCTTGGCCCCGTAGACGACGCTCGAGCGCTCCGCAGTGAGCGAGAGGCTCCCGAGCGTGAACCACGTCGAGTCGAGCCCCAGCTTCGCCTCGAACGTGCTGCCGCTGAGCACGCGTGAGCCGATTCGCACCGATGCGACCCGCCCGTCCGGCGTGTGCATCACCTGCACAGGCCCGGCCGGAACGTTCAACCGGCGCGCGAGACGGGCGACGTCGAAGGTGAACGGCCCCCACGAGTGATGCGGCGACGACACGTCGTATGGGTCGCTCACCGAGCGCAGATACGGGATGTCACCGTACTGCGGCCAGACGTCGCTCACGTTCGCCGTCCGACCACCCGAGCTCGAGAAGAAGAACGTCAACGCGACGTGCCCGTTCCACATGACGATCTTCCCGGCCGTGCGCCGAACCGCGAAGTTGATGCCCGGAGTCTCGTACGCGATGCCGCCGTACACCTGGCTGCGCGTGTCGGCGAAGAGATCGAAGCGCCCGTTCGGCTTCAGCGTCGCGAGCGCGTATGACCGCGCCGCCACCGCCTGGGCTTCGAGCGCGGCGAGGTTCCACTTGTGCGGCATCTCGCCGCCGACGACACCCTGAACGTACGCGTCGAGCGGCACCGTGTTGACGACGGAGAGCTTGCGTCCGTTGCTGCGGATGACGAGCCGGCCGTGATAGGCGGTTCCGTCCCAGACGAGCGGTGCAGATGGACAGTCAAAGGCGACCGGCGAGTGCAACGCGCGCTTCACCGCCACGAAGGCATAACGGTCGTGGTGATGCAGGCCCGACTGCACCTTGACCCGCTTGCGCCCGACCGGCAACTTCAGCCCCGCGGCGAACGAGTACGTGCCAGGCTCGAGCGCATACGTACGACCCGTGCGGTCGCTGACACGGATGCCGCCGGCGCACCCGACCGACGCGGACGGCTGTCCGGTGCCGAGCAGGACGCGGACGTCGATTGCCGGCGCCTGACCGAGCGTCGTGCCGGAGTAGTAGTGCGCGAGGATCTGCCGGTAGCTCCACCCGTGACGCGCGTAGCCGTAGGCGCCCCACTGGCTCATCCCGACGCCGTGTCCCCACCCTTTGCCGGTCACGACGAGACGCGTCACCGCCGACGCGGGGGCCGCCGCCACGACTGCACAGCACACGGCCGCTATGACCACCAGACCCTTCACCGCAAAGAGGCGGCCAGAGTATCGCTTTCAAGCGCGAAATGCCGATTAGAGTGCCCCGCGATGCAGCGGTTACTCGTGGCCAACCGGGGCGAGATTGCGCTGCGCGTCTTCCGTGCCTGCGCCGCGGAGGGGATCGAGACGGTTGCCGTCGTCGCGCCGGACGACCGCGGCTCGCTCCATGCGCGTTCGGCCGGGCGAACGGTCGAGGTCGCCTCGTACCTCGATCCCGGTGAGATCGTTCGAGCCGCCCGGGAAAGCGAGGCGGATGCTGTTCATCCCGGTTACGGCTTCCTCGCGGAGAGCGCCGAGCTCGCCGAGGCGGTGCTCGACGCCGGCCTCACCTGGGTCGGCCCGCCTCCGGCGGCGCTCCGCGCCGGCGGGGACAAGCTTGCGGCCAAGGACACTGCGCGGGCGGCAGGCGTGCCGGTCCTCCCCACCGGCCCGCCTGAAGAGATCGGGTTCCCGCTGCTCGTGAAAGCGGCGGCGGGCGGCGGCGGGCGCGGCATGCGCGTCGTCCGGTCGGCCGAGGAGCTCGACGAGGCGGTCGCAGCGGCGCAGCGCGAGGCGGCGGCGGCGTTCGGTGACGAGACCGTGTTCTTCGAGCGCTACCTCGAGCGGCCTCGCCACGTCGAGATCCAGCTGTTGGCCGACGCGCGCGGTCACGTCGCGGCGCTGGGCGAGCGCGACTGCTCGATTCAGCGGCGGCACCAGAAGGTGCTCGAGGAGTCCCCGTCCGCGGCGCTCGACCCCGAGCTGCGGGCACAGATGTCCGACGCGGCAGTGGCGTTTGCGCGGGCGATCGGCTACGTGAGCGCGGGCACCGCCGAGTTCATGCTCGACGGGCGAGACTTCTATTTCCTCGAGCTGAATGCGCGCATTCAGGTCGAGCATCCGGTGACGGAGCTCGTGACCGGCATCGATCTCGTGCGCGCGCAGCTGCGGATCGCGCGGGGCGAGCAGCTCGCCGCCGATACCTATGTGAACGGCCACGCCGTCGAGGTGCGGCTCTATGCGGAGGATCCGCGGACGTTCCTCCCGCAGGCCGGGACGATCGAGCGGCTGCGGCTGCCGACAAGCGTTCGCGTCGATGCCGGCGTGGCGGAAGGCGACGAGATCGGGACGTCGTACGACCCGATGATCGCGAAGCTGATCGCGTACGCATCGACGCGGGACGAGGCGTACGACGCTCTGGCGGCCGCGCTCGGTGACACGGACGTCGGCGGCGTGACGACGAACCTACCGTTCTTGCGCTGGCTCGTCGCGCACCCGCTCGTGCGCGCGGGCCGGGCGACGACCGCGTTCCTGACGGAGAATCCGCCGCTCTCGGAGCCGCCGCCCCGCGCACCGGCGCCGGCGTGGAGCGGCGCGTGGCGGCTGAACCTGCCGGCTCCGCCGCCGCGTCCGATTCCCGACGTCGACGAGGCGGCGCAAGAGCACGGCCGCGAGGCCGAGCAGTCGTCGGTGACGGCGCCGATGCCCGGCACCGTGATCAAGGTCCTGGTTGAAGCCGGTGCGCGGGTGACTGCGCGCCAGCCGCTCGTGGTGCTCGAGGCGATGAAGATGGAGACGCCGCTCGTGTCGCCCTACGACGCGACGGTTCGCGCTGTTCACGTGCGTGAGGGCGATCGCGTTGCCGGCGGTGCCCTGCTCGTGGAGCTTGACGAGTGAGCGTCGAGCGCATCGACGATCCACAGCGCTTCCTCGCCGAGGCAGGCCCGCTCTTGCTTGCCGACGAAGCGCGGCACAACCTGATCCTCGGTCTCGCGGGCCTGCTGAAGGCGATGCCGGACATCTACCCCGATCGTTCGCAGTGGCTCGTCTACGACGGGACCGTTGTCGCCGCCGCGCTTCGCACACCGCCGTACAACCTCGTGCTTGCGCGACCGCTCGACGACGCGGCGCTTCACGAACTCGCGGACGCGATCGACGAGCTGCCGGGCGTCGTCGGCGCAGTCCCCGAAGTCGACGTGTTCGCCGAGCGCTGGTGCGCGCGCCACGGGTGCCGCGCGCGTCTCGTCCTCGGGCAGGGCGTGTTCGCGCTTCGCGAGGTCGCCGCGCTGCCGCGTGCGTCGGGCTCGCACCGCGAGGCGACCTTGGACGACTACGACTTGATCCTCGACTGGTTTCTCGCCTTCGGTCGCGAGGCGCTGCACGAGGGCGAGCCCGGGACGGAGCAGCACGAGCTCCAGATCAGGC
>DATAOK010000061.1:0-4661 GCA_036265735.1 Gaiellaceae bacterium
CGGGACTCGACCACTCCGAGCTCTCACGTCTCGCGGCACGCCACGAAATCGGATTCCACACGCGCACGCACTATCGGCTCTCGCGCCTCGGCGCCGACGATCTCGCAACCGCGCTCACCGACGGACGAGACGCGCTCGCCGAAGCGATCGGGCACCCAGTCGACGCAATCGCGTATCCGCACGGCGACGCGGACGAACGCGTCGCCGCCACGGCACGTGCCGTTGGCTACTCGCTCGGGTTCGCCGGCCGCAACCGCGCGCTGACCGCCGGCGACGACCGCTTGCTGCTGCCGCGACTCGATCCGTCGCACGCATCGCTCGGGGTGTTCGCGCTGACGCTCGCGCGCGCGTCGCTCAACGCATAGTCAGACGCAGCGTGCGCATTTGCCCGTTGATCGGTATCTCGAGCTGGGCTTCCCGCGTGTAGGGCTCGGGCGCGTCGCCGCCGGCGATCACCGCCGCCCACCACGGGTCATCCGTTTGCACAACCACCGTCAAGCCGTCGTCGGTCTCGAGCGTCGCGGGCGTTGCAGATGCGATCGCGCCGATGAGCTCGTCGGTACTCGACCACTCGAGCGCCCCCACGGTCAGCGTCCGCACCGTGCCGTCCCAACGCCGGTCGAGCATCTCCTCCGGGCCGCAGCCGAGCAGGAGACGCAGGTCACGACGCGCTTCGCCGCAGTCGAGGGATCCGTGGACGGCGAACCCTCCACCCGCGAGCCGCCGATAGCGCCGCTTCGCCGCGGCCGCACGCACATTCACGCGGCGGAAGCCGCGCGTCGTGCGGCGGATGCCGTAGCGCGGATGAAGATCGAGAGCGACAACCACGAGAAACGGATCCGTTCCGCACTGACGCTCCTTGTCCGAGTCGGGCGGGAGCGCGGTGCCGTAGAAGCGCGTCAGGTGGTGCGCGAACCGCTCGCGCGACCACGTCAGCTCGACGACGTCGGCGATCACGAAGCGTTTCTGCAGATCCGCGAGGATCGCGTCCGACCAGGGCCGCGCGGTCGACCAGATCACGAACACGCACACCTCGGGAGCGTTCAAACGAGGCCCGCCCACTTTGCCCATGCCTCGGTCAAGCGCATCCCCGCAGCGAGCCCGAACACCGGCTCGTAGCCGAGCACGCTCCGCGCCTTGTCTATGCGCACGCGTGCCGTACTCGCAAGCGTCCGGACGACCTCGGGCTTGAACGCGGCAAGCGGCAGCTCCATGTTCTGCGGTTCGGGCTCCGGCGCCCAATGCTCCGGCGCGAACGCGCGCGCGGGCAGAACGCGCTCCGCGACCCGCCGGACGACCGCGCCCTCGCGCGTCTCCAGCAAGCGCCGGCGAAGCTCGGCGTCGGTGCGCACGATGCGCCAGGCGTCAGGCACGAGCGAACGGCGTCGCGACTCCTGTTTCCACAGGGCGAGTGTCTCCGCTTCCGACATCGGAACGGTGCGTTCGACGCCGAGCATCCGCTCGAAGGCGCCGTAGAAGTCGCGCCAGGTCGGGTGCTCAGGCCCTGAGATGAGGAATCGCTCGCCGCGGGAGCGCTCGGTGGTTGCCGCGAGCAGCATCGCGGTCACGAGATCGTCGATGTAGACGGCGTTGCAGATCCCTTCGCCGTTCGCGGGCAGCGGGATCCTGAACGAGCGGAGCTCCGCGATGATCGCGCTCCCGTGCACGCCGGCGCGCGGTCCGTACACGGTCGTCGGCTGAAGTACAGTCACCGGCAGCCGGGTCGCATAGCCGAGCGTGACGCGTTCCCCTTCGCGCTTGCCGACCGCATACGGATCGCGGCTCTTCGTGGGCGGCGTCGTCTCGTCGAGCACGCCGCTGCCGCGGTTCTCGTAGACGGAGACCGTGCTCGTGTGGACGAACGACGAGACGTTCGCCTGCACGGCTGCATCGAGCAGATTGCGGGTTCCGTCGACGTCCACGGCGCGCCGGTCACGAAGTGTCCCGTCGTTTCCGAGTGCGCAGTGGATCACGACGTCGCAGCCGTCGACCGCGCGCGCGACGGCGTCGCGGTCGCGCACATCGGCGATCGCGACCTCGACCGGAAAGCGCGACAGCGTCGCTGCACGCGCCACCGAACGCACCGCAACACGAACCTGCGCACCGCACTCGACAACAAGACGCTCAGCGACGCGGCCGCCGATGAAGCCCGACGCCCCGGTGACGAGCACGCGTCGGCCCGCGAGCGGGCTCACGCGTATGCCTCCGGCCAGTCCCACGCGCGCCGAAGCGGCTCACGAACGGCGTAGGCGCGCTCGACGAGCTCGACGACACGCCGCCCGTCCGCGAGCGAGACCGCAGGCGGCGATCCGGTGTGCACCGCATGCGCGAAGTCCGTCAGCTGCCGGACGAACACCGTGCGAATCGGCGCGCGCTCGAACTCGGGATCAGGAACGTCGCCCGAAAGCGCACCGAGGCGCAGCAGCGCGGGCTCGAAGATCCCGATCTCGACCGTCGCCCGGCTCGCGCGAACGATCGTCGTGTCGCGCATCTCGCGCAGGCGCGTCAGCTCGACGAGGACCTCCGCCCCGGATGCGGTGCGCAGCCGCAGCTCGCACTCGGTCTCGACGCCGCCCTGCGCGTCGTCGCGGTAGCTCTCTACCTCGAGCGGGCCGAGCCACCAGCCGAGCAGGTCGAGCATGTGCACGCCGAAGTCGATCAGCACGCCGCCGCCCATCCGGTCGCGCGTGAACGCGTCCGCAGACGTGTGCGGCCAGTTGCCGCCCGCGCTCTGCAAGAGCTCGGCGCTCTCGACATCACCCACGAGGTCGAGGAGTTCCCGGGCAGCTCGCGCGACGGGGAAGTGCCGGAAGTCATGGCCAACGGCGGCAACGACGCCGGCGGCCGCGACGGCGTCGGCGATCGCGTCGCACTCGGCGGTCGTGCGCGCAAGCGGCTTCTCCACAAGCACGTGCACGCCTGCCCGTGCGAGCTCGATCGCGGCCTCCGCGTGCAGGCTGTTCGGCGTCGCGACGACGACGGCGTCGACGGCGTCGATCAGGCCAGCCGCGTCCTCCGTCACGAGCTCAGCCCCATAGCGCTCGGCGAGCTCCGCGGCGTGCTCGCGCCGCGGATCAGCGAGACCGACGAGTCGGACGTCCGGGCATGCGGCGACAGCGGGCAGGTGATAGAGCTCCGCGACTGCGCCGCAGCCGACGATGCCGAGCCGAAGTTCCGTCACGTGCTGAGTATCGTCGTCAGGCGGAACGCCTCGGTCCCGCGCGAGATCTCGAGCGGCCGGAAGCGACGGGGACGTGCACGCGCCCAGCGTGCGAATGGGCCGTGCTGCCCGACGAACAGGTAGGCGGGACGGCCGCGGCCGACGAGCGCTTCGATGCGCCCCTCGTCACCGGGGAGGAGCAAGACGATGCGGCGGTCGAGCTTCGCGCCGAAGAGCGGATAGATGAACCGCACCGGGACGGCATCGAGCTCGACGGCGACGGTCGCATTCGACGGAGCGTCCTTGAGCCATGCGTACTCGTGGAAGAACAGCGCGCCTGTCGTCCGCGGCTGCGACGGATGCGCGGCGAGCGAGACGACGTCACTCGCGGAAAGCGTCCGGCCGAAACCCGCAGGGTCGAGTCGCCAGGTCGCGAGCGCGCCGCCGGCGAGCGCCAGTCCGGTGACGGCTGCGATCGCCGCGGCACGAAATCGCCGCAGGTCGACCTGCTCGAGGAGCGCGACAATCGCGACGACACCGAGCGCGGCGAGATAGATCGTGAACCGCGACCACCAGCGGTACGGGAGCGCCGCGTACGCGATCGCGGCTGGCAGGACGACCGTCGCCGCGAGCGTCCGACTTCGTCGGAGAGCGGCAACTGCCGCTACGGCGAGGGCGGGCCAGCCGAGCCAGCTCCAGAGCGGCCCGAGTCCACCACGCCGCTCTTCGTAGCTGTAGTCGTTCCGCGTCCAGAAGTGGAGATCGGCGAACCACGCGTGCGCGACCTGTGTGATCGCGTTGCTTCCGCTCGGCGCCGGCGTCAGGTAGTCGTGGACGCGTGCGTTGCCCTTGAAGATCGTCGTCCCGAGGACGCGGACACGGAACGGCGACACGGGATTGCCGGTGTCGGCCCAGTTCTTCGCGTACCACCAGCCACCCGTGAGAAGAACCACCACGACGAACACGGCGAGCCCCGGCGCAGCCCGGCGGCCGACCGCGGCGACGATGCCGACGGCAAGCGCGACCGCGAGACCGATCCCGGTCGTCTTCGTGCCGAACGCAAGACCGGCCGCCGCACCGGCGAGCCCGGCATGCACGAGCCTGCGTTCGACGCCGAACCGCACGGCGAAGTACAGCGCGGCGAGGAACAGCGCGGCGACCGTGAGGTCGTTGTAGTCCGTGTTCGACTGCGTCAGGACGATCGGGATCAGCAAAAAGAGCGATCCACCGGTCGCGGCGCCCGCGCGCGAGACTCCTGCCGAACGCGCGAGCCCCGCAATCGCAAGCGCGCCGACGAGCGCGCTGACGATCTGTACCGCGTCAACAAGCGTGTCGCGGTGTAGGAAGATCGCCGGCCACGCAAAGAGCACCTCCGCATTCGCCGGATACCGCGCGCAACACGCTGCGTACGGGTTCGGGCCGATGCGACCGCTCTGCACCCAGCTTGCGACGGCAGTCAGGTGGTACGTCAGCGCGTCATAGGCGAAGGGCGGCAGTACCA
>DATAOK010000062.1:0-7951 GCA_036265735.1 Gaiellaceae bacterium
GTAGCCGTGCCGCGCGTGGCGTGGCTGTAAGCGTCGGCGGCACAGCCGCCGACGCCCGGCCAAAGAGCATGGGCGGCTCCGTTTTTACAGAGGCCTTACGTGTACTCGCGCGAACGGAGACGACAATGAAGAGCATGAAGCGGCGCCGGTTTCTCCTTCTCGCAGTCACGCTTGTCGCGCTGAACAGCTTCTTCTGGCTGACGCAGAGCGGCTTCGCGCTGCCCAAGGCGATCATCAACCAGTTCTTCGGCGGGAACATGGTTCGCGCCGAGGTGATCGTCGCGGCACCGGGCGGCACCCAGGACTGGCGGATCGACCGCGGGGTCATCACCGCGATCGCCGGCTCCAACGTGACGCTGCGCGAGAAGGACGGCACGATCGTCACGCTTCCAATCGACCCGAACGCCCGCGTCCAAGGCCCGCCGCGCTTCGCGAGCGTCGGTTTGCTGCGGAAGCGCCTGCGCATCGTCGTCTACCGGCAGGCCGATCAGCCGGCGACGACCGTGCAGGTAGAAGGCGTCGGGCCCTGATCGGCTAATACACAAGGGACATGGCACGCGCAGCGACCGGGGGCGTCCTTCTCCTCGTCGAGGACGACGACGCGATCGGCCGTCTCGTCAAGGCGTATCTCGAGCAGCAGGACGGCTGGATGGTCGTCTGGCTCCGGAACGGCGAGGAGGCGGTCGCCGAGCTGCGGCGCCATCCGGTGCGGCTCGTCGTGCTCGACATCGGCCTGCCGGGGATCGACGGGTTCGAGGTCTGCCGCCAGATGCGCGCGCACTCGAAGGTCCCGATCGTCATGCTCACTGCGCGTGACGAGGAGCCTGACCGCGTCGCCGGGCTCGAGCTCGGTGCCGACGACTACGTTGCGAAGCCGTTCTCGCCACGCGAGCTCTCCGCGCGCATCAAGGCGATCCTGCGCCGCGTCGAGCAGCGGAGCGACGACGAGGTGCTTGCTGCACGCGACATCGTTCTGCGGCGAGACTCGCGTGACGTCACCGTCAGCGGCGGCGAGATCGAGCTGACGAGCAAGGAGTTCGACCTGCTCGCGTGCTTCCTCGAGCACCCGGGCATCGTGCTGTCGCGCGAGAAGCTGCTCGATCTCGTGTGGGGCATGACGTATCCCGGTGGGACGCGCACGGTCGACGTGCATGTTGCGCAGCTGCGACGCAAGCTCGGCGACCCGGATTCGATCCGCACCGTGCGCGGCGCGGGTTACAAGCTGCAGGCGGCATGACATCGCTTCGCGGTCGCCTCTTCCAGGCGATCGTGCTCGTCGTCGTTCTGTGCGTCGGGTTGACGGTTGCGGTCGGGCTCGCGCTGACGCGCCGCGCCGTCGACCGCGGTGCGCTGCGCGATCTCTCGCACCAGGCCGATCTCATCGCGGGTAGCCAAGGAATCGGCGCGTCCGTCACTCCGCACCCGGAGGCGTTGCGGCCGTACCTCGACAAGCAGGACGAGACGTTCATCCAGACGGCGGCGCCGCTGCCGGCGACGCAGCGGACCGAGCTGCGGCACGGCAGGGCGGTCAACGGCAGTGTCTCGATCGGCGGCGTCCAGTACTTCTATGCCGGCCGCAGGATCGCGGGCTCGAAGTCACTGCTCGTGCTGCTGCGGCCGAAGAGCGCGACGAGCGATCGCTGGACGCCGTACGTCTACAGCCTCGTCGCTGCGGCTGCGGTGGGCGGGGTGCTCGCTGCGCTCGTCGCGTTCCTCCTTGCTCGGCGCATCGCACGCCCGGTGCGACGCGTCGCAGAGGCGAGCGGTGCGCTCGCCCGCGGCGAGGATCCCAAGCCGGTGCCGGTCGAAGGCGCAGCCGAGCTGGCGACGCTCGCGACGGCGTTCAACGACCTTGCGCAGCAGCTCGCACGCGCACGGGAGGCCGAACGATCCTTCCTCCTCTCGGTCAGCCATGAGCTGAAGACGCCGCTGACCGCGATCCGCGGCTATGCCGAGGCGGTGCAGGACGGCGCGATCGACCCGCGCGAAGCCGCTGTCACGGTGGCGCAGGAGGCTGCGCGGCTCGAGCGGCTCGTGCACGACCTCCTCGACCTCGCGCGCATGAACAAGACCGACTTCAGCGTGCACCAGAGCGAGATCGACCTCACGGACGTCGCGGACGACGCCGTTCGCCGGTACGAGACGCAGGCGGCGGAGTTCGGCGTCGAGCTCAGTGCGGTCGGCGACGGCGAGGCGCCGGCGATTGCCGACGCAGACCGCGTTCTGCAGGTTGTCTCGAATCTCGTCGAGAACGCGCTGCGGCTGACGCCGCGAGGGGGCGCGGTTCGCGTGGTCACGGCGCCCGGCGAGCTGCGCGTCGAGGACACAGGCCCCGGTCTCGAAGACGACGACCGCACGCGTGCGTTCGAGCGCTTCTACCTCCACGAGCGGTACGGCCGCGAGCGGCCGGTCGGCACCGGCCTCGGGCTTGCGATCGTGAAGGAGCTCACGGAGGCGATGGGCGGAACGGTCTCGGTCGAGAGCGAGCCGGGGCGTCTGACGACGTTCACGATCCGCCTCGGCCAGCCGCTGCGCGTAGCCTCCCGGACGTGATCTTGGTCGACGACGTCGAGCGCGCCGCGCGGACAATCGCGGGGCGCGTTCACCGCACGCCGCTGCTCGCGTCTGCGTCGCTCTCGGAGCGGATCGGCGCGAAGGCGTTCCTGAAGGCAGAGCTCTTCCAGCGCACCGGCTCGTTCAAGGTACGCGGGGCGCTCAACCGGTTGGCGGAGCTGTCCGACGAGGAGCGTGCGCGCGGCGTGATCACGATCTCCGCCGGCAACCATGCGCAGGCGGTCGCGTGGGCCGCGCGCGAGCAGGGGCTCGATGCGCTCGTCGTCATGTGGCAGGGCGCAGACGCGCTCAAGGTCGCCGCGACGAAGGGCTACGGCGCGACGGTCGACCAGGCGGCGGACGGGCCTGGAACCGCGTTCGCGAGGCTCGAGGAGCTGCACGCTGAGACGGGGCGCACGCTCGTGCATCCGTTCAACGACCAGGCCGTGATCGCCGGACAGGGGACGGTCGCGCTCGAGATCCTGGAGGACTGCCCCTCGCCCGATGTCGTTGTCGTCTCGGTTGGCGGCTCCGGGCTGATCAGCGGCATCGTGACGGCGGTGAAGGCGCGTTGTCCGAACGCACGCGTGATCGGCGTCGAGCCGGAGCTCTCGACCGCGCTGCATGACGCGCTCGCGGCCGGGCACTCGGTGCCGGTGACGCCGACGAGCGCCGCGGATGCGCTCAGCGCGCCGTTCGCCGGCGAGAACGGCGTCGAGATTTGCTCGCGGCTGGGCGTGGAGTCCGTGCTCGTCACGGAGGACGAGCTCTTCGAGGCGTTCCGCTGGGTCTACGGACGCACGAAGCTCGCCGCGGAGCTCGGCGCGGTGGCAGGAGTGGCTGCGCTCCTCGCCGAAAAAGTGGGCGTCGAGCCGGGACAGACGGTCGTTTCCGTCGTCTCGGGAGGCAACATAGCCCCGAAACAGGCCGCTGCTATCCTGGGATCATGAAGACCGACATCCATCCCGAGTACGTGATCTCGACGGTCACGTGCTCGTGCGGAAACACGTTCCAGACGCGGTCGACGAAGCCCGAGCTGCACGTCGAGATTTGCTCGAACTGCCACCCGTTCTACACGGGCAAGCAGAAGCTCGTCGACACGGGCGGCCGCCTCGAGCGCTTCCAGAAGCGCCTCGAGCGCGCCGAGCGCGCCAAGCGCGCGGCCGGCAACCGCTAACGCGATGGCATCCACGGTCGGAGGGCAAGCCGTCCTCGAGGGCGTGATGATGCGCGGCCCGGGCAACTGGGCCGTCGCCGTCCGCACGCCGTCGGGGGAGATCGCACAGGTCTCGAAGCCGATCGACTCCGCAATGGCCCGTCATCGGGTCTTCCGGCTGCCCGTCGTCCGTGGCGTCATCGCGCTCGGCGAGTCTCTGGCCATCGGCTTCCGCGCGCTCGCGATCTCTGCCAATTACGCGGCGCAGGAAGAGGGCAAAGAAGGCGAGGAAGTGCAGACCGAGCTCTCGCGGGGCGCGCTGATCTTCGCGTTCGCCGTCGCGATCGGCTTCGCGGTGATGCTCTTCAAGGTGACACCGGGGCTCCTGACGGAGCTCCTGCCGATCAAGAGCACCGGCTGGTTCGTGATCGTGGAAGGGCTGATCCGCGTCTCCATCTTCATTGCGTATCTGTCCCTGATCTCGCTACTGCCCGATCTCCGGCGCGTGTTCCAGTACCACGCGGCGGAGCACAAGGCGATCAACGCGTACGAGGCCGGGGAGGAGCTCGACCCGGAGGTGGTGCAGCGCTACTCGCTCATCCATCCGCGCTGCGGTACGGCGTTCCTGTTGTGGGTGATGGTGCTTGCCGTCTTCGTGTTCGCGTTCTTCGGCCGGCCGCACTGGTACTGGCTGATCGCCGAGCGCATCCTGCTGCTGCCCGTGATCGCCGGGATCGCGTACGAGCTGATCCGCTTCGCGGGGAAGCACAGCGACAACAAGTTCCTGATGACGCTGCTCGCGCCCGGTATGTGGCTGCAGCGTTTGACGACGCGCGAGCCTTCGCTGGATCAGCTCGAGGTCTCGATTCGCGCACTCCGAGAGGTGCTCCATCTCGAGGAGTCGCGGGTCGCGGGCGAGCAGCGCGTCGAGGTAATGGCTTAGCCCGCTGTCCCGGCTACGGGCTGAAGAACTGCTTCGCGCCCTTCTTGGCGAGGCTGCAGACGAGCTTGACGAGCGGGTTCGTCCCGTAGATCTCGATCGTCACCTTCTTGCCGTCGAGCACCGCATACTTCGGCGGCGGCTTCGTGACGGTCTCCGTGATGCTGCACGCCTTCGGACCGGAGGCGTGGTCGACCAACTTGTCGCCCTTGAACGCCGACGAATCGATCTTCACGGGGGAGATGAGCTTGATGTAGATGTCCTTCGCGAACGCGCCGGTGTCGCTCGAGGCGAAGGTGTACGTGTATTTCGTGCCGCCTCCGCCGCCGCAGCCGGCGACAGCGACGGCAAGCCCGAGGGCGACGAGCGCGAACACGCATCTGCCTGCCACGTGCGGAGAATGACTTAGCCGGCGGACGTTCCAGGCCTGACGAGCCCGCTTTCGTAGGCGAAGATCACCGCCTGCACTCGGTCGCGGAGGTCGAGCTTCTGGAGGATCCGCGCGACATGCGTCTTTGTGGTCGCCTCGCTGATCACGAGCTCGCTGCAGATCTCCGGATTCGACAGCCCTCGCGCAAGGAGATCGAGTACCTCGCGTTCGCGTGGAGTCAGCTCGCCGAGCGCCGCCGCCTCGGCGGGCTGCGCTGTGGGTGCGCGAACGAACTCCTCGACCACACTGCGCGTCACGGCCGGTGCAAGCAGCGCATCACCCGCCGCGACGATCCGGATGGCCGCGACGAGCTCCTCCGGCGGCGCGTCCTTCAGCATGAACCCGCTTGCGCCGGAGCGCAGCGAGTCGAATACATAGGTGTCGAGGCCGAACGTCGTCAGGATCAGCACTCGTGTCGACGGCACGGAGCGCGTGATGCGGCGTGTCGCCTCGATGCCGTCGAGCACGGGCATGCGGATGTCCATCAGCACGACGTCCGGCCGCAGGCGCGTCGCCTCCGCCACGGCTTCGGAGCCGTCCGCAGCTTCCGCAACGACGTCGAGCTCGGGCTCCGACTCGAGGATCTTTCGCAGGCCGGCGCGGATCATCGCCTGATCGTCGGCGATCAGGACTCTCGTCATCGGATCGGCAGCAGCGCGCGGACGGTGAAGCCTCCGGCCGCGCGCCGGTTCGCCTCGAAACGGCCGCCGTACAGCGCCACGCGCTCGCGCATCCCGACGAGACCGTGCCCTCCTCCGTCAACCCGGGCTTCGCTGCCGGCTCCGTCGTCGACGATCTCGAGCTCGAGCGAGTCCGTCCCGTAGCGCACCCGAACGGTCGCGTGCGCGTCGCCCGCGTGCTTCAGCGCATTCGTCAGGGCCTCCTGGACGATGCGGAACGCGGACAGCTCGAGCCCAACAGGGAGCTCGCGACGCTCGCCCTCGATCGAGAGCTCGACCGGCAGTCCGGCCTCGCGCACCTGCGTGACGAGCAGCGGTAGGTCGTTCAGCCCCGGCTGAGGTGCGAGCGGATCGTTCTCGTCGCTCCGCAGCATCCCGACAAGCCGTCGCATCTCGGTCAACGCCCCGCGACCGATCTCTTCGACGGTCTCGAGCACCTCGCGGGTCGAGGACTGCTCCTCGTCGAGCACCCGCCGCTCGGCTCCGGCTTGCACGACCATCATCGACACGTTGTGCGCGATCGCGTCATGCAGCTCGCGCGCGATGCGCGCGCGCTCCGCGACGACCGCCTCACGTGCGGCAACGTCGCGTTCGCGCTCCGCGAGCTCGAGTCGACGTTCGCGATCGCCGAGCACCCGGCGGATGAGCAGCATCACGATCAGCGTGATCGCGCCGAAGAGCGGAGCGCTGCCGTTCTTCGGCAGCTTGCCGTCGAGCGGGACGAGATTCAGGACGGTGACGTACGCGGCGCCGATCGCGAAGCGCCGCTGCGTCGTCCACACGGTGAGCCCGTACAGCACGCAGAACCACGCGACCGACGACGCGATGATCTGGGCGCCCGGCCAGAACCAGAATTCGACGGCCGTCGCCGTGTGGCCGGCGACCCCGGCGGCCAGCGGATAGCGGCGCCGTGATGCGAGCGAGGCGGCCATGATCGGAGACACGACGGCGCACGTCACCCGGTGGCCCGATGCATCGCCCGTCAGCCAGATCTCGAGCTGCCCGACGACGAGCACGGCGACCGCGAGGACGCGGTCGACAGTCTCCGGGCTCACGCGAAAGCGCTTTCGCATGCCGCCAACCTAGACCGCGTCTCGGCGCGTGTCATCAGCCGATCGGCTGATCCGAAGATCGCCCACTCGACCGACGACGGCGACGCACGCGACTCCTAGCGTCGGCGGAGTCATCAACCGAAGGAGTTCTCATGAAAGATCGTTGGTTCGCCCTCTGCGGCATCGCATCCGTCGTCGTCGAGCTCGTCGGCACGTTCGTTCAGATGGGGAGCAAGGACACGCACAGCCTCACGTGGACGAGCAGTGATGCCTCGATCGTGAAGGCGTTCTCGCATCACGCCACGACGGTCGTGTGGGTCGGCGCCTATCTCGAGATCCTCAGCATGGGCCTGTTCCTCGCGTTCGCGATCTGGCTCTGCACTCGTCTCGGCGGCGGGCTCTTCGGCTCGATCGGCCGCGGCATGGCGGTCGCGAACACGGCGGTCGGCATGGTGTCGCTCGCGCTGCTCGACACCTCGGCATACCTCGCCGGGCACGCGCTGCCCACGTCGACGGCGCGTGCGCTCGTCACGCTGAACGGGGCGACGTTCATCACGACGTGGTTCTTGTCCGCGTTCTTCCTGCTCGCCGTGGCGCCGCTCGCCCTCGCGCAGGGTCGCCGGATCGTCGGCTGGAGCGCCGTTGCGATCGCGGCCGAGACGCTCGTCGGCGGCGCGGCGAGCCCGACCAACCTCGGCCAGCTGAGCTCGATGTTCACGCTGATCTGGGTTGTCGGCGTCTGCATCGCGCTGCTGCGGCGTGAGCCGCGACGGGCGCCGGTTCCTGCAGTCGCTTGACGCGCAGCGACGCTGCCCGGCGGTACGTTGACCGCTTCCACTCGAGCGAAGGGGGAGCACATGGCAACGGACCGCCGGGCAGAGGTCACGTGGAAGGGCAGCCTCACGGACGGCAGTGGCACGATCACGAGGACGACGAGCGGCGCGATCGGCGAGCAGCCCGTCAGCTGGGCGGCGCGCTCCGAGGATGCGACCGGCGGCAAGACGAGCCCGGAGGAGCTGATCGCTGCGGCGCACGCCTCGTGCTTCTCGATGGCACTCTCCTCCGGGCTCGCCAAGGGCGGCACGCCTGCGGACGAGCTGCAAACGTCGGCAACCGTCACGTTCCAGCCCGGCGAGGGCA
>DATAOK010000063.1:0-10224 GCA_036265735.1 Gaiellaceae bacterium
CTCGTCCTTGCGGACGACGCGGCGGCCGATCGTCTCGCCTTGCAGCCGCTCCATCACGAACGCCTCGCGCCCTGCGAGGTCCGAGATGTACTGGAGCGGCTTCGGCACCTTCACGCCGGCGCTGTGCGCAGCTTGGAGGACCGCGAACTCGTTCTCGAGCGAGAGCGTGTGCCGGTGGATCACGCTGCCCGCTGCCCGCCTGACAAGGAGCGCCTCGCCGTCGGCGTCGACGGCCCACGCTTCCTTCGACGCGCCGCCTGCGAGCAGGACAGGCTCGGAGATCTCGCCGCCGAGTGCGGCTTGGAGCGCTTCGCGCATCTCTGCGATCATGGCTGGAGATGGCAACGGTTGTCATCCCCGACGTGATCGCCGACCGCCGCGAGCGCGTGCGCGCGTTCATGGAGGAGCACGTCTATCCGAACGAGCAGGCGCTGGCGCGCGAGGACGACGCAGCGGATGCGCTCGTCCGAGAGCTCCAGCAGGAGGCGAAGTCCGCCGGGCTCTGGGCGCCGCATCTGCCTCCGGAGGCGGGAGGCTCCGGCAGCGGCTTCATCGAGTACGCGTATCTGAACGAGGAGATCGGACGCAGCTTCATCGCGCAGCTCGTGTTCGGCTGTCAGGCGCCGGATGCCGGGAACGGCGAGATCCTCCACCTCTTCGGCACGGATGAGCAGAAGGACCGATTCCTGCGTCCCCTGGTCAGCGGCGAGACGCGTTCGTTCTTCGGCATGACGGAGCCCGAGGTCGCCGGCTCCGACCCGACGCTGCTGCGCGGCCGCGCGGAGCGCGACGGCGACGAGTGGGTGATCAACGCGCACAAATGGTTCTCCTCGGGTGCCGACGGCGCCGGCTTTGGCGTCGTCATGGTGGTGACCGATCCCGAGGCGCCGCCGCACGGCCGGGCGTCGATGATCCTCGTCCCGACCGATACGCCCGGATACGAGCTCGTGCGAAAGGTGCCTGTGATGGGGCACGAGGGCCACGGGTGGGGGACGCATTGCGAGACGCGCTTCACCAATGTGCGCGTGCCGGTCGAGAACACGCTCGGCGAGCCGGGCGCCGGCTTCATGATCGCGCAGAAGCGGCTCGGGCCGGGGCGCATTCACCACGTGATGCGCTGGCTTGGCCAGATGCAACGGGCGTTCGAGCTCATGTGCTCGTACTCGCTCGAGCGTCAGGCATTCGGCGGCCCGCTCGCGGAGAAGCAGACGGTCCAGAACTGGATCGCCGAGTCGGCCGCGGAGATCCAGGCGTGCCGCCTCATGACGATGCAGGCGGCGCAGCGAATCGACGAAGGCGACGAAGCGCGCGTCGAGATCTCGCTCCTCAAGTTTTACGCGGCACGTGTCTTGCATGACGTCGTCGACCGTGCGCTGCAGGTGCACGGGGGGCTCGGCATGACCGACGACGCTCCGCTCGCGATCATGTACCGCATGGCACGCGGCGCGCGCATCTACGATGGCGCGGACGAGGTGCACAAGATGGTCGTCGCGCGGCGGATCTTGCGTGAGTTCAAGGACGGCGGCAGCTGGCGCTTCACGTAGCGCTCGAGGGCAGGCGCGTGCGGCTCGATCCGCTGCAGCCGCGCCACCGTGACGAGTTGTGGGCGATCGCGCAGGACGAGCGCATCTGGACGCTCATGCGCTTCAGCGCGCACGAGAGCCGAGCGCTCTTCGATGAGTGGTACGACAGCGTCGACCTCGGCTTCGCGCACTACTTCGACGGCGAGCTCGTCGGGCACACGAGCTTTTTGAACGTCCGCTATGACGACCGTGTCGCAGAGATCGGGAACACGTGGGTCGTACCGGCGGCGTGGGGGACGGGCGCGAACACGGAGGCGAAGCTGCTGCTGATGCAGCACGCGTTCGAGGACGAGGGCTTCCTGCGCGTCGAGTTCAAGACGGACGCGGACAACGCGCGGTCGCGCGCCGCGCTCGCGGCGTTCGCCGAGTTCGAGGGCGTCTTCCGCAAGCACATGCTCGTGCGCGGCGGGCAGCGGCGCGACTCGGCGTGGTACGCGGTGATCGACGACGACTGGCCGGATGTGAAGGCGGCCCTCGAGGCGCGTTGCTCTTCCTGATCTTCGGCTCTAGCTGCTCCGGAAAGACGACGCTTCTGGACGCGTTGCGCGCACGCCGCGACGACGTCGAGATCCACGACTTCGACGAGGTTGGAGTCCCGGCGGATGCGGACATCGCCTGGCGGCATCGGACGAACGAGCAGTGGGTTCAGCGCGCACTCGCGGCCGAACGCGACTTCGTGTTGGCGGGCCAGGTGCCGCTCGGCGAGCTGCTCGCAGTGCCGTCAGCGCCGCGGCTTGATGCGATCTCCGCGGTCCTGCTCGACTGCGACGATACGGCGCGCCTCGCGCGGATGCGCGGCCGTGGCGACGACTGGGCTGCGCGGTTCGGCGACAACCTCGACGACTTCGTGCACTGGGGCGAATGGATGCGCGGCCACGCGCGCGATCCCCGCTTTCGGCCGTTCGTGATCCAGGAGCAGTGCGATCCGAGCATGGAGTGGGCGCGCTGGAGCGAGTGGCGCGCAAACGATCCGCGGTGGCGCGTCCGAATCGTCGACACCTCGCACGTGAGCGTCGAAGCGGTCGTGGACGAGCTCGAGCGCTGGCTCGAGGAGGAGCGGGAGCTGCTGAGAGCCGGGCGGCATCCGCTCACCGGCGCCGCGCTCGCAGCAACCGATTCGTAGTCCCACATGGGGATTACCCCCGGCCGTGTCGGGCGCGGCCAAGGGGCAAGTTCAGAAACCGCCGCTGTGCAGGCGAATCGCCTGTGGGCGAAATGTTCGCAAGGCTGCACAGAGCCTTGAGGGGGGTTACCCCCGTTTACCGGCGAAGCTCGTTCAGCGTGACCGCGAGGTCCTTCACATGCGCCTGGTTGCGCCTGACGACGCAGCCCGCGTCGACGACTCCGGCGAGCGTTCCGCCCGCGTACTTCGACGCCTCCGCCGCGCACGACAATTTGCGATAGCGGAGCCACGCTCGCTCTCCTGCGACGAAGCCGGCGCGTTCCGACGGCGCGAGCAGCTTGAAGATCGCCTTCGCGTCGGCGTTGATCGTCCGGTCGCTCTTGAGAATCGCCTGCTCGTCGCAGCCCTCGACGTCGAGCGTTGCGCTCGGATGCATCGGGCACGGCAGCGGCGTGAAGACCTCGTGGATGACCGGCGGCTTCAGTGCGGTGCCGGCAAGGACGGCGACGAGGGCGACGACCATCGTCTCAGTCTGGCGGAGGGAGCGGCGCTCACGTAGGCGGCGAGCCCCACGAGCGCCGGGCCGACGACGCCGACGAAGTAGTAGCCGTTGTCGAGCGGATCGAGCGCCAGCCGCGCGAGCACGACCGCGAGCGGGACGAGCCAGACCGCATGCACGCTCCGACGCGCGAGCCGCGCGACCCCGAAGCCGGCCGCGAGCGCCGCCGCGCCCTGCGCGATTCGGAGTGCCCAGCCGACGTGCGTTCCCGGCGCGACGACGACTGAGAGCAGCGAGCCGCTCGACACGTTCCACGTGTAGGACAGCATCTCGAAGCGGCCGCCGACGACGAACGGCAGAAACAACGCCGCTGCGGCGCACGCACCGGCAGCAGCGCCGCGCACAGCATCGCGGCCTCGCGGTGCGAGCACGAGCACCGCCAGTCCGAGCACGCTCCACGTCTCGAGCCCTGCGCCGAGCCCAACAAGCACTCCGGCGCGCACGACGCGCCCGCGCCGCGCATCGGCAGCAGCGAGAACCCAGACGAGCGGCAGCACCGCGTCCGCCGGATGCCCCGCCTCGAACGCGTTCACGGTCAGCCCGGTGACAACCGCCGCGATCCCCGTCAGCCCGAGCAGCCGCGACGAGGTCACGCCGGCCGACCGCGCAGCCGCGACGACAAGCACGACGACACCGCCGCCGACTACCACTGAGAGCACCGCAAGGGACCGCCCGACCGAGCCGAACAGCGCCAGCTGCAACGGCCCGGCCTGGACGGACGAATTGGCGAACGCCTCCCGCCAGTGGCTCGAGAGCAACGTCCGGCCGGCGGCGACGAACAGCAGGCTGTCGCCGCCGTCGCCGCGCACGGACGGCGCGACGACGGCGGCAAGCACAGCCGGGACCAGCCAGGGCGCGAATCGCCGCATACACGGCTTATCGGCCCTCGGAGCCAGCTAGCTGAGCGCTACCCCGCCGAGGTGTCGTTCTGCCAGAGCCCGAAGTCGTTCCCGTGCGGGTCCTGGCACGTCACGAACCAGCCCATCTGCGGGACCGCCATGGCCTCGCCGGCCTGGCCGCCGAGCTCCTGCACCCTCGCCGCGCCGGCATTGATGTCGTCGACGGAGAAGTACGGCCGCGTGCCTGTCTTGCCGGGCTCCATGTTGGTGACCGCGGCGCCTTGCTGCTCAGCGAGCCGCGTCATGTGGTACTCGCTCGGCCCCGGAAACGACTCGAACTGCCACCCGAAGAGGCCGCTCCAGAACGCCTGGCTCTTGCCGGTGTCGTCCGCCGGGATCTCGAGATGCACGATCTCACCAGCCACGCTTAGCTCCTTTCGCTGCGGATGATCTGTGTGCATCGTGACGATGCCAGGAGCTCGCCCTCCTCGTCGTAGAGATCGGCCGCGCAGAACGCGACGCGCCGGTTGCGCTGGACGACGCGGCCCTGCGCGCGCAACGTGCCGGGCCGTGCCGACCGCATGAACTCCGTGCGCAACTCCGCCGTGAGGAAGCTCTCGCCGTCGCCGAGCACCGACCAACACGCGCCGCCCATCGCCGTGTCGAGGAGCGTCGTCACCATGCCGCCGTGCACGATCGGCCCCGACGGCGCGTGGAAGCAGTACTCGGCTGTCGCGTCCCACTCGATCACGGAGCGGCCGTCGCCCTGCTCGATGCCGCGATAGCCGAGCGTGCGCCAGATGTGCGGCGCCGGTGGCGCTTCTTCTCCCCAACCGCGTGCGCGTGCCATCGCGCTGCGACGTTATCCGTTTGCGGGGCCCCAGGTCCGGGGCCCCGCCTGACACGTTGCGCCTACGGGATGGCGATGCCGTCGAACAGCAGCTGGATCGTGTTCGGCGCCAGTCCACTGGAGTCGATCGTGTCCTGGCCGTCGAGCGCGTTGATCTCGAGGCTGTCGCTCCCCCCATCGGCATGAAGGATCTCCACGGGCGCACCAAGTCCGGTCGCGCTCTCCCTGACTCCGTCTGCGGCGCCGTCGACCTTGAACGCGTCGTCGCCGTTCGTGCCGTTGACGACGACGCGATCGGGTTGGCCGTCTGCGCTTGTGCCACCGAGAGCACCGGCGAGGTCGACGCGGACGCCGGCGACGTCGGTTCCTGCCAAGTCGTTGACGGTGACGAGGTCGGAGCCGCCGAGGGCGTTGAAGTCGACCTGCTCGACGCCGTGCGTGTCCATAGTGATGTTGCCGGGATTGCGGAAGAACGTCAGGTGGCTCCCGTTGGCGGAGAGCTTTACCTGGTCGTTCGCGGCGGCGCCGTTGAAGATCATGGTGTCGTTTCTTCCGTCTCCACCTTCGATCGTGTCGCTGCCGTCGCCCGGGTCCCAGACAAAGGCGTCGTCGCCCGCGCCGAGGTCGGCAATGTCGTTGCCGCCGTTGCCGTCGACCCTGTCGTTGCCTGCACCGCCGAGGAACAGCTCGGCGCCTGCTCCACCGAACAGCGCGTCGTTGCCGTCGCCGCCGGCGATTGTCGTCGGGATGGTGCTCGTGAACGCGCCGTTGCTGTCGTCGATGCGCACGGCGTCGTCTCCCGCGCCGGCATCGACCACGATCGCGTCGATCGGCTCGATGTGGCGGCTGAAGTCGGCGGAGCCGTCGTTCCCCGCATCTACCTGAAGCACGTCCGGGTTGCCGGCCTTCAGGCGAAGCGTGATCTGGTCGTCGCCCGGAGTCCCGAGGACGACGAGCGTGTGGTGTCGGAGCTTCGGCTGCTCGAAGCGATACGCGTGCCGGTACACATGCTTCGGGTGAGCCGCGGCGGAGCCGACGACGACGAACGCCGCCACGAACACAACGACCGGCATCAGCACCCTGAGCCTGCTGAGCGAACCATGATTTTTCACGGTCTTCCTTTCGGTGAATGGATCTGTCGAAGCTGAAGACACCGAAAGGCAGTGCGTATTCCGGGAATGTTTCGCGCGCGGCGGTGTCGTTTAGGCCAATGAGATTGCTGAGACGACGTCGGAGCGACGAGCCGGTCGAGCTGGCGGCGCTTGCCGACGGCTCGCTGCCGTCGACGCGACGCGCTGTCGTCGAAGCGGACGTCGCGGCATCCGCTGAGCTGCGTGCGCGCCTCGCCGAGCAGCAGCAGGCGCTGACGCTCACGCGAAACGCCGTTGCAGCCGTCGACGCGCCGGCGAGCTTACGCGCGGCCCTCGGTGAGCGCAGGAGGGCGACTCCGCGCCGTCTCGCTGTCGCCGTTGTCGCCGCCACAGTCGCGACGACCGCGGCACTCCTTGCGGTGACCCTCACCTCGGGCAGTTCCGCTGAGCACTTCCGAGCCGCGCTCGCGCCGACAGGCCTCGCGCCCGCAGCGCGCGGCGACGCGACCCTCACGAGGCGACCCGCCGGCTGGCAGATCCAACTCGAGGCGACAGGCCTTCCGCACCTTTCCGGCGGAGCCTTCTACGAGGCGTGGCTGCGTGACGACGCCGGAGTTCTCGTCCCGGTCGGGACGTTCGACGACGGCCGACACGTCACGCTTTGGGCCGGTGTCGCGCCGACGCGATTCACAACTCTGACCGTGACGCGGGAGCGGGCGGACGGCGATCAGGCGTCCTCGGGCGAGAAAGTGCTCGTCGGGACTGTTCGGCGCACAGGCCCGTAGATCACCCCATGCCGCGAACGACCTGCTGTCGCGCGCGGTACAGGCGACTCATGACCGTGCCTTCGCGGATGCGCAGCGCGTGCGCGGCCTCCTTGTAGGAGAGGCCGGCGACGTCGACGGCGACGAGGACGTCGCGGAAGTCGTCCGGCAGCGCCGCGATCGCGGTGAACACCTCGGCGGTCTCGACCAGCTCGTCGGGCTGCCGCGCACGGGTATCGGCGACGAGATCAAGCTGCTCGGGCAGTGCGTCCGGCCGGAGGCGGCGGCTCTCCGTGCGCTTCTGATTCAGGAACGTGTTGCGTAACGCCCGCAGCAGGTAGCCGAGGTCGTCTTCGTTGTGGAGAAGGCGCGGACGCGCGAGCAGTCGTGCGTATGTCTCCTGCACGAGATCCTCCGCGTCCTCGCGTGATCCGCACAGTGCCCACGCAGCGCGGAACAGGCGGTCGATGTGATCGCCGAGCCGGGACGGGTCGAGCGTACGCGCCACCGGCGCGCCAACATCCTTCGCGAGCTCAGCCGACGACGAGGCTGCGCCGCCGACGCTTCCGTGCGTCATGTCCGCCTCCCAAGTACCAGGGAGTACGCGACGCAGTGTCAGCCGGTTCCATCGCGTGCAGCGGGAATATTCGCGCCCGCGCGGAGTCCTTGCTCACGACGCCAACGCGATGACAAGGAGCAGCACGACAATGAACTCGACCGAGGCTATGGCCCTTTTGTCGGCCTTCGAACGGATCTCCGCATGGGATGTGAACGACCGAGAGTGGGCGCGCATCTTGGCAGGCTTCCCAGTCTTCGCAGACGTGCGCAGGAGACGCCTCCGCAAGCTTGTCCGAAATGCGACCTTCACCGAGTTTGCGCGCGGCGAGATCGTTCTTGCGCCAGACGATGTGGACGGCTCGTTACACGTCATCCTCGAGGGCAGTGCGAAGGCGACCGGCGGCCCGGTGCCTCGCAGCATGTCCGTCGGCGATTACTTCGGCGAGTTGAGCCTGCTCGGTAAGGCGTCGCCTTATCGGGTGGTCGCGACGCAGCCGCTCTACGTGATGCGCCTTCCAGGACGGTTGGTCGGACGGCTAGTGCGGCAGCATCCGGCGCTCGCAGTCACGCTGCTGCGCGATCTGGCCGGCCGCCTCACACCGGCGGCGAGCACGCGGGTCATCGCGGTCCGGGAAGGTGCGGGAACCGGAACGTGACGATCCGGTTCGGCTGCACGACCCACGCGTTGCCCGTCTCCGGATCGTTCAGCGCCTGAAGCGCCGCGTCGGCGACGAACGACGGCTCCATCAGCGGCGCGGGCAGCGCCCCACGCACCTCCTGCGCGACGATCGGCGTGTCCGTGAAGCCGGGACACAGCGCGTTGATGCGGATCCCGCACGTCTCCAGCTGCGGCGCGACGCTGCGCACGAAGCCGACGACCGCGTGCTTCGTCGTCGCGTAGATCGGGTCCATCGGCACTGCGGTCAGGCCCGCGAGTGACGCCGTCGCGACGATCGAGCCGCCGTTCGGCATCAACCGCGCCGCGAGCTCGCGCGTCCCGAAGACGACGCCGTCGAGGTTCGCGCCGACCGCGCGCCGGTACTCCTCGTCCGTCAGCGCTCCGATCTCACTCTGGCCCGTGACGACGCCCGCGTTCAGGAACGCGGCGTCGAACTTGCCGTCGAGCGCGCGCCACGCGTCGGACGAGCCGACGTCGAACTCGGGCAGATCGAGCAGCGTGATCTCGGCGTCGCCGAGCGCGGCGGCGAACGCCTGACCGAGCCCGCCGCGCCCGCCGGTGATCAGCACCTTCACGGCAGCAGCACGACCTTCCCGACACTGCGCCGCGATTGCACGAGCTCATGCGCCTGCTCGACCTCGTCGAGCGGGAGCTCTGCGCCGACGAGCGGCGAGAACGCGCCGGTCTGCCAGAGGTCGAGCAGCTCGCCGAGCGCCTCGTGGACGAGGCCGGGATCGAGTCGCATCAGACGTCCCAGGTAGAAGCCGACGAGCCCGACGTTCCGCCCGACGAGTCGCGCCGGCTCGATCGTGCCCCACGCGCCGCCGACGGAGCCGATCGCGATCACCGTGCCGAGCGGGCGCAGCCGGGCGAACGAGGACGCGAAGAGCTCGCCGCCGACCGGGTCGAAGACGATGTCGGCCTGCAGATCCTCCGGCAGCTCGCCGTAGACGAACGCCTCTTCGGCGCCGAGCGAGCGGCACGTGTCGAGTTTCTCCGCCGAGCCGGCAGCGGCGATCACGCGCGCGCCGAGCGAGCGCGCGATTTGAATCGTCGCCGTGCCGACGCCGCCCGCCGCGGCATACACGAGCACGGTCGCGCCGGGGTGCACGCGCACCTGCCGCGTCAACGGGATATACGCCGTGAGGAACGTGAGCAGGAACGACGCGCCCTCCGCGAACGACGCGTGGTCGGGCAGTGGCACAACGAGCGCGCGGTCGACCGCGACCTGCTCCGCGTACCCGCCGCCGCCTGACGTGAGCGCCATGACGCGCGTCCCGTCCTCCAGTTCGCCCGCGATCTCGGAACCGAGCACCGCCGGCAGTTCCGGCATCTGGGGGTACACGCCCCGGCGAATGAGCACGTCGGCGAAGTTGATCCCGGCCGCGCGGACGCGGACGATGACCTGCCCGTCGCGAGCGACAACGTCGGGAGCGTCGACAACCTCGAACGGGCCGTCGACCTCGCGCAGGACGGCGGCTCTCAAGCCGTCTGTGCCGGCTCGGCCGCGGCGAACTGCTCGCGCAGCGCGGTCTTCCGGAACTTGCCGACGCTCGTCTTCGGGATCTCGTCGACGAACTCGAACCGCTCCGGCAGCCACCACTTCGCGAAGCTCGGCGCAAGGAAGTCGCGCAGTTGATCCGGCGTCGCCACCGCGCCGGGCTTCAGAACGACCGCGGCGAGGGGCCGCTCGTCCCATTTCGCGTCAGGGATTGCGATCACGGCCGCCTCCGCGACCGACGGATGCGCCATCAGCGCGTTCTCGAGTTCGACGGACGAGATCCATTCGCCGCCGGACTTGATCACGTCCTTCGAGCGATCCTTGATCTGGATGTAGCCGCGCGGATGGATGGAGACGATGTCTCCCGTCCGGAACCAGCCGTCGTCGGTCCAGCGGTCTCCCGAGTCCGGCGCGTCGTAGTACGACGACGCGACCCACGGGCCGCGCACCTCGAGCTCGCCCATGGCGTCGCCGTCCCAGGGGATCTCCTCGTCGCCAGCGCGCGCGCGCACCTCGACCAGCGGAAGCGGCAGCCCGGCCGTCGCCTTCAGGTCGAACTTCGACTCCTCGTCGAGGTCGTTCAGGTCGTGCGGCGTCGCAGCAGTCGACGCGACCGGCGACGTCTCCGTCATCCCCCAGCCCTGCACGATCGTCAGGCCTTCGCGCGCGAAGTCGAC
>DATAOK010000064.1:0-16577 GCA_036265735.1 Gaiellaceae bacterium
CGGCACGTCGAAGCTGACGGTCGATCTCAAGGCCGGCACGTACACGCTGTACTGCACCGTTCCGGGCCACAAGGCCGCCGGCATGGTCGCGAAGCTGACGGTCGGCTAGCGAGCGGTTCTTTAAAGGGGAAAGCCCGCCGAGGAGGGCCGCAGCGGGCTCATGAGGGTGCCGGGAGGGGGGAAGCCGGCACACCGATTGTGGGCGCAGCCGTTGTGTCGTACGTCCCGATAAAGGGGGATTCCGCGGGAAGGGCCGGAAAAGGTGGTGCGCTAACCTGTCGCGCAATCCGGGAGAAGTGGCCGAGTGGCTGAAGGCGGCGCCCTGCTAAGGCGTTAGGTGGATGAATGTCTGCCTCGAGGGTTCGAATCCCTCCTTCTCCGTCACGAAAGACCTGCTTCGGCGGGGCTTTCGCGTAGGAACCTGGGATGGGCAGTCGTATCCTCTGAGGCATGAAGCTCCTGGATCGACTTCTCCATCGAAGGCGACGAGATCCGCAGCCGGGGCCGCAGGGCGAGGAGTACGAGGCGTTGAAGATGGCGCGCCGCGCTGCCGACGAGCGTGAAGCGTTCGCGGAGAACATGATTCGGAAGGTCGGGCACGAGAGCCATCCGTTCCTCGACGACCCGTTCGACTAGCGGTAAGAGCCGGCCGGCCGCGGCCTGAAGCCGTCGATTGCGATCGGCAACATCCGGTAGCCGGACACTCCGCGCGCGCCGAGCTCGACGCGAAGGATCCCGGTCCGCGCGGTGATCCCAGACGAGGGAAAGACGAAGTTCCCGAGCGTCCACGCGACGAGCGTGCGCGGCGTCGGACGCGACACCGGGCCGAAAACATGCGGGTGCGCGCCGAGAACGACCGACGCGCCGCTCCGCAGGCACGCGTCGGCGAGCAGCCCTTGCCGCGCGTCCGGATTCGCCTGGAGCTCCGTTCCCCAGTGGAAGAAGCAGACGACCACGTCGGCACGGCGCCGAGCGGCGCGCACGTCGGCATCGACCGCGGCGACGTCCGCCTTGGCCGTGCCTGCGCTCGTGGCCGTCGCGGAAAAGCCGAGCGGGTTCACATCCGAATAGCCGAGGAACGCGACCCGCAGCCCGCCCTCGCCCACGATCGCGGGCCGGCGTGCTCGGACGCTCGTTGCGCCCGCGCCGATGCTCAGCATCCCGGCCGCGTGCACGGCCTTCACCGTGTCGAGGAGCGCGTCCTTCCCGAAGTCGGCGCTGTGGTTGTTCGCAAGCGTGAGCACGTCGAACCCGGCGAGCGTGTGCACCGGCCTCAGAGCCGAAGGCGGCCCTCGGAATGTGTACTCCTTGACCGAAGCCGTGCCGCGTTCGGAGACGGAGGTCTCGAGGTTGCCGACCGTCATATCCGCACGTCTGAGCGTCGAGGCCACGTATCGCCAGGGATAGGCGGCGCCGAATTCGCTCAGCGCCGGCCCGACCTGTTCACCGAACGTGATGTCGCCGACCGCCTCGAGGACGACCGGTCGCACGGTCACCGTGCCGATGGTCCTCACGCGATCTCCCGCAGCGAGACCGAGCCGGTACCGCCCGGGAGTCCCGGTTCTGAACGCGAGCTCGAAGCCCCCGAGAGGACCGGAGACCGTCCGGTCGACGACGCGGCCGTTCACGCGGAGCGCCACCGTTTCATTCGATCCCGCGAATCCGCGGAGCGGCACGCGAACGCCGGGCGCGCGCCAGGCCGGCACGACGGTGCGGAGGGTGAGCGGCGCGGCGGACGCGTCGCGCACCGTGACCGACTGCCGGGTGACGGCGGCGAAGCCGGCACCCGTGCAAGCAGCGGCGAGACACGCAAGAGCGAAGGCAGCCGGTGACAGCCGCACGATATGTCGTTCGCACGCTCGCGCCCGAGTCCTCCGCGTCCTAGGCTCTGAGCGTGGCGACAGTCGTCGGTCGTGACCCCGAGCTCGCCGCGGCCGACTCGTTCCTTGCCGCGGACGGCGGCTTTGCGGCGTTCGCGATCATCGGCGAGCCGGGCATCGGAAAGACGACGCTCTGGGACGAGGTCATGCGCCGGGCGCAGCAAGGAGGCGCACTCGCGCTCGTCGCGCGGCCGAGCGAGGCCGAGGCGAAGCTCTCGTTCGCGGCGCTCTCCGATCTCGTGTCGGCGATCGACACGGAGGCCTTCGACGCGCTGCCGGAGCCACAAAGCCAGGCGCTCGACGTGGCGCTGCTCCGAGCGCGCGCCGCCGGCCGCCCGCCGGAAAGACGGACCGTCGGCACGGCGCTGCTCACGCTGTTGCGGCACGTCTCAGCGCGCACCGAGGTCGTCATCGGCGTCGACGATCTGCAGTGGCTCGATCCGGCATCGCGTACGGCGCTCGAGTTCGCGGTGCGCAGACTGACGGACGAGCGGGTCCGGCTGATCACATCGGTGCGTGCCGGCGCCGATCCGATGTCCGCGCTCCGGGATGTGCAGCGCATCGAGCTCGGGCCGGTCTCGGTCGCGTCGCTGCACCGCATCCTCGCCGATCGCCTCGGCCGGAGCTTCCCGCGCCCGACGCTCGTGCGCATCGCCGAGGCGTCCGGCGGCAACCCGCTCTACGCGCTCGAGATCGCGCGGCTCGTCGACGGCGGTGAAACGGGCGCGTCGCTTCCGGTGCCCGCCGACGTGCGGGCACTTGTCGCACGGCGCGTCGCAGCCTTGCCTGAAGAGACGCGCAACGCGTTGCTGCGCACTGCGTCGCTCGCCCGTCCGGATGTGAGCCTTGTGGACGAGCATGCGCTCGCGCCTGCCGAGGAGGCGGATCTCGTCCGCGTCGGTTCGCACGGCCGGATCAGCTTCGTGCATCCGTTGTTCGCGTCTGCCGTCTACGCCGCCGCGTCGCAGGCTCGTCGTCGCGACGTTCATCGCGTGCTTGCGGTCGAGGTCGCCGATCCCGAGGAGCGCGCCAGGCATCTCGCGCTCTCGTGCGACGGTCCCGATGCCGAGGCGGCCGGCGCCGTTGCCCGCGCGGCGCGCGGGGCGCGCCTTCGCGGCGCATCAGACGCAGCGGCCGAGCTGCAGGAGCTCGCGCTGCAGCTGACGCCTGCGGACGATCTTCACCTCGACGAACGCCGCTTCGAGCTTGGGGAACAGCTACTGCTTGCCGGCGACTTCCAACGCAGCAGCGACGTGCTCGAGGAGCTCGCGGAAACGGTCGACGGTGATCTCCGTGCCCGTGCGCTCCTGCTGCGTGCCGACATTGTCTATTGGCGGAGCGGCGAAGGCGCTGCGCTCGAGCTCGCCGACAAAGCGCTCGCGTCTGCAACCGATCCGCTCCTGCGGGCGCGTGCCTACGCCCAGATCGCCGGGCATGCCGGCACGCACGACGTTACGCGTGCGACTGCTGCCGCTACCACGGCTCTCGAGTTGCTCGAGCGCATTGGCGGCACCCCGGCGCTCGTGTCGATCGCGCTGTCCGCGCGCGTTCGCGCGGAACTTTTCCTCGGAAACGGTCTCGATCTCGAAGCAGCAGAGCGCGCACAGGAGCTCGAGGCTGACGCACCGCCGGCAGCGGTGGACACGCGCATCGGCTTCAAGCTTGGCCAGTGGCTCCGGTACGTCGATGATTTCACCGGAGCGCGGGCACATCTTGCCGAGACGGAGCGGCTCGCACACGACGAGGGCGACGAGTCGTCGTATCCGAATCTCTTCCTCAATCGCTCGCTGCTCGAGTGCTGGGCAGGCAACTGGGTGGAGGCGGCCGAGCTCGCCGACCGCTGCCATGAGAGCTTCAACCAGGTCGGCGTCGGCTTGCGTGCGCCGAACCTCTGGCGCGCGTATGTCGACGCGCATTTCGGTCGCGCTGACGACGTGCGTCGCGCCGCGCCCGCTTCCGAAGAGATCGACGAGCCCGCGCACCGAATGTTGTGGAATCGGATCGTCGGCCTTGCCGAGCTCACGGTTGGCAACGCCAGCGAGGCGGACGACCGGCTCTCACGGGCGCTCGACGATCTCGACCTGATGGACTTTCGCGAGCCGGCCGTCTGGCGTGTCCACGGCGATGCGATCGAGGCTGCGCTCGCAGTCGGTGACAGGACTCGGGCTGCGGTGCGTCTCGAGCAGTTCGAGGTGCAAGCGGCGCGATCGCGGATTCCGTGGAACCTTGCGGTTAGTGCGCGCTGCCGCGCGCTGCTCGAAGCGGCAAACGGCGACCTGGACGCAGCAGAGGCTTCGCTCGAGCGGGCGCTTGAAGCGCACGCGCACTGTCCGATGCCGTTCGAGCGCGCGCGCACGCTGCTGGCGCAGGGGCAGGTGCTCCGACGCGGGAAGCAGCGCCGCCGCGCACGCGAGGCGCTCGAGGAGTCGATCGGGATCTTCGAGCAGCTCGGTGCAGATCTTTGGGCGGCGCGAGCCCGGGAGGAGTTGCAACGCGTGCGCGGCCGCACTGCTCCGGACGATCTGAGCCCAACCGAGCTGCGGATCGCCGAGCTGGCTGCGTCCGGCCTCACGAATACGGCGATCGCGGCAGAGGTCTTCGTCACGCAAAAGACCGTCGAGGCGAACCTCGCACGCGTCTACCGCAAGCTGGGCATCCGCTCCCGCGCACAGCTCGCGCACGCGCTCGACGCTCGGGCGTCAGAGCTCATTTCGTAGGGTTTCCCCGCTTTCGCGGGCGGCGCGCGGGTCCTAGCCTCGAATCTATGGTCGACGCCGAGATTCTGAGCTTCGTCGCCGAGTGCTTCTGGCCCGGGGTGCGCGAGGCCGACCTGTATGCGCTGGACGAGCGCGCGCAGGCGGTCGCCGCGGCGGTCAGCCTCACAGGCGAAGAAGTCCGGTATCTCGGCTCGATCCTTCTGCGCGCGGACGAGGTCGTCCTCTGCCGGTTCGAAGGCGGTGCCGTCGCAGTGCGACGGGCGGCCGAGGAGGCAGCGATTCCGTTCGAGCGCATTCTCGAAACCGCTCAATCGCCGTGGCCGTTCATCGCGACGGCCGAGTAGGAGGAACTCATGCGCTCGTTCGGACTCGCCATTGCTCTCGCACTTGCAGTCGCCGTCCCCGCGGCGTCGGCTGCCAACTCCCGCAGCCTGCTGTGGAGTCGCGTCGACGGCCCGACGAAGGCCGGGACGCAGCTCGGGCTGCTTCGCTCAGGAGGCGTGCTCCACGTCGTCTGGGCCCAGGGCTCGCCCGCCGCCATCTCGGACACCGAGGTGAACGGCGACGGCAAGTCGCTGAAGACCGTGCCGATCGCGTCGAACTTCGACGGGATCGGCGGCATGTCGCTTGTCGGGATGGCCGACGGCTCCGTGCGGCTTTTCGTCGCCGGAGGCACGCGGCCCGGGTTGCCGTCGAACCTGTCCGGCATCAACTCGTTCGTCGCACCTCCGGGCGCTGACGGCTGGACGCTCGATCCGACCGCGCTCTGGGGAGGCGCTGTCGCGAGTGCGTCGGACGAGATCGGTGCCGCGGTTTCCGGCGGCAACCCGATCACCGCGTACAGCGCCGGCTTCGTTCACGTCGGGCTCGGTCCGAGCCCCGGCGGCGACCCCTCCTATCAGCCCGACTGCTGCGGAGTCGCGCCGCAACTCGCGACTGACGGCTCTTCCGGTGCTGTCGTGATGTCGTGGCTCTCGAACGGCCACCAGTCCGGCACGTATGTGAAGCAGGTCTTTCCGTCGCAGGGTGCCCTTGTGTCGCTGCCGAGCTCGATGAACGTGGGCAGCTTCGGCATCGCCGCGCGTCTCGGTGCGCCGGGGACGTTTGTCGCCTACACGGGGCTGACGAATCAGGTGATCAAGCTCTACCAATACGGCGGCGGGACGCGGACGATCGTGAAGGGCCCGTACCGCATCGCGAAGGTGTTCGCCGGCCCGGCAGGCCGCCTCTGGATGCTGTGGGGCGACGCGAACTCCGGCGTGTGGGCAACACGCTCGAACAAGGCGGTCACCAAGTGGGAGCCCGTCCAGAAGCTCGCGCTGCCAAAGAACGTGACGGCGTTCTACAACGCGCAGGGCGAAGGCTCAGGCGGTCCGCTCGACGCGTTCGTCGATCTGCTCATCGGCACGAACGATCGCGGCTTCTGGCGCACGCACGTGCTGGCCCGCGACTCGCTCGCGGAGTCGACGAGCTATCAGTCGGGTGGTGCCAAGGGAAAGAGCGCCAAGCTCGCGTTCCATGCGACGGATGCGGGCGATCCGCTCACGGGAGCGATCATCGTCGTCGCCCGCGGCGGCACCGTGCTCGCACGGCTGAAGACGGACCCCGACGGTCGGGCCTCCATGAACCTGATTCTCGGGAACCTGCACGGCAGCACGTCGCTGAAGGCGACCGTGACCGCACCTGGATACACGCCTCAGATGATCTCCGTCGGGCTCGGAGGCTGACGGTGAGGAAGCTCACTCGGTCGCAGGTGCACTCGGCGCTCATCGGGAAACTCTGAGTTGCGAGCAGTGGAGGCCCGGTCCGCTCGGGGGCCGGGCCTCCATCAGCGGAGAGGGCGGGATTTGAACCCGCGACGCACCTTTCAGCACGTACGCGATTTCCAGTCGCGCTCCTTAGACCACTCGGACACCTCTCCCGTGGGAGGGGCAGCGTACCGCCGGGCGGGGTGGGTCGGACTGTGGTTCGCGCTCTTCCCGACTGTCGAGGGCATAGCCGCTCAAGCGCTCGCGGCTGCGGTTGTGATCGGCTCGTACTTCCTCGCGGAGCACGTGCGGGTCAGGCGTCCGCGCCGCGTCGCCGACCTCGCAGCTACCTAACGGCATCCCCTCGATCGGAGTACCCGCGTTCCGCATTTCGGGGGATAGCGCACGAGCACCGCGTTCCGATGATTCTCCCTAACCGGATCGTAGCCCGCACGATCGAAGGGAGTCATACAAGTGATGGTTCTGTACACCCGCTTCCTCACGCGGCGGCTTGCCCGCGAGGAAGGTCAGACGATGGCTGAGTACGCGGTCATCCTCAGCGTCATCTCGGCGCTCGTGATTGCAGCGCTGCTGCTTCTCGGCGGCAACATCACGAACGTCATCAATCGGATCGCTGACGCGATTAGCTAGGCGACCATCCTGCGGCGGAGGCGGCCGGCAGGCGCCGCCTCCGCAGCGAACGTGCCGGGTTCGGCTGACTTCCAGACGCGTGTGAGCGGAGGGGGAGGGATTTGAACCCTCGATCCGCCTAACGACGGATAACGGTTTTCGAGACCGCCGCATTCGACCGCTCTGCCACCCCTCCGCGCGATCGCGGATGGTACCGCGCTAGTCGTGGATGCGTGCGATCAGGTCGCGGCGACGAAGCACCTTGGACGCCGTTCCCGCTAGCCGGACGTCGTAGCCCGCGTCCTTCTGGAACAGCACCTTGTCGCCCGGGACGACGCCGTCCGCCTCCGGGCCGACCGCCGTGACGATCCCGCTGCGGCACTCCGTCTCCGCGCTCGCCGGAAGGATGAGGCCGGCACGGGTCTCCGACTCCTCGTCGGTCGTCTCGACGATCACGAAGTCGTCGAGCGGTTCGAGTGCGATGCGGATGGGGCGGGGGTCTTCGAGCATCGCTTTCACGATACTCCCGGCATGGCGTCTCCGTTCGTCGAGCTCGAGGTCGGCAGCCGCACCGTCAAGGTGACGAACCCGGACAAGGTGTACTTCCCCGCCCGCGGCGAGACGAAGCTCGACCTCGTGCAGTACTTCATCGCCGTCGGCGACGGGATCGTGCGTGCGCTCTATGAACGCCCGTGCCAGCTGAAGCGGCAACCCGAGGGCGTCGGCGGCGAAGTGATCTGGCAGAAGCGTGTGCCCGAGCGCCGTCCGGAGTGGATCGAGACCGCACGCGTGACGTTCCCGTCCGGGCGCCACGCGGATGAGCTGTGCGTCACCGAGGTCGCGCACGTCGCCTGGGCTGCGAATCTCGCAACGCTCGAGTTCGGCGCTTGGCCGTCGCGACGGAAGGATCCGGAGAGGCCGGACGAGCTGCGCATCGACATCGACCCGCAGCCCGGCACGGGGTTCGCCGAGGCGAAACGCGTCGCCGCGATCGTGCGCGAGGTGCTCGGCGAGATCGGGTACGTCGGCTGGCCGAAGACGAGCGGCAACCGTGGCGTGCACGTGTACTGCCGCATCGAGCCGAACTGGGAGTTCCCGGTCGTGCGGCGATGCGCGCTGGCGTTCGCGCGCGAGATCGAACGGCGCAACCCCGAGCTCGTCACCACCGCCTGGTGGAAGGAGCAGCGCGGCGAGCGCGTCTTCGTCGACTACAACCAGAACGCGCGCGACCGGACGATTCTGTCCGCGTACTCGGTGCGCGGCCGCCCCGACGCGACGGTGTCCGCGCCGGTGGCGTGGGACGAGCTGCCGGACGTCGAGATGGAGGACTTCACCATCGCGACGATGCCTGCGCGTTTCGCAAAGCTCGGCGATCTGCACGTCGGCATCGACGACGCCGTGTGCGACCTGCGCGTCCTGCTCGAATGGGTCGAGCGCGAAGAGGCGCAGGGCGAGGGCGAGGCGCCGTATCCGCCGAACTTCCCGAAGATGCCGGGCGAGCCGAAGCGCGTACAGCCCTCGCGCGCTAAGAAGGATTGACAGCGGGCGCGGCGTCGGGCGCCGCAGAGGCGCGCCGCACGCACCAGACGAGCAGGAGCGTTGAGAGCGTCATCGCAACGGCGACACCGCCGTACGTCGTGCGGAATCCGACAGCGGCGATCGCGTAGCCGGTGACCGCGGCACCGAGCGGCGTGCCCGCGCTCGTGATCGAGAGGAACGCGGCGACGACCTGCGGCCGGATCTCCGCCGGCGCACGCGTCGTCAGCAGTGCACTGATCGGCGAGACGCCGAGCGGTCCGCCGATGCCGAACACGAACATGACGACGACCGCGAGCGGCAACGGCGTCGCGACGGTGAGCAGCCAGATCGGCGCCGACATCAGGCCGAAGCCGACGATCCCCAGGCGCAGCGGGCTGTACCGGCGTGCGAGCCGCAGCGTGGCAAGCCCGCCGATGATCGAGCCGATCGCGTCGGCGGTGAAGAGCACACCGGCGCTGCGAGCATCGTGGAAGTCGCGGTACGCGAGCGCCGGCAGCGAAGCGAAGAGCGCGGCGAGACCGACGTGTGCGACGAGCCCTACCGTGACGATCGACGCGAGCAACGAGTCCTCGAACACGTGACGCACGCCGGCGAGGACACCGCGACGCCGCGCCGCACGCGGCACGGCGTGCCCGACGCGCACGAGCGCCAGCACGATCGCCGCCGACACCGCATAGCTCGCGCCGTCGACGAAGAGCAGTTGCGGTGCGCCGATCAGCGGGATCAGCACTCCCGCAGCGACAGGGCCGACGACGCCCGTCGTCTGAATCGCGACCTGCAGTGCCGCCTGCGCACGCGCGACCTCGCGCTCGTCCTCGCCGACGATCTCCGGCAGCAGCGAGCTCGCCGCCGCGGCGTACGGCACGCTGAAGATCCCGATCACCGTCACGAGCGCGAGGAGCGCGGGGAAGGTGAGGACGCCGACTGAATGCAGGAGGGGCACCGCCACGAGGAGCGGCGCGCGCAGCACGTCGCCGAGCACGAGCGAGCGCCGCGCGCCGAGCATCGCGACGACGGAGCCCCCGGGGATGCCGAGCGCGAACGCCGGCAGCGTCTGGCATGCGAGGACGAGCCCCATCTTCGTCGTCGACCCCGTCGTCGCCAGGACGAACCACGGCAGCGCGACGGTGGTCATGTTCGTCCCCGTCAGCGAGACGAAGCGGGCGGCGACGACGGCGGCGAGCGTCCGGTCGCGAGGCATGTCAGAATAATAAGATGGACATCCTTCTTTGTAAAGTGAGACCGTGCCGAAGGTGAGCCCCGAGCACGTCGAGGCGAGACGCGCGCAGATCCTCGAAGGCGCGCGCCGCTGCTTTGCCCGCTGGGGCTACGAGGGGGCGACCGTGCCGCGCCTCGAGCGCGAGATCGGCCTGTCGCACGGCGCGATCTTCAACTACTTCCGGTCGAAGCTCGACCTGTTCGTGGCGCTCGCCGTCGAGGATCACCGTCGCTTCCACCGGCTGTACGGCGAACTGGGCTTCGCAGGCCTCGCACGCCACATCGCGGAGGCTGACCCGGCGTGGCTCAGCGTCTACCTCGAGCTCCACCGCCGCCTGTACACGGACGCCGCACTCGCAAAGGCATGGCGGAAGGCTGCGCGCGGCGCCGAGCCGCCGCACGTGCACACACCGGAGGAGCAGTTCGCGCACACGCTGCTCGACGGGCTCGTCTTCGAGCGCGCGGCCGGACTCGAGATCGACGTCGAGCCGATCATCGAGCGCGCCGAGAAGGCGCTACGTCAGTAGGTCTTCGACCGAGAGGTCGTCCGGGCGCCGTGGCGGGCGCACTTCGCGCCACGTGCACTGCTTCGCGTCCTTGTCGGGACGGAAGCGGACGAGCTTCGTGCCGTGGCGGAAGCGATGCTTCTCGAGCTTGTCGAAGCGGATCTCGACAACGAGCTTCGGCTTGACCGCCTGCTCCTCTAGCTCGCCCGTGCCCCACCGGTTCGGCTCCGAGAAGCGACGGTCGCTCTTGGTGTCGAGCAGCGGCAACACGAGTGCGGCGATCTCGTCGTGCTTCTTTGCGCCGACGGCTGCGGAGCCGACGTAGTCGAGATGACCGTCGTCGGCGTAGAGCCCGAGGAGCAGCGTGGCGATGGTCTTGCGTCCCCCCGCCTTGAACCGGACGCCGGCGACGACGCAGTCGGCGGTCTTGTAGGGCTTCACCTTCACGACGCCGTCGCGCGAGCCCGGCAGGTACGGCAGGCCGAGCCGCTTGCCGATCACGCCGTCGAAGCCCGCGGCCTGCAGCGTCTGCAGCCACTCGGTCGCGTGCTCGACGTCGCTTGTCACCGGCGAGAGCGGGATGCCGTTCGCGACCTTCTCGAGCTGCGTCCGGCGCTTCTCGATCGGTTGCTCCCACACCGGCTTGCCCTTCCACAGCAGCAGGTCGAACGCGACGAACGTCGCCGGAATTTCCCCCGACAGCTTGCGCACGCGGCTCTCGGCAGGATGCAGGCGCGTCTGCATCGCGTCGAAGTCGAGCTTGCCGCTGCGCGAGATGACGATCTCGCCGTCGAGAGCCGAGTGCGGCGGGAGCGTCTCGCCGAGCTCGCGCAACTCAGGGAAATAGCGGAGCAGGGGCCGCCCGTTGCGCGACCAGAGAGCGAGCTCGCCGCCGTCGTTCTCGAGCACGCCCCGGAAGCCGTCCCACTTCGGCTCATAGCGCCACTTGCCCTGGCGCGGCAACTCGGAGACGAGCTCTGCCTCCATCGGCGGGAACGGGACGTTGGGGCCTGGCGTGTCCGGCACAGCCGTGCGAGCCTATCGGCAGTGAGACGCCTGGCCGTCCTGCTGGCAATCGGGCTCGGCGCAGCTGGCTGTGGCGGCAGTGGGGTGAAGCAGATCACCGTGCCGACGACCGCGATCCTCACCGATGTGCGCGCGCGTGCGGACTCGATCTCGTTCGACTTCCGCACTGCGCCGTTCAAGGTGACGGCGAGCTATCACCGGGGCTCGCCGGCGCAATGCGGTTCCGGGGCGCGCACGCGCCTTGCAGGGACGGCGGCGCTCGTCGTCCATTTCACGCCTGCGATGACATCCGGTGTAGCGCGGCGGATCCGCGTCGGCGACGGGCCGGTGCTCGAGCTCGCGAAGTTCTGCGACTTCGAGGCCGACGTCGGTTGGGCGATCGGTCTCGACAAACGGCGGCCGTTTCACATCTCCCATCAAGGGGCAACCGTCTCGTTCGACTTTGGCTGAGCTCGACGAACTGGAGGGCGTGTGGGAGGTGCGACGGATCGCCGGCTGGTTGCCACCGTTATGGGGCGTTCGGAAGCGCATCACCGGCGGCCGCGGCGAGACCGTCATCATCGGCGGGCCGGGCCTCCCGTTCGAGGTGCACGGCAATGAGCTGCGCTACCGCGCGCCGCTCGCGTTCCTCGTCGACGTGCTCGAGCCCGCCGGCGCGGGCTTCCGTGGTCGCGCGACGGCCTTCGGACGGACCTACGGCGAGTTCGAATTGCGGCGCGTCGGCGTGGCGGCCACCGCAGGGCCGCCACGCCGAGCTTGAATCACTTCAGCCAGGGAGCGAGGAAGCTCTCGATCTCCCGGCAGCCGCGCGGCCGCTCGAGGCGTGCACGCACGGCCTTGCCTTCGACGACGACGAGGGTCGGCATCGTCCCGACGGCGAAGCGCTCAACGAGGTCTGGGCGCTCTTTCTCGTCGACGCGGTAGAGCTTGAAGGTGCCGTGATTGCGGCGTCGCTGGAGTACCTGGGCGAGGAACCCTTCGACACGGCGACAGGAGCCCGAGACAGGCGAATAGAAGAACACCAGCCCGGGCTTCTGGGCGTTGAGTACCGCGGTCGAAATTGTCAACCTCCTTCGCGGGGGACGGACTTGGACATTTCTTCCCCTGTTTGCAATTTGCCTAACGTGGGTTTGCTCAGGAATGCCCAAAAAACCGGCCTGTTAGAGATAAGTAGATTGCGGCGATGAGGCGAGTCGTCGTCACGGGCCTGGGCGCCGTCACGCCGATCGGCGCTGATGTGCCGTCGACGTGGGCGTCCGCCCTCGCGGGCCGCAGCGGGATCGACTTCATCAGCTCCTTCGACGCGAGCGGCTTCCCGGTGCGGATCGCCGCCGAGGTGAAGGACTTCGACCCGACGTCGGTCGCCTCGCACAAGGAGGCCCGGAAGCTCGATCGCTACGTCCTGCTCGCGCTCGGCGCTGCGCGCGAGGCAGTCGCCGACGCGGGACTCGACGGCATCTATGACCCGTCGCGGGTCGGGATCCTGTTCGGATCCGCGATCGGCGGCTTCCTGGGGATCATGGAACAGGCGGACGTGCTGCGGGAGCGGGGTGCCGACCGCGTGACGCCCACGTTCATCCCGAGCGTGCTCGTCGATGCTGCGAGCGGGCAGCTTGCGATCTCACTCGGCTACCGCGGGCCGAACTACGCGCCCGTGTCGGCGTGCGCAACGGGCTCGCATGCCGTCGGCGAGGCGGCAGAAGTGATCAAGCGTGGCGACGCCGACGCGGTGCTCGCGGGCGGGGCGGAGGCCTGCCTGCATCCGCTGATCCTCGCCGGCTTCTGCGCGATGCGTGGGCTCGTCGCCGAGGACAACGACCCGACGCGGGCGTCTCGGCCCTTCGACGCGACGCGGGCCGGCTTCGTGATGGGAGAAGGAGCGTGCGTGCTCGTGCTCGAGGAGCTCGAAGCTGCACGGAAGCGCGGCGCGACGATCTACGCGGAGATCCTGTCCTACGGCGGCTCGAACGACGCGCACCACATGGCGCAGCCGGATCCGGAGTCCAAGGGCGTCATCGAGATGATGCGGCAGGCGCTCGGCCGCTCGCGCATCGAGCCTGAGCGTGTCGGGTACATCAACGCGCACGGCACCTCGACGCCGCTCGGCGACGCAGCCGAGACGAAGGCGATCAAGGACGTCTTCGGCGACCATGCGTACAAGCTCGCCGTATCGTCGACGAAGTCGGTTACCGGTCACTGCTTCGGAGCTGCAGGTGCGATCGAGGCGATGATGTGCGTGCTCGCGATCCACCACGACGTGCTGCCGCCGACGATCAACTACCGGGAGCCCGATCCGGAATGCGATCTCGACTACGTGCCGAACGAGGCGCGGAAGGCGCACATCGACATCGCGCTCTCGAATGCGATGGGCCTCGGCGGGCACAACGGCTGCGTGCTAATCGGCCGGGTCGACTAGCTCGTCGAGCGAGCGCAGGACCGTGTCGGCCTGCGCGAGCGACTCCTCGTCGGGTGGATACGTCGGGTTCGGGATCGCGATCACGCGCATGCCCGCTGCCTTCGCCGAGCGGATGCCCCCGTGTGAGTCCTCGATCGCTGCGCATTGTGTCGGTTCGACGGCGAGCCGGCGGGCGGCCTCGAGGTAGACGTCCGGCTCCGGCTTGCCGTGCGCGACCTCCTCCGACGACACGGTCGCCGTAAAGCACGCCGCGAGTCCGGCGACATCGAGCACCGTGTCGATGATCTCGCGGTTCGACGAGCTCGCGAGGCCGAGCGGGTAATTCGCTGCGAGACGGTGCACCGCGTCCGCCGCGCCTTCGATGAGCGGTAGATGTTCGCGGTACGACGCGAGCATTCGTCTGACGACTTCCGCGTTGATCGCCGCCGGCTCGTCGGGCACGCCGGCCGTCTCGTGCAGGTAGCGCGACCACTCGGTCGAGCTCATGCCCATCATCGCGCGCTGGATCTCCTCGTCGTAGCGCCCGCCGCGCTCGCGCACGTACGTCTCGCGCACCGCGTCCCACACTTCCTCCGACGCAAGCAGCACGCCGTCCATGTCGAAGACGACCGCGCTGATCACAGCGCGTGGTAGCTGCGATCCCGGTACATGAGCGCGCTCTGCGCGGGGCCGCGCTCGACCCCGTCGACCTTCGCGATGAAGAACGTGTGGTCGCCGGCGTCGGTCTCGGCGAGCGTCGTCGCCTCGATCCAGCCGAGCGCGCCGTCGATCAACGGGGCGTAACGCCCCTGCCGCACAGCGACGCCGTCCCAGTGGACGATCGGGGGCCGGCCTGAGGCGAAGCGCAGCGCGAGCTCCTCCTGCCCGTCGCCGAGGAGGCTGACCGAGAAGCTGCCGGCGCTCCGCAGGAGCTCGTAGAGCGACGCCTGCTTGCCGACAGAGATGCCGATCAGCGGCGGGTCGAGGGACAGCGAGACGAGGGACGAGATCGTCACGCCCATGCGGTTGCCGTCGTGGTCGACCGCGAGCACGGCGACGTTGTGCGGCACGAATCGCATGAGCCCGCGAAGGTCTTCGCCGTCAGTCATCCCGCCGAGTCTAGGCGGGGAGGTCTGTCAGACCGTGCGGTCGGTGTAGCGCGCGAGGCAGCTGGGGCAGATGCCGTGGCTGAAGTACCGGTTCGGATCGAGGAGCCGCATCGCCTGCACGTCGTCCTCGTCCTGCCAGTCGCTCTCGACCCTCACCCGCCCGCACCACGCGCAGCGGACCACGACGGACGGCTCGGCCCCATGCTGGTCGGTGGTGCGGCGGTCGTCTTCCACGACGGCTTCAAGAGAGAGCGTACGACGGCGAAGGTGTGTTGCCTAGAGCGGCGAAGTGTGCGGCTTGCGGTGATCTACAGGTACGTGCTCCATCTGGAGTCTGCGGAGGGTCGACGCACGGTGAGATGGACGTTTGCCCATGCGGTCGGCGAGACGGAGACGATCGAGCTTCCGCTGTTCGGGAGCTGGGTTGTCGTGCGCGCGGTGACGAACGACAACCCGGGCGCCGGGGTTCTCTACTGCCGTCCGGCCGACGAACGCGCTTAGGACTTTGAACGCCAAAGTGGGTGCGTCCGTTGCCGCGATTGGCGAGACTGCTGTGGGCGAGCTGCGCGCCGGAGTCCACGACCGCGAGGTCTTCTCGGACCCACCCACCCACGGGTCAGAACGCCCCGTACGAGCTTGACTCCGGCGCGCGGCGGGTCCCTTCAGCCGCTGCGGAAGATCCCTCGAACGGGGTAGCCGCAGTCCGTCAGCGGCTGCCGATACTCTTGTCAACGAGATCGGGTCAGGCGTCCGCCAGGGCCCCGCAGCCTTACGGACGCTCTACAGCTCGCCAAAGCCACCAGATCTCTCCTTGCACGAACGGCCCGGTTTGCACGCCGGGCCGTTCGATTTGAGCGGCGGGGGTGAGATTTGAACTCACGGAGCCTTGCGGCTCAGCGGTTTTCAAGACCGCCCCGTTCGACCGCTCCGGCACCCCGCCGCGCCCGTATTGAAGCCGTTAACGTGACGGCCGTCCGCGCAAAGCAGAGGGGGAGGCACATGACGACACTCGAGAATCGTCCGAACACCGCAGTTCTCGTCATCGACGTGCAGAACGGCGTTGTCGGAGGCGCGCACGAGCGCGACTCCGTCGTCGCGAACGTCGGCTCGGTCGTCGACAAGGCTCGTGACGCGGACGTTCCCGTCGTCTGGGTTCAGCACGCGAGCGACGGCCTGCAGCCGGGGAGCGAGGAGTGGCAGATCGTCCCGGAGCTCAGTCCGGGCGATGGCGAGCCGCACGTCGACAAGCGCTATCCCGACTCGTTCGAGGAGACGTCGCTCGAGTCCGTGCTCTCCGATCTCGGTGTCGGACGGCTCGTCGTCGTCGGCGCGCAGACGGACGAGTGCGTCCGCTCGACGCTGCACGGCGCGCTCGTTCGCGGCTACGACGCCACGCTCGTGAGCGACGCGCACACGACCGAGGACCTTTCGCCGTGGGGTGCGCCGCCGCCCGAGCTCGTCATTGCGCACACCAACCTTTACTGGGGCAATCACGCGGCTCCCGGTAGGACGGCGGGCACGGTCGAGTCGAAGGACGTCGACTTCAACGCGTCCTGACGTGATCGTCGACGTCGCGCCCGGTCTCTGGATCTGGCGCGTCGCGCATCCCGACTGGGACTCGAGAGCCCACTGGCAACCGCCGGTCACCTCGACCGTCGTCGAGTCCGGCGGCGAGGTGGCGGTGCTCGACGCGCTCGCGCCGCCGGACGACGCGGTCGACGTCTGGGAGCGGCTCGACGCGAAGCCGCCGACGCTCGCGATCGTCCTGAAGCCGGATCACGTTCGCGACATCGACACGTTCGTGCGGCG
>DATAOK010000065.1:0-42188 GCA_036265735.1 Gaiellaceae bacterium
GCCCCGCCGCACGCGGCGGGGCCACTCCGGGAGATTGGCTTAAGAGTGCTTCCAGGCGACGGAGAACGAGCCGTTCGAGATCTTGCTCGGCTGTGCCTTGACCGTCGATCCGGATTGCATGGTGATCGGATCCGGGCCGAACGTGTCGAGCGTCTGGCCGTTCGCCGACGCGCTTGTGAAGTTCACGGTGCCGAAGCTCGCGAGCGGCAGCACGCCGCCGCGGCTCGACGGAGCCTCGGCGATCACCTCGGCCGACGAGAGCGAAGCCTTGTTCAGCCGCTGCGTGGTGACCTGTGTCCATTGCTGCGTCGCGTCGCTGATCGTGAGGGTGAACTTGCCTCCGCCCCCGACGACCACGGACGCGCTCATCTTGTCGCCCGGCACCACCGGGTTCGAGAAGTTCACGGGGAACTTCGGGTACATCTCATACCAGGCGTAGTAACGCGGAGAACCCGACGAGCAGTCGGCGTCGGTTCCGGTTTGCTCAACGGTGCTCGAGTTGTAGCCGTCAAGACCGACCCAGAAGCTCGAGTACGAGGTCTCGCCCGACGCGCACGTGACGGACGGCTGGGTCCACGACGCCGCGACGCTCGTAAAGGTGTTGTTGATCGCGGCATACCCCGACCAGTTCGTGCTCGTCGACTGCGTGATCTTGTGGTTCGGGTCGAGCCGGGTTCCGCTCGCCGGCGAGCCGGCGGCAAACGCAGGCACAGTGACAGCGACCACCGCCGCCACCGCGAAGGCAAAGGACATACGGCGCACTAGGTTTCCCCCTCCAAGGCCGAAGAACAACTAACGACCGTCGCACGGTGCCACAGGAATCGGTCGATCGCCAGGTCCCGGCGTTAGGCTCAGCCGAAGGTCTGGGCCCGTAGCTCAGCTGGTTAGAGCAGGGGACTCATAATCCCTTGGTCCTTGGTTCGAATCCAAGCGGGCCCATTTGCGTTCGTCCGGGTGGGTGGCTAACCGAACCACTGGAAGCCGTTCTTCGGAAACTTGATCGTCCCCGTGTAACACGCGCCCACTGACGGAATGCCCTTCGCGTTGTTCGTCGCACGGCAGTGAAAGCCCGTTGGGCCGTTCGTGACCTTTGCCTGCGCATCGGGAACACCGTGCTTGCTGAGGATCTTCACCAGCCACGGCTTCGCCTGTTGGCAGGTCACGTTGCCGATCGCGCTCCACTGAATCTTCCCGGCCCCGGACGCGGAGAACGACTTGCATATCCCGGCAGTCGGCGCTGCGTGCGCCGCCCCGGTTGTCGCTGCGACGACCGCGATTGCGACGGCTGCAATTACGGCTGCGTACCTGGCTGTCATCCGTCTCTCCCTTTCCCGGTGCCGACGATGGCTTCGTTCTAGATCGTCGTTGGTGCACCAGCAAGTGGGGAATACCCTCGAAAAGAACGCCGGGGTCGCCGCGTGCGTCCGCACGGAGACGTTCTCGATAGCGTCCGGCTGTGGTTGCTTCGGCGATACGAGGGGGATCTCATGCTCTTTCACATCAAGCAGACGCATGCACCGCAGGACTGTCCGTACGGAAAAGGAGGCTCGCGGTCGCTCTTCGACTTCGAGTCGAAGGACGTAAAGATCCACGGCTTCTGGCTCGCGTTCCCGCAGCACACGATCTATCTCGTCGTCGAGACCGACGACATCGTTCATCTCCAGCAGTTCCTGCAGCCCGGGGCGGGCGTGACCGTCGCAGAGATCACCCCGGTCAGCGACCAGCCCGTGCCGCTGCCCGGCTAGGGGCTGCCTAGGCAGGCTCACTCCGAGGGGGGAGGCGCATCGGACCCCGTTGAGTGATGACGAGAGAGTCGTGGGTCACGACTACGCAGCCGCAAACCTCGACGCGCTCGAGCGGGCGCTTGCCGAGCGGCGCGCGGCGCTGGCCGGGATCGCGAGCGAGGACGAGCGGGAGCGGCGCGCCGCGGCCTTGTCGGCGTTCGAGGGGTACACCGCGCTGCTCCGCGAGCCGACGGAGCCCTCGGCAGGCCGCAACCCGATTCGCTACGCGTTCAAGCTCGTCTTCCCGGATGGACGGTGGTCGGTCGACGAGCGCGAGCTGCTCGCCGCCCCGCGCGAGGGCGACGTGCTCGGCTTCGACGGGATCGGCGACTGGCGGATCCAGGGGGCGCAACGCGTCGGCGTGAAGCCGGCGGGCAAGCCGCCGCGGATGTTCTTCATCTGCTCGCCCGTCGCGTAACGTTCCGGTCAGTCGTCAGACTGACTGGCATGTTCCTCTTTTCGAAGCCAACGACCATGATCACGCCCGAGGACGCGCTCCCGGGCCGTGACGACACGATGCCCGTGCCGGCAAAGCACGACGTCCTGGGCACGCCGATCGCGCCGCCGTTCCCCGACGGCCTCGAGCAGGCGATCGTCGGGATGGGCTGCTTCTGGGGCGCCGAGCGCGTCTTCTGGCAGGCGCCCGGCGTCTACACGACTGCCGTCGGCTACGCGGGCGGCTACACGCCGAACCCCACGTACGAGGAGGTCTGCTCGGGCCGCACCGGCCACACCGAGGCAGTCCTCGTCGTGTTCGACCCCGCGCAGACGAGCTACGAGGAGATCCTCCGGCTCTTCTGGGAGAACCACGACCCGACGCAGGGAATGCGCCAGGGCAACGACATGGGCACGCAGTACCGCTCGGCGATCTACACGACGTCGGACGCACAGCGCGCCGCCGCCGAGGCGTCGCGCGAGCTGTTCCAGGCGGAGCTCTCGCGTTCCGGCTACGGCGAGATCTCGACCGAGATCGCGGAAGCCGGCGAGTTCTACTACGCCGAGCCGTACCACCAGCAGTACTTATCGAAGAACCCGAACGGCTACTGCGGGCTCGGCGGCACCGGTGTCGCCTGCCCGATCGGACTCAAGACCGCCTAAGCCGTTTCTCCGCCGTCGATCGAGATCGTGGCGCCGGTGAAATACGCGCCCTCGTCACTCGCGAGGAACGCATAGAGCGCCGCGATCTCGTCCGGCGATGCGTGCCGGCCGAGCGGGATCGTCGCGTTCACGGCGTCGAGCATCTCCTGTGAGTACTCGGCCTGCTGCATCGGTGTCAGCACATAGCCGGGGCACACCGCGTTGACGCGAATCGCGGGCGCGAGCTCGAGCGCCATCGTGCGTGCAAGCAGGATCACGCCTGCCTTCGACGCGTTGTAGTCGGCGTAGAGCTGGTGCCCAGTCAGCCCGTTCGTCGATGCGGTCATCAGGATCACGCCTCCGCCGCCCGGCGTCATCCGCCGAGCGGCCACCTGCGCGCAATGGAAGACACCCGTGAGGTTGACGTCGAGCACGCGCTGCCAGTCGGCAGGGTCGATCTCGAGGAACGGCTTGCGGACGGAGATGCCCGCGTTCGCGATCAGCACGTCGACGTCGCCGACCTCCGCGAACGCCGACTCGACCTGCGCGCGATCGGCGACGTCACACAAAATCGCACGCACGCCGGGGATGCGCTGGGCCGCGGTCGCGACCTCGTCCTCGCCGACCGCGAGCGCGGTCACGTGGGCACCTTCGTCTAGAAAGCGGCGGCTCGTCGCCTCGCCGATGCCGCTCGTGCCGCCGGTCACGACGACTCGTTTGCCTTCGAGACCCTTCACGCCGCGACTCTACGGCAGCGGCGGCTCCGCGACGACGACGACGCCGAGTTGGTCGAGCATCTCCCGCGCCTCGGAGCCCACGCTCGGATCGGCACCGGTGTCGTCGTCCGGGGTCGGGACGCAGCGCCCGTACGATCAGATCGGCGGGACGGTGCTACTCGCCGCTTTCGACTTCACGCGACCGACGATCCGCACTTCTGACCGTCAACGTGACAAAGGCGGGCAGCGGAGTCCCCGTGAAGTTCTCGCTCGCGTGGAGCGGCACGTGCCGCGACTTGACGCTGAAGTTCACGAACGGCGACACCCGCACCGCGCGCTTCAAGTTCAAGTAAGCCGTTCGGCCAGATACCGCAACGCGATCGGGTACCGGTACTCGATCGCGCTGTGCGTGCCGTCGAAGAGCTCGAAGAAGACGTCCGTCACGCCGATGCGCTCAAGTGCGGCGCGAAAGCCCTCGGCGCCGAGATCGAGGTAGTACTGATCGCGCTTGCCGGAGTCGATGTAGATCGCGCGCAGGCCGCGGAGCGCGTCGGCGTAGCGGTCGACCATCCGCACGGGATCCCAGGCGAGCCAGCGAGCCCACACCGCGTCGTCGAGCTCGCCCGTCGCGGCGTCGAACGGGAGGTCGATCGAGCCGTCCTCATTTGCGGAGTAGCACGCCGCCATCGCCCACGTGTTCACGCAGACGATGTCCGCTGACTTCGTGAGCGCGGGTCGTGAATGGAAGTCCTCCCAGAAAACGTCGAACGAGCCGTCGAACGAGTCGCGCAGCGCGCGGGCTACCTCGCGGAACTCCGGCAGGTAGCAGAGCTCGAACAGCGCATCCCCTGCGTGCGTCGCAAGCCCGCCGAAGAGATCCGGGCGCAGCATCGGCGTCACCATGGCGCCGTAGCCGCCGCTCGACTTGCCGGTAATGCCGCGGTGCGCGGCGTCGGCGAGAGTCGGGTAGTTCGCGTCGACGAACGGGACGATCTCCTCGCAGAGATACGTGTGGTAGTTGCCGGTGCCGGGCGAGTCGAGGAACTGCGAGCCGCCGTACGACGTCCAGGCGTCGACGAAGACGACGCGCGCGGGCGGACAGCCGTCGTCGGCGAACAGCGCATCGACGAGCTCGACGACGTTCGGGCGGAAGGGCGACCGGTTGCGCCACATGTCGACCTGCCCCGTCATCCCCTGGATCAGATAGAGGGACGGCAAGGGTGTCTCACCGGCGCCCGGGGGCGTATAGACCCACAGCGGCCGCTCGTGCGGGTCGCCCAGGCGGTTGCCCTTCAGGGCCTCGCTTTCGACGACGTGCTCGTCAAGGCTGCCCACGAGCTCGCGCGACCAGGGACGCATGGGCGGATTCTTCCCGTTTCCGTCACATCCCGGGGCTAGAGTCGCGCACGGTGCTCCGCCGACTCGTCCTGCTCGTCGCCGTCGCGGCCCTTGTCGCCGGCTGCGGCGTTCGCAACTCGACGCCGTTCTCGCCGAAGGCGACAGCATCCTGCTTGACCACGAAGGGCTTCACCGGCGTCACGACCGATCCGGATAAGATTGGGTTCGTCGCCGCGTTTGCCGACGACGGCGGGCTCCGCGGCACTTCGCCGGATCACAACGTTTTGACGATCGCGTTCGCAGCGGATGCGGAGTCGAGCTCCACGTCGTCGCTCGAGGACTCGTTCCGCACGCACGCGCCGGCGAGCCTGCGGCCGCACATGGGCGACATCATGTCGGTGAACCGGAACGCGGTCATCGTCTGGACGATCTCGCCCTCGTCCGACGACTCCGACGCGATCAACCGCTGTCTTCGTAGCTAGACTCCTCGCCATGGCCGAGTACGGAACGATGCGCGTGAAGAGCGGCCTCGCCGAGATGCTCAAGGGCGGGGTGATCATGGATGTCGTCAACGCCGAGCAGGCGAAGATCGCCGAGGCCTCGGGCGCGGTCGCGGTGATGGCGCTCGAGCGCGTTCCCGCAGACATCCGCGCGGATGGCGGCGTCGCCCGCATGTCCGATCCCGAGATCATCAAGGAGATCCAGGAGGCCGTCACGATCCCGGTGATGGCGAAGTGCCGGATCGGCCACTTCGCGGAGGCGCAGATCCTCGAGGCGCTCGAGATCGACTACATCGACGAGTCCGAGGTGCTGACGCCGGCCGACCTCGCGCATCACGTCGACAAGTGGCGCTTCACGGTGCCGTTCGTGTGCGGCGCGACGAATCTCGGTGAGGCGCTCCGGCGCATCGCGGAGGGCGCGGCGATGATCCGCACGAAGGGCGAGGCGGGCACCGGCGACATCGTCAACGCCGTCACGCACATGCGCTCGGTCTTCGGCCACATCCGCCGGCTGACCTCGCTCGCCGAGGAAGAGCTGTACACCGAGGCGAAGAACCTGCAGGCGCCGTACGAGCTCGTCCGCTGGGTCGCAGAGCACGGGCGGCTGCCGGTCGTCACGTTCACGGCGGGCGGCATCGCGACTCCCGCGGACGCGTCGCTGTGCATGCAGCTCGGAGCGGACGGCGTCTTCGTCGGCTCGGGGATCTTCAAGTCGGGCGATCCCGAGCGGCGCGCGAAGGCGATCGTCGAGGCGACGACGCACTTCGGCGACCCCGAGATCCTTGCGCGCGTGTCTGCGGGGCTCGGCGAGCCGATGGTCGGCATCTCGACGCAGACGCTCGATCCGTCGCAGCTGCTCGAGACGCGCGGCTGGTAGCTCCGTCCGTCGCCGGGCGTAGCGTTCCGGCGGCAGGTGGAGGTGCGGAAGCCTATCTGGACGAGCTCGTCGGTCCTGCTCTATGCGGGCGGGTTTGCCGTGCTCCTCGCCGCGCTGGGCTCGCTCGCGTATCTCTCGTCGAGCTACGGCAGCGGTGCGCTCGTCGCGTGGTCGCTGCTCCCGCTGTTCGTCTTGCTCGTCGTCGCGCGTTCGCTGCGCGCGCGCGGTGAGTGGGTCGCGGCCGGCGTCTTCGCGTTCTCGTGGGTCGCGGCCTGGATCGCGTTCCTCGGGCTGCTCTTCTCGTGGTGGGGGTGGACGGACAACACGGCGACCGGCTTCTACCGCGGCTGGCACTGGGCGCTGTGGGCGGTCGAGGTGCTCACGATCGTCGTTGCGTGGGCTGTGCGACGCGGGTTCCGGTTCCCGCTCGTCTCGGTCTACATCCTCGTCGCGGCATATCTGCTCGTGACCGACGTGATCTCGGGCGGCGGCAACTGGTCGGCGTTCGTGACGCTCGTGATCGGGCTCGTGTACCTGGGCGTCGGCGTCTCGGTCGACGGGAGCGCACGTCGGCCCTACGGGTTCTGGTGGCACCTGGTGTCCGGCTTCCTCGTCGGCGGTGCGCTCCTCTTCTGGTGGCACACGACCGAGACGGACTGGGCGCTGCTCGCGACTGCGAGCGTCGTGTTCATGCTGATCGCGGGCGCGACCTGGCGGTCGAGCTGGGCCGTGCTCGGGATCCTCGGCTTCCTGGCGGCATCGACGCACTGGACGATCGAATGGGTGAGCGGCGGGCTCTTCTCGTTCACGACGCCCGGCCGCACGTGGGTGCCGTTCGTCGTGCTCGCGGTCGTCGGGTTCGGGTTTGTCGCGGTCGGGCTGGCTCTCGGGTGGCGCCGCGGCCGCCGATCGCCCGCGCCGGTCGCCGTTTAGCCCGCTCTACACTTCGCGTCGTGGAGAAGCCGCTCCGGATCGGTGTTCTCGCCGTGCAGGGGAACTTCCGCGAGCACGCGGCGGTTCTGCGCCGCCTCGGCGCCGAGCCGGTCGAGGTGCGGCTGCCGGAGCAGCTCGAGGGGCTCGACGGGTTGATCGTGCCGGGCGGCGAGTCCACCGCGATCGTGCGGCTGATGCGGTTGTATGGGCTCGACCAGGCGTTGCGGCAGTTCGAGGCGCCGATCTTCGGGACCTGTGCGGGGATGATCGTGCTCGACCGCGACCATCTCGGGCTTGGTGACTTCCGCGTGGTGCGGAACGCATTCGGCCGGCAGGTGCATTCGTTCGAGGCGGATCTCGACATCGGTCACGGCGACGAGCCGGTGCGCGCGGTGTTCATCCGCGCGCCGTGGATCGAGGAGGCGGGGCCGGGCGTCGAGGTACTGGCCGAGGTCGACGGGCATCCGGTGCTCGCGCGCGACGGGCGGCTGCTTGTCGCTGCGTTCCATCCTGAACTGACGGACGACACGCGGATCCACGAGTTGTTCTTGAACCAGGTACGGGAGGTCATGAGTGTCAGGGCATAGCAAGTGGTCCTCGATCAAGCACAAGAAGGGCGCAGCCGACGCGAAGCGCGGCAAGCTGTTCTCGAAGCTCACGCGCGCGATCATCGTCGCGGCGCGGGAGGGCGGCGGCGATCCGTCCGCGAATCTCGCGCTGCAGAACGCGATCGAGAAGGCGCGCTCGTACTCCATGCCGAAGGACAACATCGATCGCGCGATCGCGAAGGGCTCTGGCGCGGACTCCGACACGTCGACGTTCGAGACCGTCGTGTACGAGGGCTATGGGCCGAGCGGCGTCGCGGTGATCGTCGAGGCGCTCACGGACAACCGCAACCGCACGGCGGGCGAGGTGCGGCATACGTTCGCGAAGAACGACGGCAATCTCGGCGGCTCCGGTGCGGTGCTGTGGCTCTTCGAGCGGCGCGCGGTCGTCCTGGTACCGGCGGACGGCGCCGACGAGGACGAGCTGACGCTCGCCGCTGCGGAGGGCGGGGCGGAGGACGTCGCGCGCGACGGGTCGGTGTACCAGGTGCTCGCAGCGCCGGAGGCGCTGGCAGCGGTGCGCGCGGCAGTCGAGGCAGCGGGGTTTGCGATCGACTCGGCGGAGCTGACGATGCTGCCGAAGACGACGGTCGAAGTGGCGGACGAGAGCGATGCGAAGAAGGTCCTGCGGTTGCTGGAGCAGCTCGAGGACAACGACGACGTGCAGGACGTGTACGCGAACTTCGACATCCCCGAGCAGGTGCTCGAAGCGGTGGCCGGTTAACGACGGTCGCGTGTGGAGAAGGGGACGGTCCCCTGCCACAGCAATGCCACGAATAGCGCAACGACGAACGCGTTTCTCGCGAGCAGAAGCGGAACGTCCGTGACGTTTGCAAGGTGCGAGCGATGTGAGAAGACGAGTCTCGTCAGGACGAGAGCGGGGATACTCCCCACGGCTGCTCCGATCGACACCAGCGGAACGAGCGGAACGAGCCAGTCCACGTACTGCGCAGAGAAGACCTTGTTGAACGCGACGAAGCCGGCCACGGCGGCGGCGGACGCGGCAATGAGGGACAGGCGACCGCGGTGGTACGCCCACGCAGCGGCGGCGATCGCGGCGACGACGAGAACCGAACTGACGACCGCGAAAGCAGTCGCGGTGGCGCCCGTCACGTTCAGCGAGCCGGGCGGCTGGTTCGCGAGCTGCGGATGCCCGGAGGCGAGCAGGATCGATGCGCCGAGGCTGTTCAACTCGAGACCGCGCCGCGCCTGCACCTCGTAGCTGTACCGAAGGCCGCCCGGGCCGAGCACCGCGAACGGAAGATGCACCAGGACCAGCACCGCGAGGAACGTCAGCAGCGCACGCCGACGCAACGCGCGGTCGATCGACAACACGGCGACCGGCAGCACCGCGAGCGGATACACCTTCGCCGCGACGGCCGCACCGAATACGGCGAACGCCCAGGACGCGCGACCGCGCACGAGCAGCAGCAACGCGAGCGACAGAAGAAACGCCGGCCACAGGTCGTACGCATTCAGGAAGATCGGCCCGACGAGCAAGGGCGATGCAGCGATCACTGCAACGGCCGCGACTGCATGCACGACAGCCGCGCGCAGAGCACGTAGCGTGAACACCGCGCACACGAGCGCGCCGGCACCGCAGAGCGCCATGAACGCTTTGAACGCGAGCGCGAAGTTCGACGCGCCCGCTATGCGCGCCAGCAGGAACACCGGCTGCGCGAGCGGCGGATACTCGTCCGAGAAGTCGCGATACGGCACGCCGCCGCCGGCCATCTTCGATGCATACGCCGCGTACACATGGACGTCCGAGTAGAGCGACGAGTCCGTCAAGCCCTGCTCGACGAGCAAGCACGCCACCACGAACGCGACGCTCCCAGCGAGCGCCAGGATGACCGACGTGCGACGCGTCACGGCTTCTGCGCCACCGCGACGACGATGTCGCCGACCCCGTGCGACGGCAGTACAGCGTCCACGCGGTTGAGCAGCCGCTGCGCCGGCGTCCCGCCGAGTGGCCACATCAACTGGAAGCGAAACGTCTCGAGCCCGGAGACGACGAGCCCGGCATCCTCGAGCAGCGCCCGAAACGACTCGCGCCGATACGGAGTCGCGGGTGACTCGATCCGTCCACGCGTGCCCCGCAACTGCAGCACCCGCACAGCCCCCGCGCGCGGCGCGTTCAGCACGCGCGTCACGACGTTCCGCTCGTTGTCGGTCGAGATCACGAGTCGCCCGCCGCTGTCCAGCACGCGCGCGAGCTCCGCCACGCCTGCCGGTGCGTCGAGCACGTGCTCGATCACCTGCGTGCACAGCACGAGCTCGAACGACGAGTCGTCGAACGGCAGCGCCTCGAGATTCCCCTGCCGCAGGTCGGCGCGGGGGATCGCAGCGGCCGCGGTCTCGAGGATGCGCTCCGAGATGTCGACCCCCGCGATCCGCTTCGGCAGCTCCGCGTCGAGCGCGCGCAGATACCGACCGTCGCCGCAGCCCGCATCGAGGAACGACTCGCACGGAAGTTGCGCGCGCACGAGCTCGCAGATATGTGCGAACTTCCGGTCGAGCCGCGGGTTCGGCAGCGGCGCCGGTTCGGCGTACTGTTGCGCCGCGCGGTCCTCGTAGAGCCCGCGCAAGCGATCGGAGGGGAGGCTCACAGGCGGGAGGCTACGCCGCTGCGCGCTCACGGCGCCGGCAAAGCCGGCGCCTCCGCTCTTTGACGAGCTCCGTCGAGCCTACGCTCATTGCAGGAGTCGTCCGACCTCGCGCCTAACGTGTTTCCGTGAAAGTCATCGGCATCGACCCAGGGACGGCGAATTGCGGGTACGGGATCGTCCAAGAAAACGGCGGCCGCCTCAAGGCCATCGGCCACGGCTCGTGGTCGACACCGGCCGCCGAGCGCCTGGAAGTGCGCTTGAGGACGATCTTCGAGGGAGTGGCGGGTCTCGTCGCGGAGCACGAGCCGGATGCGGTCGTCCTCGAGGAGTCCTTCGTCGGCGTCGACGCCCGCACCGCACTCTCCGTCGGGCAGGCACGCGGCGCCGTGCTCGTCGCAGCCGCGCTCGCGGGCGTTGAGTGCACGGAGTATGCGCCGGCGCGGGTCAAGCAGGCCGTGTGCGGCTATGGCCGCGCTGAGAAGGCGCAGGTGCAGCGCATGGTGAAGGCGATCCTCGCGTTGCCCACGCTGCCGAGACCGAACCACGCGGCCGACGCGCTCGCCGTCGCCATCTGCCACGCGCTTGCGCCGCCGCTTCTGAGGATGACGGGATGATCGCGAGACTGCGTGGCAAGCCGGTCGCGTCGACGGCGGAAGGGCTCGTGCTCGACGTCGGCGGCGTCGGCTATCTCGTCGCAGCGACGCCGAGCGCGGTGCGAAAGGCGAAGAACGCCGACGAAATCACGGTCGAGACGTACCTCCATGTCCGCGAGGACGCGCTGCAGCTCTACGGCTTCGCCGAGCGCGCCGAGCGTGACCTCTTCGTCCAGTTGCTGTCGGTCAACGGTGTCGGGCCAAAGGTCGCGCTGGCGATCGTCTCCGGCTCGCCCGCCGACGAGCTCCGCCGCGCGATCGTGCGCGAGGACGCTGCACGGTTCACTGCGATCCCCGGTATCGGCAAGAAGACCGCCGAGCGCATCGTGCTCGAGCTGAAGGAGAAGATGGCGACGGTCGTCGTCGCACCTGGCGCGGGCGCCGAGGACGTCGACGAGCATGTCGTCGCACGCGATGCGCTCGTCGAGCTCGGCTACTCGATCGCCGATGCCGAGCGCGCGCTCGCGAGCACCGATCGCGACGCGCCACCCGAGGAGCGCGTGCGGCAAGCGCTCAGGAGAGCCGCATAGTGCGTAGGCTCGACGGAGCACTAAAAGTCGCGGAGGTGCCGGCTTTGCCGGCGCCGGAGCGGAAATGAGCTCGTTTGTCGCACCGGTGCTCCACGACGACGAGGAGGACGTCGAGCGCTCGCTCCGACCGCGTAGCCTCGACGAGTTCGTCGGGCAGGAGCGCGTCAAGGAACAGCTGTCGATCGCCCTCGCGGCGGCGACGGCGCGCGGCGAGGCACTCGACCACGTGCTGCTCGCCGGGCCGCCGGGGCTCGGCAAGACGTCGCTCGCGCACATCGTCCGCGAGGAGCTCGGCGTCGGTCTGCGCACGATCGCAGGCCCGGCCGTCGAGAAGAAGGACATCGCCGCCATCCTCACGTCACTCGAGCCGCGCGACGTTCTCTTTGTGGACGAGATCCACCGCATGAGCCGCACGGCGGAGGAGATCCTCTACCCGGCGCTCGAGGACTTCCGCATCGACATCGTCATGGGGGAGGGCGCCTCGGCGCGCACCCTCACGCTCGACCTGCCGCCGTTCACGCTCGTCGGCGCGACGACGCGAACCGGCCTGCTGACGACGCCGCTCCGCGACCGCTTCGGGCTCACCTTCCGCCTCGACTACTACGAGCAGGACGAGCTCGGCTCGATTGTCCACCGGTCCGCGCGCATTCTCGGTGTCGAGATTGCCTCGGACGCCGCGGAGGAGATCGCCAGGCGGTCACGCGGCACGCCGCGCATCGCGAATCGCATCCTGCGCCGCGTCCGTGACGTCGCCGAGGTCCGCCATCGCGGCGCGATCACGACCGACATCGCGCGCGAAGCGCTGCTCCTGCTGGAGATCGACGAGCAGGGGCTCGACCGCGAGGCACGCGAGCTGCTGCGCTCGATCGCGGTGAAGTTCGACGGCGGCCCGGTCGGACTGTCTACCCTCGCCGCGTCGCTCGGCGAGGAGCAGGAGACGATCGAGGACGTCTACGAGCCGTATCTCCTGCAGCTCGGCTACATCCAGCGCACGCCGCGCGGGCGCACGATCACGACGCTCGGCCGCGCGCACATCGGCGCCGCGACGGACGAGGTGAAGCTCTTCTGAGCAGCGCTATCTGGACGCCGATCCCGGAAGGCCCGCACGAGGAGTTCGTCGGACGCCTCCACCGCACGATCGCGGCGTTCGGCGAGACGCACGGAGTCGAGACGCCCGTCGTCGAGGTCGAGCTCGCCGACAGCTCCCGCTTTCTGCTCGAGAAGATCGATCCCGACCCGGGCTTTGGCATGGTCACCCTGCACGTCCATCCCGACGACAACGACACGCCTGACGCGCTCGTCGTCCCGCTCGGGTCGATCAGGCGCTTCGAGCTGCGGCGCGCACCCGAGGCGCGCGTCGCGAGCTTCGGTTTCTCGGTTCCGAAGAGCTAGGTGGGCCCAGGAGAAGGTCCGAGGCCCACCCCGCGCTCGAGGTCGCGGGTGCACGCGGCGTCTGACGGTTCGCCGGTTCCGGCCATGACGGTGAGCTCTGTTGCGCAGGCCCACAGCACCGGACGGCTCCTCTCAGCGACCTCCTCTCTCATGCCCTCGATGGAACCAGCCGCGTCTAAGAACGAGCTGAGCCGAATCTAAGAACGTCAGAACTGCCGTCCGACGACGCCTCCTGCATACGCCGCCGTGATCCCGACGGCGACGCTCGCAACGACGTACGCAGCGGCGACGAGCACGTGGTGGATCTCGCCGAGGTCGAGCGCCTCTTGCGCGAAAGTCGAGAAGGTCGTGTAGCCGCCGACGACGCCGACGACGAGCCCGACTCGAAGCCATGCCGGCAGGTGGTGGCGGTCGACGAGCGCCGCCGAGATGACGCCGATGAGGAAACAACCAGTGGCGTTGATCGTGAATGTGCTCCACGGAAAGACCGCGGAGCTCGATCGTTCGATCAGACGGTCAAGCCCGTAGCGCGCAGAGGATCCGAGTGCGCCGCCGAGCGCGACGCCGACGATGACGGGCATGCATGACTCCTTTGCTTCGCAGGAGCCATCAGCCGGTCTCGGCGGTTGAGGGCGGGCTCCATCGCCGCGCACGGCGAAGCATACGCGTCGACGCCACGAGCCACGGCGCGATCAGGAGCGCCATCACGTCGAACCAGACGTACCGCTAGCGACGCCGCTCGGCGGGTTGCCGTCAGGCAGGCTGCGGCGCCGACCGGCGCTCGAACAGCTTCCACTGCCCCTCCGAGATGACCTCGACCGTGTCGTCGACGACCTTGATCGCGGTTTCGTCGTCGATCGCATACGCAGGTCCCGACAAGTCGGCGGCCCACCGTTCGGCCTGGGCCATGGTGTTCTCCGGCAGGTGGGGGTTGTCGAGGTGCGGGAAGATCGAGAAGTCGACGACTCCCAGCGTCGTATCGGCGGCCGGCGAATGCCAATTGATGAAGTCCATTCCGGTGCGAGGGGTCATCACCATGCTCCCTGCGCTCACGCCGACCCAGACCGTCTCGTGCAGCGACGGCAGGATGTTCGCCAGGCCGGACGCTCGAACCCAGTGGCACAGGTATGCGGCGTCGCCGCCCTCGACGAGCAAGACGTCCGAGTCGCGGAGCAGGGGAACCCAGCGCTCCTCGTCGAGACTTGGAAGGGCCGTGAGCTCCAGAACTCCGACCGATTTCCAGCCGAGGCCAACCGTGGGGGTGCCTGTTTCCCGGCCACTGATGCACTTCCAGGCCTGGCGAGGCCCCGCCATCGGGTGCCCGTAGAGCGCCGTCGGAATGCAGAGCGCGTCAGACTCGGCGATCGGCTTGCCCAGCAGGTCGACGAGTGCCTCGTGGATGCTTGCGTTCTTGATCCCGGCGGAGGTGAGTAGAAGTTTCAGCGGATGCCTCCGTCGCTCGCGTGTTGGCGTGGTGCTTCCTCAGTGAGACTGCGCCGAGGCGTGCAACTCATCGGTCGCGCCGAATGATCGTCGGGTAATGAGGACGAGATACGGCGCGACGAGCAGCGCCATCACGTCGAACCACACGTAGCCCGACGCGACACCCGACGGAGGATTGCCGTCCGGGATACCGAGGCCGGGCAGATCGCGAGCCCAGCGCCAGACGCCGATCGACGTTCCGTACAGCTCGAGCGCCGCAACGACGAGGAACACGCCCGCGTACACAGCGCGCGAGCGCGAGCGCCAGAGGAACACGCAGAGCAGCGGCACGCCGAACGCACCCGCGACGTCGAGGTGAGGCAAGACCGTCAGCCCTGCGAGGCCCCAGCCGATCGCCCCGGCCGCTGCAACGGCGACGACGATCCGTTCGCGGGCAAGCGCCGCGAGTGCGAGCCCGCTGAGATAGACGATCCCGTGGGCGGGCGGGATGAAGAGCGGCAGGTTGTGCAGCCGGTAGTGGTAGACGCCCCAGATGAGTGAGCCGGTTACTTCGCCGACGGTCGCGAACACGACGACGCCGAGTGCCTGCGCACGCGCGAGCGGAGGCAACGGCCGCAACGCGATGAGGAGCGCAACCCAGGTGACTGCGCCGAGGACGTATTGCCAGTGCAGACCGACCTGCGTGTCGACGCCGAGGAGGGCGGCGAGATACGCCGGGCCGACAGCCGCGTACCAGCGAGGAACGTTCGTCACGGCCGATATTGGAGCTCGTGCCAGCTCGGTGTCGGCAGCAGCTCGAGCAGCGCGCGCCCGCCCTGCGGATCGAGGTAGGCGAACTCCGCCGACTCCTCGTCGAAGCCGACCTCGAGCTTCCCCTGCTTCACGCGATGGTCGAGCCAGGCGCCGCGGAAGACGACGCGCTTGAGCCAGTCGACGAGCGACTGCCCGTCGACGAGGGAGAGCTCGTCCCACCGGCGAATGAGATAGCGGCCGAGCTGCGAGCGCGGCTCTTCAATCCCGTCGCACTCGATCAGCTCGACCAGGTCGGCCGTCTCGTCGTCGTCAAGCTCGTTGCCTGCAACGAGGCCGAGCTTGACGGCGGCTGCCGTCACGCGCTCCTCGAAGTCCTGGGCGTTGAAGCTGAACCGGTACCGCGTGTACTCGACGACGTAGTCGTCGCCGGAGTCGTAGTTGCCGGCTTCGTCCACGCGGCAAGCGTACCCTGGGGTCGTGCGCACGCTTCAAATCTCAGCGGCTGCGGTCGTCGTCGCCGCGCTCGTCGCATCGACGGCCTGGGCGCTCGGCTGGCCGTTCGAGCGTGCTGCGTATCTCGCTCCCGTACTTGTTGTCGCGGCGGCGGCGCTCCTCGGCCTGCTGATCCTCTGGGGCAAGGTCGCGTACCAGCAGCTGCGTGAGACGCGCCGGCCGAAGCTCGTGCTTGCCCTTTGGGTTGCGGGGATCGGGCTGCTCGTCGTCCTCAGCATCCTCGGAGTGAAGCTTCCGAAGGAGGGGTAACTCATTCGAGCGTGTTGTCCGTCCGGTCGACGGCCGATGATTTCGTTCGCTAGCTGCGCCTGTTACGAGCGAACCTCGGAGGTCCGAGAATGAGATTCGTCCTTGCAGTCGCGGCGGTCGCCGCCACAATCGCCGCCGCTACCGCCCTTCCCGCCGGTGCACGCGTGTCCGCACCCGGTCCGCAATGCGGTGGGACGCTTTGGAAAGTCATGACGCTCAGCGACACCGCGAAGCAGTCGGTGACGTGGGCGCCGACCGCCACGTCGATCCCAGACATCTCGAAGCTGACTGCGCCCGCCAGGATCACGACGGCCCGGAGCAACAGCTTCCTGAAGCACGTCTGGTCGCTCGACAAGACGGTCATCGAGCGCTACCGCATGGCGTCGAACGGCGAGATCGTCCTCGAGCTGTTCGACATCAACACGCAGACGTACATGAACGCCTATCTGGAGGCCTCGTCGTGCCTGCCGACGGCGGCTCGCGGGCGGGGACAGATGCTCACCGCTCGCAACAACTTCCTCAGCGGGTGCCCGGCGCCGACGAAGGACTGGCAGATGCTCGGCGCGCAGGCCAACATCGCAGGTGTCGGCTTCTTCAACCCGGTGAAGACCACGATGGGCGCGCTGAAGAACGGCGCGGAGCTTCGCCCGCTCGTGAGCATGAACATCACACAGGGCTGCGGGCACTTCTCCTAAGACAAACGGAGAGGGCGTCGAGCAACCGCTCGACGTCCTCCTCCGTGTTGTACATCGCGATCGAGATGCGCATGAGCATGTCGCCGGTGATCGGGATCTCGATGCGGTGGTCATCGAAGAGCCGGCGCTGAAGGTCGGGGTCCTCGTGCGGGACGCGGACGCTCGCCATCTGCAGTACCTGCTCTTCCGGTGCGATCGGCTCTGTGCCGAGGAGCTCGCAGAGCGCGCGGCGTGCGTTGCGGGCAAGGTCGACGCACCGATCGCGCGTGTTGTGCCCGCGCTCGAACGCGATTGCGTCAGGGACGGCGAGATACGCGGCGCTGTCGCGGGTGCCTTGACGCTGCGTGCGTGAGATGAACGTCGCCGGTTCCTCGTAGCCCCAGCTCGTGATCGTTCCGTCGACCGTGTCCTGCAGGTGCGGTGCGACGTAGAGGAACCCCGCGCCTTTTGGTGCGCACAGCCATTTGTGGCAGTTCCCCGTGTAGTAGTCGGCGCCCAGTGCGGTGAGATCGAGGTCGACTTGCGCGACCGCGTGTGCGCCGTCGACGATCGTTGTGAGGCCGTGCGCGCGGGCTTCCTCGACGATGCTCTCCGCCGGGAGCAGGAGTGCCGTCTCGGAAGTGATGTGCGAGAGATAGACGGCCCGAGTGCGGTCGGTGCGATGGTCGAGCAGCTCGTCGACGGGGACGCGAACGTAGCGCGCTCCCGCCTTCGAGCACTCGTGCTCCCACGTGAGGTCGCACGCGCCGTACTCGAGATTCGTCGCGAGCACTTCGTCGCCGGAGCGGAGGCCCAGGGCTCGCGCCGCGATGTTCACACCCGTCGTCGCGTTCGGGACGAAGGTGAGGTCGTCGGCTCCTGCGCCCACGTACTCGCCGAGGGCGCCCCGAGCGTCCGCCAGCAGGTCGCCCTGGCGGCGTGCGATGAACTCCACCGGCTCGCGCTCGAGCTCGCGCTGCCACGCCTGGTAGCGCTCGAACACGGGCCGCGGGCACGCGCCGAAGGAGCCGTGGTTCAGGAAGACGACGTCGGGGTCGAGGAGAAACAGGTCTTTCACGGCCTCGGAGTATGTCCGTCCGGCGCCCTCCGTACCGTGATCGCACGATGCAGGAGGGCACTTGGACACTCCGTCCGTGCCCGCACCGGGAGTCCGCCGAGCTGGCCCAGGAGCTCGGCATCAGCGAGTTGACGGCAAGCGTCCTCGTCCGGCGCGGGATCGGCGACCCCGAGGACGCTCGGGCGTTCCTCGACGGCGACGATCCGGGCCACGACCCGTTCCTGCTCGGCGACATGGGTGTTGCGTGCGAGCGAATCCGCGCGGCGGTCGCTGAGGGCCGGCGGATCTGCGTGCACGGCGACTACGACGTCGACGGCATCGCGGCGACGACGCTCGCTGTCCTGCTCCTGCGTGAGCTCGGCGCCGACGTCGAGTGGCACCTGCCCTCGCGGTTCGACGAGGGCTACGGCGTGTCGGCGGCGACGCTCGGCCGGCTCGCCGACGACGGCTGCGGGCTCGTGTTGACCGTCGACTGCGGGATCACCGCCGTCACCGAGGTCGCGGAGGCGCGCGCACGGGGACTCGAGGTGATCGTGACCGACCACCACCGTCCCGCTGCAGAGCTGCCGGACTGTCCCGTGGTCGCGACGCGGCCGTCCGAGTACCCGTTTCCCGAGCTGTGCGGCACCGGTGTCGTGTACAAGCTGGGGCAGGCGCTCTTCGGTGTCGACTCGGAGGTGCCGCGGCGTCATCTCGATCTCGTCGCGCTTGCGACGATCGCGGACGTCGTGCCGCTCGTCGACGAGAATCGCTTCCTCGCGCTTGCCGGCTTGCGCGCACTCGCGCGGTCACAGAAGGCGGGCCTGCAGGCGCTGATGCGCGCGGCCGGTGTCGATCCCGCGACCGTCGATGCCGGTGCGTGCGGCTTCCGTCTCGGCCCGCGGATCAACGCGGCGGGACGGCTCGGGCATCCCCGCGCGGCGCTGGAGCTGCTGCTGACCGACGACGCCGACGACGCGCGGCGGCTTGCGAACGAGCTCGAAGAGCTGAACCGGGAACGGCAGGCCGTCGAGGGTCGGATCTTCCGCGAGGCGGCGCAGCAGGTCGAGGAGTGGACGCCGGAGTTGCGCGCGCGCCATGCGTATGTCGTCGCCGGCGAGGGCTGGCACGAGGGCGTGATCGGCATCGTTGCCTCCCGGCTCGTCGAGCGGTTCAATCGTCCCGTCGTGCTGCTCGCCGGGACCGAGGGCGATTGGAAAGGCTCGGGCCGATCGATTCCGTCGTTCGATCTCCACGGCGCGCTCGCCGCGTGCTCGTCGTTGCTCGGCCGCTGGGGCGGTCATCGCGCGGCGGCCGGCCTGTCGATCGCTCCGGAGAACGTGCCGGCGTTCGCGGCCGCGTTCGCGGAGCATGCCGCCGGCGTGCTCGAAGAGGAGGACCTGCGTCCGGTGACGCACATCGACGCGGTCGTCCCGCGCGGGACGACGCTGACACTCGATCTCTGCCACGAGCTTGCGCGGCTCGCGCCGTTCGGGCTCGGCAACCCGGACGTGACGCTGCTCGCTCCCGGCTGCGAGCTCGGGGAGCTCGGCACGGTGGGGGAGGGCAAGCATCTGCGGTTCCGCGTGCGCGCCGACGGCCGCGACGCGGGCAGTGCGATCGCCTTCGGGCTCGGGTCGTGGCTCGAGGCGTATCAGCGTGACGGGCGCTTCGACGTTGCGTTCCGCCTGCAGGAGAACCGGTGGAATGGAACGGTTGCGCCGCAGCTCGTCGTGCGGCGGCTGTTCGGGGCGGCGCCGCGGTTCGACGAGGTGCGCGCGTGGCTCGTCGAGGAGTTCCGTCGGCCTGAGGCTGCCCGGTCTGCCGTGGCGGCGGACATCTTCGCCGAGCTCGGCCTCGATCTCGGGCGGCGGCATCTGCTCGAGTCGGAGACGTTCCGCGCGCTGCTGCTCGAGGAGCAGCCGGCGCTTCCGCGCGCCGCGTGATCCGCGTCGCCGAGGAGGCCGACTGGCCGGCGATCCTCGAGGTGCATCGGCTCGCGTTCGCCAGGGAGGACGTGCCTCGCCTGGTCACGGAGATCCGCGAAGCCCGGCTCGAGGTGCCGGCCTTGTCGTTTGTGGCCGTGGCAGACGGGCGCGTGGTTGGAAACGTCATGAACAGTTGGGTCACGGTCGAGGGCTCTGATGCGCGGCTGCTGCAGCTGAGCCCGCTCGGCGTCCATCCGGACTTCCAGCGGCAGGGACACGGAGCGGCGCTCGTCCGGGCGTCGTTGGACGGCGTTCGCGCGCTCGGCGAGCCGCTGTTGCTGCTCGAGGGGAACCCGCGGTACTACGGCCGGTTCGGCTTCGTCCGTGCCGACGAGCTCGGGCTGCTGCCGCCGCCCGAGGCGCTCCACGACTGGGCGTTCCAGGTTGCCGTGCTCGACGAGCGCGCCGAGCTACCGCAAGGTCGCGTGGTGTACTCGGAGCCGTTTCGACACTGAGCGCTGCGCGCGTGCCGCGTCGAGCGCGGCGAATGCGCCCACGAGCTTGGCGACCTTTCGGGCGTCGCGGCGGCGTCGATTGCGCAGCATGGAAATCGTCACTTCGACCGGGAAACGTCCGTTCCTTCCGCCGAGTTACGCCCGAGGAAGGCTGAGTACACTGAGTGAGTGGCGACGCTCGAGACAGGTGAAAAGCATCAGGACCTGCTCGATGAGCTGCTCGCCGACATCGCCGCGTACGACGACACAGTCGACACCGAGCTCGTCACGCGCGCGTTCAGCTTCGCCGCCGCGGCCCACGAGGGCCAGCAGCGCCGGTCCGGCTCGCCGTTCATCGAGCATCCGGTAGGCGCCGCGCGAATCTGCGCGCAGCTGCATCTCGACGAGCAGACGATCGCGGCCGCGCTGCTCCATGACGTCGTCGAGGACACGGGAACCGATATCGACGACGTGCGCGCGGAGTTCGGCGACGAGGTCGCGAAGCTCGTCGAAGGTGTAACGAAGCTGACGCGAATTCAGTTCCAGAGCCGCGAGCAGGCCGAGGCGGAGAACTATCGGAAGATGGTCGTCGCGATGTCCGAGGACGTCCGGGTGATCCTCATCAAGCTCGCGGACCGTTTGCACAACATGCGCACGATCGAGTACCTCGGCAAGCAGAAGCAGATCCAGAAGGCCAAGGAGACGCTCGAGGTCTACGCACCGCTCGCGCATCGACTCGGTATCCATGCGCTCAAGTGGGAGCTCGAGGATCTCGCGTTCCAGACGCTGCATCCGCGGAAGTACGAGGAGATCACGACGATGGTCGCCGAGCGGCGCGCAGATCGCGAGAGCCACGTTGCCGAAGCCGCGGAGGTGTTGCAGCGCGAGCTCGAGAAGGTCGACATCCCGGCGGAGATCTCCGGGCGCGCGAAGCACTTCTACTCGATCTACGACAAGATGGCGAAGAAGGGCCGCGAGTTCAACGAGATCTACGATCTCACCGCGATGCGCGTCATCGTCGAGCGCGACGGGGAGGAGGGGACGCGCGACTGCTACGGCGCGCTCGGGCTCATCCATTCGCTGTGGAAGCCGATGCCGGGGCGGTTCAAGGACTACATCGCGATGCCGAAGTTCAACGGCTATCGCTCGCTGCACACGACCGTGATCGGGCCGGAGGGCCGGCCGCTCGAGATTCAGGTGCGCACGCGCGAGATGCATGAGACCGCGGAGCTCGGAGTCGCGGCGCACTGGTTCTCGTACAAGCACCGCGGCGCGCGGCCGGGCGATGAGTGGCTCGACTGGGTCAAGCAGCTGATGGTTGTGCATGAGGAGGAGGCGGACTCGCGCGAGTTCGTCAGATCGTTCCGCACAGATCTCTTCGACGAAGAGGTCTTCGTCTTCACACCGAAAGGCGAGGTGAAGACGCTGCCGGCCGGTGCGACGCCGATCGACTTCGCGTACGCCGTGCACACGGACGTTGGTCACCGGACGGTCGGTGCGAAGGTGAACGGCCGCATCGTCCCGCTGCACTACAAGCTGAAGAGCGGCGACCGCGTCGAGGTGTTGACGTCGAAGAGCGGCCGCGGCCCGTCTCGCGACTGGCTGTCACTCGCGGCGTCGTCGCGCGCGCGGAACAAGATCCGGCAGTTTTTCTCCCGGGAGCAGAAGGAGGACACCGAGGCAAAGGGCCGTGACGCGCTCGAAAATGCGCTGAAGGCGCAGAACCTCCCGTACCGCAAGCTGGCAGGGTCGGCCGTGCTCGCGGGCGTGATCCGCGAGTCCGGCTACAAGAAGGCGGAGGATTTCTATATCGCGCTCGGCTCCGGGAAGTTGACGGCCGGAAGCATCGTCAACAAGGTGCTCCAGAAGCTGAAGGTCGAGGAGGTCGCCGAGGAAGAGGCGGTTCTCCCGCGGAAGAAGCCGAAGGCGCGCGATGCGATCTCCAGCGACACGTACGGCATCAACGTCATCGGCGTCGAGGACGTCCTCGTGCGGATGGCGAAGTGCTGCACGCCGGTGCCGGGCGACGAGATCGTCGGCTACATCTCGCTCGGCAAGGGCATCACCGTGCATCGCGGCGACTGCCCGAACGTGCGCGCGCTGATGCGGAACCCGGAGCGGTTCACGCCGGTCGAGTGGGACGGAGCGGTGTCCCAGAGCTTCCGGGTGCAGATCGCAGTCGATTCGTGGGACCGGCCGCGCCTCTTGGAGGACGTCGCGCGGACGTTCGCCGAGCACGGGGCGAACATCGTCTCGTACGGCGGCGTCGTCGAGGATCAGATGGCGAAGAACTGGTACGTCGCACAGGTCGGCGATGTGAAGTCGCTGCGGACGCTTTTGACTGCTCTGCGCAACATCGAAGCCGTTTTCGACGCGTATCGCGTCACGCCGTCGTAGTCCCTCGTTCGAGGGTCACTCGATTGTTCGGTGCGGGGTACCCCATCCGGGGGATCCGAGGCGTGCGCCGCGTAGCCGAGCGGTGCCGTTCCCTCAAACGAGGGATTGGGCGTCTGTGGTCGCCGAACCCTGAAACGAGGGATCGACAGTCGGCGCGTGCTGATTAGAACGAGATGTGGGGAGAGGGTGCAACAAGCTGCGGCGCCCGGCCGACCGAGGACTCGGTCGGGCGCGCGGCTCGCACCCACCCCAACGCAGTCACCCTCAAGGTTCCCAAGACTCGCCGCCGGTGTCCCAGCCCACGAGGCAGTGATCGGCGACGAGAGCGGCGACGCGCTCGAGGAACTTGCGGTCTTCCTCGGGCGCGTCGTCGATAGCGAGCTCGGCGATGCGCTCGCCCTGCCACGTGATGGGAACGGTCGTGCGGCTGCCACCGTCGGGCGCGCCGGCGCTCGGGCCGAGCGCGAGCGTCGTGTTCTCGACGAAGAAGATGCCCGCCCAGGGGTAGCCGGCGTTCTCGTGGAGCGCGGCGACGACGTCGCGGAGGATCTCGTCTGCGTCGCCTCCGCGGTGGACGATCTGCTCGATCGCGTCGAGCCGTGCGTCAGCGCTGGGCATCGTCGCCTTCGAAGCCGAGCACGCGCTCGCGGTAGTCGTCGGGGACGTGGATCGCACAGCGTCCGTTGACGTCGATGTAGACGAGCGTCTGGTGAGCAGTGACGAGGAGCATGTCGTCGGGCATCTTGTGCGCTGCGAACTCGAAGGTGACGCTCGTGTTGCCGATGCGGGAGACGCGCGCGTGGATCTCGAGCTCGTCGTCGAAGCGTGCGGGCGCGAAGTACTCGACGTCGTTCGCGCGCATGACGAACTCGCCGCCCGTGCTGCGGTGCAGAAGCCCGAGCGAGCGCAGGTACTCGACGCGCGCGAGGTCGAAGTACGGGTTGTAGCGCCCGTAATAGACGATCCCCTGCGCATCAGTGTCCGAGAAACCCACGCGCGTGCGGGCGCTGAACTTGAAGGGCGGTTTCGACATCGCGCGGATCCTATTTCGCGGGCCGGGCGGAGCCAGGTCCTGGTGTCAGGCGTGACAGTTCCGTTTGAAAGGCGCGACGGTCTCGTGACCGTGCGATGCCTACGGTCGTTGCGTGGGGCGCGAGCTGCGGATCATCGACTGCGACTGCTGGTACCACGTCACCTGCCGGGGCTGCAATCGCGGCACGATCGCGTGGGATCGCCACGACTTCGCGTCGCTCGAGGGCGAGCTCGATCGAGCCGCGGTTCGGTACGGCTGGGAGCTCGCCGCCTGGTGCTTCATGCCGAACCACTACCACCTCATTCTTCGGACGCCGCGCGGCGGGTTCTCCGAAGGTCTGCAGGTAATGAACGGCACTCATTCGCGTCGAACCAACCGCGACACGGTCGAACGGACCATCTTTTTCGCAATCGGCCGCTCGCGCGACGAATCGTGTCTGACGCGCATCTGGTCGCCGCGGTGTTGTACGTCGTCCGAAACCCGCTCAAGGCCGGTCTCTGTCGCACGGCCGGTGAGTGGCCGCACAGCAGCTATCGCGCGATGGTCGGAACGGCTCTCGCACCGACATGGCTAGCCGTCGACGAGATTCACCCTTTCTTTGGCTCGACGCCGGCGGAGGCGCGGGCCGAGTTCGCACGGCTCGTCCACGAACGACATCTCCCGGTGTCAGACACAGAAGGGGCTATGCTCGAATAAGCCCGAGCACCTCGTCGCGCTTCCGCTCCATCAGCTCCTGCGATCGCGCCTCGAGGTTCAGGCGGAGCAGCGGCTCCGTGTTCGACGGGCGGACGTTGAAATGCCAGTCGTCGGCGTCCACCGAGATGCCGTCCAGATGCGACACCCGGCCTTCGCCCGCATACCGCTCCTTCAGCTCCTGCAACTTCAAGGCGACGTCGCGGACCGGCGTGTTCAGCTCGCCCGTCAGAAAATACTTCGACCGGAACGGTGCAAGCAGCTCTGACAACCGACGCTCGCCGCGAGACACCGCCTCCAGCATCAGCAGGAACGGCACGACGCCCGTATCGGCCTGCGAGAACTCGCGGAAGTAGTAGTGCCCGGACACCTCGCCGCCGAACGCGGCATCGTCGCGCCGCATCCGCTCCTTGATGAACGCGTGCCCGACACGATTCATCAACGGCTCGCCGCCGGCGGCGCGGATCGTCTCCGGCACCGCCCACGACGCGCGCACGTCGTAGATGATCTTCGCGCCCGGCTCCTTCGCCAGCACAAGCTCCGCCAGCAGCGCCGTTGCGAAGTCGCCCGGGACGAACTCGCCCGTGTCGTCCACGAAGAAGCACCGATCTGCGTCGCCGTCGAACGCGACACCCAGATCCGCGCCCTCCTCCAGCGTCCGGCGCACGATGAACTCGCGGTTCTCCGGCAGCAGCGGATTCGGCTCATGGTTCGGGAACGAGCCGTCCGGCTCGAAGAAGCACCGAACCGCCTCGACCGGCAGCCGCGACAAGACCGGCGGCAGCATCGTCCCCGCCATCCCGTTCGCCGCGTCGATCACCACCTTCAACGGCCGCACCGCCGAGACGTCGATGAACGACAGCACCCGATCGACATAGGCGGGCCAGATGTCGTATGCAGAAACCCGCTCAGCACCGCCGCCCGAACGGCCCGACACGCGTTCAGCGCGATCCCGCACGTCGAGCAGCCCCGACTCTCCACCGACCGGCAGCGCCCCACGCCGCACGATCTTCATCCCCGTGTACTCGCCCGGATTGTGCGAGGCCGTCACCATCACGCCGCCGTCCAGCCCCAGCGACCCGACCGCGAAATAGACCATCTCGGTCCCGACGAGCCCGAGATCCAGCACTTCAGCGCCCTCGTCGGCAGCGCCCGACATCACAGCCTCCGCCATCGCAGGCGACGACAGCCGCATGTCCCGTCCGACCGCCACGCGCCGCGGCTCGAACTGCTGGACATACCCGCGCGCCACCGCATACGCCCCGTCCTCGTCGATCTCCCCGGGATAGATGCCGCGCACGTCGTATGCCTTGAAAACCTTGGGATCGAGCATGGGCGCGGACGATCCTAGCCGCACCCCTCGCAACTACCATTCACCTTGTGGAACGCAAGCTGGCAACGGTCCTGTTCGTGGACCTCGTCGACTCGACGGCTCTCATCGCGGACTCCGACCCGGAGGTCGTGCGCCGCCGCGTGAGCAGGTTCTTCGACCAGGTCTCGCACAGCATCGTCACCCACGGCGGGACGGTCGAGAAGTTCGCCGGCGACGCCGTCATGGCGGCCTTCGGCGTCCCGCTCGCACACGAGGACGACGCCGAGCGCGCGGTCCGCGCCGGCTTCTCGACGCTCGAGAAGGTCGCATCGCTCGGCCTCCAGGCGCGCGTCGGCATCGAGTCCGGAGAGGTCGTCGCCGACGACGGGGACTCCACGTTCGCAACCGGCGAGGCCGTCAACCTCGCCGCCAGGCTCCAGGCCGCAGCCGGCCCGAACGAAGTCCTGATCGGCCCCGCGGCAGCCCGCCTGCTCCGCGACCGCGTCGAGCTCGAAGAGGTCGGCCCACTCGAGCTCCGCGGCTGGCGCGAGCCGATCGTCGCGCACAAAGCCGTCTGCCTTGCCGACCTCGGCGCCCCGATCCGCAGCCTCTCCGCGCCGCTCGTCGGACGCGAGTCCGAGCTCGACCTGCTCGAGAACACGTACGAACGCGCCGTGCGCGCACGCCGCGCCTCGATCGTCACGATCTACGGCGATCCCGGCGTCGGCAAGAGCCGCCTCGTGCGCGAGTTCGTGGCCGGCCTCGAAGGCGCGACCGTCCTCACCGGCCGCAGCCTGCCCTACGGCGAGGGCGTCACGTACTGGCCGCTCGCCGAGATGGTGAAGGCGTCGTCCGGCATCACCGACGACGACCCGCTCGACGAGGCGCACGAGAAGCTGCGTCAGTACTGCGAGGACGAGGCGGTCGCGGACCTGCTCGGCCTCGCTGTCGGCGTGCTCGAAGCGGTCGAGGGCGAGCGCTCGCAACAGGAGATCGCGTGGGCCGCGCGGGCGTGGGCCGAGCAGCTCGCCGAGGCTCAGCCGCTCGTGCTCGTGTTCGAGGACGTGCACTGGGGCGAGGAGCCGCTGCTCGAGCTGATCGAGCATCTCGCCGCGTGGGTGCGCGAGTCGCCGCTTCTGATCGTCGCGCTCGCACGCCCGGAGTTGCTCGACGTCCGCCCGACGTGGGGCGGCGGCCGCGTGCGCTCGACGACGTTCGAGCTCGAGCCGCTCGAACCGGAGGAGAGCGAAGAGCTCGTCGCGGCACTCACCGCAAAGCTCGACCTGCCGCTCGACACCGACACCGTCCTGATGAAGACCGAGGGGAACCCGCTCTTCGTCGAGGAGACCGTCCGCATGCTCGCCGAGGGGACGCGCAGCAACGAGCGCATCCCGGACACGCTGCAGGCACTCATCGCGGCGCGCATCGATCGGCTGCCCGCAGCGCCGCGCGTCGCGCTGCAGCGCGCGTCCGTGATGGGCCGCATTTTCATGGCCGGTGCGCTGACGCATCTCTCGCCGGAGATCGACGACGTGCAGCACTGCCTCGACGACCTGCTCCTCCGTGACCTGGTTGTGCGCGAGCCGCGCGCGACGATCAGCGGCGAGGAGGCCTACAAGTTCAAGCACGTGCTGATCCGCGAGGTCGCGTACGCCGGTCTCTCGAAGACGTCGCGCGCCGACCTGCACGCTGCGTTCGCCGACTGGCTCGGCGAACGGGCGCACGATGACATCGTCGAGATCCGCGCCTTCCACCTCGACCAGGCGGCCCGGCTCCTCGCGGAGCTGGACGGCGCGGCGCCGGACGAGCTGCGCGAGCAGGCCGCCGCCGCGCTCACGAAAGCCGGCCGGCGTGCACTGTCGCGCGAAGCGTTCCGCAGCGCGCGGAAGCTTCTCCTCCGCGCCGTCGAGCTCGCGCCGACGCTCGAGCGCCGCTACTTCGCCGGCCGTGCCGCCTGGCGCCTCGCCGACTTCCCGGCGGTGCTCGGCGAGATGACGGGCGTCGCTGCGGACGCCGAGCGGGACGGCGAGACGCTCGTGCAGGGCCGCGCGCTGACCGCGCTCGCGGAGGCGGTGCTCCAGCACCGCGCCGACGCGATCACCGCCCGCCGGCTCGTCGCGCAGGCGCTCGAAGTGCTGCACGACGCGCATCCCGAAGTGCGCTTCGAGCCGCTCTGGGTCTCGTCACAGGTCGCGAACTGGTTCGGCGACCACGCCGAGTTCGAGCGCTTCGCGAAGGAAGCCCTCGCCGAGTCGCGAGCGGCGGAGCGCAAGGACCTCGAGGTGCTCGTCATCCATTCGCTCGCCACTGCGTACGTCGTCCGCTTCGAGACGGCGCATGCCGCTCCGCTTGTCCTGAGAGCGCTCGAGCTCGCCGACGAGAGCGGCAGCGTGCTGAGCCGTGCGTCCGCGCTGAGCGTGAAGGGCTGGCTCGAGCTCGTGAGCGAGTTCCCCGGAGAGGCGGAAGCGGATTTCACCGCAGCGCGCGAGTTCTTCGCCGAGGTCGGCAACTCGTCGCGCGAGGCTGCGATGACGATGATGGTCGGACGGGCGGCGTTCGCGCAGGGCGATCTCGACCGAGCCGAGAAGCTCCTCAAGGACTCAGTGCGTGCGCTCAAGGGCATCGGCGACCGCGGCTCGCTGTGCGAGGCGCAGCGTGCGCTCGCGATGGTGCTCGTCGACCAGGACAAGCTCGACGAGGCCGAACGCTTCGCGCTCGAGGCGCGCGAGACCGTCGGGCCTGACGACCGCGTGTCGACCTCGTCGACGAAGCTCGCGCTCGGCATCGTCCGCAGCGCGCAGAAGCGCGACGACGAGGCCGAGCAGCTGCTGCGCGAGGCCGTCGAAGGCTTCGCGCTGTACGAGCTGCGTGCGATGGAGCACTGGGCGCTGCGCTATCTCGCGGAGTTTCTGCGCGCGCGCGGACGCGACGACGAGGCCGCGACCTATGAGGCGCGCCGTGCTGCGCTCTCGCCGAGCAGCACCGCGCCGATGGCCTGAGTCGATGCGTCGTCCGGCGACTCGCTGATCACCGTCGCCGGCCGGTCGAACCGCGCCAACGCGTCCCGCAGCGGCTCCGCACGCAGGGTTCCCTCGCCGTATGGCAGATGCTTCGTCTCGTTGCGGTTCGCATACGCGATGTCGCTGAAGTGGATGTGGAACGGCACGCCCGGCTCCATCGCCTCGTCGGCGGCTTCGAGGGCGGACGCGAAGGCGTCGACGTCGGTGTACGCGCCGTCACTGGTCGCATGCATGTGCGCGAAGTCGAGCACCGGCTGCACGAAGTCGACCTGGCGCGAGATCTCGATCACGTCGTCAATCGAGCCGAAGTCGCGCACACGGCCCATCACCTCGATCCCGAACGGCACGAGGCGGTCCTTCGACTCGAGCCGCGCGCGCAGGTCGCCGAGCTGGTCGACGACGTCGTGGATCGTCTGCTCTCGGTTGCGGCCGAGGAGGAACCCGGGATGGAACACGATCACCTCCGCGCCGACGGCCTTCGCGAGGCCGGCGGTGTGGTCGAGCATCCCTAAGGCCATCTTGAACTTCTTCTCACGCTCGGCATGACCCATGAATGCAGCGAGCGGCGCATGCACCGAGACCACGATGTCGCGCTCTCGCAGAGCAGCAGCGAGCTCGGGCGCGTCGTCGTACGAGAGCCAGAAGCCGCTCACGAACCCGATCTCGACCGCGGCGTAGCCTTCCGCCGCAAGCCACGCGGCCATGTCCTCGAACGACGGCAGATCGGGGAGCCCGGAGGGCCCGAGACGGATCTCTCCCATGCCGCCAGACTAGTCCGTCCGACCCGATTTCTACCGTGTTGCGCATGGCCAAGAAGCCCTCGCGCATCGACCTGCTGGAGCTCGACATCGATCTTCGCCTCGCCGATCTGTGGCGCGAGGCCGGTGAGATCTCCGAGTGGAATCTCGAGGTTGTCGCCGCGTTCATGCGGGCGGCCTACGGCAAGGGGTACTGCGACGCCCTCACCGAGGATTCGCCTGGTTCGCTTTGCCACGACCACGGCTACCGGGTCCCCGGCCGCCGTGTCGTAGCGGGCGAGGCGTAGCACCGACCTCGGTATTCTTCAGTGGGTGAGGCGTAGTCCCGCCCGGCTCGTCATCGCGCTGTCCGTTGCGGCCGCGCTCGCCATCTTCGTCATCTACACGGCCGTTGCGGGCGCCGGCGTGCCGCAGATCCAGCCGAGCGACCTCGCGCAGCATCACGGCAACGTCCTGCTCGTCGGCAAGGTCGTCTCGACGTCGGGCGACGCGCATACGACCCAGGGCTTGCGTTTCCGCCTCCGCGACGTGACGGACACCAGGTCGGTGCGCGCCGACGTCGTCTACCACGGCACGGTTCCCGATCTCTTCAAGGTCGGACGCGAGGTCGTCGTCACGGGCGCGCTGCAGAACGGGACGTTCGTCGCGAAGAACGGCTCGTTGTCGACGAAGTGCCCGTCGAAGTACGCGCCCGCGAAGAAGACTGCGGCATAAATGGCCGACCTCGGCAGGGCCGCGCTCCTCCTGAGCTTCGGGCTCGTGGTGTACGCGCTCCTCGCCGGCTCGTTCGCTGCGTGGCGCCGTCGTCGCCGCCTCGCCGTCTCCGCGCAGAACGCGCTCCTTGCTTCGTTCGCGACGACCCTCGTCGCCGGCGGCGTGCTCGTCGCCGCGCTGGCGCGACGCGACTTCTCCTTCGTCTACGTCGCCGGCCACATCAGCCGGCATCTGCCGCTCGCCTACCGGCTCTCCGGTTTCTGGGGCGGACAGGAGGGCTCGCTGCTGCTCTGGCTGACGATCCTCTCGGGCTACGGCGCGCTCGCGGTCTGGCTCAACCGCCGGAACGCCGACCTCATCGTCTGGGTCGTGCCGGTGCTCGCCGGCGTCGCGACGTTCTTCGCGTTCATGCTCGCGTTCGTCTCGAGCCCGTTCAACGTCCAACCGGCCCCCGCCGACGGCGCGGGCATGGTGCCGAGCCTGCAGAACCCCTACATGCTTGCGCATCCGCCGATGCTCTACCTCGGCTACGTCGGACTCACGATCCCGTTCGCGTTCGGCATGGGTGCGCTCCTCTCGAAGCGCACCGACGAGCGGTGGATCGTCGCGACGCGCAGGTGGACGCTCGTCGCGTGGACGTTCCTCGGCGTCGGCCAGCTGCTCGGCGCGCACTGGGCGTACGTGGAGATCGGCTGGGGCGGCTACTACGCGTGGGATCCGGTCGAGAACGCCGCACTCATGCCGTGGCTCGCGGCGACCGCGTTCCTGCACTCGGTGATGATCCAGGAGAAGCGCGGGATGCTGAAGGTCTGGAACATGGTGCTCGTCTCGCTCGCGTTCCTGCTCTCGGTCTTCGGGACGTTCCTCACGCGCTCCGGCGTCATCAACTCGATCCACTCGTTCTCGAAGAGCTCGATCGGCGGCTGGTTCCTCGCCTTCGTGATCGCGTGCACCGTGTTCTCGGTCGGCCTCATCTACCTGCGCCTGCCGATCCTGCGCGCACGGACGAAGCTCGAGTCGCTCGTCTCGCGCGAGGCGACGTTCCTCTACAACAACCTGCTGCTCGTCGCGCTCTGCCTGACGATCCTCTGGGGCGTCATGTATCCGGTGCTGACACAAGCCGTGCGCGGCGAGACGCGCTCCGTGTCGAAGCCCTACTACGACTTCTTCCTCCACAGTTTCGGGCTGCCGTTGCTGCTGCTGATGGGGATCGGGCCGCTCGTCGCGTGGCGACGGGCCTCGCTCCGCGCGCTCGGCAAGACGTTCCTGATCCCGCTCGCGGCCGCGATCGCAGTCGGTGTCATTCTCATCGCGCTCGGCTTCGGGTCGTCGATCCCGGGGCTCCTCGCGTACACGTTCTCCGCGTTCGTCGGCGCGTCGATCCTGCTCGAGTTCTGGCGAGGCACGCGGGCGACCGGCTCGCTCACGCGGCTGATCGGCCGGAACCGACGGCGCTACGGCGGCTATGTCGTCCATGCTGCGGTGCTGCTGCTCGCGATCGGCATCGCCGGCTCGAGCGCCTACCAGACGATTCGCGAGCGGACGCTCGCGCCCGGGCAGAGCATGTCGCTCGCCGGCTACACCCTGACGTATCGCAGCCTCGAGGGCGTGCAGGGAGCGAACTACAAAGGCTTCCGCGCGAACCTCGACGTCAGCCGCGGCGGTTCGCACATCGCGACGGTCAATCCGGGTGAGAACAACTATGCGATCGAAGGGCCCTCGAACGAGGCGTCTGTGTACCACGATCCGCGCTCACTCGGCGATGTCTTCACGATCGCGCAGATCCAGAAGGGCGACACGATCGACCTCAAGGTGCTCGTCAAGCCGCTCGTCAATCTGATCTGGGCGGCCGGCTTCCTCTTTGTCTTCGGCTCGCTCGTCGCGCTGTGGCCCGACGCCGTCGAGCAGCGGCGCCTGGCCGAGCGGTACGCCACCGCACCGGCATGACGCTCGCGCTCGTGCTCGGTGGAGTCCTCGCGCTCGTCGCCGTCGTGTTCGTCGCGCGTCCGTTTCTGCGCGACCCGTCGCCCGCGAGCGACCGGCTCGACGAGCCCGGCGCCCGAGAACGGCGGCGCCTGGAGCTGATCGAGGAACGTGACCGTGCGCTCGCGGCGCTCAAGGAGCTCGAGTTCGACCACCGCACCGGCAAGGTGACGGATGACGACTACCGCGCGCAGGTCGGCCCGCTTCGCCGGCGCGCGGCTGCGGCGTTACGTGCGGTTGACCCGAGGGCAGAAGCGCGCCATGAGCGCATCCCCAGTGGACGCTGACAGCTGCGCGAACTGCGGCGCCTCGCTCCCGCAGGACGCGCGGTTCTGCCCCGCGTGCGGGGTGCGGGTCGATGTCGGCGAGACCATGCGCGAAGCGGTGCCGCCCGAGGAGACAGGCCCGGTGCCGGTCTCCATGCAGCACGTCGAGCCACGGTGGTTCGGCGTGACCCCGCCGAACCTGCTGCTCGGGGTCGCGGCAACCGCGGTCGCCGTCGCGGCGATCCTCTTCGTCACCGGCCACTGGCCATACGGCCTCATCCTGCTCGGCGCCGGCTCGCTGCTCTTCGCCGCCTATCTCGAGGCCGCGAGGCGAGGCCCCGAGTCGCCCTTTGCGCGCGCCTCGGTCGACGCGCGTGAGCGTGCGCGCTCGTCGTGGGAGACGATGCGCGCCCGGCAGGCGGCCGCCGCCGAGCTGCGCCGCATCCGGACGGCGATCGCAGGAATCGAGCCCGAGCGCCGCACGGCCTTCAATGATCTCGGCATGGCTGCGTATCGCGGCGACACCGAGGCCGAAGCGGACGCGCGTGCACGGCTCGAACAGCTCGACGCACGTGAGGCCGAGCTGCGGTCGGAGCTCGACCGGACGCATGAGGACGCGGGGGAGAGGATTCGGCTTGCGCGTCTCCCGGTACAGGAGACCGTGATGGTCGTTCCGCCCGACGAAGGCACGCCGCCGCAGCCTGCGGTCGTTCCGGAGCCGTATCCGCCGCCCGACGAGGGCGATCCGCCCGAGCCTGCTCGGGTGCCGGAGCCGAGCCCGGATCCCGAGAAAAAGGACTAGACCGGCCGAACGCAGGGCTAGACTCCCGCGCATCGAGGGGACGACGCAGGGACGACCGGGGCCCCGGCGAAGATCACAAAGCATGACGCTGCGCGTGGTCGTGCTGCTCACGCTTGCCACGGCGATCGGCGCGACCCCGGCACTCGCCGGCGGGGGCTACGGCGACCAGAAGGCGCACGTCGACGCGAAGATCGCCGCGTTGCATTCGAAGATCGCGAGCTCACAGGCGAAGGCGGTATCCCTGAGCTCGGAGATCGGCAGCTTGACGACGCAGATCCACGCACTCGACCAGCGCGTCGGGAACGTCTCCGCGCAGCTTTCTGCGCTCCAGTCGGATCTCGCGCTGCACAAGAAGCGACTCGACAAGCTCGACGCGCTCTTCCACGTGCAGACCGTCCGCTTCACGTTCCTGAAGCGCCAGTACGCGCTCGCGGTCGAGCGGCTCAACCTCCGCCTCGTCGACATCTACAAGTCGAATCAACCGACCGCCGTCGACGTCGTGCTGCAGGCGAAGAGCTTCTCCGACGTGATGGACCAGCTCGACTATCTGAGCACGATCGCGAACCAGGACAAGAGCATCGCGTTCGCCGTGTCTGCGGCGAAGAAGCAGGTGCGCGTGCAGCGCAAGCGGACGATGACCATCCGCCGCGGCGTGAAGCAGGAGACGGCCGTGATCGACGCGCGCGTGCAGCAGGCGGCGATCCTGCGCGGTGAGCTGCTCTCGACGCAGTCGAAGCTCAAGGGCGCGCGTTCGACCAAGAACCATGCACTCGTCATCACGCAGAGCCAAGTGCAGGACGAGATCGACGAGTCAAAGTCGCTCGAGGCGGCGAGCGCTCAGCTTGCGGCGAGGCTGCAGGGCGACAGCGGCGGCTCGCCGCCGGTCGCCGGCGGGAACGGGACGTTCCAGTGGCCGGTCTCGGGCCCGATCACGAGCCCGTTCGGGATGCGCTGGGGAACGCTGCATCCGGGGATCGACATCGGCGTCCCGACGGGCACGCCGATCCATGCCGCCGGCTCGGGCACCGTGGTGTGGTGCGGCTGGATGTCGGGCTACGGCAACCTCGTGATGATCGACCACCACAACGGGCTTGCGACGCTCTACGGCCACGAGTCGCATGTGGCCGTCGCGTGCGGCCAGAATGTCACCACGGGCGAGGTCGTCGGCTACTCCGGCTGCACCGGCTTCTGCACCGGCCCGCACGTGCACTTCGAGGTCCGGGCCAACGGGACGCCGGTCGACCCGCTCGGCTACCTGCCCTAGCCCTAGTCCTCGAAGACGCAGCTCGGGTCGTGGACGGCAGCGAGCCGGAGCAGCAGCCGCTGGAAGGTCTCGCGCTCGTCCTCCGACAGCGGAGCGAGGAAGGCGTCCGCAAGCTCGGTCGCGATCGCGCGCAGTCGTAGCAATTGCAGCTTGCCCTCGGTCGTGATCCGGACGACGTGGCGCCGGCGGTCGTACGGGTCGCGCTGGCGGTCGACGAGGCCGCGCTCCTCGAGGGTGTCGAGCACGCCGACGAGGCGGCTCGGGTCGACTCCGAGCGCGCTTGCGATCGTCGCCTGCGTCTCGCGATCTCCTTCGGCGAGGATCGCGAGGACGCTGTAGTGGTGCGGCTCGAAGCCCTCACGCTCGATTCGCGCGAGCGCCGAGGCCTTGAAGCCGTGGCCGAGGCGGGCGAGAAGGAAGCCGCTGTTCTCGACGAGCTCCCGCGCGAGCCGCTGGGCGGGCGGGGTGGTTTCTCTGACAATCCTGAGTGCGTCCATACAGGAATAATCGTAAAAGCCAAGCGTTTATTCCCACTATCGTGGACAAAAGCAACGATTGGGGGAAGCAAGAATGAGCGCTGAACTCGCGGCCGCCGCGCCAGCGGTGGACCGCCGACGGTGGTGGGCGCTGGCGGTGATCGTCACCGCGCAGTTCATGGTTGTGCTGGACGTCGCGATCGTGAACGTCGCCCTGCCGTCAATCAAAACGGATCTCCATTTCTCGCAGGAGAGCCTCCAGTGGGTGATCACGGCGTATTCGATCTTCTTCGGCGGCGTGCTGCTCCTCGGCGGGCGCCTCGCGGACCTGCTCGGACGCCGGCGGCTCTTCATGGGCGGCCTCCTGCTCTTCACGATCTTCTCGCTGCTCGACGGGCTCGCGTGGTCCGAGGGCTCGCTGATCGTCTTCCGCTCGCTCCAGGGTCTCGGCGCGGCGCTGCTGTCGCCGGCGGCTCTCTCGATCCTGACGACGACGTTCCAGGAGGGGCGCGAGCGCAATCTCGCGCTCGGCATCTGGGGCGCGGCGTCGGGGAGCGGCGGCGCGGCCGGCGTGCTGCTCGGCGGTGCGCTGACGAGCGGCCTGAGCTGGTCGTGGATCTTCTTCATCAACGTCCCGGTCGGCGCAGCCGTGATCGCGATCAGCCCGTGGCTGCTGCGTGAGAGCCGGGCGAACCTGCAGCACCGGCACTTCGACATCGCCGGGGCCGCGTCGATCACGTCCGGCCTGATGGTGCTCGTGTACGCAATGACACGAGCCGCCCAGCACGGCTGGGGAACCGGCGAGACGATCGGTCTGCTCGCCGCCGCCGCAGTGCTGATCGTGGCGTTCTTCGCGATCGAAGCCCGGTCGAAGGCTCCGCTGCTCCCGCTGCGGATCTTCCGGCTGCGCACGCTGACCGCGTCGAACGTCGCCGGCCTGCTGATGGGAGGCGCGATCTTCTCGCAGTTCTTCCTCCTGACGCTGTACATGCAGCAGGTACTGCACTACTCGGCGCTCAAGACCGGCGTGGCCTACATCGGCCTCACCGTGACGATCGTCGCGTTCTCGGCCGTCGCACAGGCTCTCGTGACGAGGATCGGCGTCCGCCCGGTCCTGTCGTCGGGGCTCGCGCTGTCGACCGTCGCGCTCGTGCTGTTCGCGCGGCTGCCGGTGCACGGGCATTACTTCCGTGACCTGTTCCCCGCGTTCTTGATCAGTGGCCTCGGCCTCGCGCTCGCGTTCGTGCCGATGTCGATCGGCGCGTTGACGGGCGTGCGCGAGTCTGATGCCGGCGTCGCGTCGGGTCTCATCAACACGACGCAGCAGATCGGCGGTGCGATCGGCGTTGCCGTCGCGACGACCATCGCGACGACGTTCACGGCGCACTACGTCAACGGTCACTCCGGCGTGAGCGCGTTCAGCGGCCCGGCTCTGACGCACGGGTTCGAGATCGCGTTCTACGTGCTCGCGGCAATCGCACTCGCGGGCGCGGTGCTGGCGGCTGTCATGGTCGAGTCGCGCTCGGCCGCTCCGGCCGCCTCCGACGAGGCCGCGCCGGCGCTCGAGGCCGCCTAGACCTCATCCGACGAAAGCAACCGGCCGCCCCGGGGGGAGGCGGCCGGTGTCGTCGGGAGACGATCCTGCGGGAAACAGCAGGCCGCAGCGGCCCGATTTCCCAATTTCAAATCGTAAACGAGCGAGGGGCCTGGACGGTTACGCCTGGGCGAGCAAAAAGATGTTCAGCGAGACGATCAGCGCGGCGACGAGCCCCGCCGCGGCGGTCGTTTTCCGAGAGTTCACGAGCTCGCCCATCACTCCCCGGCGGGAGGTGAAGAGGACGAGCGGCACGAGCGCGAACGGGATGCCGAACGAGAGCACGACCTGGCTCAGGACAAGCGTGCGCGATGGGTCGACGCCGATCCCGATCACGACGAACGCCGGCGCCATTGTCACGAGCCGGCGAACGACGATCGGGATCTGGCGGCGGATGAATCCCTGCATGACGACCTGACCTGCGAGCGTTCCGACTGCAGAGCTCGAGAGGCCGGAGGTGAGCAGCGCCAGGGCAAACAGTGCGCTCGCGGCGCCGCCGAGCAAGGGCTCGAGCGTCTTGTGCGCACTCTCGAGCGACTTGACGTTGTGATGGCCGCTCTCGAAGAACGTGCTCGCAGCCATGACGAGCATCGCGATGTTGATCAGCCCCGCGATCGACATCGCGATCACAACGTCGATTCGCGTGAAGCGCATGAGCCTGCGCTTCTCCGCGCTCGTCCTCGAGCGGATGCGGTCCTGCATGAGCGCCGAGTGGAGCCAGATCACGTGCGGCATGACGGTCGCGCCGAGGATGCCGACGGCGAGCAGGACGGAGTCGCTGCCCGCGAACTGCGGCACGACGGCGTGCCTGCCGACGGCGCCGAGGTCCGGGTGCGCCTTGAACAGCTCGACGACGTAACAGAGGCCGATCACGACCACCATCACGGCGATCACCGCCTCGAGCGGCCGGAAGCCGTAGCGCTGCAGGCCGAGGATCGCGAACGCGCAGACGGCGGTGATGCACGCGGCCGGGAAGAGGCCGATCCCGAACAGCAGGTGGAATCCGAGCGCTGCGCCGAGGAACTCCGCCAGGTCGGTTGCGATCGCGATCGCCTCCGCCTGGATCCACAGCCCGATCACGACGCGCCGCGGGAACTCGTCGCGGCAGACCTCGGCGAGGTTCCGCCCGGTGGCGACCCCGAGCTTCGCCGAGAGCGTCTGGATCACCATCGCCATCAGGTTCGAGGCGACGATCACCCAGACCAGCGTGTAGCCGTACTTCGAGCCTCCGGCGATGTTCGTCGCGAAGTTGCCCGGGTCGATGTACGCGATCGCGGCGATGAACGCCGGGCCGAGGAAGGGGAGGATCCGCAGGCGGCCGGCTCCCGCGAGCACGCGCTCACCGGAGGCGATTGACTCGGCCCGGTCGATCCTCACAAAAGTTAGCCTAGCCTAAACCTCGCTCTTGAGGATGTGCAGGTCGGGCAGCTGGCGCCAATGCTCCTCGAGGTCGAAGCCGTAGCCGACGAACAGCTCGTCGGGCACGACGAAGCCGACGTAGCGCACCGGGAGGTCGTCGACGAGCCTGCGGTACGGCCGGTCGAGCAGCGTGACGGCTGCGACCGAACACGGCTCTCGCAACTGGAAGGTGCGTACGAGGTAGTTGAGCGTGAGCCCGGTATCGATGACGTCCTCGACGATGAGCACGTCGCGGTCATGGATGTCCGCGTCGAGGTCTTTCAGGACGCGGATCTGCTCGTGCCCACCCATCTGCGCGCTGCCGTAGCCGGCAAGCTCGATGAAGTCCAGGTGATGACTGAGCGGAAGCGCGCGCGAGAGGTCGGTGAGGAAGATGAGGCTTGCCTTGAGCGAGCCCACGAGCAGCGGCTCGCGCCCGGCGTAGTCGCGCGCGATTTCGGCGCCGAGCTCCGCGATGCGCGCGGCGATCTCCTCGCGCGTGAGGTAGACCTCCCCGATTCGTGGCTCGCGGTCTATGAGGCCAGGTCGAGACGGAAGTGCTGGGCTAGCCGTTCGAGATCCCGTTTGTAGAAGAGCTTGATCTTGACGTCCGGGTAGGCCGCGCGGAGCTTCCGCAGCTTCCGGTTCTTGCGCGTGACGAGGGACTGCTTCATGACCGTGAGCTCGACATAGAGATCCTGCTCGGGCAGGTAGAAGTCCGGTGTGAACGCCTCCGACACGCGCCCGTCCTCGTCCTGCTCGAGGACGAAGGTCCGCGGCTCATAGAGCCACGGGATCCCGTAGTAGTCGAGCACCTTCGCGCACTCGAGCTCGGCCTGGCTGGCGAAGCGGGGTGGCTCGGTGCCCTGATATGCCTGGAAAACAGGGATATCGAGCCCCATCTGGATTCAAAGGTACCTACGGGGTCGGACGGTAGAACGGACTGGACCGGCGCTTCGATCGTGGCGGAGTGGTAAACACCCGCCCGTGGCCAGACTCAGTCTCGTACCCCAGAAGCGCGAGTTCTTCGATCTCTACAACCACGCGGCGGCGAACGCGGTCGAGATCTCGCAGCGGTTGATCGACCTGCTCGACGAGTTCCCGCAGGGCGCGGAGAACCGGATGCGCGACATCAAGGAGCTCGAGCACGCCGGCGACCGCATCACGCACGACCTCGTCGACCTGATCAACCGCACCTTCGTCACGCCGTTCGATCGCGACGACATGTATCGCCTTGCGGGCGTCCTCGACGACATCTGCGACAATATCGACGACTCCGCCGAGAAGATCATCGGCTACGGCGTGCAGGACATCCGCGACCAAGCCCGCTCGCAGGCGGCGCTCATCCAGCGCTGCGCGACGAAGCTCTCCGAGGCGATCGACCGCCTCGAGGGATTCCGCGACTCGAAGCGGCAGCTGATCGAGTTGCGCGAGCTCGAGGACGAGGGAGACCGCCTGTCGCGCGCGGCGATCGCCGACCTCTTCAGCGGCACCACGGACCCGATCGCGGTCATCCGCTGGAAGGACATCCACGAGCAGCTCGAGGAAGCGGTCGACGCGTGTGAGAACGCCGCCGACGTCCTCGAGGCCATCCTCGTCAAGAACCGTTGAGCACCGGCCTCCTGGTCGTCGTCGTGGCCGTCGCGCTCGGCTTCGACTTCACGAACGGCTTTCACGACACCGCGAACTACGTCGCGACGTGGGTCGGCACGCGCGCGCTCTCGCCGCGGATGGCCGTCATCGTCTCGGCCGCCGCGAACCTCGCAGGCGCGTTCGTCACGACGGCCGTTGCAAAGACGGTCGGCAAGGGGATCATCGACACCGGTCTCGCGACCGAGAAGACCGTCCTCGCGGCGCTCCTCGGCGCAATTGTCTGGAACCTCGTCACCTGGTTCTTCGGCCTCCCGTCGAGCTCGACGCACGCGCTGATCGGCGGCCTCGTCGGTGCCGCACTCGTGCAGTCGGGCTCGAAGGGCGTGCAGTGGCACGGCGTCTGGGAGAAGGTCGTGGTGCCCGGGCTCGCGTCGCCGGCGCTCGGCTTTGCGGGCGCGTTCCTCCTGATGGTGGTGATCTACCGGCTCTTCTTCAACCTCACGCCGGGGGTCGCGCACCGAGGGTTCCGGTTGGGCCAGCTCGCATCCGGCACGTGGGTCGCGTTCACGCACGGCGCGAACGACGCGCAGAAGACGATGGGTGTGATCGCGCTCGCGCTCTACACGCACGGGAGCATCTCGAGCTTCTACATCCCGGACTGGGTCAAGATCGTCGCCGCCCTGACGATCGCCGCCGGCACATACGCGGGCGGGTGGCGGATCATCCGGACGCTCGGGCAGCGCATCTACAAGATGCAGCCGGAGCACGGCTTCTCGGCGCAGGTCTCCGCGGGGACCACCCTCTGGCTCGGCACGCACTACGGCTTCCCGATCTCGACGACGCACGTCGTCACCGGCTCGGTCATGGGGGCGGGGGCGACCCGGGGCTTCTCGGCGGTGCGCTGGGGCGTCGCCGGGAACATCCTCATCGCCTGGCTCCTGACGCTGCCCGCGGCAGGGCTCGTCGCGGCCGCGCTCTACTACCCGGTGCGCGCGATCTTCTAGGCTGCGACGGATGGACGGCTCCGAGCGTCCCTTCACGATCGTCCAGCTGTCGGATCTCCACTGCGGCCAGCAGTTCTTCCTGCCGAGCCTGCTCGAGCGCGCGATCGCCGAGACGAATGAGCTTCAGCCGGACGTCGTCGTCATCTCGGGCGACCTGACCTCGCACGGGTTCAAGGAGGAGTACGCCGTCGCGAAGGACTTCCTCAACCGCATCGACTGCGACTCGATGATCGTCATCCCGGGGAATCACGACTCGCGCAACGTCGGGTACGTCCACTTCGAAGAGCTCTTCGGCGACCGCAACTCGGTGCTCCGGGTCGGCGACGTCACGATCGTCGCGGTCGACTCGACCGAGCCCGACCTCGACAACGGGCAAATCGGGCGCGGGCGCTACGGCTGGATCGAGGACCAGTTCGCGCAGCCGGCCGTGCTCCGGATCTTCGTCGTCCACCACCACCTGCTCCCTGTGCCGGGCACCGGCCGCGAGCGCAACGTCGTGAACGACGCGGGCGACGCGCTCGAGTGCCTCCAGCGGGCGGCGGTCGACCTCGTGCTCTCCGGCCACAAGCACGTGCCCTATGCGTGGAAGCTCGAGGATCTCTTCATCGTCAACGCGGGAACGGTGTCGTCCTCACGTCTTCGGGGGAACGGGAGGCCCTGTTACAACATCATCGAGGTCACGGGCACGCACGTGGACGTGTGGCGGAAGTACCCATTTCACGGCCAAGAGCGCATCATTCAGTTCTCCACCGAGACGAAGACGTATGAGAAGTACACGGCGCGGATCGAAGGGGAGGTGACGTCGAGCCGGTGAGGGCGATCGCGATCGTCGACGGCGAGCACTACCCGGACGTGGTGCGCGAGGCGCTCGCGCAGCTGCCGTACGAGTTCGTCGGCGTGATGCTCGTCGGCGGCACCGAGAAGCTCCGGGACGGCGCGCCCGACTACGGCATTCCCGTCGTGGAGGAGCCGGGCGACGCTGAGATCGTCGTCGATCTCTCCGATGAGCCGGTGCTGACGCCGGAGCTGCGGCTGGCCCTGGCGGCGCGGTTCCTCGCACTCGGCCTGCCGTACGTCGGTGCGGACTTCCGGTTCGACCCGCCGACGTTCCATCCGTTTGAGTTGCCGTCGATCGCGGTGATCGGGACCGGCAAGCGGATCGGGAAGACGGCGGTCGCGGGTCACGTGGCGCGGCTGCTCGCGCGCGACCGGCGTGTGGTGGTCGTCGCCATGGGGCGGGGAGGACCGGCCGAGCCGGAGCTCGTCTCGTCGGCACCGAGTGTCGAGGACCTCGTCGCGCTGTCGCGGACCGGCCGGCACGCGGCGTCGGATCATCTCGAGGCGGCTGCGCTTGCCGGCGTTCCCGCGGTCGGGTGCCGCCGGGCAGGCGGCGGGATGGCGGGCGCGCCGTTCGCGTCAAACGTGCTCGAGGGCGCGCAGCTCGCGGCCTCGCTCGACCCCGATGTCGTCGTGTTCGACGGCAGCGGCGCGGCGATCCCGCCGATCGCGACGACCGCGCGGATCCTCGTCGCGCACGACCTCTCGGGGCTGAACGCGTACCGTGCGCTGATCAGCGACGTCGTGCTGCGTGTTGGTGAGGACTTCTCTCTGCGTTTGCGGCCGACGGCGCCGCTCGACGGGCGTGTGGCCGTGTTCACGACGGGCGATGCGCCGGTCGATCACCTCGACGCGGACGTCGTGCACGTCTCGCGCAACCTTGCGCGGCGCGAGCTGCTGCGCGAGGAGCTGGCGCGCT
>DATAOK010000066.1:0-4896 GCA_036265735.1 Gaiellaceae bacterium
GCGTGACCTTGTCGACGCAAGCGGTCGCCGCCGCCGAGCTGCTGGAGCGCAAGGGCGTCCGCCCGACGAAGCAGCGGGTCGAGATCCTCGCCGAGCTCGCGCGAGAGCCGGACGACGTCACGGCGCAGGCGCTCTGGCGCCGGCTACGCGGGCGGCGCCGTTCGCAGATCGGGCTTGCAACCGTCTATCGCACGTTGTCCTTGCTGAACGAGCACGCCGTGATCGACTCGCTGTCCCATCACGGCGGCGAGCTCTGCTACCGGCTCTGCACGGAGGCGCACCACCATCATCTCGTGTGCTCGAACTGCCACCGCGTCGTCGAAGTCGAGGAGTGCGGCTTGGACGAGTGGCTCAACTCGGTCACCGCGCGGCACGGCTTCGTGCCGATCGAGCACCACGTCGAGATCACCGGGCTCTGCGCGTCGTGCCGATAGGGTGGCGCCGTGAGCGTCGTCATCGATCACGTCGGCATCCGAGCGAGCGATCTGCCGACGAGTCGGCGGATGTACGAAGCGTCGCTCGCTGAGCTCGGCTTCACGGTGCTCTCCGAGGGTGAGTTCGAAGGCGATTCGTACGTCTTGTTCGGCCGCGACGGCCGTGACGACTTCGCGCTCCACTCGATTGGCTCGAAGCCCGGCCGCGACCGGGTGACGACCGGTGTGCATGTCGCGTTCCCAGCTCCCGACGCAGACTCGGTCACGCGCTGGTACGACGCGGCGACGCGGAACGGCGGGACAGACAACGGTGCTCCCGGCGTGCGTCCGGAGTACAGCGGGCACTACTACGCGGCGTTCGTCCTCGATCCCGACGGCAACAACGTCGAGGCCGTGTTCCACCGACCCGCCTAGCTCTCCCGGAAGACTCCCCAGCTTGTTCCGTCCGGCTGGCGCGCCGGCCGCTTCTCGAGAAACGCGCGCAAACCCTCCTGGCCTTCGTCGCTTGTGCGCCGCTCGGCGATCCACCGTGCGGTCTCGGCGCCGGCGGGACGCTCGCGGACGAGGCGCTTCGCCCACCGGGCTGCACGTGGCCCTGCCGACCGCAGCTCGTCGAGGACGTGCTCGACCGACGCATCGAGATCGTCTGCAACCTCGCTGATCAGACCGATGCGCATTGCCGTCGCAGCATCGAACCGCTCGCCGGTGACGAAGTAGCGACGCGCGGCGCTCGGCCCGATCTTCGCGAGCGTGAACGGCGAGATGACCGCAGGGATGATCCCGAGCTTCACCTCGGAGAACGCGAAAACGGCCTTCGGCTCCGCGATCGCGATGTCGGCTGCGGCAACGAGACCTGCGCCGCCGCCGAGCGCATGACCTTGCACGCGAGCGACGACCGGCGCCGGGCAGGAATCGATCGCCTCGAACATCGACCGCATTGCGTTCGCGTCTGCGACGTTCTCCTCGAGCGAGAGACCGATCGACGCTCCCATCCACTCGACGTCGGCGCCCGCGCAAAAGCTCGGCCCCTCGCCCGACAATAAGACGGCGTTGACGCGCCCGACGTCGACAAAGGCCTGCGAAAGCTCGCCGATCAGCTGGGCGTCGAAGGCGTTTCGGCGTTCTGGCCGCGTCAGCGTGATGCGCAGGATCGAGTCGTCGCGCTCGACCTGCAGCGCGCTCACGGCTTCAGCCTCAGAAACGAGCAGGGAAGCATTTCGTCCCCCGTCCGCGGGACGTGCGCCGGGCGCCCTCCCGTGTAGGTCCACGCGATGCGGGAGAACTCGGTTCGTCCGTGCACGCACTGCACCGGCCGCGAGAGCCGCACGGCAAGCGGGTACGCGTGGAAGTGGCCGGCCGCGCAGTACGGCCTGCAGTCGTTCGCGTGCCCGACGCCCTTGGCCGACGCGGCCGTCGCGCTCCAGTTGCTCCAGTGCAATGTCGTGGCATAGAAGTTGCCGTCGCCGCACGCGAAGACGACCGAGGCGGGACGGACGCTGGGCTGGTGGGTGCAACCGGTGAAGACGGTGGCAGTTGCGGCGAGGAGTGCGAGCACGCGCGCATCCTACGGGGCGATACAGTCGGCACTGTGCTACGCGGAGCCATCGCCGCCGCCGTGACGCCGCTTGCCGCCGGCGGCGCTGTGCTCGACGAGGGAGCGTTTGGGCCGTACGTCGACTTCCTTGCGGGGCACGGGCTCGACGGGCTGCTCGCTCTCGGGACGACGGGCGAAGGCGTGCTCTTCGATCTCGAGGAGCGGCGTCGCGTCGCGGAGCTCTACATCGAGGCGGCGGCCGGCCGCATGCAGGTCGCCGTGCACTGCGGAGCGCAAACGACCGCGGACACGGTCGCACTCGCCGGTCACGCGGCGGAAGCCGGCGCCGATGCGGTCGCAGTGATCGGGCCGCCGTACTTCGCGCTCGACGCGGACGAGCTCTTCGAGCATTTCTCGGAGGCTGCCGCAGCCTGCGAGCCGCTTCCGTTCTACGTCTACGAGTTCGCCGCCCGCAGCGGCTACTCGGTGCCGCTCCAGGTGATCGCGTCGCTGCGCGAGGAGGCAGAGAACTTCAAAGGGCTCAAGGTGTCGGACACGCCGTGGCAGACGTTCGAGCCGTACCTGATCGAAGGGCTCGACATCTTCGTCGGGCCGGAGGCCCTGATCCCGCAAGGGATGGCGGGCGGCGCGGCGGGAGCCGTGTCGGGGCTCGCCTCGAGCTTTCCGGACGCGGTCGTTGCACTCGTGCGCGACCCGACGCCGGAGCGCGGCGAGCGCGTCGGCGCACTACGCGCCGCGATGCAGGCGCTGCCGTTCCACGCAGCGGCGAAAGCGGCGTTGGGCTTTCGCGGCGTCGGCGTGCGCGGTGTGGTCCGGCCGCCACTGCGAACGCTACGCGAGGACGAGGTCGCGGAGGTCGAGCGGATCGTGCGCGAATGGGACGCATAGTCGTCGCCGGCTCCGGCGCGATGGGCGCGATGATCGCGTACCACCTCGCGCTGCTCGGAGCCGACGACGTCGTCGTTGCGGAGCGCGGCGAGCTGGCGGAGGGATCGACATCGCGTGCGATGGGCGGCGTCCGCCAGCAGTTCTCGACCGCAGCGGAGGTCGTGCTCGCGCGCGAGAGCATCGAGTTCCTCGCCGGGCTCGGTCCGCAGTTCTTCCGCCAGGTCGGCTATTTGTTCATCGCCACGACGCCGGCGGGGCTCGAGTCGCTCGAGGAGCGGCGGGCGTTGCAGCGGGAGCTGGGCGTTCCTGTCGAGCGTGTCGATGCGTCTCTCATCGCAGGCCTCGCGGTCGACGACGTGCTGGGGGCGACATGCTGCTGGCGTGACGGCGTCGCGATTCCGAAGTCCGTGGCGCTCGAGGTGCTGCGCCGCGCGCAGGAGCTCGGTGTCGAGCTGTGCGAGCACACGCCGGCGGAGGAGCTCGACCGCGACGTCCTCGTGATCGCGTGCGGGCCGTGGTCGACGCAGCTCGCGGAAACGGTCGGCGTCGAGCTGCCGATCCGTCCGCTCTGCCGGCAGCTGCTGAGAACGACGCCGATCGACGGGCTGCCGGATGACCTGCCGATGGTGATCGAGGAGGAAACGGGCTTCCACTTCCGCCGGCGGGACGACCGGCTCGTGCTCGCGATGACCGATCCGGAGCCGCGCTGGGGCTACGAGACCATCGTCGACGAGTCGCTCTTCGAGGACCGGCTCGAGCGTCTCGCGCGCCGCTATCCGCCGGCAGCCGGTGCGTCGATCGGCGATGCGTGGGCCGGCTTGTACGACATGACGCCGGATGCGCATCCGATCGTGGGGGAGATCGCCGACGGTGTCTACGCGGCGTGCGGGTTCAGCGGCCACGGCTTCATGCAGTCGCCCGCCGTCGGCCGCGCTCTCGCGGAGCTCATCGTCCGCGGTGAGTCGTCACTCGACCTGAGTCCGTACGCGCTGGAGCGCTTCGAGTCGGGAGCGGTGTTCCCCGAGCATCTCGTGCTGTAGCGCCGGCCACGCGAGCACGACGAACAACGCAACGACAAAGAGATTGCGCGCGAGCACTTCGCCCGACTGCGTCGGCGCAAAGTTGAGCGCGAGATCCCAGTAGTGCGCCGGGAACCACGTCTGCGTGAGGATCAGGGCGACGTAGAGCAGCGTTCCCGCGACCGCGCCGCGCAGTCCGCGCACGATGAGCACGAACGGGATCAGCCAGATCATGAACTGCGGCGAGAACACCTTGTCGAACGCGACGAGTGCGGTGACGACGGCTGCGCACGACGCGAGCAGGCGCTCACGTGTCGGCGCGCCTGCGATGAAGAGGAGCCAGACCGCGAGGAGTGCTGCGAGCCCGGCGATCGTCGTCGCGAGCTCGACGGCATGCACCCCGGTGCCGGAGAGGTTCTGGGAGCCGAAGCCGTTGACGACGCTCAGCGAGCTGCCGGTCGCGTGATGAACCGCGATCAGGATCGCTCCGCCGAGGCTCTCGATCTGGAGCGGCCGCGACAGCTGCGCGTGGAAGCTGTGGCCGACGCCGCCCGGCGACAGGACGACGAACGGTAGGAACCACGCGGCGGCAGTTGCGACCGCGGCGGCGAGCCATCGTGCCGCGGCGCGTGTGTCAGCCGTGCGTGCGAGCCAGACGACGATCAGCGGCGCGAGCGCCGCCGGCCAGAGTTTCGCTGCGAACGCTGTCCCGAGGAACACGGCAGAGATATAGGGACGCCGACGCAGCAGGAACGCGAGCGCCCACACCGCGAGTGCCGCGGGCCAGAAGTCGAACCGGCTGATCACCAGCGATCCGAGCGCAAGTGGCGCAAGCGCTGCCGCCACTCCGGGCCAGAAGCCGGCGACGGCTGCGACGCCGACCACGAGCCCCATGTCGCAGAGGAGCATCAGGTACTGGAAGACCGAGCGGTAGTCGTAGCCCTCGAACACCGACGGTGCTGCGAAGACGGGTAGTGCTGCCGGCGGGTACTCGAGCGTG
>DATAOK010000067.1:0-5009 GCA_036265735.1 Gaiellaceae bacterium
CGGGGCAGAGCGAGGAACAGGTCCACACGGACATGGAGCGCGACCGCTTCCTGACCTCGCAGCAGTCGGTCGAGTACGGCCTGATCGACCGCGTCATCGAGCACCACTGATCACGAGCAAGGGGAACGGCATGCCGATCGCGGAGCGCAGCGCACAGACGACTTGGAAGGGCAGCCTCGCGAAGGGCGAGGGGACGCTCTCGAGCGGCAGCGGCGCGCTCGGCGCGCTGCCGGTCACATGGGCCTCCCGCACGGAGCGCTCCGAGGGCAGGACGAGCCCGGAGGAGCTGATCGCCGCCGCGCACGCCTCGTGCTTCTCGATGGCGCTCTCGTCAGGGCTTGCCAAGGCCGGCACGCCGCCGGACGAGCTGGAGACGTCCGCAACGGTGACGTTCCAGCCCGGTGAGGGCATCACGAAGATCGCCCTGACGGTCGAGGGCAGCGTCCCCGGCCTCGACGAGAACGGCTTCCTCGAAGCCGCGAAGACGGCCAAGCAGAACTGTCCCGTCTCGAAGGCGCTTGCCGCCGTCCCCGAGATCACGCTGGAGGCGAAGCTACGCTGACCGGCGGCATGGCCGCCGATTTCGACACGCTGATCGACGAGCTGGAGCGCTCCTACCGCGAGGTGCAGGAGCGCATGTCCGACCCGTCCGTCTACAACGACCACCGCGAGGCCGCGGAGGTGGGCCGCAAGCTCAAGGAGCTCGAAGGCCCGTACAAGCTCGCCCAGGAGTGGCGTTCCGCGCGCGCGGATCTCGCCGCGGCCCGCGAGGACGCCGACCTCCGCGAGCTCGTGCCGGAGCTCGAGGAGCGGACCGCGCAGCTCGAGTCGGAGTTGCAGCTCGCGATGGCGCCCACCGATCCGGCCGACTCGAAGGACGTCATCCTCGAGGTGCGCCAGGGCGTCGGCGGCGACGAGGCGGCGCTCTGGGCGGGCGACGTCTACCGCATGCTCACCCGCTACGCCGAGCGCCGCGGCTTCAAGGTCGAGGAGCTCGGCTCGAGCCCGAACGAAGGCGGCGGCTACAAGGACGTCACGTTCGCGGTGAAGGGCGACGGCGCGTACTCGGTCTTCAAGTGGGAGGGCGGGACGCATCGCGTGCAGCGCGTCCCGGAGACGGAGTCGCAAGGTCGCATCCATACGTCCACCGCAACGGTCGCCGTGATGCCGGAGGCGGAGGAGGTCGAGGTCGCGATCGACCCGAACGACCTGAAGGTCGACGTGTACCGCTCGACCGGTCCCGGCGGGCAGTCGGTGAACACGACTGACTCCGCGGTCCGGATCACGCACGTGCCCTCCGGCGTCGTCGTCTCGATGCAGGACGAGAAGTCTCAGCTTCAGAACAAGGAGAAGGCGATGCGTGTGCTGCGCGCGCGCCTTTACGAGCGCGAGCTCGAGCGGCAGCGCGCGGAGCTCGACGCAACGCGGCGCTCCCAGATCGGCACGGGCGAGCGCGCGGAGAAGATCCGCACGTACAACTTCCCCGAGAACCGGCTCACCGACCACCGCATCAAGCTCACGGCGCATCAGCTCGACCGCATCCTGCAGGGCGAGCTCGACGATTTCACCACGGCGCTCTCCACCGAGGATCGCCGGCGCGCACTCGGCGAGTGAACGTGCGCGAGGCACTTGCCGAGGCGGAGCGCCGTCTCGAGTCCGCCGGCGTCGACACACCGCGCGTCGATGCCGAGCTGCTCCTTGCGCACGTGCTCGGCACGACGCGCAGCGGCGTGTACGCCCAGCTCGCTGCGCAGGTCGACGGCGCCCTGGAGCCGCTGCTGGCTCGGCGCGAGCAGCGTGAGCCGCTCGCGTATGTGCTCGGCGAGTGGGGCTTCCGCCGCCTGACGCTGCTCACGGATGCGCGGGCGCTCGTGCCGCGGCCGGAGACGGAGATCGTCGTCGAGCGGGCACTCGCACTACTCGCCGACACCGCCGCGCCTCGCGTCCTCGACATCGGTGTGGGCTCGGGCGCGATCGCGCTCGCCTTGAAGGACGAGCGGAGCGACGCGCACGTTGTCGGCGTCGACGTGTCGCAGAGCGCACTTGCGCTGTCGCGCGAGAACGCGGACCGGCTCGGCCTCGACGTCGAGTTGCGTGAGGGAGGCATCGACACAGCAGCCGAGGGCTGGGATCTCGTCGTCTCGAACCCGCCATACGTGACGTCGCTCGTCGGGCTCCAGCCTGAGCTCCGGCACGAGCCGGAGAACGCGCTCCTCGGCGAGGGCTTCCACGAGACGATCGCGCGCGTCGCGCGCACGCAGTTCCTCGTGCTCGAGGTCGGCGACGGGCAGGCTCACGAGGTCGCGCGGACGCTGAGCGCCGCCGGCTACGAGGAGGTCGCAGTCACGCCGGATCTGGCAGGCGTCGACCGCGTCGTCGAGGGCCGGCAGTGACCGACGCGGCGGCCGCGCTGCGGGCCGGCGAGCCGGTCGTCCTCCCGACCGACACGGTCTACGGGCTCTGCGCGGCCGCACACGACCCGGCGCCGACCGAGCGGCTCTATCGCCTGAAAGGCCGAGATCCCGCCCAGCCGTCGGCGCTGCTCGCCGCGGACCTCGACACGTTGCTCGAGTGCGTCCCGGAGCTGCGCGGCCGCTCCGAGGAGATCGCGCGGGCACTGCTGCCCGGCGCGTACACGCTGATCTTCCCGAACCCCGCGCGCCGCTATCCCTGGCTCACCGGCTCGAACCCGGACGCGATCGGCGTGCGGGTCGCGCCGCTTCCCGAGGCAGCCGCTCAGGTGCTGGCAGAGATCCGCGCAGTTGTCGCGACGAGCGCCAACCGCCCCGGCGAGCCGGAGCCGCGGCGCGTCGAGGATGTGCCGCCGGAGTTTCGCGAAGCGGCCGGCGCGGTTGTGGACGGAGGCGAGCTGCCGGGACTCTCGTCGACGGTGATCGACGTCACCGGAGCCGAGCCGCGCGTGCTGCGCGAAGGCGCGGGCTCCGTCGAGCGAGCGCTCAGTGCAATCGCGTGAACTGCCACGCGGCGGGATGTGCCGCGTCTCCGCGCCGTGCATGCTTTGCACTGATCTTCACGACGGTCTGGCCGACGTTGCCTGACCCATCGGCGGCCTTCACGACGAGCGTGTACCGGCCCGCGCGCGACGGCAGCCACGTGAACGTGTACGGCGCGGCATAGCGGACGCCGGCCTGCCTGCCGTTCACGTAGAGCGCGACCTTCCCGACGCCGATGTTGTCGCTCGCGACCGCGGCAAGTGCTCCATTCGACGTCGAGAGTGATACCGACGGCGCTGTGTGGTCGGGACACTTCGCGCCGCCGCCGCTCTCGGCGGCGACCGCGGCGTCGTGGATCGCCTGGAGCGACGACTTCGGCGCGCCGTCGGCGTAGAAGGGGCCTGACTGCCACGCGTCGAGAGCGCTCTCATCGACGACGTGGAAGATCATGATCCCGATCACGTTCGGCTCGCACTGCGCGAGGCGAAACGCCTGCGCGTAGTAGCTGCCCTGGGTCGCCTCGTCGACGGTCGGCGCGTCCTCGGCTCCCGTGTAGCTGGACGCCTTTGCGGAGGGGATCGTCGACTCGATCCCGTACTCGCCGTAGAGGATCGGGAGCGTCGTGCCCTTCTGCGCCGTTCCGTCGAATGCCTTGCCAAGCAGTGCGACGAGTCTTGTGTAGTCGCCCTCGGTGAGAGTCGAGCTGACGTGCGGCATGCTCGGAGGCATCGCCGACGTGTCGCCGTAGACGTGCTCGTCGAAGACGTCCATGATCGGCGCGGTCCGTCCGCTTGCGCGATACGCCGCGCCGAGATCGCGGATGAACGTTGTCGGCGAATGCGTCGCCGGATGTGCCTGCGGATTGTCGTTCCCGTGAGAGTCGAGCGCTCCGCCGACCACGGTCGCGCTCGGGCGCGTCTGCTTGATGCCGTCGTAGGTCGCGGCCAGCAGCTGCTCATACGACGCTGCGGCAGCGTCTTTCCCTGCCGCATCGAACTGCGGCTGCCAGTAGACGGGCGAGTTGGGCTCGTTGCCGACGATGAACGTGCTGACCCACGGCAGCTCGCGCACCGTCGACTTCGCGAACTCGACGAACTGCGCGCGTGCTGACGGATCGTTCGGCGCTGTCGCGCCGTTGACGTTGTAGATCGAGACGATCGGCGTGATGCTGCGCATCGAGGCGAGCATCGCGGCGCGTTGCAGGCGGCTCACCTGCCCCGGCGGCAGGATCGTCATCCCGTTCGTCCACTGCGCGGTCATGCGAACCGTGTTGAGCCCGGCGAGCCTCGCAATGTCCATCTGGACCTCGGGGCTCTCCCAGACCGCGGCATCCTCGACGGCGCCCACGCCGATAGGCCGCCCTGCAAGCGCGGCCGGAACGAAGGCGAGCGCGAGCACGCCCGCCGCGGCGATCACTTTCCACGACCCAGACAACCGGTGCCCGGAGGCTATCGCCCGCAGCCGCCATTACCATCCCTCTCCCCAGGGAGAGGAGCCGATCGTGTCCGTTGCGCAACAGACTTTTCACCACCTCGTCACCTCCGGCCTGGACGACGTCGACCCAGACGTCGCCGGCCTGCTCACCGCGGAGCTCGAGCGCCAACGCGGCCAGATCGAGCTGATCGCGTCCGAGAACTTCACCTGGCCGTCGGTGCTCGAGGCGGTCGGCTCCGTGCCGACGAACAAGTACGCGGAGGGCTATCCCGGCAAGCGCTACTACGGCGGCTGCGAGGTCGTCGACGATATCGAGCAGCTCGCGATCGATCGTGCGAAGGAGCTCTTCGGCGCCGAGCACGCGAACGTGCAACCGCACGCGGGCGCGGCGACGAACATGGCGGTCTACATGGCGGCGCTCCAGCCGGGCGACACGATCCTCTCGCTTCGGCTCGACCACGGCGGCCACCTCACGCACGGCTTGAAGGTCAACTTCAGCGGCCGCCTGTACACGATCGCCGGCTACGGCGTCTCCCGCGAGACGATGGTGGTCGACTACGACGAGGTGCTCGCACAGGCGAAGGAGGTGCGGCCCAAGCTGATCGTCTGCGGCGGCTCCGC
>DATAOK010000068.1:0-3061 GCA_036265735.1 Gaiellaceae bacterium
GTAGGCCCAGAACGCGAGCGGGCGCGACGCGGTAATCGACGAGTCCTTCTGCCTGAGCGAGCCTGCAGCCGCGTTGCGCGGGTTCGGCGTCGCCTTCTTCCCCTCCGCGACGAGCCGCTCGTTCAGCTTGTTGAAGCCGGAGAGGGGCATGTAGACCTCGCCGCGGACCTCGAGGAGGCTCGGCGGATCGGCGTCGAGCATGCGCAGCGGGATCGTCCCGATCGTGCGCAGGTTGACCGTTACGTCCTCGCCCTCGACGCCGTCGCCGCGCGTCGCGCCGCGCACGAGCACGCCGTCCTCGTAGGTGAGGTTGATTGCGAGCCCGTCGATCTTCGGCTCGAGCACGTACGCGATCGGCTCCTCGGTGCCGAGTCGCTTACGCACGTCGGCATCCCACTTGAGCAGCGCTTCGTCGGTCGTGACTTTCTCGAGCGACCCCATTGCCTGCAAATGCCGCACCTTCACGAACTTCGACGAGGGAGGTGCGCCGACGCGCTGCGTCGGCGAGTCCTGTGTCACGAGCTCGGGATGTTCCTCCTCGAGCCGCACGAGCTCGTCGTACAAGGCGTCGTACGCGGCGTCCGACATGATCGGGTCGTCGTCGACGTGGTACGCGATCAATGCGCGGTGCAGTGTCTCGCGCAGCTCGCCCGCCCGTGTGTCGGTGCTAGAGACGCTCATAGAGCTCCTCCGCGGTGTCGACGATCGCGTCCGGCTGCTCGCGTTCGAGCTTCGAGCGGTCGTGGATGCGACCCCAGGTGACCGCGACGGCGTACATGTCGGCGGCCTTCGCCGCGCGGATATCGAACGGCGAGTCGCCGACGTACGCGCAGTCCGTCGGTGCAACGCCAATGCGCTCCGCGGCGAGCAAGAGCGGTGCCGGATCGGGCTTGTGCTTCTCCGTCTCGTCGCCGCCGACGACGGTCTCGAAGAGATGGGCGATCGGGACGCTGGCGAACGCGAGCTCGACGGTCGAGCGGCGCTTGGCCGTGACGACACCGAGGCGGCGGCCTTCCCCGTGCAGCCGGACGAGGACGTCCTCCATCCCCGCGCACGCTTCGAGGTCGTCGTGCAGCGGCTCGTTGTGTGCGCGGTAGACGCGCACGAGCTCGTCGATACGATCCGGTGCGAAGACGGCGAACTGCGCCTCGAGGCCGGGGCCGCCGACCGCCTGCATCAGCTCCGCATCGTCGAAGTCCCGGCCGAGCACCTCACGTGTCGCATGCCGCATCGACGCGAGGATGATCGCGCCGGAATCGACAACGGTACCGTCGAGATCGAAGAGAACGACCGGCCGGCTCACTGCACTCCATCGTAGGCAACCGCCACGAGGTACAGCCCCCACGGCGGCGCCGTCTTGCCGGCGTCCGCGCGCTCGCGCCCGGAGAGCAGCGTTGCGAGCTCTTCGGGCCCTGCCTCGAGCATCGTCCCGACGAGCGTGCGCACCATGTGGCGGAGGTAGCTGTCGGCGGTGATCTCGAAATCGAGGTGATCGTCACGGCGGATCCACACTGCGCGCTCGACGACGCGCACGAAGACCTCGTGCTGCGTGTCCGTCGGCGTGAACGCACGGAAGTCGTGCTCGCCGAGCAGCAGTTGGGCCGCCCGGTTCAGCGCCGCCTCGTCGAGGCGCCGGGTGATCCACCAGGAGCGGCGCTGCTCGAACGGAGACGGCGCCGAGCGCTGGAAGATGCGGTAGCGGTAGCTCCGCGAGCGGGCGGAGAAGCGCGCGTGGAAGTCTTCCGAGACCTCCCGTGCGCCGGAGACGGCGATCTCGTCGGGCAGGCGCGTGTTCACGGCCTGCGCGATGCGCTCCGGGGGCGGGCCGCCCGCGACGTCGACGGAGACGACGTTCGCGAGCGCGTGCACGCCCGTGTCCGTCCGGCCGGCGACGGCGAGGTTCTCGACCGACGCGAACGTCTCGGCAAGGGCGTCGCGCAGCGCGCCCTCGACGGTGGGGAGACCGGGCTGCGCCGCCCACCCGCGGAAGGGCGTGCCGTCGTACTCGATCGTTAGCTTCACGCGCACGTCAGGCGGCCCTCACTCCATTTGTCAGGTCTGCCTTATGCTCTACGTCTTTGCACACTGACTGATATACTCTACCTGTGTCCGACGAGCACACCTTCCTCTTGCAGCGCGTGCAGCCGGCGATGGTCGGGCTCATCGACGGCTCCCTCTCGACGCTCGCGCCGATCTTCGCAGTCGCGCTCGCGTCGCACGACACGCGCTACGCGTTCATCGCCGGCCTCGCGACATCGATCGGCGCGGCGATCAGCATGGGGTTCTCCGAGGCGCTTTCCGACACCGGGGAGCTGACTGGCCGCGGCAGCCCCGTGGCCCGCGGGACGATCACGGGCGGCGGCACGTTCATCGGCGGGATCCTCCACTCGCTGCCCTTCCTGATCCCGCACTACGGTGTCGCGCTGTCGCTCGCGATCGCGATCGTCGGCCTCGAGCTGCTGACGCTCGCGTTCCTTCGTTACCGCTTCTTCGCGGACACCTTCGTCCGCGCGCTCGCGATCGTGACGTTCGCGGGCGTCGTGATCGCCGCCGTGGCGGCCGGTCTCGGGTCGTTGCTCGGGACGCCGGGCGGCGGCTAGCGCGCCATACCGGACGGGTCGTAGTCGACCAGTTCCAGGTAGACCATGTCCGCGGCGTCACCTTGCCGCGGGCCGATCTTGACGATGCGGGTGTAGCCGCCCGGCCGGTCGGCCATCCGAGGCGCGACGTCGGCGAAGAGCTGGTGCACGACCTCCTGGGAGCGGAGCTCGGAGAGCACCTGCCGGCGCGCGTGCAGATCGCCGCGCCGGCCGAGCGTGATCATCTTTTCCGCATACGGCTTCACGGCCTTGGCCTTCGCCTCGGTCGTCCGGATGCGGCCGTGCTCGATCAGCGAGCACGCGAGGTTCGCGTAGAGCGCGCGCCGGTGCGACGCGTCGCGTCCAAGCTTCTTGCCTGTCCTCGCGTGCCGCATGAACCTAGACCTCCCCGAACGCTCCGCCGTTGTCGCCGCGGAGAGTCAGGCCGTGCTGCTGCAACGTGTCCTTGACCTCCTCGATCG
>DATAOK010000069.1:0-16516 GCA_036265735.1 Gaiellaceae bacterium
GCGGGACGGCCTGCGGCCCGCGCTTTGCGACCGCCTCCTCCGCGACGGCCGGCAGCTCGGCCAGCCGCTTGATCAGCTCACGCTCCTCGACCGCAAGCCCTCCCGTCGGTGTTGGATCGAGGCTCGCGTTGCCGGCGTTGCGCAAGATGCCGGCGATGCGCGCGTGCGCGTACTGCACGTAGTAGACCGGGTTCTTCTGCGAGCGCTCCGCGGCGAGGTCGACATCGATGTCGATCGTCTGGTCTGGCCCGCTCTTCACGAGATACCACCGCGCCGCGTCGACGCCGATCTCGTCGATGAAGTCGTCGAGGAAGACGACATCGCCGCGCCGTTTCGACATCTTCGTCTGCTCACCGCCCTTCGTCAGGTGCACGAGCTGGTACAGCAGCACCTCGACGCGCTCCGGGTCGTAGCCGAGCATCCGCGCGATCGCCGCGTACCAGTTGCGCGTGCCGTGGTGGTCGGCGCCGAGGACGTAGATCGCGCGATCGAAGCCGCGGTCGAGCTTGTCGGCGAGGTAGACGACGTCGGCGGCGCGGTACGTCGGCGCTCCGCCCTCCGAGCGGACGAGCACGCGGTCCTCCTCGTCGCCGTACGCGGACGAGCGCGCCCAGAGCGCGCCGTCCTTCTCATACGTGTCGAGCCGCGGCAGGTACTCGTGCAGCCGTTGCTCCAGCTCGCTCTGCTTCGCCCACGAGTCGAAGTGGATGCGAAAGCGCTCGAGCGACGCCTCGATGCGATGGAGCATCTCCGGCACGGGGTCGCCCGGCAGCGCCGCGAGCTCCTTGATGTAGGCGCCCTGGTAGCCGTCCTCCGGCGCCTCCTCCCCGCGCCGGACGGCGTCAACCGACGCGCGAAAGCGGTCCATCTGCGCGCCCGCGTTGTTGTAGTAGTACTCGCGCTCGACGGGGTCGCCCGCGAAATCGAGAAGCCGCGCGACCGAGTCTCCATACGCACCGTTGCGTGCCGCCGCGACGGTGATCGGACCGGTCGGGTTCGCGGAGACCATCTCGACCTGGACGCGCTCACGAGGCTCGGCGAAGCCGCCGCCGTACGACTCGCCGGCCTCGAGGATCGCACGCAGCGCGTCGACGAACCACGCGTCGCGGAGGAAGAGGTTGACGAAGCCGGGTCCCGCTATCTCTGCGCGTTCGACTTCGGGGAGCGACTCCGCGGTACCGACGAGCTCGGCCGCGAGCTCGCGCGGCGCCTGGCGGCGCGCGCCTGCGAGCCGGAGCGCCGCGTTCGTCGCGTAGTCGCCGTGCTCGGGATCGCTGGGCCGCTCGAGCGCCACGCCGTTCCCGACGCGGGCCGCGAGCGTGCGAACGGGATCAGCTACCAACGGCGAAGAGATCCTCGAGTCGCTGCAGCTCTTCCGATGTGCCGACGCCGACGATCACGTCGCCGGGCTCGATGACCGCCTCGGGCTCGGGCGTCGTGTCGAACGTCCCGTCCCTGCGCCGCAGGGCGACGATGATCGCGCCCGTGTCGTGGCGGACACGCGAGTCGCGAATCGTCTTCCCCGCGCTCGGACAGGTCTCATGGACTTCGATCTCGGCCATGTGGAGGTCCGGTCCGGCGGCGGTCGTGACCGCGTCGAGGAACGACATCACCTGCGGCTTGAGGACGAGGTTCGCCATCGTGCGCCCGGCGGCGGTATACGGCAGCACGACGCGGTCGGCGCCCGCGAGCAGGAGCTTCTTCTCGGCGTCCTCGTCGGATGCGCGCGCGACGATCTGGATGTCCTTGCGCACGTTGCGCGCGGAGAGCGAGATGTAGAGGTTGTCGGCGTCGTCGTCGGACGCCACGACGATCCCCGCCGCATGCTCGATGCCGGCCCGCTGCAAGTCCTCGTCCTCGGTCGCGTCGCCCTCGATCAACAGGTCGTCCTTCTCGCGCGCCGCGGCGACGGCCTCCTCCTTGAAGTCGAGGACGACGTAGCGCACGCCGGCCGCGCGAAACTCCTCCGCTACACGGCGGCCGACGCGGCCGTAACCGCAGATGATGATGTGATCGCGCAGGCGTTCGATCTTCCGCTCCCGTCGTCGTTCCGCCAGAGCGCCGGTGAGGACGCCGCCGGCGATGGACTCGACGATAACGGCGCCGGCATACGCGATGATCGTCAAGCCGCAAAGCACGAGGACGATCGAGACGATGCGCGCGCCGTTGGAGTGCGGGACCGTGTCGAGGCCGGCGAGGGTCGTCGTGACGACGGCGCGGTAGAACGACTGGAACCAGCCCTCGGAGAGCGTCGAGTGAAAGGCGATCGTCCCGCCGGCGAGCGTCGCCACGATCGCGGCCGCGACGCGCAGAACCTGCTGGACCCGAGGCGTCTGGTTCACGCCTCTAGTATTCCGGCATGGACGACGAGGGGTTCGTGCCCGAGCCCGAGTCGGGCGAAAAGCGGCTCAACATCCATCTCGACCCGGCGGACATCGCCGGGAGCTACGCGAACTTCGCGAACATCACGTTCTCCCGCTACGAGTTCACGCTGACATTCGCGCGGATCGAGCACGAGGTCGAGGAGGGTGACGTCCCCGGCGCAGTGGTGGCGCGCATCAACGCGTCGCCGCGGTTCGTCGATGAGTTGATCGCCGCGTTGCAGGACTCGTGGTCGAAGTACCAGACGACCGAGGGCATCCGGAACCTCCCCGAGACCCCCGACCCCTGAGCCTCGCACCATCGTACGCCGTGCTGTGCGCGATGCAGGCGGCGGCAGTCATGCTGCCTCGGCGCGGGCTGCGCCGTGGGCGGATTGGCTGGCTCGGGCTGCTCGCGCCCGCAGCGGCGCTCGGGCTCGGGATCCTGCTGCTGCGGTTGTTGGCCGGCGGGCCGCATGCGCTCGCGCTCGTCGGCGCCGTTGCGACGCCCGTGCTCGCGGCCGCTCGGTGGCGGCGCGCGCCGCTCTCCGTGACGTTGTGGCTCGTCGCGTGGCTCGCGCACGGGCTCGTCGCCCAGGCGGCGGCCGTCACGCTGATCGTGCTCGCGGCCGCAACGGTCGCGGAGGTTGCGGCGGTGATCGCGCCGGCGTGGTCGCTTGCTGCCGGTCTTGTCGTGCTCTGTGTCGTCGACGTCGTCCTCGTCTGGGCGACGCCGCAGGTCGGCCCCGCGACCACGGCACTGCACCGCGCACCGCTTCCCTCGGCCGCCGGACATCCCATCCCACGGCTCGGTGATGCGACGTTCGGGTCGGCAACGATGGGTTGGCTCGACTTCGCCGCGGCAGCGCTGCTCGGCATCGTTGTGACGAGGCGCGTGCGCGCGGCGGTTGCAACCGGGCTCGCTGCCGGCGCCTGGGGACTGCTGCTCGTCGTCACGTCGGTCGTCCCGGCGACGGTGCCGACGCTCCTCGGGCTCGTGACATCGAGAATCCGCTGATGCGTGTCGCCGTCGTCTCCGACATCCACTCGAATCTCGTCGCGCTCGAGGCGGTGCTCGCGGCGATCGACGACGACACGCCGGACGAGCTCTGGTGCCTTGGGGATCTCGTCGGCTACGGCCCGCGCCCGAACGAGTGCACGCGGCTCATGCAGGAGCGCACGCGGATCTGCCTGTGCGGAAACCACGACCTCGCCGTTCGCGGCACGCTCGATCTCTGGGAGTTCAGCGGCGACGCAGGGACGGCTGCGCGATGGACGCGGACGGTGCTGAACGACGAGTCGCTCGCGTTCCTGAACTCGCTCCAGCCGTCCGCGAAGACCGACGGCGTCGCGCTCTTCCACGGCAGCGCGCGCGACCCGGTGTGGGAGTACGTGCTGTCGGGCGAAGCCGCGCTGATGACGCTCGCGGTCGCGTTGGAGCCGATCGTGCTCGTGGGGCACAGCCACGTCGCGCTCCAGATTCAGCTGCAGGGCGACGGGCTCGACGGCGGGCTCGCGGCTGCCGGAACGGAGCTCGAGCTGGCCGAGGCACGGAGCGTGTTGAATCCCGGCTCGGTGGGCCAGCCGCGCGACGGAGATCCACGGGCGGCCTACCTCTTGCTCGATCTCGACGCGCAGACCGCAACCTTTCGGCGCGTCGAATACGACATCGAGCGCACGCAGGCACAGATGGCGGAGGCGGGCCTGCCGGAGGCGCTCGCGCTGCGGCTCGCGGTCGGCCAGTGAGGCGCGCGGTTGCGCTCGTTGCGCTCAGCGCGCTGCTCGCGGGGTGCGGCTCGCACCACACGCAGGCGCCGCCCGAGCCGAAGCTGCCGCGCGCTCTCGCTCACGCCTGGAGCCGCGAAGCGCGCGCGGTTGCGGCCGCCCTCATCGCGGACAAAGCCTGCCTGGCGCAGCAGCGGGCCGAACGGCTGCTGGGCGACGTGGTTGCGGCGATCAACGCGGGACGCATCCCGCATGTGTTGCTCGAGCAGCTGACGAGCCTCGTCAACGCGCTACCGGCGCAGATCGCATGCACACCGCCGGACGGACGGCTGGGTCAGAAGGCCGAGGCTGACGCCGACAACCTCGCCTCCTGGCTGTTAGCGCACTCGCGCTAGGCGGGAGTGATCGCCTCGACGGCGGCAGGTTCCTCGCCCTCGCCGTAGAGGTGGATGCCCTCGCGCGCGAGCGCGACCTGCACGTCCTCGCGCGCCTTGTAGATGCGCCACTTCACCGTCGCCAGTGTGACCTCCAGCGAGTCGGCGATCTCCGTATACGAGAGGCCCACGACATCGCGGAGCAGCAGCGCCATCTTGAGGTCGACGTTCAGCCCCTCCACTGCGCGCCAAACCGCATCGATCGCCTCGAGTCGCTCGAACGGCGCGTCGAGCACCTCGAGCGGCGGGACGTCGTCGATGTCCACGACCGCGCGCGGCCGGCGCTCGACGGCGCGCAGCTCGTCCAGCACGCGGTTCTTCGCGACCTGGAACAGCCACGTCGTGAACTTCGAGCGGAGCGAGAAGCGCGGCAGCCCCTGGAAAACGCGCAGGAAGATCTCCTGCGTCAGGTCCTCGGCCAGCGACCGGTCGCCGACGAGTCGGAGGACGTAGTTGAAGACCGGCACCTGGTAAGCGCGCACGATGATGGAGAACGCGCGCTCATCACCACGCTGTGCCTTCCGCAGGACGCCGAAGTCAGGCTGGGGCAGTGACAAGGGGCACCATGATATCGGGGTTAGAGGAAGGTGAAGAGCTTTTTCCCGGTCATTTGTAAGGGCTGGGAAAAACCGAGCAGGGCCAGCGCTGTGGGGGCCAGGTCGGAGAGTTCGCCGCCTTCCCGCAGCTTGAGTCGCTTTTCCGTTGCGATCAAGGGCACAAGGTTCGTCGTGTGGGCCGTGTGGGGACTGACGCCGTCGTCCTCGAGCATCTTTTCGGCATTTCCGTGGTCGGCCGTGACCAGGCAGATCCCTCCTTTGGCCGCCACCGCCGCGACGACCTCGCCGAGGCAGCGGTCGGTCGTCTCGACCGCCTGGACGACGGCCGGGATCGAGCCCGTGTGGCCGACCATGTCCGGGTTCGCGAAGTTAAGGACGGCGAACGCGTACTCGCCCTCCTCGATCGCCCGGACGAAGCGGTCGGCGAGCTCGGGCGCGGACATCTCCGGCTTGTGGTCGTAGCTCGGGACGTCGCGCGGTGACGGCACGAGCATCCGCTCCTCGCCTTCGTGCTCGTCCTCTTCGCCGCCGTTGAAGAAGTAGGTCACGTGGGCGTACTTCTCCGTCTCGGCGGCGTGGAGCTGCCGGACGCCGTGTTGCGCGAGCACCTCTGCCAGAACCATGTCGACGCGTTGCTCCGGGAAGGCGACAGGAAACGTGAAGTCCTCTCGGTACTTCGTCATCGTCGTCAGGTCGGTTTCGAGCTCGCCGAGCTTCTCCGACAGCTGGCGCGCGCGATCCGGGCGGAAGTTGAAGAAGATCGCGGAGTCCTTCGCCGGGTCGAGCCCGGGCCGCCCGTCGAAGCAGACCGGGACGATGAACTCGTCTGTCACGCCTTCGTCATAGCTTTGCCGCACCGCAGTGATGGCTATGTCTGTGTCTGTAGCCATCAATGTAGGTGTACACCTGTGTAAGACGACGTCGAGCGCACGTTCCGTGCGGTCCCAGCGCTTGTCGCGGTCCATCGCGTAGTACCGACCGGACACGGACGAGATGCGATCGTCGGGCAGCTCGGCCAGATCGCGCACGGCCGACGTCGGCGACACGTCCCGCCCGTCCGTGAACGCATGGATCCACGTCCGGTCCGCCAGGTCTTCGCGTCGTGCGAGCTCGAGCAGCGCACGGAGGTGCTCGATGTGCGAGTGCACGCCTCCGTTGGAGACGAGTCCGAGCAGGTGCACGCCTCCCCCGCGCTCGCGGGCGCGGCGAAATGCCGACACGAGCGCCTCGTTCTCGAAGAAGCTGCTGTCCGCAATCGAGCGGTTCACGCGCTGAAAGTCCTGGTCGAGGATACGTCCCGAGCCGATCGTGAGGTGCCCGACCTCGGAGTTGCCCATCTGCCCGGCCGGCAGGCCGACCGCCTCGCCCGAGGCGGCGATCGTCGTGTGCGGGTACTCGCGCCACAGCTCGTCGAACACCGGTGTGTGCGCGAGCGACACGGCATTGCCCGGACCGGACGGCGCGCATCCCCACCCGTCGAGGATGACGAGCGCTACGAGCGGGAACGTGCGGCTGCCTGGCATATCGAGGCGAACGAGTCGATGTCGAGCGATGCGCCGCCGACGAGCGCGCCGTCGACATCCGGCTGCGCCATCAGCTCCTCGGCATTGTCAGGCTTGACCGAGCCGCCGTAGAGCACCGGCTTGTCGAGCAGCGATTTGATGAGCGCGTGCGCTTCCTGGGCCTGCTCCGGCGTCGCTGTCCGGCCGGTACCGATCGCCCAGACGGGCTCGTACGCGAGCACGAGCCCGTCCTGGCCCGTGCACGCTTCGCGGATCGCATCGACTTGGATGCGGAGCACCATCTCCGTGTCGCCTCCGTCGCGCTCCTCCTGTGTCTCGCCGACGCAGGCGATCACGCGCAGGCCGGCTGCAAGCGCCGCGTGGGCGCGCCGCGCGACGCCCGCATCCGTTTCGCCGAAGTACTGACGACGCTCCGAGTGGCCGACGATCGAGCCGGCCACGCCGAGCTCGAGGAGCATCGGCGCGGAGACCTCACCGGTGTACGGCCCCTCCGGCTCCCAGTGCACGTTTTGCGCATACGTCGCAAGCCCGGCGTGTACGCACGAGGTGAGCTCTGTGTACGGCGGCGCGACGACGATGTCGACGCCGTCGATGCCGGCGAGACGAGCCGCCAGCTCCGCCGGCTTCGGGCCTGAGAACATCTTCCAGTTTCCGGCGACGAGCAAGGCGACTGATCCTACGTGGGGATCACCGCCACGCCGGGCAGCTCCTTCCCCTCGAGCAGCTCGAGGCTCGCGCCGCCGCCGGTCGACACCCACGAGATCCGATCCGCGAGCCCGAGCTCGTTGAGCGCACGTACCGAGTCCGCACCTCCGACGACGGAAAACGCGTCACCGTTCGCGGCGACCGCCTCCGCCACCGCCTTCGTCCCCTCCGCGAACGGTTTCCACTCGAAGACGCCCATCGGCCCGTTCCAGAAGATCGTCCGCGCGCGAGCGAGCTCGGAGGTGAACCGCTCGCGGGTCTCCGGCCCGATGTCGAGCCCGAGCCAGCCGTCCGGTAGCGCGTCGAACGCACACACGGTCGACTCCGTATCGGCTTCGAATGCCGCTGCCGCGACGACGTCTGTCGGCAGCACGACGTCGAAGTCGAGCGGGTTCTCCGTTCGCACCTGCTCGGCCATCTTCCCGCCGATCAGCACGGTGTCCGCCCGCCCGCCGAGGTTCTGCAGCACGCCGAGCTTGTCGTCCACCTTCGCACCGCCCGACACGAGGACAAACGGCCGCTCCACGTCGCCGAGCAACCGTCCGAGATGCTCGAGCTCCTGGAGTAGCAGGAGCCCCGCATACGACGGCAGCAGATGTGCAACGCCTTCGGTCGACGAGTGCGCGCGATGCGCCGAGCCGAACGCGTCGTTCACGTAGAGGTCGCAACCGTCGGCAAGCTCGCGCGCGTAGCTCGGGTCGTTCTTCGTCTCGCCCGGATTGAACCGTGTGTTCTCGAGCACGACGAGCCGGTCGCCCGGCAGCAGCTCTCTCAACCGGCTCTCCACGCGTCGCATCGAGAGCCGCTCGCGGTCGTCGTCCGACTTCGGCCGTCCGAGATGCGAGCAGACGCGCACCTCGGCTGCGCCGCGGTCGAGCAGCAGCTCGAACGTCGGCAGCGACGCACGGATGCGTGTGTCGTCTGCAACCGCCCCGTCCTCGAGCGGGACGTTCAGGTCGCTCCGGACCAGCACGGTCTTGCCGGCGACGTCGGCGTCACGAACAGAGCGCGGCAGGCGCATCGAAGCTACGCGACCGCCGCCGGCAGCGTCGCCCCGATCTTCGCAACGAGATCGACGAGCCTGCAGCTGTAGCCCCATTCGTTGTCGTACCAGCCGAAGACCTTCACGAGATTCCCGTTCACCATCGTGAGCCCGCTATCGAAGATCGACGAGAACGACGAGTGGACGATGTCGGTCGAGACGAGCGGCTCGTCCGAGTACTCGAGGATCCCCTCGAAGTCGCCCGTGTCAGCCTTCGACCGGAAGAGCTCGTTCACTGCGTCCTTGTCTGTCGACCCTCCGATCTGCACAACGAGGTCGACGATCGATCCGGTCGGCACCGGTGCGCGCATCGACATCCCGTCGACCTTGCCCTTCAAGTCCGGTAGCACGAGACCGATCGCCCGCGCGGCTCCGGTCGACGTCGGAATGAGGTTGATCGCCGCAGCACGTGCGCGACGCAGATCCGAGTGCGGGAGGTCGAGCGTGCGCTGATCGTTTGTGTACGCGTGGATCGTCGTCATGAAGCCGCGCTCGATCGTGTACGCCTCGTGCAGCACCTTCGCGAGCGGTGCGACGCAGTTCGTCGTGCACGACGCGTTCGAGATGATCGAGTGCTGCTCGGGGTCGTAGTCGCGGTCGTTGACGCCGAGCACGATCGTGATGTCCGGATCCGTCGCCGGCGCCGAGATGACGACCTTCTTCGCACCGGCATCGAGATGCTTCTGCGCGTTCTCGCGATCGGTGAAGATCCCCGTCGACTCGATCGCGACGTCGATTCCGAGCTCTCCCCACGGGAGCTGCGCCGGGTCGCGCTCGCTCACGAACTTGATCTCGTGGTCGCCCGCTCGGATCACGCCGTCGCCCGCCTCCACCGGCAGAGCGAGCGTGCCGAGCACGGAGTCGTGCTTCAGGAGATGCGCCATCGTCTTCGTGTCGCCGATGTCGTTCGCCGCGACGAGCTCCAGATCGCCGCCGCGCTCGAGCGCCGCGCGGAAGAAATTGCGCCCAATGCGCCCGAAACCGTTGATCCCGACCCTGATCTTCGCCATAGAGGAAGCGCGCCTTTCGTCGTCTGACTATGTGCCTGCAGGGATGCTAATCACGGCGTCGCCGGACCGGACGCAGACGGCTCTCAGCGCAGGCGGGCGGACCGGGAAGCTCCGAGGACGACCCTCCCGGTCCTTACACCACACCCGAGACCGTGGCGACGGACGGGGTCTGAATCCGTCGCCGGACGAGCGCGGACCCGCCGTTGTCGAGTATGACGACGCCTTTTGATCAAAGCTAGACGAGTTGAAAATCGTACTTAGTTCGTCGCGAGTTCTTGAAGCTTGCGTAGTCGTCGGTACGCAGACGCCTTCGATGTTGGCGGATGACAACGCCGCGCGAGCTCGGCGGTCGACGCCGTTGGATGACGCAAGCGCAACGTTGCGACCTCGCGCAATTCATCGGGGAGCGATTCAATGTCGAGACTGCGCACTGCTTCCAATTGCGCGTGCGCCGCGCGGCTTGTGCGAACAAGATTTGCGTGATCCGCATTCGCAAGACGGTTCGCATCAGCGCGAATCGCAGCGAGGACGGAGCTCTCTTCGAGGACAAGAACGGTGTCCGTTGCGCCGGCGGCGACAAGCGCGTCGGCGATCGACTCGACACCCTTTGCATATGCGACCGCGTGCCTCCCGCGATCGAGGACGCGCAAGTCCGCGCCCTCGCGCGCCGCGAGGTCTGCAAGAAAACGCGCGCCCTCGACCTCCGAGGTCCGGATCTCGAGATGTGGATCACGGGGGCCGCTCAGCGACCCTGCCGCGAGGAGCGCGCCGCGGAGGTACGCGCGCCGGCAGCACCGCCGCGCAACCACGCGACGCGGCGGCCGCTCGACCGGGCGATGCGCCGCATCGAGCACGCCTGCACGGTGGAGCGTCTCGTACGCATGCCCGGAGCCTTCGACGTGGAGCTGATAACGAGTCGCCCGGCCGAACGCATGCTGCTGGTACGTCCGGATCTCCGAGTCGACGCCGAACGCACGCAAGAGCGCGAACGCTCGTCGGGCAACCGCGGAGCTCGCGAGATCGAGATGCAGCGCGACCTCCCCGCGGCCGCGCAGGTGCACGCTGCCCGCGGCGTGGAACAGACCGGACAACTCCGCGAGTCGATCGCAGTCCGCTTCGGGCGCGATCTGGGCGAGCTCGTTGCGGAGATCCTCAGAGAGAGACACCCTCGAGCTCCAAGAGTCGCTTCTTGTACGCAAGCCCGTACGAGCCGTACGACCCAAGGCCGCCGGCCGACACCACGCGGTGACACGGGACGAACAGCCCGAGCCGGTTCCGCGCGCAGAACGAGCCCGCCGCCCGCGCCGCGCCGGGTGAGCCCGCCAAAGCAGCAAGCTCCCCGTAGGTCACCACCTCGCCGCGCGGCACCGCGCGCAGCTCGCGCGCGCAGCTCTCGAGGAACGGGGTCTCGTACTCGAGGTCGAGCTCGACGTCCTCGAACGTGTCCGGCTCCCCATCGAAGTACGCGCGGAGCCGGTCGACGAGCGGATGATCGCCGTGGGCCGCGCTCCGCCGGGGAAACGGCAGCTCGTGCCAGACGACCCGGTCGCCGTCCACCCACAGCTCCCCCACGCCCCAGCTCTCGACCTCGTACGCGACCTGCCTCACGGCCATGCTGCTCAATCCTAAGATGGCGCCATGAGCGTCCACGGCATCTTCCGCGTCCCTGAGCCCTACAACGAGCCCGTCCGCAGCTACGCGCCCGGCACGCCCGAGCGTGAGGAGCTGCGCGTCCGCCTCACCGAGATGGAGAACGAGCAGCTCGACATCCCGCTGATCATCGGCGGCGAAGAGATCCGAACCGGCAACACATTTGACGCAGTGGAACCGCACAACCGCGGCCATGTGCTCGCGAGCGTCCACAAGGGCGGCGCGAAGGAGGTCGAACGCGCGATCAACGCGTCGGCGGAGGCGTGGAACGACTGGTCGCGCACGCCGTGGGAAGAGCGCGCAGCAGTGCTGCTGCGCGCGGCAGAGTTGCTCGCCGGCCCGTGGCGGCAAACGCTGAACGCGGCGACGATGCTCGGCCAGTCGAAGACGGCGCATCAGGCGGAGATCGACGCTGCGTGCGAGCTCGTCGACTTCTGGCGCTTCAACGTCAAGTACATGACGCGCATCTACGAGGAGCAGCCCGCCTCCTCCCCCGGCGTTTGGAACCGCCTGGAGTACCGCCCGCTCGAGGGCTTCGTGTTCGCGGTGACGCCGTTCAACTTCACGGCGATCGGCGGCAACCTTCCGACCTCGGTCGCGCTCATGGGCAACACCGTCGTCTGGAAGCCGGCCTCGACGGCCGCGTACTCGGCGTATTTCCTGATGAAGCTCTACGAGGAAGCCGGTCTGCCGCCGGGCGTGATCAACCTCGTCTACGGCTCGGGGGCCGACGTCGGCGACCCCGCGCTTGCGAGCCCGCATCTCGCCGGCATCCACTTCACCGGCTCGACTGCGGTCTTCAACGGGATGTGGCAGACGGTCGGCTCGAACCTCGACCACTACCGCAACTATCCGCGCATCGTCGGTGAGACCGGCGGCAAGGACTTCATCGTCGCGCACCCGTCCGCGGACGTCGACGCGCTCGCAACGGCCATCGTGCGCGGCTCCTTCGAGTACCAGGGACAGAAGTGCTCGGCGGCGTCACGCGTGTTCGCGCCGTCGAACCTGTGGCCGGCGCTGAAGGAGCGGCTCGTCGAAGAGGTGAAGGGCTTGAAGGTCGGGAACGTCTCCGACTTCCAGAACTTCATGGGCGCGGTGATCGACGGTAACTCGTTCAAGACGCAGAAGGCTGCGATCGACGAGGCGAAGGCCGCGAACGGGAAGGCGAGCGTGCTCGTCGGCGGCGGCTACGACGACTCCGAGGGCTACTTCGTCGAGCCGACGGTGATCGAAACGAGCGACCCCGGCTTCCGCACGATGAAGGAGGAGCTCTTCGGACCCGTCGTGACCGCGTTCGTCTATCCGGAGAAGCAGTACGAGCAGACGCTCGACCTGATCGACGGCGGCGCGCCGTACGGCCTCACGGGCGCGGTCTTCTCACGCGATCGCTCAGCCGTCGATGCGGCGCATGAGCGACTCCGCTACGCGGCCGGGAACTTCTACGTCAACGACAAGCCCACCGGCGCGGTCGTCGGGCAGCAGCCGTTCGGCGGCGGCAGGGCCTCGGGGACGAACGACAAGGCGGGCTCGATGTGGAACCTCATTCGCTGGGTCTCGCCGCGGACCGTGAAGGAGCTGTTCGTCCCGCCGACCGACTACCGCTACCCCTACATGGGGCCGGCGGAGGACGCCGGCCGCTAGTTCGACGCCTCTTCGAGCTCGCCCAGGAACGCCTCGACGTCGTCGACGAAGTCGGCGACGAGGTCGACGTACCAGGCGTGCTCTTCGAGGTCGTCAGCGATGAAGTGCAGCTCCATTGGCCGGGGACGCTACGCCTGGAACGTAAGCGTTCGGTTACGTCGCTGTAAGAAGTGAATCGCCCCCGCGCCGGCCAGCGCGGGGAGCGCGAGGACAACCCCGGCCACCCGCACGCCGAAGGCGCCGGCGATCGCCCCGTCGGTGAGGCTCGCGACCGGACGGAGGCCGAGGAACGCGACGCTCCAGAGCGCCATGATCCGGCCGCGCTGCGCGATGTCGACGTCGAGCTGGAGGCGGCTCGTCGCGTGCGTGTTCGAGGCGAGATAGCCGAAGCCGGCAACCGCGAGGAAGACGAAGCCGAGCCCGAGCCACGGCGAGACCGCGAACCCGATCACGCCGAAGCCGAGCAGCGCGAGCGTCGTCGCCATGCGGCGCCGCGTCCCGGCGGTGCGCCCCGCGAGCGCGAACGCTGCGAGCACCGCACCGGCGCCGAACGCGCCGATCACGTACCCCGCGTCGGTGTCCGGCCGGTGGAAGGCGTGCGCGAACGCCGGCGACTCCGTGTTGATCGGATCGGAGGCGAAGCCGACGGCAGTGACGATGAGCAGGAAGCCGAGGAGATGCGGCTGCTCACGCAAGAGGCGCAGGCTCTGACGCAGGCTCGCCTCGCCGCGCCGCGCGAGCTCGCGGACGGGAGGCTGCACCAAGAGCACGCCTCCGACGAGCACGAGATACGAGCCCGAGTTGATCGCGAACGACGCGGGGATGCCGAGCCTCCGCACCGAGAGCGCCGCGAGCGCCGGGCCGACGGCGCGCGCGAGGTTGTACGTCATCGAGTTCAGCGCGACCGCCGACTGGATCTCCTCGCGCGGAACAAGGTCGGCGATCAGCGCCTGCGCGGCCGGCGCGGAGAACGCACTGACCACCCCGAGGCCGAGCGACACGATGATCACGACCGCGACGGGCGCGAGCCCCGCCCACGCGAGACCCGCGAGGAGCGCAGCAAGCGCGGTCGCGCAGAGCTGCGACCAGAGGACGAGGCGCCGCCTGTCGAAGCGGTCTGCGGCGCTTCCCGCCCACGGCGCGAGCACGAGCACCGGGATGAACGTCGCGAACTGCAGCACGCCGAGAAGGAACGGCGAGTGCGTGTGCCGGTACACGAAGAGCGACGCCGCGAGGTTCTGGAACCACGTCCCGGTCGCGGACGACGCGTTGCCGATGAAGTACGGCCCGAAGTTCCGGTGCCCGATCAGCCGCAGCGCGGCAGCTGGTCCCGTTGCGGACGACTCCACGCCCGCTTCGTATCAGGCGCGGCGCGTGCGCTCGGCGTAGAACAGCTCGAAGCGGCCGTGCGGCGTCTGCAGCCACACAGTCCATGTCCTGTCGAATGACTCGATCTCGTCGCGCAGGGCAAAGACGCGGAACTCGAGGCGCCGCTCGTCGTCGCACTCGTGCGCCGGTTCCGCGCCGCGCTCGACCGAGGCGCCGCACTGCTCGCACGGCATGTGACGTGGGGACGGCAGCGAGAGCATGTCTCCCACAACGTCGGAAGGGGGCCGGTGGTTCCACCAGCCCCCTTTCGGTCGATCTTTACGCCGGCGCCGGTGCTCCGGCCGGCACTGCCCCGATCTGCTGGAGCAGGCCGAGCGCGTCGAAGAGCCCGTGGCTCTCGACGATCTGCCCGTCGCGGATCCGGTCGAACTGGACGCCTTGGACCGTCACGTCGCGGCCGGTGGGCGCGATGCCCATCAGCTCGCCGGTGTGCGTGCCGGTCGCCGTCCAGTGCGCGGCGATCATGTCGCCCTCCGCGACGATCTCGGTGATCTGCATCGTCGCGTTCGGGAACGCCGAGATGTACCGCTCGACGAGCTGCCGGAATCCCGTGGGGCCGCGGAACTCGCCGTCGGTCGGGCTTGTACCGACGAAGTCGCTCGCAATCACCTCGTCGATCACCTCGAGCTTGTGCTGCGTCCAGATCTCGTCCGCGATCCGATGCGCGAGCTCTTTGGCACCGTCGATCGCCGAGCGAGTCCAGACCACCTCGTAGCCGGTGAAGCTCGGCGCGGGGAACCCGGCCGACTTGAGCGCGGCCTGCACTTCCGGGTCGGCAGCCATCTGGTGCCGACCTTCCTCCGTCTGCCACAGGTTGAAGATCTTGATCCCGTCATCGAGCCGTACCGCCGTCGACGAAATCCCGCCGTACTGCGGCCCTTTTCGGGCCCCAACTGGACCGATGGTGTCCTGCATCCGGGCGATGAGATCGTCCGGATTGCCCTCGATCTTCATGACCGAAAGTACCGCCATCCAGCCTCCTTTCTTTCGGCCGAGATGTCGCCACCGAACCTACGCCTGTGGCGTGACCGTGTAAACCCGGCCTACCCGCGGCCGGTCTTGTGCAGCTGCGCGTAGATCCGGCGGGCGACTGCGGCCGGCACGCCGGGGACGCCTTCGAGCTCCTCCTGCGATGCAGCCGCCATCTCGTCGACCGAGCCGAAGTGGTTCAGCAACGCGCGCCGCCGTGCCGGGCCGACGCCGTCGAGATCGTCGAAGAGCGACTCGAAGCCGCGCGACTCGCGGCGCTGGCGGTGGAAATCGAGTGCGAACCGATGCGCCTCGTCGCGGATCCGCTGCAGGAGTTGGAGCCCCGGGTTGTGCCGCGAGAGCACGATCGGGTCGGCGCGGCCGGGGACGAACACTTCCTCGATCCGCTTCGCGAGCGCAATCACCGCGACGCGCGGCAGGTCGTACGCCTGCATCGCGGCCAGCGCGGCGGACAGCTGACCCTTGCCGCCGTCGATCACGACGAGGTTCGGCGCGGTCGCGAACGACGCGTCGTGCGTCTCGCCCGTCCCGTCGGAGAGCCGCGCAAAGCGGCGCGCGATCACCTCGGCCATCGCGGCGAAATCGTCCGGGTCGGGGCCTGCACCCTTGATCCCGAACTTCCGGTAGTCCGACTTACGCGGCATCGCGTCCTGGAACACGACCATCGAGCCGACGGGATCCTGGCCCATCGCGTGCGAGATGTCGTAGCACTCGACGCGCAGCGGTAGCGACTCGAGGTTGAGCGCCTCGCGCAGCTCCTCGAGCGCTTCGACCCGGCGCGCGCGTTTCTGGTCGCTCGCCACCTGCGCGGTGACGAGCGCCTGGCGCGCGTTCACGTCCGCAAGCTCTTGGAGCCGCCGCTTCTCGCCGCGCGCGGCGACGCGCACCTCGACGCGCGCGCCGCGCTTCTCGGACAGAAGCTCGGCGAGCGCCGACAGGTCGCCCGCACCGTGAGGCACGACGATCTGCGGCGGCACACTCGGTGCCGAGCCGTAGTACTCGAGGCCGAACGACTCGAGCACGGTGTTCATGTCCTGGCCTTCCGCGTTCTCGAGGTGGAACGAATGACGGTCGACCATGCGGCCGCCGCGCAGCGGGAAGATCTGCACGACGGCGCGATCGCCTTCCGCAGCGAATCCCACGACGTCAACCGTGCCGACCGACTGCCGCTCGACCGCCTGCCGCTCGACGAGGTGCTGCACGGCGAACAGCCGGTTGCGGTAGCGCGCGGCGTCCTCGAACCGCTCCTCGCGTGCGGCCTCGTTCATCTTCTGCTCGAGCTCGCGCTGGATCGGGCGGACGTTGCCCGACAAGAACTCGATGACGCCGTCGATGATCGCGCGGTAGTTCTCCTTCGAGACGTAGCCGACGCATGGGGCCAGGCAGCGGTCGATGTGGTAGTCGAGGCACGGGATTCCCGAATGGCGGCCCGGCTTCGGCCCCTCGCACGGCCGGTACGGGAACACGCGGTTCAGGACGTCGAGCGTTTC
>DATAOK010000070.1:0-27276 GCA_036265735.1 Gaiellaceae bacterium
ATCTGCGTGACCGGCGTCTCCGGCTCGGGGAAGTCGACGCTCGTGAACGAGATCGTCTTCAAGTCGCTCGCGAACCGGCTCAACCGCGCGCGCACGAAGCCGGGACGGCATCACGGCGTCGAGGGCGTCGACGTGTTCGACAAGGTGATCGACATCGACCAGAAGCCGATCGGCCGCACGCCGCGCTCGAACCCTGCGACGTACACCGACCTCTTCACGCACATCCGCGAGCTGTACTCCCTGACGCCTGAGGCCAAGGTGCGCGGGTACAAGCCGGGCCGCTTCTCGTTCAACGTGCGCGGCGGCCGTTGCGAGACGTGCAAGGGCGACGGTCAGATCAAGATCGAGATGCACTTCCTGCCGGACGTCTACGTCCCGTGCGAGACGTGCAAGGGCGCGCGCTACAACCGCGAGACGCTCGAGGTGCGATTCAAGGGGAGGACGATCTCCGACGTGCTCGACATGTCGGTCGAGGAGGCGCTGCAGTTCTTCGCGAAGATCCCGAAGATCCGCCGGCGCCTGCAGACGCTGCACGACGTCGGGCTCGACTACATCAAGCTCGGCCAGCCGGCGACGACGCTCTCAGGCGGAGAGGCGCAGCGCGTGAAGCTCGCCGCCGAGCTGTGCAAGGTCGCGACGGGCAAGACGCTGTACATCCTCGACGAGCCGACCACAGGCCTGCACTTCGCGGACATCGAGAAGCTGCTCGAGACGCTGCAACGGCTCGTCGACAGCGGCAACACGATGATCGTCATCGAGCACAACCTCGACGTGATCAAGCAAGCCGACTGGATCGTCGACCTCGGCCCCGAAGGCGGCGAGGCCGGCGGCGAGATCGTCGCGGTCGGGACCCCTGAGGACGTGGCTCAGGTTGAAGAGAGCTTCACAGGGCGGTTCCTCCGCGACGTCCTGCCGGTGGAGACTGCTGTAGCGGCTGCTTAACCGTCTGTCGCGCAGTCCGCCCAGCTCGAGACGACAGCCGGGAGCACTCAGAGAACCGCCTGCGTCTGCGTCACGCGCGCCACGAGCCTGCCGTCGTCGTCGAAGAGCTCGGTATCGACGACGATCGTGCGCTTGCCCTTGTGCAACGCACGCGTCACCGCGTTGACGTGACCGCCGGAGATCGGCCCGAGGAAGTTCGTCTTCGACTCGATCGTCGCGGTGCCCTTCGCGTCCGCCGGCAGGTTCAGGAACGCGAGGAACCCGCCTGCCGAGTCGGCCAGGCTCATCAGCGCGCCGCCGTGGAGCATGCCGCCGGCGGTGCACTTGTCTTCGCTCCACGCGAGGCGTGAGCGAATCTCATCGGGCGAGGCGGAAACGATCTCCAGCCCCAGGAACTCCGTGTACGGAGCGGCGGCGTGAACCTGCGCAGTGACCTCTGGATCCACGAGCGGAGGCTATCGTGCGCGCCGTGAGCACAGAGGCGGCGCGCACGCCGTTTACCGAACGCAGCTGGTGGCTACGCGCACTCGCGGCGCTCGCCGCGCCGCAGGCGATCTTCGTCCAGCTGCGTGACGAGTCGGAGGACGCGGTCGAGGCGAGGAACGAGCCGCTCTTCGCGATCCTCGCGCTCGCGTCGATCTCGGTCGTGCTCGTCAGCCCGACGTTCCGCCGCATGTTGAACGACGGGCGTGTTTCCGCACTGCTCATCCCGGTGCTCGCGTTCATCGCGGGCGGGATCTACGCGGCGATCGTCTACTGGCTCGGCGGCGGCCTGCTCTTCGGCTCGGCACGGCGTTTCGGCAGCGAGGGAACGTGGCTCCGCGCGCGCCACGTCCTCGCGCTCGCGGCGACGCCACTCGCGCTCTCGCTCGTCACGTTCTGGCCGATCCGCATCGCCGTGTACGGCGAGGATCTGTTCCGCACCGGCGGCGATGACTACGGGCGTGGTGACGCCATCTTCGGAGGCGTCTATCTCGGCTTTGTCGCGTGGAGCGTCTGGCTGCTTCTCGTCGGCGTGCGCACCGTGCACGGCTGGACGTGGGGGAGGTCAGCGGCGACGGTCGCGCTCGCCGCCGCGTTCCCCGTTCTCATCGCGATCGCTGCGAGTCGGTAGCGCCCTCGAACGCCGCGCGCTCCTCCTCGGGCATCGCATACGTGTGCTGCGCCTGCGGAAAAGCGCCGCTTCGCACTTCCTCGGCGTAGTGACCGAGCGCATCGACGATCGCATCGCCGATCTCCGCATAGCGCTTGACGAAGCGCGGCGCATGGCCCTCGTAGTAGCCGAGCATGTCGTGCCAGACGAGCACCTGGCCGTCCGTGTCGCCGCCCGCGCCGATGCCGATCGTCGGCACCGCCAGCGCGCGCGTCGCTGCCCGCGCGACGGCAGCCGGCACAGCCTCGAGCACGATCGCGAAGCAGCCCGCCGCCTGCAGCTCCAGCGCGTCTTCGATCAGCTGCTGCGCTCGGTCCGCCGTGCGGCCCTGCGCCTTGAAGCCGCCGAGCACCGTCGCCGTCTGCGGCGTCAGCCCGACGTGCCCCATCACGGGCACGCCCGCCTCGACGATCGCGTGCGCGCGCGCAACCGACGTGCCGCCGCGCTCGAGCTTCACTGCGTCGGCGCCGCCTTCCTTGACGAGCCGGATCGCGTTCGCGACCGCCTGCTCGTTCGAGGTCTCGTACGAGCCGAACGGCATGTCGGCAATCACGAGCGGCCGTTTTGCGCCGCGCGTGACCCACTGCGTCATGAACAGGATCTCGTCGAGGGTGACGGGGACGGTCGACTCGCGTCCGTGCACGACCATGCCCGAGGAGTCCCCGACGAGGATGAGGTCGACGCCGGCTGCGTCTGCGAGCCGGCCGCTCGGCGCGTCGTACGCCGTGAGCATGACGATCTTGTCGCCGCGCCGCTTCATCTCCGCGAGCTCCGGCAGCGGCAGCTTGCCGGCAGTCCACGACGCGTAGCGCGGAGGCTTGTCGGTCATGAGAGCTCCCCTTTCACGAGGACGTTGTCGATCAAGCGAATGTGTCCGACGCGCAGTGCTGCAGCGAGCAGCGTTGCGTCGCCGAGCTCGACGAGCTCGACGTATTCGGGCCGCAGGCCGTTGAAGGAACTGCGGGTGGCGCTGACTGCGTCCGCGCGTGCTTCGTATGCCTTCTTGCCTGCAGCCAGTGCACGAGGAAGCGCAAGCGCAAGCTGCCGTTCCTCAGCTGAGAGCAGCACGTTGCGCGACGAGAACGCGAGCCCGTCCTCGTCCCGAACGGTCTCGACGACACGGATCTCGAGCGGGAGATTCAGGTCGCGCACGACGCTTCGGATTACCCCCACCTGCTGCGCGTCCTTCTGCCCGAAGTACGCGCGCTGTGGGCGCACGATGTTGAAGAGCTTCACGCACACGGTCGCGACGCCGCGGAAATGCCCGGGTCGCGCCGCGCCCTCGGCGCCCGCGTCGTCGACCTCGATCCACGTCGAGAAGCCGGGCGGGTACATCTCGTCCTGACTCGGCGCGAAGAGGACGTCGACGCCCTCCGCCTCCGCGATCTCTGCGTCGCGCGCCTCGTCGTGCGGGTACGCGGCGAGGTCGGCAGCAGCGTTGAACTGCGCCGGGTTGACGAAGAGTGAGGCGACAACGGTCTCACTCTCCGCGCGCGCTGCGCGGAAGAGCGCGCGATGGCCGTCGTGCAGTGCGCCCATCGTCGGCACGAGCCCGACGTCACCCTCGAGCGCAAGCTCTGCGGCTGTCCGGACGATCTTCACGTTGCGAGCGCCAGCGTTGCGCCGGCGAGCGTCTCGTAGAGGTGATCGAGCTCGGGCCGGCTCGCGGCGATCGCTTCCCGGTGCGCCGCGACCGTCGCCCAGTCGCCGCGCGAGATCGGGCCTGTCAACTCGAAGCCGTTCTCGATCGTACGTCGCATCAGCGGCTCGAGCGCCTCCGGCGGAGCGCCCGCGGCTTCGAAGAGCAACGAGGCCGCGCGCTGCAACGTGACGATGTAGTTCGACCCGAAGACCGCGCCCGCGTGGTAGAGCGTGCGCGCCGAGTCTGCGAGCTCGAACGGCCGCAGACCGAGCGTCTCGGCGAGCCGGCGACCGGTCGCGCGCGCCTCGTCGGTCTCCGCGGTCACGGCAGCCCAGGCGCCGTCGAGCTGCTCCGCGCCGCGCGAGCGCGTGAATGTCTGCAGCGGGTGCACACTGAACCGGCGTTCGTGCGGCTCGAGCGCCGCGAGCGGCGTCGCACCGCTCACGTGCGCGACCCACGGGCCGACCGGAACGTCAGCCGCGACGGACGCGATCGCCCCGTCCGGGACGCAGAGCAGCACGAGCTCGGGACCGTCCGCGTCCACGGCAAAGCCCCGCTCGCGCAGGCGGGCGGCCACAGCCGAGCCGACGCGGCCCGAGCCGATGACGTGGATTCGTGTCAGCACCGTCGTCGCTCCAGCTCCGTAGTGGATGCCGGGCGTTGCGAATTATACCGTCGCCGCTGCGGGCAACCTCGCGGAGACGATGCTGTCAGCCGCGTCGCGACTCGGGGCGTGGCCCGTCACTGCCGCAATGAAGTCGTCGCGTTCGAGCGCGAACAGGCGGAGGTCGTCGACCGCGCGCACCGTCGCCGTCCGCGGCACGTCGCGGAGGAGCGCGATCTCGCCGAAGAAGTCGCCGCGCGAGAGCGTGTTTGCCTCGGCACCGTCGATCTCCACCGTCGCCGTGCCTTCGGCGACGACGTAGAAGCGGTCGCCTGCGTCGCCTTGCGTGAAGACGGTGGTCATCGCGGGGACATGCACCTCGGCCGCGAGCGAGGCGAGGCGCTCGAGGATCGGCGTCGGCAGCGGAGCGAAGATCGCGATCCGGCGCAGCAGCTCGAGCGGCTCGACGGCGATGCGTGCCGAGCGGTCGATTGCCGACAGCGAGCGCCACGCGATGAGAACTGCCGTGGGCAGCAGAAGCCCGACCGCGGCAAACGACCAGGCGGGGTCGATCGCCGAGATCAGAAGCGGAGTGATGAGCGCGCCCATCGCCGTCGTCGCGAGCATCAGGCTTTGGAGGACGCCGAACACCCGCCCGACGACCTCCGCCGGTGCTGCGCGCTGCAACAGCGTCATGCCCGCGACGTCGATCAGCGTGCCGCCCATCCCCATCACCCCGAACAGGAGGAGCGCGACCGTGAAGTTGGTGAACAGGCCGAGCGCCGCGAGAGCGGCGCCGTACGCGAGGAAGCCAAGCGAGAAGTCGCCTGCGAGGCGCTTCCGGGCGGTGAGAGCGACCCCGATGACGCCGCCGAGCACGCCCCCGACTCCGAGCGCCGTGTTGAGCCAGCCGACGCCTGAGTTCCCGGCATGGAGCACGCGGATCGCATCCACGACGAGGACGACCTCGAGGGATCCGACCGCGAACATCTGCACTCCGATGAGCCCGATCACGATGAGCAGCCGCCGGTCGGATGCGATCGCGGAGAAGCCCGCGAGGAGCTCGCTCATGATCGGCTTCGGCTCGTCGGCCACCGGTGCTTCGTCGGGCGTCAGCGCGACGACGCAGAGCCCGGACCAGAGGTAGCCGACGCCTCCGAGGAGGAACACGAGCCAGGGCCCGCTGAACGCGAGAACGAGGCCGCCGAGCGCGGGGCCGAGGAACATTCCGACGCCCGCGATCGTCTCGAGCGCGAGATTCGAGGCAGTCAGCTCTTCGGGCGTCTTCGACAGCGTGGGTAGGAGGGCCGCCTGAGCCGGTGCGAACGCCGAGGAGACGATCGAGACGAGGACCGCGCAGGTATAGACGAGCATCGGCGGGCCGCCGCTCGCGGCGACGGCGGTCATCACCGCGACGAGCGCGGTCCGGGAGAAGTCGACGACGAGCATGACCGTCCGCCTGGAGGCTCGGTCGGCGAAGAGCGCCAGCCACGGCGCGAAGACGGCCGCGAGCGACCAGCGCACGAACAGGACGATCCCGACCGCGTTCGCCCCGTTCTCGCGGTAGGCGTAGACGGCGATCGCGATCGCGTAGATCCAGACGGCGAGGGTCGATCCGACGCCCGCGAGCTGCAGGCGACGGAGCTCACGGCTTCGGAAAGCGCCCGCAAATGCGGCCCAGGACTCGCTGAGGCGCCCCCACATACCCATCGCCGGCGGAGCATCGCAATATCGGTTGAGAATTTGAAGAGGGCCTGGGAAGATTCCGGGAAGCAACACCGTCTAGAGGGGGAACGCGCACGGCGGGTGCGCAGAGGCTTCAAAGACAAGGGAGGCACCAAAATGTCGGACGAAACTCAGCGGCCGCATTCGCACGAAGAGGCCGGCGACGAGGTCGAGGGCCATCGCCATCACCGGCTTGGCGAGAACGACGAGGTCACCGACGAGACCGAGAAGGACGACGACGAGGTCGAGGCTCACGGCCACCACAAGCTCGGGAAGCACAAGCTGCAGTAGTCGCTCCTCGGTAGAGCTTTTCTGAAGGCCCGGGAAACCGGGCCTTCGTCGTTCAGCCGAGCAACCGCTCGAGCGAGCGAAGGAGCTCGAGCCCGGCCGCCCGTGTCTCTTCAGGCGCGTCCTCGAGCCGCGCGGCGAAGCGAGCGAGCTCCGTCTCGCCGTCGAGCGCCGCACGCGCGCGTCGCGCGCGCTGCAGTAGCTCGAGCGCGATCGCGGCCTGGTTGCCGAACAGCCCGAGCAGATCCATCTCCGCAAGCGTGAACGCGGAGTTCTGCGGCCGGTCGAGCACCTCGAGCACGCCGAGCGCGTTGTCCTCGGAGAGCAGCGGCACCGCCATCAGGCCGCGCGGCACGTAACCGGTCGACTCCGCCGCCTCGCGCGAGAAGCGCGTGTCCTTGGTCAGGTCGTCGACGACGAGCGGCTGCCGCGTGACGAGCACCCAGCCGGCGACGCCCGTACTCGACGGGAAGCGTTGCCCGACGAGCGTGTCGGCGCCCTCGCCGGCGACCGCCTCGAAGACGAGCTCGTCCGTCTCCTCGTCGAGCAGGAACACCGACGACGCCTTCGCCTTGAAGATGGCGCGCGCGACCTCGACCGTCGCCTGCAGCAGCTCGCGGTACGACTGTTCGGCGCCCAGCACCCCCGCTGCAACGGCTGCGCGCAGGTCGCTCATTCGCCGCCTCCCACATTCGTCGCCGTCAGGTGCAGAACGCTCTTCAGCTGGAACGGGGTCAGCTCGGGATGCTTGCTCATGATCAGCGCGCTCAGGCCGGCGATGTGCGGGGTCGCGAAGCTGTTGCCGGTTGCGGTGATCGTCTCACCCCCGAGCCACGCGATGTCGACGTTCAGTCCGCGCGCGAAGAACTCGACCGGCGGGTTCGGGTTCGCGAAGAAGCTGTAGGGGTCGGGCAGTTCGTGGCTGCCGACCGAGACGACCGCAGCGAACCGCCACGGGAAGCTCTCCACGGGCATGTTGTGCGCCGACGCGACGAGCGTCGTCCGCTTGAAATAGGCGGAGTCGGCCAGCTCGTGCAGCCGGTCCACGTACTGCTTCTTCGTCGTCGACAGGCTCATGTTCACGATGTGGAAGCCTTCGTTGATCGCCCACTCGAGCCCGCCGAGCAGCACGGCGGCGCTGCCCGTGTAGCCGGCGCCGAGCACGCGGACGCTCGTGAGCTCGCACTCGGGCGCGAACGAGCGGATGATCCCCGCGCACGCGGTGCCGTGACCGCAGAGGTCGCCCGAGTCGTCGTCGGCGACGGTGACCTCGTCGCCCTCCTTCGTGACGGCGACCGAACGCTGGATCGGGCCGATCAGCGGGTGGTCGAGCTCGATGCCGCTGTCGAGCACGCAGACACGCACGCCCGCCCCCGTCGCGCCGCCCCAGGCCCACTCGCGCGTGACGCGCTCGGGCCAGGTCGAGGGCAGGCGGATCGAGTCGCCCGCCGTCGCCGGGAGGCTCCAGGCGGGGAGATCCTCGTCGGTTTCGTGTGCCAGAACGGACACGCGTCCGATCCTAGGCATTACCTTCCGGCCATGACGGAGACCGTCACCGACGCTCAGCTCGTCGCGCGCTGCCGCGCCGGCGACCAGGCTGCGTGGAACGAGCTCGTCGAGCGCTTCTCCCGCTACGTCTACGCGATCGCCGTCCAGGGCTTCCGGCTGCAGGGGCACGACGCGGAGGACGTGTTCCAGGAGGTCTTCGCACGCGTGTACGAGCACCTCGACCGGCTGCGCTCCGACGAGGCGATCCGCCCGTGGATCGCGCAGCTGACGCGTCGGCTCTGCATCGACCGGCTGCGGGCGGGCGGTCGGGAGGCGCCCGCGGAGCTGGAGGAGACGGCGGGCATCGACGAGCGGCTCGCGGCGTTGGACGACGCCTTGACCGTCCGGGCAGGCCTCGACGCCGTCGGCGACCCGTGCCGGGAGATCCTCGACCGCTTTTTCTGCCAGGACGAGAGCTACAAGGCGATCGGCGAGGCCCTGGATCTGCCCGCTGGGACGATCGCCAGCCGGATCTCCCGCTGCCTCACGAAACTTCGGTCGGAACTCGAGGGAAGATCGTGAGGGGGTCGGCCGTCTAGTTGCCGATGATCAACTACGACGAACAGCGGATCGGTGAGCTTCTCCGACTTCTGCCCGCCGTGCCGGATGGGTGGGTCCGGGCGGCCCAGGAGCTTCCTCAGGCGCGAGCCGAGCTCGCCGCAATCGTCGCGCGCGCCGAAGAAGACGCCGTCTTCCGCGCGAAGGTCGTAGCCGATCTCGAGGCTGTACTCGAGGCGGAAGGGATCGACCCCATTCCCTCCGTGGTCGCCGCTCTGCGCGTCCGTCTCGATCAAGCCTGAGCGCTGCGGTCGCGGAGACGCCTCCAACGGGTGAGAATCCCGCGGTGGCGTCCTCGCGGCCGTATCTCGACCTGACACTCGGCGAGTGGCTCGACGAGCTCGCGCGTGATGACCACGTTCCCGGCGGCGGGTCGGCGCTCGGCGCCGCCGTCGCGATGGCTGCGGCAGTGCTTGCGATGACCGCCCGCGTCTCGGGGGCGGGCGGGCTCGTCGCGCAGGCGGATGCGTTGTGCGCGCGCACGCGGCTCCTTGCTCAGCGCGATGCGGATGCGTACTCGGCTGCGTTGGGCGTGCATGAGCGCGTGGCCGCTCTGAAGCCGGAGCTGCGCGACTGGGAGATCGGGCGGGCGTTCGCCGACGCGGCGGAGGCGCCGCTCGAGATCGCGCGGGCCGGGGCGGACGTCGCCTCGCTGGCGGCGGAGCTTGCTGCGTCAGGCGATCCGCGGGTGCATGCGGATGCGCTGGCGGCGGCCGCGTTGGGGGCAGCTGCTGCGCGGGGCGCGGCGGAGCTCGTGGCGGTGAACCTGACCGCGTTGGACGGGGATCCGCGGGTGGCCGAGGCCAGGCGTCTGGCGGAGGATGCCGACCGGGCCGCCGCGCGCGTAGACTGAGGCTCGTGCCGATCTACGAATACGTCTGCATGGAATGCGAATCGCATTTCGAGGAGCTCGTCCGCGGCGACGAGCAGGTCGCCTGTCCGGACTGCGCCGCGACGAACGTCGCGAAGCAGTTCTCGTCGTTCGCGGTGCACGGTGCCGCGAAGCAGCCGTCCTTCGGCGGCGGCGGCGGGGGCGGGTGCTGCGGCGGCAGCTGCGGCTGCGGCCACTGATGTCCGCGCCAGAGGGGGAGCAGCTCACTCGGGCGCAGCATGCGCAGTTAACGGAAGAGCTGGCCGAGCTGGAAGGACCGAAGCGGCAGGCGGTCGTGGAGGCAATCGCCACTGCGCGCGGCCACGGTGATCTCTCCGAGAACTTCGAGTATCACGCGGCAAAGAACGAGCAGGGCCTGCTCGAGCGGCGCATCGCGATCCTGCGATCGCGTTTGCAGCATGCGGAAGTGATCGACGAGGAGGCGGCCGCTGCGAGCGGCGTCGTCACCGTCGGCGCGACCGTCGAGCTCGAGCGTGAGGACGGCGATGTGATCACAGTTGAGATCTCGAGCGTCGGCGGCGTGTCGCCGGAGTCGCCCGTCGGGCGGGCCGTGATCGGGCGCGCCGAGGGCGACGAGGTCGAGGTGGAGGCGCCGCGCGGGGCGTGGAAGGCCCGGATCGTTTCCATCCGCAGGTAGGCGTAGGCTTCGCCGCCGTGAGTGCCGTTCCGGTCTCCGAGGTGGGCGAGCTCCAGGCCTACGGGAACGCTGTCGCTGCGTGTACGAAATGCCGCTTGTCGCAGGGGCGGACGCAGGTCGTGTTCGGCTCGGGGAATCCGCACGCGGACCTGATGTTCGTCGGCGAGGCGCCCGGCTTCCACGAGGACAAGCAGGGGCTGCCGTTCGTCGGGCAGGCGGGGAAGCTCTTGGAGAAGCTGCTCGCGCAGATCGGGTTGACGCGCGGCGAGGTGTACATCGCGAACGTGCTGAAGTGCCGTCCGCCCGGCAACCGCGACCCGCAGCCTGACGAGATCGAGGCGTGCGAGGCGCATCTCTTCCGCCAGATCGAGCTGATCCAGCCTGTCGTCGTCGCGACGCTCGGCAACTTCGCGACGAAGCTCTTGTCCGGCCGGCCGCTCGGGATCACGCGCGTGCACGGGCAGGAGCAGCAGACGGCGCTCGGTGGGCGCAAGGTGCTGCTGTACCCGCTGTACCACCCCGCGGCGGCGTTGTACACGCCGGCGATGCTGAAGGTTCTGGAAGCGGACTTTGCGCGGCTGCCGGAGCTGCTCGGCGGCGTGCTCGAGCCCGTTCCTGCGGCGGCCGAGCCGGAGCTTGCGCTCGTGGCGCACAGCGAGCCGGCCGAGCAGCTCGGCCTGTTCTAGACCCCTTCGACGGCCACCATATTCAGGTGCGCGGCGCCGTCGCGCAGCTTTTTCGCTTCCTGATAGTTCTCCGACATGTACCAGGCCTTGGCGGCTTCGAGGTCGGGGAACTCGAGGATCACGAGGCGGCTCGGGTTCCAGTCTCCTTCGAAGACGGCGAGCTCGCCGCCGCGCGCGATGAAGCGTCCGCCGCCGCCGGCGACGGCCGCCGGCGACGCTGCCTTGTACTGCTCGTACTGCTCGGGATCGTGGATGTCGGTCTCGACGATGACGTATGCGGGCATGCGCCGGACTTTACGCTTGGGCGGTGGACACCGGCTCTCCCGAGGAGACGGAGGCGGTCGCTGCGTCGCTGGCCAGGCGGCTCGTCGTCGGCGACGTCGTCACGGTCTCGGGCGAGCTCGGGAGCGGGAAGACGACGTTCGTGCGCGGCGCGTGCGCGGCGCTCGGCGTGCGCGAGCAGGTGACGAGCCCGACGTACACGATCGGGCACCGGTATCACGGGGCGCGCGGCGAGGTCTCCCATCTCGACCTTTATCGTTTCCAGGGCGTGTCGGCGGCTGAATGGGGTGATCTGGAGCCGTACTTCGAGGACGCGATCGCGTTCGTCGAGTGGCCTGAGGCAGGCGTCGATGTGTTGCCGTCGCCGCGGTTTGTCGTGCGGCTGGAGCACGGCGGGGGCGAGCGCCGGACGGTGACGGTGTCCGAGTGCTGACACTGGCGTTCGACACGGCGACGCAGGTTGCGACAAGCGCGCTGTTGGACGACGGCGAAGTGCTGGGCGAGCGCGTGTCGCGTGCGCAGGTGCTGCTGGAGGACGTCGACGCGCTGCTGCGGCAGGGGGGAGCGCATCCGCGCGATCTCGATGCCGTCGTCGTGGGCATCGGGCCGGGTAGCTTCACGGGCGTGCGAATCGGTCTTGCAGCTGCGCGCGGCCTCGCGCTGTCGCTCGACCTGCCGGGAGCCGGAGTCTCGACGCTTGCGGCGTTGGCCGCCGGCGCTCCCGGCGCGGTGCCGGTGATCGACGCGCGGCGGCGTGAGGTGTTCACGCTCGTCGACGGCTCGCCGATCGTCCTCGCGCCTGCCGATGTGGTTGTCGAGCGGGGCGCGGTGCTGGTCGGCGACGGTGCATTGCGCTACCGCGCGCTGTTCGAGGAGAAGGGCGCCGTCGTCCCGGACGATGCGGACGAGCGGCATTTGCCGCGCGCGCGGTTCCACGCTGCGTTGGCCGGCGAGCTCGGCGCCGTCGATGCGATCGAGCCGCTCTATCTGCGGGTCCCGGATGCAGAGAGGAACGTCGCGTGACGACCGTCGAGCTGCGTGCGCTTGCGCTCTCGGATCTGCGTGCGATCGAGTTGATCGAGCGCCGCTCGTATCCGACGCCGTGGTCGCGTTCGATGTTCGCGGGGGAGCTCGCGAAGCCGAGCTCGATCTGCCTCGGCGCGTTCGATCTCGACGGCGAGGACGGAAAGCTCATCGGGTATCTGATCGTGTCGCGCTACGTCGACGCATGGCACGTGATGAACATCGCCGTCGACCCCGACCATCGCGGCCGTGGCATCGCGACGATGCTGCTCGAGCGTCTGTTCGAGCTGACGGCGGAAGACGTACGGCGCGGCTTCACGCTCGAGGTTCGCGTGTCGAACGCAACCGCAATCGCGCTCTACGAGCGCCTCGGCTTCCAAGCGAGAGGCATCCGCCGCGGTTACTACACGGACAATCGCGAAGACGCGCTGATCATGTGGAAAGACCCCGTCGGACGAGACGGAAACTGACGCGTCACGCAAACGTCACGACTTCTCGGACTCTGAGACTTCGTCACGGAAGTGTCACGTCTGACACCGAGCCATGGCTTCGCCGGCTCCGTCACGCAATCGTCACGACTTGTCGGACTCTGAGACCTGCCGTTTGCTCCGCCGGACAACGGCGGCTCCTGTCTGCAGGCGGTTCAATCGCGGTGTCTGACACCGAGACATGTCGTTGATCCTCGGCATCGAAACGTCCTGCGACGAAACGGCCGCGGCGCTCGTGACCGGCGACGGCGAGATCAAGGCCAACGTCGTCTCGTCGCAGGCGGACCTGCACGCGCGGTACGGGGGTGTCGTGCCGGAGGTTGCGTCGCGCAGGCATCTCGAGCTCGTCACGCCGGTCATTCGCGAAGCCCTCACCGAAGCCGGCGCGACGCTCGACGACCTCGACCGCATCGCAGTCACACAAGGTCCCGGACTGATCGGCGCCCTGCTCGTCGGCCTCGCCGCAGCGAAGGCGATCGCGTGGTCGCGGCATCTCCCGCTCGTCGCGGTCGATCATCTGAACGGCCACGTCGCCTCGCTCTACCTGCAACCGAACGCAATCGAACCGCCGTTCCTGTGCCTGCTCGCGAGCGGCGGCCACACGATGCTGATCGACGTTCGCGACTACACACACCACACGATCGTCGGCTCCACGCTCGACGACGCCGCGGGAGAGGCCTTCGACAAGGGCGCACGGCTGCTCGGCCTCGGCTACCCCGGCGGCCGCGAGCTCGACCGCACCGCCCGCGACGGCGACCCGACCGCGTACGACTTCCCCGTCGCGCGCGTCCCCGGGCTCGACTTCTCCTTCTCAGGCCTCAAGACCGCGCTCCTCTACGCGACGCGCGACCTCAGCGAACAGGAGCTGGACTCAAGGCGCGCCGACCTCGCCGCGTCCTACCAGCGCGCGATCGTGACCGCGCTCGTCGGCCGCACGCGAGAAGCAGCTGCCCAGCTCGACGCGACCCGGATCGCCGTCGTCGGCGGCGTCGCCGCGAACTCGGAGCTGCGGGCCGCCCTCCAAGACGCGGCCCTCGCCCCGCTCGCCCTCACGACCGACAACGCGGCCATGATCGCCTCGGCGGCGCGCTTCCTCGAGCCCGTCCCGTACCCCGGATATCTTGGCCTGGATGCGTACGCCTCGCGCTGAGCCGCGCCACGCGCTGATCCTGGCGCTCGTCGCGGTCGCGGCGACGGCCGTGCTCCTCACGACCGGCGGCAAGGGGAAGGGACAGTCGCTCGAGCCGCCGACGAGCGCCGCCGGCTGGCGCGGACTCGTCGGCTCGCGCCCGCGCGTCGCGATCGGCCAACGCGTGATCGTCGTGCTCAAGACGCCCTCGCTCGGCCAACGCGTGGCAGCCGCAGGAGGAATCGTCGGAACCGGCCGTGAACGCGGCTGGACGAAGTCCGTGCTCGCCGCCCAGCGACTGCTCATCTCCAGACTCGCGCTGCAGGGAGTGACCGTGCACCCGGACTTCTCGTACGCGCGCGTGCTCGCCGGCTTCTCCGCGACGATCGACGCCGGCGCGATCCCGATCATCGAGCGCGACCAGGACGTGCAGGGCGTCTATCCCGTGCGCGTCGCGTACCCGGCGACGCTCTCGACCCGCGTCCTCTCGCGCGCCGACTACGGGCCCGGCTCCGGCCACCGCCCCGACATCAGCGAGTTCGGCATCGACGGACGCGGCGTCACGATCGCGCAGCTCGACACCGGCGTCGACGCAGCCATGCCGTACCTCCGCGGACGCGTGCAGAAGGGGATCGACGTCATCGGCGGCTCGCCCGACGCCGTCGCCGCGACGAATCCGGCCGACTCGACGGAGATCGAGCGCCACGGAACGGAGATGGCCGGGCTCCTCGTCGGAGCCGGCGGCCCCGGCGGCCTCGCAGGTGTCGCCACGGGAGCGTCCGTGCTGCCGATCCGCGTCGCCGGCTGGCAGCCCGACTCGCTCGGCCGCTATGCAATCTACGCGCGCAGCGACCAGATCATCGCGGGGCTCGACCGCGCAGTCGATCCGAACGACGACGGCGACGCGCACGACGCGGCGCGCATCGCACTCGTCGCACTCGCGGAGCCGTTCGCCGCCTTCACCGACGGCCCCGAAGCGCAGGCAGTCGCAGGAGCTCTCGACCTCGACACGCTCGTCGTCGCACCGACAGGGAACGACGGAGCTTCCGGAGCCGGCTACGGCGACGTCTCTGCTCCGGGCGCCGCACCCGCCGCGCTCACCGTCGGCGCCCTCGACGCACGTGTCGACACGGAGCGCACGCGCCTCGTTCTTCGCGCAGGACTGACGACGCTGCTCGACGGCTCGACGCCGCTCGTCGGTGCGGCGACGCCGACGCACCGCCTCGACCTGACGCTCGCCGTCCCGCGCGGGACGATCCGCGGCACGGCGCACTCGGCGCCCGGCCTCGCATCGTTCTTCTCGCGCACCGGGGTCAGTCTCGTCGCCGGCCGCGCCGCGCTCGTCCCCGCCGGCACCGCACCCGCACCCGCCGCGCAGCGTGCGGCCGCCGCCGGTGCATCGGCCGTCATCCTCTACGGCACGCCGGCGACGCTGCCCGCCGGAGGCCTCGGCCTCGACGACTCGATCGGGATACCGGTCGTCTCGATCCCGGACTCGACCGCACATGCCGCGCTCAGACGACTGAGGCGCGGCCAGCCCGTCGCCGTCGCGATGCGCGAGTCGGGCCTCGCGCGAAACGTCGAACAGGATCGCGTCGCGAGCTTCTCCTCGTCCGGCCTCGCGTTCGACGGCGGCGTGAAGCCGGACATCGTCGCGCCGGGCGTCTCGCTCGCCACGGCCGACCCCGGCTCGAACCCCGACGGCTCGCCGCGCTTCGTGACGATCAACGGCTCGAGCGCCGCCGCCGCGGTCGTCGCCGGCGCCGCTGCGCTTCTCGCGCAAGCGAGACCGTCGCTCGGCGCGAGCGCAATGGAAGGCCTCCTCGTCGGCTCCGCACAGCCGCTCGCGATCGACCCGGTCACCTCGCAAGGAGCCGGGCTCATCGACGTCGGCGCAGCCACCGCCGGAGAAGTCGCAGCAAGCCCCGCAACGCTCGCGCTCGGACGTTCGACCGGCGCCGGCTGGCGCGTCTCCGCATCGTTCACACTCACGAATCTCTCGACGCGACCGCTGAACCTCACCGTCGGCGTGCGAACGCAAGACGAAGGCGCCGCCGCCGTCGACTTTCACACGTTCCCGTCGCGGTTCTCGCTCGGCCCGGGTCACTCGCGGCTGATCCGCGTCAAAGCGATCACCGCGTCGGCGCCCGCCGGCACCTCGACTGCGGACGGCACCGTCGTCGTCGCCGTGCAGGACGGCGGCGCGATCCGTGTCCCGTGGGCGATCGCGTTCGGCAACCCCGACATCGACCTCATTCCGAATGCGCAGCTCTCCGCGAAGACGTTCGGCCACTCCGACACGCGTCCGGCGCTGCTCTCGATCGACGCCGGCCAGGTGCTCGAGGTGACCGGCAAGCCCGAGATCGAGCCGCTCAGCCGGCTCGACGTCGTCCTCAAGCGTTCCGACGGCACGACTGTCGGCCTGCTTGCCCGGCTGCGGGACGTGCTCCCCGGCCACTACACCTTCGGCCTCACCGGCCGCGGGCCGGACGGCCAGGCGCTTCCGCCCGGCGCCTATTCGCTCCGCGTGATCGCGTACCCCGTGCAGCCCGGACCACCGAGCCGCCGCCGCCTTGACTTCACGCTCCAGTAGACTCGCCGTTCGGTGACAGCGGTCGAGACACCGGTCTCGCATCTTCGCGAGAACCCGTTCGAGATCGCACGCGAGCAGCTGCGGCGCGTTGCGACAACCTTCGAGATCGACGCGAATCTCGTCAGCGTGCTCGGCAACTGCAAGAAGGCTGTCGAGGTCTCAGTCCCCGTCGGCATGGACGACGGCAGCACGCGCGTGTTCCAGGGCTACCGCGTCACGCACAACATCGCGCGCGGCCCGTCGAAGGGAGGCATCCGCTACCACCCGGATGTCACCGCCGACGAGGTCAAGGCGCTCGCGATGTGGATGACGTGGAAGTGCGCGCTGATGGGCATCCCGTTCGGCGGCGCGAAGGGCGGCGTCGTGTGCGACCCGAAGTCGATGTCACGCGGCGAGCTCGAGCGCATGACGCGCCGCTACACGACGGAGATCATCAACGAGATCGGACCGGAGAAGGACATCCCGGCACCGGACGTCGGCACCGACGGCTCGGTGATGGCATGGATCTTCGACACGTTCTCGATGAACAAAGGTCACTCCGTGCTCGGCGTCGTCACCGGCAAGCCGCTGACGATCGGCGGCTCGCTCGGCCGTGAGGAAGCGACTGCGCGCGGCTCGCTCTACTGCATCCGCGACGCGGTCGCGAAGCGCGACGGCCGGCTCGACGAGATGCGCATCGCCGTGCAGGGCTTCGGCAACGTCGGCTCGTACCTCGCGAAGTTCCTCCATGAAGAAGGAGCGAAGGTCGTCGCGATCTCGGACTCGCGTGTCGCCCTGTACAACCCGAACGGCATCGACGTTGCCGCAGCATTTGCACACAAACGCGAGCACGGGACGCTTACCGGTCTGAAGGACGCCGACGTGATCAGCGACCAGGACCTGCTGATGCTCGACGTCGACATCCTCGCGCCGTGCGCGCTCGAGCAGGTCATCACCGCCGACAACGCCGACCAGGTGAAGGCGTCGATTATCTGCGAAGGCGCGAATGGTCCGGTGACTCCGGCCGCCGACGCGATCCTCGAGGACAAGGGTGTGCTCATTCTGCCTGACGTGCTCGCGAACGCCGGCGGCGTCGTCGTCTCCTATTTCGAATGGGTACAGGGGCTGCAGGAGTACTTCTGGAAGGAGACGGAGGTGAACGCGAAGCTCAACGACATCATGAGCCGCGCGTTCGAGGAAACCTGGGAAACGGCTGAGCAACGCGGCATGCCGATGCGCGTCGCCGCGTACGGGCTCGCCGTGCAGCGGGTCGCGGAGGCCACGATCACGCGTGGCATCTACCCGTAGGCCCAACGTCACGGTCTTCCACGCGCACGGGTGCCATCTGTGCGAGCGCGCGGTTGAACAGCTGCGTGCATTCCGGGCCGAGCTCGATTTCGACCTAGAAGAGATCGACATCACCGGCGTGGAACATCTGGAAGCGAAGTACCGCGAATGGCTTCCGGTGGTCGAGATCGACGGCCGGAGGCGGTTCACATACCACCTTCAGCCAGACGTGTTTCGCCGTGCGGTTGCGCAAGCGACGGCCGACGCGTAGCTGCTACAACGATTGCTTGTTACAGGTCGAGAAGGAGGCACGTGTGGCGGATCGGTTGACGGTCGGCGTCGCAGCCCGCCTGTCCCGGTACCTCCAGGTGCTGACGCAGGCGCGCAAAATGGGCAAGCAGCGCATCTCCTCGCAGGAGATCGCGGAGTACACGAACATCAACGCAACGCAGATCCGGCGTGATCTGTCGGCGTTCGGGAAGTTCGGCAAGCGCGGTGTCGGTTACAACATCGAGTCGCTGCTCGGCGAGATCCGCAAGATCCTCCGCACACAGGGCCAGCACAACATCGCGCTCATCGGCGCAGGCAGGCTCGGGCAGGCAATCGCAAGCTCACCGATCTTCGCGGAGCACGGCATCAACATCGCCGCCGTGTTCGACAAGGATCCCGCGAAAGTCGGGGAGACCGTCGGGAACGTTCCCGTCAGCGAGTACGTGCAGCTCGGCGACTCGATCCGAGAGAAGAACATCATCGTCGGCGTGCTCGCAGTTCCGGCGAGCTCGGCGCAGGACGCTGCGAATGATCTCGTGTCCTCCGGAGTGAAGATCATCTTCAACTACTCGGAGGCACTGCTCGAGACGCCGTCGGATGTCACCGTGCATACGTCGAACCCGGCCGTTGAGTTGTTGTACGCGCTGTACTTCCATCTGACGTAACGTCCGCCGCCGTGCGGATCGCGATCTGGCACGGCTACTTGCTTGCAGGCACCGGGTCGAACGTGTACACGCGTGCGCTCGCACGCGAGTGGAGTCTCGCCGGCCACGACGTCACCGTTGTCTGCCAGGAACGGCACCCGGAGCGCTACGACCTGGGGGGTGCGCGCGTCGTCGTGCCGGAGCTGCCCGAGCGGCTCCTGCCGGTCTTCGTCCTCGACGACTACGACGGGCTCGAGCCTCGCCTGTTGCAAGACTTCACGCGCGCGCAGCGCGAGGCGTACGTGCAGGCGAATGCGGCGGCAATCCCCTCGGCAGACATCGTCTTCGCGAACCACGTGCTGCTCGGCGGCGCAGTCGGTCGCGCAAGCGGGCAGCGCTATGCCGTGAAGGCGCACGGCTCCGAGCTCGAGTACTCGATGCGCGGCCGGCCGGAGCTCGAGGACTGGGGCGCGGAGTCGCTCGAAGACGCCGCTGCGGTGTTCGTCGGCTCCGAGCACATCCGCCGCGTGCTCGAAGAGGTCATCGGCCACGTCGACCGCGTGCACGAAGTGCCGCCGGGTGTCGACGCCGACGAGTTCAAGCCCGAAGAGCGGGACGCGGCGCTCGCAGCACTGGTGGACGAGGCGCGACGCGATCCCGACGACGGTGACGAGCGTCATCCCGACTCCGGCAACGCGGAGCGCTTCGCCGAGTTCTTCGCGTGCAACGAGCCGACCGTCGTCTACTTCGGCAAGCTGATCGAGAACAAGGGCGTGCAGGTGCTGTTCGAGGCGCTTGACGGTGTTGACGCGCGGGCAGTGATCGTCGGCTTCGGCGACTACCGCACGCAGCTCGAGCAGATCGCACCCTCCGGCACGCTCTTCACCGGCGCGCTCGAGCATCGTCATCTCGTGCACCTGCTGCCGCTGTGCGACGTCGCGGTCGTCCCGTCGATCTTCCCGGAGGCGTTCGGCATGGTCGCCGCGGAAGCCGCGGCCGCCGGCGTCCCGCCGGTCGTCGCGAACCACTCGGGGCTTGCGGAGGTCGGCGCCGGCATCGCCGCCGAGTACCCGCAGGCGCTCGCGCACCTGAGCACGTTCCCGAGCGGTGACGCGGCCGCCTTGCGCGACCGCCTGCAGGAATTGCTCGCCTTGCCCGAGCGCGCAGAGCTCGGACTTGCCGCCCGCACGGCCGTGGAAAAGAACTGGAGCTGGAAACGCGTGTCCGAGCGATTGTTGAGGGCACTGGCGGCCGACTAGGCTTCACAGTCCGTGGGCGACGAGCAGAAGATCGGCTACAGCGAGCTGCTGGCCGCCTCGAAGGCCGGCTTCGAGAACGTCCCGGACTTCACGGTCGCGGTGGAGGAGGAGTTCGCGCTCCTGGACCCGGCGAGCCTCGGGCTTGTGAACCGCTTCGAGGAGGTGCAGGCGGCGGCGAAGGGCACCGAGCTCGAGCCGCATCTCGTCGGCGAGCTGATTGCGTCCGAGGTCGAGATCCGCACCGGCCGCTGCGACACGTTCGCGGAGTGCGCCGACCTGATCGGCACGCGCCGGGCTCAGCTGCGCACGCTCGTCGACCCACTCGAGATCGGCCTCTCCTCGACCGGCGCGCATCCGTGGAGCCCGTGGCAGGAGCAGCGCATCATCGACACACCGCATTACCGCCGGAACGACGAGCTACTGCGCTACGTCGTCTGGCGCAACAACACGTTCGGGCTGCACGTGCACGTCGGCATCAACGATCCCGACCGCGCGATCCGCGTCTGCAGCACGCTGCGCAACTTCCTGCCGGAGCTGCTCGCCGTCTCGGCGAGCTCGCCGTTCGTGGAGGGCGTCTTCACGTACCTGCACTCCGCGCGCACGCAGATCTTCACGCGCATGTTCCCGCGCTGCGGCATCCCGGACTGGTTCGAGGGCTGGGACGACTGGGAGGACTACATTCGCTTCCTCTACGAGACCGGCTCGATCACCGAGCACACGCAGGTCTGGTGGAGCGTGCGGCCGCACCTGGTGTTCCCGACGGTCGAGATCCGCATCTGCGACGCGCAGCCGGACGTTGCCGAGTCGAAGTCGCTCGCGGCACTCATCTACTCGCTCGCCGCGCGCATCGCGCGCGCGCTCGACGAGGGCGAGCCGCTGCCGTCGTGGCCGCACCGGCTGCTCGAGGAGAACCTGTGGCGCGCGATTCGCAACGGCCTCTCCGGTGAGCTGCTCGACCTCGAGCGCGGTGAGTCGATCCCGGCGCGCGCACGCATCGAGCAGCTCGTCGAGTGGGTGCAACCGGTCGCGGAGGAGCTCGGCGCTGCGCAGTGGCTCGCCGTTCCTGAGAAGAACGCGGCTGAACGGCAGATCGCGCGCCATGAGGAAGGCGCGTCGATGGAGGAGATCTTCACGGAGCAGGTGAGGGCCGGTGAGCGAGTCTCAGGCTGAGCCCACGGCCGAGCAGGTCGTCGAGGAACTGCGGAAGGTGAAGGTGGGGGAGCTGCTCGTCCACACGAGCTCGATGTTCGCCTCCCTTGCGTACGGCAAGCTCGCGACGGACACCCGCGACCTCGACGACGCGCGCCTGGCGATCGAAGTCCTCCGGGCGCTTGTGCCGCTTCTCCCCGATGACCAAAGGGCCGGTGTCCAGCAGGTCGTGGCCAATCTGCAGCTGGCCTACGCGGACGCCGCTCGGCCGCAGTCCGAGTAGCCCTTTGTGATACAAGAAGGCCCGCGCCGGGGGCTGCCCGGCGTCCACTTTGTAACGGACCCGAACCCAGGGGGAGTCCCGAACACATGAGCTGGTTCCAGCACCACGCAGTTCTGTTCGCGCTTCTCTGTGCGGCGGCGGCGGTCGCTTACGGCCTGTTTCTCACGCGCTGGCTGCTCAGCCGGCCCGCGGGCACGGAGCGCATGCAGGAGATCGCCCGCGCCGTGCAGGAGGGCGCCGCGGCGTACCTGCGCCGTCAGTACACAACCGTCGCGATCGTCGCGATCGTCCCGTTCCTCATCCTCGGCTTCTACAACCGCCTCGGGTGGGGCACCGCCATCGGTTTCCTGATCGGCGCCGCCCTCTCGGCTGCAGCCGGCTTCATCGGGATGAACGTCGCCGTTCGCTCGAACGTGCGCACCGCGGAGGCTGCGCGCAGCGGGTTGTCGCCGGCGCTCAACGTCGCGTTCCGTGCGGGCTCGGTCACGGGTCTCCTCGTCGTCGGCCTCGGCCTGCTCGGCGTCGCCGGGTACTACTGGGTGCTGACAGGCTGGCTCGACCACTCGGCGCACTCGGCGATCAACGACCTCGTCGGCCTCGCGTTCGGCGGCTCGCTCATCTCCGTGTTCGCGCGACTCGGCGGCGGCATCTACACGAAGGCTGCGGACGTCGGCGCGGATCTTGTCGGCAAGATCGAGGCGGGGATCCCGGAGGACGACCCGCGCAACCCCGCCGTGATCGCGGACAACGTCGGCGACAACGTCGGCGACTGTGCGGGCATGGCAGCAGACCTGTTCGAGACGTATGCCGTGACCGCCGTCGCGGTGATGCTGCTCGGGATCACAGGTGCGGCGTCGACGACCGGCACGCATCTCTGGCTCTATCCGCTCTCAATCGGCGGCGTCTCGATCATCGCGTCGATCATCGGCGTGCAGTTCGCGCGCGTGCGCGAGGGCGGCAACGTCATGAACGCGCTCTACCGCGCCGTGATCGTCGCGACGCTGATCTCGGCCTTCCTCTTCTGGCCCGTCACGACCGCGTTCGACACGACCGGCGACTTTTCGTTCGGCAATCTTTACGGCTCGGCGATCGTCGGGCTTGTCGTGACGTTCCTGCTCGTCGCGATCACCGAGTTCTACACCGGCACGCGGTGGGGCCCGGTCAAGTCGATCTCGAGGGCGTCGCAGACCGGGCACGCGACGAACATCATCGAAGGTCTCGCCGTCGGCATGCAGGCGACGGCCGCTCCGGTGATCGTGATCGCGATCGGCATCCTGCTTGCGAATCACTTCGCCGGCCTCTTCGGCATCGGCGTCGCGGTGATGGCGCAGCTTTCGATGACGGGTCTCATCGTTGCGCTCGACGCGTACGGCCCGGTGACCGACAACGCAGGCGGCATCGCGGAGATGGCCGACCTCCCGCCGGAGGTGCGCGCGATCACCGATCCGCTCGACGCGGTCGGCAACACCACGAAGGCCGTGACGAAGGGCTACGCGATCGGCTCGGCCGCACTCGCAGCGCTCGTCCTGTTCGGCTCGTATTCGGACGGCCTGCGGGAGCAAGGCCTGTCGACCATCTTCCAGCTGAACGACGCGTGGGTGATCGCCGGCCTCTTCATCGGCGGACTCATGCCGTTCCTCTTCGCTTCGCTTGCGATGCAGGCCGTCGGCCGCGTCGGCGGCGAGGTCGTGCAGGAGGTGCGGCGCCAGTTCAATGCCGACCCGGGGATCATGGCCGGGACGTCGCGGCCTGAGTACGGGCGCGCGATCGACATCGTCACGAAGTCGGCGATTCGCTCGATGCTCCTGCCGGCGCTCGTGCCGATCGCGTTCCCGATCATCGTCGGGATCATCAACGCGAAGATGCTCGGCGGTCTGCTGATCGGGACGATCGTCACCGGGTTGTTCCTCGCGATCGCGATGACGTCCGGCGGCGGCGCGTGGGACAACGCGAAGAAGCTGATCGAGGACGGCCTCTACGGCGGCAAGGGGTCCGAGGCCCACGCCGCCGCGGTGACCGGCGACACCGTCGGCGATCCCTACAAGGACACCGCCGGACCTGCGATCAACCCGATGATCAAGATCACGAACATCGTGGCCATCTTGATCATTCCGCTGATCGTCAGCATTCACGGTTAAGAACAGCGGGGTCAGACCCCTTTGGGTCTGACCCCGGAGTACCGTTCGCCGCATGAAGATGAAGAGCCGGGCCGACGCGGTCGTCGGCTTCCTCGCGAGCGCCGGCGCCGTCGTCTTCGTCAGCGCGGCGATCGCCGTGCTGAAGCGCTGGATGCCGGTCCTCAGCCTCGGCGTCCTCTACCTGTTCGCCGTCCTGCCCGTCTCGGTGCTGTGGGGGCTCGGCCTCGCGTCCGCCGTCTCGGTCGCGAGCATGCTCGCGTTCAACTGGTTCTTCCTGCCGCCGACGCACACGTTCCAGCTCCGGGACGGCGCGAACTGGGCGGTGCTCGCCGTCTATCTCGCGACGGCCGTCGTCGTCAGCGCGCTCGCGGCGCGGGCCCGCCGGCGCGCCGAGCTCGCGGAGGCCCGCGAGCGCGAGGCCGCCGCCCGCGCGGCCGCCGAGCTCGAGGCGGAGGCGCTGCGCCGAAGCGACCTGCTGAAGACCGCGCTGCTACACGCGGTGTCGCACGACCTGCGGTCGCCGCTGACCGCGATCGTCGCCGCAGCGTCGGGGCTCTCGAACCCGCAGGTCACGCTCGACGAGGTCGACCGCGACGAGCTCGTGGAGACGATCCGCATCGAGGCCGAGCGCCTCGACCGCCTGGTCGGCAACCTGCTCGACCTCTCGCGGCTTCGCGCCGGTGTCGCCGTTCCGCATCCGGAGCTCTGGACGGTCGACGACCTCGTTTCCCGCGCGCTCGACGAGCTCGGCGCACGCGGCGATCGCGTCGCAGTCAGCTTCGACGTCGAGGCGCCTCCGGTCGAGGTCGACGCCGCGCATCTCGAGCGCGTCCTTGTCAATCTCCTCGACAACGCCTTGAAGTTCTCGCCGCCGGAGTCTGCGGTCGAGCTTCGGGTGACGACGAACGCCGAGCGCGTCCTCGTGCACGTCGTCGACGATGGGCCTGGGCTCCCGGATCTCGACGACGTGTTCGAGCCGTTTCAGAGTGCGGGTGCGCAGCACGGCGCGGGGCTCGGCCTCGCGATCGCCCGCGGCTTCGCGGAGGCGAACGGCGGCCGCGTCTGGGCCGAGGACGCGCAACGCGGCGCGCATCTCGTGCTCGAGCTCCCGTCGGCCGTGCGGACGGCGGTGCCTGCGTGACGCGCATCCTCGTCGTCGACGACGAGCCGCAGATCCTGCGCGCACTGCAGACGAGCCTGCGCGGAGCGGGCTACGACGTCGACACCGCAACAACGGGTGAACAGGCGCTTACCGCCGCCGCCGTGCGCGCGCCGGACGCGGTGATCCTCGACCTCGTGCTGCCCGACCGGCGCGGCACCGACGTCTCCCGCGAGCTGCGCGCGTGGAGCTCCGTGCCGATCATCGTGCTCTCCGTCGTCGGCGACGAAGCCGAGAAGGTCGCGGCGCTCGACGCCGGCGCGGACGACTACGTCACGAAGCCGTTCGGTGTCGACGAGTTGCTCGCGCGGTTGCGCGCGGCGTTGCGGAGAGCGGAGCCGTCGGGCGAGCCGGTCATCGAGATCGGGCGGCTTCGCATCGACTTCGACGCGCACGCAGTCTCATTCGACGGCAAGCAGGTGCAGCTGACGCCGCACGAGTACTCGCTCCTGACGCTTCTCGCGCGCAACGAAGGCAAGCTGCTGACACACCAGACGATTCTGCGCGAAGTCTGGGGCCGTGCGTACGCGGACGAGTCGCATTACCTCCACGTCTACGTCTCCCAGCTGCGCCGCAAGCTCGAGCCCGACCCCGCTCGCCCGAAGTACATCCTCACGGAGCCCGGCGCCGGCTACCGGCTCGTCGATCCCTTGAGAACTTCCTGAGGCGCAGGCCGCGAGGCTTGAGGCGGGGCTGAGCCACCCGGGCCTACCGTCGATGTGTGGCCACGTTCCGGCACGCACGTCCGTATTCCGCCCTCGACCTCCCTCACCCCTGGAGGGCGACGGCGGGATTCGCGGCACTCGTCGTCGCGGCACTGGCGCTCGAAGCCGACCCGCGGCTGCCCTGGATCGTCGGGTTCGCGGCCGCGCTTCTCTTCGCCGCCGCGGGTGCGACCCGCACGGTTCAGACACGGCGTGAGCTCGGCACAGTGCGCCGCACGGCCGACCGTCTGATCGTCCATGCGCCGACGAGCCGCGACGCGTCGGAGCTCGTGCGCTGGCGGGCAGCGGAGCTGACCCGCCGCGAGCACCGCGACCGCCTCGCGCGTGGCGTGAACGCGACGATCGATGCGCTCGACCCGCGCCGACTGCCGTCCGCTTCGCCGCTGCGCCGTCCGGATGCGCGCGCCGCGCAGCCGCTGCTCGAGCAGCTCCACGCCCGCCTCGCCGACGAGCAGCCGGTCGCGGCGCGTGGAATCATCCTCACGCAGATTCTGCTTCAGGACGCCGCCAGCCCCCTCTACTCCGAGGGGCCGGAGCAGAATCTCGCCCGAACGCTGCGCCGCGTGCTCGGCGCGCTCGAGCCGTGACGGAGGTCGTCGAACCACTTCGGCGTGTCCGGCGCTTCGTCGTCGGACGCCCCATGCGAACCGGCCAGATGGAGGAGACGCTCCTCCCGAAGACGCTCGCGCTACCGATCTTCGCGTCCGACCCGCTGTCGTCGGTTGCATATGCGACCGAGTCGGCGCTCGTCGTGCTCGTCGGCGTCTCCGCTGCGTCGGCGCACCTTGTCTTCCCGATCTCGATCGGGATCGCGGTTTTGCTCGCGGTCGTCGTCGTTTCCTACATGCAGACCGTACGGGCGTACGAGACAAGTGGCGGCGCGTACATCGTCGCGCGGGAGAACCTCGGCACGATGCCGAGCCTTGTCGGCGCTGCGGCGCTGCTGACGGATTACGTTCTGACGGTCGCGGTGTCGATCTCCGCGGGCATCTTCGCAATCACGTCGTTCGTGCCGTCGCTGACGGATCACAAGGTCGGGCTGTCGATCGTGTGCCTCGTGATCATCGTCTTCGCGAACCTTCGCGGCGTCCGCGAGTCCGGGCTCGCGTTCGCCCTGCCGACCTACCTCTTCGTGACGGCGATCGGCGTGCTGGTCGTCGTCGGGCTCATCGAGCTCGCAACGGGACACGCGCATCGCGCGGTCGTTCCGCACGCTCTGCCGGTCGGGACGGGGACGGTGACGCTCTTCCTCGTGTTGCGCGCCTTCTCGTCCGGGTCGACCGCGTTGACCGGCGTGGAGGCGATCGCGAACGGCGTCAATGCATTCCGCAAGCCGCACGGCCGCAATGCGGCCGCGACGCTCGCGATCCTCGGGACGATCGCGATCGCGCTCTTCCTCGGCGTTTCGTACCTCGCGGTGCATCTGCATGCACGGCCGAGCTCGACCGACTCCGTGGTCTCGCAGATCGCGCGGGCGGTGTTCCAGCCGGGATCCGCGGGCGCGTTCATGTACTACGCGGTGCAGGGACTGACGCTGATCGTCCTGATCCTCGCCGCGAACACATCATTCCAGGGGTTCCCGCGCCTCTCGGCACTGCTCGCGCGCGACCGGTTTGCGCCGCGGCAGTTCACGAACCTCGGCGACCGGCTCGTGTTCTCGAACGGGATGCTCGTGCTCGCGACGCTTGCGGGCCTGCTGCTCTGGGTCTACAGCGCCAGCGTCGACTCGCTGATCCACCTCTACGTGATCGGGGTCTTCACGGCGTTCACACTCTCGCAGGCCGGGATGGTCCAGTACTGGAGGCGCGTGCGGGAGCCGGGCTGGCGGTACCGTGCGCTCGTCAACGGCGTCGGCGCGAGCGCGACCGGCCTCGTCACCGCGATCGTGATCGTGACCAAGTTCGCCGCCGGCGCCTGGCTCGTCACGGTGGCCATCCCGCTGCTTGTGCTCGCGTTCTACGGTGTGCGTCGCCATTACCGCGGGGTCGGGCGGCGGCTGCGCGCCGGCGCGGAGGCGGTGATCGCGGCGTCGCCCGCGACCAACTCGACGCTGCTGCTCGTGGAGTCGATCGACGAGGCGACGCCCGACGCCCTCTGGTTCGCGGAGACGACGAGCAACGGCGGGTTCCGCGCGATCCACGTCCCGACGCGCGACACCGACCCGGGGATCAAGCCGCGTTGGTTCAGGTTCTC
>DATAOK010000071.1:0-130382 GCA_036265735.1 Gaiellaceae bacterium
GCGCTCGCGGCGCGCAAGGTGATCGAGCGCGCGAAGGGGTTGCTGATGGAGAAGGAGCGTCTGAGCGAGGACGAGGCATTCGCGCGCCTGCGACGCGCGAGCCAGGCGTCGCAACGCCCGCTGAAGTCGATCGCAGAGGCGATCGTCGCGACCCTGGCCTCGGGGCCGGAATGACCGAGGATCATCCGAATGCCGCGCTCACCCGGCGCGTCTTCGCCGCGTTCGGGAAGGACGCGATGCAGATCAGCGCCGCCCTCTGCCGCGACATCGTCTGGCGCGTACCCGGTCAGACCGCGATGAGCGGCGAGTATCGCGGCCGCCGCGAGGTGGTCGAGTTCCTGCGCCGCACGGGTCTCGAGACCGACGGCACCTACGGCAGCGCGCTGCACACGGTGCTCGCGAACGACGAGTGGGGCCTCGCGGTCTACCGCGCGTGGGGAACGCGCAACGGCCTCGACCTCGACGTCGACCAGGCGTTCGTCATCCGCTTCGAGGACGGCTGCTGGAAAGAGGTTACCGCCGTCCCGCTCGATCCTTCCTTCGATGCGTTCTGGGCCTGAGTCGTTCGACGCGGTCGACGTGCAGGCGCTCGTCTCTGCACAGCAGGCGGAGATGGCCGGGCTGTACGACGGCGAAGCCGATATCGGGCCGACGCGCGAGGCGGCGATGTTCGTCGAGCCGGACGGCGTGTTCATCGTCGTGCGGGACGGCGAGCGTGCGGTCGCGTGCGGGGGGATCGCACGGTTCGACGAGACACGCGCGGAGCTGAAGCGGATGTACGTCCTGCCGGAGGCGCGCGGTCGCGGCCTCGGCCGCCGCGTGCTCGTCGAGCTCGAGGCGGAGGCACGGCGGCTCGGGTATCGCGCCCTCGTGCTCGAGACCGGCGACCGGCAGCGCGAGGCGCTCGGCCTTTACGAGTCGTCGGGGTACGAGCGGATCCCGTGCTACCCGCCGTACGACTCGCGCGAGCTCAGCCTCTGCTTCGAGAAGACGTTGTGAACAGCGATGTCAGACACCGCTACGCGGAGTCGGACACCTGCTTCTCGTCGAAGAGGACTTCCCAGCGCTCGATCAATTTCGCGAGCGCGTCCCGCGCCTGCTTGTGCGCGGCGAGCGTCTCCACGTTCGACCAGTCCTCGGCGAGCTCGGCCTCGAGCTCGCGGACGTCGGCCTCGCGCGCGGCGATCTCCGCCTCGAGCCGCTCGAGCTCGCCCGGGCGCTTCGGTCTCGGCTTCTCCGGCTTCGGCTTCCGTTCGGGCTTCGGCTCCGGCGGCGGCGCGAGCCTGGCCGCACGCTCTTCGCGGTAACGCAGCATCTCCGCCCACCCGCCGTCGTACGAGTGCAGCTCGAGCTCCTCGATTGCGAGCGTCCGCTCCGCGATCGCGTCGAGCAGCGCGCGGTCGTGTGAGACGAGCAGAAGCGTCCCCGGGAACGCCTCGAGCGCGGCCTCGAGCGCCTCGCGGCTCTCGAGGTCCAGATGATTCGTCGGCTCGTCGAGCATGAGGAAGTTCGCGCCCGACGCCACGGTGACCGCAAGCGCCAGCCGTCGCCGCTCACCACCCGACAGCACGGTGACGGGCTTCTCGTGCTCGTCCCAGCCGGAGAACAGGAACTTGCCGAGCAGGTTCTGCGACTCGGTTCGGTTCAAGCCGGTCATCGACTGCACGCACTGCAGCACCGAGCCGCGCGTGTCGAGCTCCATCTCCTGCTGCGAGAAGTAGCCGATCTGCACGCCGTGCCCGATACGGATACCGTCGCCGCGCACGATGCGCTCGAGGAGCGTCGTCTTGCCGGAGCCGTTCGGCCCGACGAGCGCGACATGCTCGCCGCGCTCCAACGCGAAGCTCGCACGGCGCAACAGCTCTCGGTCGCCGATCCCGACATCGAGACCGTCGGTCTCGATCACGATCCGCCCACTTCGTGCCGGCTTCAGGAAGTCGAAGCCGAGCGTTCTCCGCTTCCGTGTCAGGAGCGCAATCTCGTCCGTCGCGGTGCGGCGCTCCTTCTCGAGCCGGCCGATGTGCGTGAGCTTCGCCTGCGCCTGCTTCGCCTTCTCCTTCTTGTACCGGAACCGTTCGACGAAGCGCTCCAGCCGCTCGATGTCCGCTTGCATGCGGTCGGCCTCCTTCTGCGCGTGGAGCAGCCGTGCCGCCTTCTCGCGGCGCCACGCGTGCCACGGCCCGGGGAAGAACGTGCCGCGGCCCGCAACGACCTCGAGCGTCGCGGTCGTGACTGCCTCGAGGAACCAGCGGTCGTGTGCCACGAGGATGACTGCCGCGTCGAGCGACTGCAGCTCGCGCTCGAGCCATTCGAGCGACGCGACGTCGAGATGGTTCGTCGGCTCGTCGAGCAGCAGGAGATCGGGGTCGCCGCCGAGCGCGCGCGCCAGTGATGCGCGTGTCAGTTCACCGCCCGAGAACGTCCGCAACGGACGGTCGAGATGCTCTTCGGCAAAGCCGAGCCCGCGCAGGACGGAGGTCGCGTGATCGCGCCAGCCGTAGCCGCCCGCATGCTCGAGCCGCGCCTGGGCGGCGGCGTACGCGTTGAGTGTCATCTGGTCGTGCGCGCCGCCGGCCATGGCCTGCTCGAGCCGCGCCAGCTCCTGCTCGAGCGCGATCAGATCGGACGCGCCGGAGATGACGTACTCCCGCAGCGTCACGTCGCGCTCCAGAGGCGGGCGCTGGTCGTGCAGCGCGACGCGCGTCCCCTTCTGGAACGCGAGCTCGCCGCCGTGGCGCTCCGTCTCTCCGGCGAGCATGCGCAGGAGCGTCGTCTTGCCGGCGCCGTTCGGCCCCGAGAGCGCGACTCGGTCGCGCCGCTCGACGCTGAACGAGACGCCGTCGAAAAGAACAGAGCCGGCGAGCTCCTTGCGGAGGTTCGATGCGATCACGACTGCCATGCCGCTACCAGGGTAGATTCGCCGCGTGGCGACCGTGCTCGCGCTCGACGTCGGTTCGTCCTCGGTGCGCGCGCAGCGCTTCGACGAGCACGGCGAGCCCGCGGACGAGCTCCGGCAGGAGCGCTATGACGGCCGAGATCCGGACGAGATCGTCGCGCTCAGCCGCGCGGTGGTCGGCGGCGCCGAGCCGGACGGCATCTCGTGCTTCGGGCACAGCCTGATCCCGCTCGGCAAGCACGGAAAGCCGCTGACCGAGCTTCTCGGCTGGCGCGACACGCGCAGCGCGGAGGCGGCCGAATGGCTCCGGCGCCGTCTGGACAACGACGCCGTCCACGCGCGCACGGGCGCGTACCTGCACCCTGCGTTCTGGCCGGCCAAGCTCGCCTGGCTCGCGGAGACGCAACCCGATGTCTTCCGCGCGGCCGAGCGGTTCGTCTCGTTCGCCGACTACTTCGGCGGCGAGGCGGTCACGAGTCCCTCACTCGCCTCCGGCACCGGGTTGCTCGACCTGACGACGAGCCGCTGGGACGAGGAGCTGCTCGCCGCGCTCGGAGTCGAAGCCGAGCGGCTGCCCGAGCTCGCAGACGTGCCGGTCTGGATCGACGGCGTCTGCTCGAATCTCGGAGCCGGCTGCACGGGCGGCCGCGCCGCGCTGAACGTCGGCACCTCGGGCGCGCTCCGCGTTCTCTACGAGACGGAACGCCCACAGCCGAGGCCGGGTCTCTTTCTCTACCGCCTGGATGGGCGCCGAGTCGTCGAGGGAGGCGCCGTCTCGGACGGCGGCAACCTGTATCGCTGGCTTCAGGAGACGCTCGCTCCCTCACCGAAGGCCGGCGACCGGGACCACGGACTGACATTTCTGCCGTTCCTCGGGGGAGAGCGCTCTCCCGGCTGGGACCCGGACGAGACCGGGACGATCACCGGGCTCACCTTCGCCACCACTGCGGGCGACATCCGGCAGGCGGCTCTTGAAGGCGTCGGTTTCCGGTTCGCCGCGATCGCCGCGCTGATGCCCGAGATCGAAGAGGTCGTCGCGAGCGGCGGCGCGCTGATGAAGGACGCCTCGTGGGTGCAGATCCTTGCCGACGCGCTGGCGCGCCCGGTCACGCTCTCGGGCGTGGCTGAGGCATCGCTGCGCGGCGCCGCGGTTGCCGCCCTGGAACGGAGTGGTTACGAGGTACCCGCGGCACCCCTCGGCGAGGTGTTCCGGCCACGGGAGGAGCGGGCAGAGGCATATCGTTCGGCCCGAGAACGACAGCAGCGTCTCTACGAGGAGCTCCGTGGCGAACACTGACATCGAACAGCTCTCGATCGACACCATCCGCACGCTCTCGATGGACTCCGTGCAGCAGGCGAACGCGGGCCATCCCGGAACGGCAATGGCGCTCGCGCCGCTCGCATACCTGCTCTATCGCGAGGTGATGCACCACAGCCCGGCGAATCCGCACTGGGCGAACCGCGACCGCTTCATCCTCAGCGCCGGTCACGCGTGCATCCTCCAGTACACGACGCTGCACCTCGCGGGCTACAACCTGTCGCTCGAGGAGCTCAAGCGCTTCCGGCAGTGGGAGTCGCTGACGCCGGGCCATCCGGAGGTGCATCACACCCCGGGCGTCGAGGCGACGACGGGGCCGCTTGGCCAGGGATACGCGAATGGCGTCGGCTTCGGGCTCGCCGAGCGCTTCCTCGCCGAGCGCTACAACCGGCCGTACGACGAGATCGTCGACCATCGCGTCTACGCGATCTGCTCGGACGGCGACCTCATGGAAGGCGTCACGAACGAGGCGGGCTCGATCGCGGGGACAAACGGCCTCGGCAAGCTCATCTATTTCTACGACGACAACCACATCACGATCGACGGGACGACGTCGATCTCGTTCACCGAGGACCGCGGCAAGCGCCACGAGGCGCTCGGTTGGCATGTTCAGCACATCGATGACGCGAACGACCTGAACGCGCTGCGCGAGGCGATCACCAATGCGCAGGAGGAGATCGAGCGGCCGTCGCTGGTCGTCGTCCACTCGCACATCGCGTTCGGCGCTCCGCACGCGGTCGACACAGCGAAGTCGCACGGCTCGCCGCTTGGCGAGGACGAGGTGCGTGCGACGAAGGAAGCGCTCGGCTGGGATCCCGACAAGCATTTCTACGTGCCGGATGAGGTCCGCGAGCACATGAACGTGACCGAGCGCGGCATCGAGCTCGAGGAGGAGTGGCAAAAGACGTTCTCCGCGTGGTCGGCGAAGTACCCGAGCGTGCGGGAGGACTGGGACCAGGCGCACACCGGCAAGCCGAAGCCGGGCTGGATCGAGGCGCTGCCCGAGTTCGACGTCGGCGAGGAGGTCGCGACGCGCGACGCAGGCGCGAAGGCGATGGATGCGTTCAAGCACTACACGCCGACGATGGTCGGCGGAGCCGCCGACCTCGTGGAGTCGACGAAAACCGAGTTCAAGGGCGGCGGCGTCTTCTCCGCCACACATGCGGGCCGCAACGTCGCGTTCGGCATCCGCGAGCATGCGATGGGCTCGATCGTGAACGGTCTTGCGCTCCACGGCGGCATCGTCAAGCCGTACGGCTCGACGTTCCTCATCTTCTCCGACTACATGCGCCCGGCCGTGCGCCTCTCCGCGCTCACGAAGCTCCCGGTCGTCTGGGCGTGGACGCACGACTCGGTCGGTCTCGGCGAGGACGGGCCGACGCACCAGCCCGTGGAGCACTACGCGGCGTTGCGGGCGATCCCGTTCTTCTGGTTCATGCGGCCCGCGGACGCGACCGAGACGGTCGGCGCGTGGCAGGCCGCGCTCGCACGTGAGGACGGCCCGGTCGGGCTCGCGCTCTCGCGTCAGAAGCTGCCGACGCTCGAGGGGACGTCGCGCGAAGGCGTCCAGCGCGGTGCGTACGTCGTCTACGAGTCGGAGGAGGCGAACGGCCAGCCGGACCTGATCCTGATCGCGACGGGCTCCGAGGTGCACGTGGCGGTCGGCGCGGCCGAGCGGCTGGACGAAGAGGGCGTGCATGCGCGCGTCGTCTCCATGCCGTGCTGGGAGCTCTTCCAAGAGCAGCCGTCCGAGTACCGCGACGAGATCCTGCTGCCGGACGTGAAGGCGCGGCTGTCGGTCGAGGCCGGCGTCGCGCTCGGCTGGAAGCAGTGGGTCGGCGACGAGGGCGACTCGATCTCGATCGAGCATTTCGGCGCGTCGGCGCCGGGCACGACCGTGCTGGAGAAGTTCGGCTACACGGTCGACAACGTGGTCGCGCGGGCGTTGGCGTTGAAGACGCGCGTCGCCTGATGCCTCGCGTCGGGACGATTCCGTCGCCGCGACCGACATGCGCGGGCGCGGCCCACCGGCGCGCGCCATGAAGATAGTTGTCGCGTTCGACCACCGCGGGGTCCATCTCCGCGACGTGGTGCTCGAGACGCTGGCCGGTCACACGGTCGTCGACCTCGGCACGGATACGGACGCGATCAGGATCGACTATCCGGACAAGGCACGGGAGCTCGGCGAGGCGATTCGCACCGGCCGCGCCGAGCGTGGCGTGCTCGTCTGCGGTTCCGGCGTCGGCGCGTCGGTCGCCGCCTGCAAGATCGCCGGGATCCGCGCGGCGATCTGCCACGATATGTATTCCGCCCACCAGGGCGTCGAGCACGACGACATGAACGTGCTTTGTCTCGGGTCTGAAGTGATCGGGCCGAGCCTCGCCGCCGACCTCGTGCGCACGTTCCTCGGGGCATCGTTCGACGGCGGCGAGCGTTATGTACAACGGTTGGAAAAAGTGGCTCAGATGGAAAGGGAAATGAGCAATGGCTGATTCGAATCTCGACAAGCTGAGTGCGCGCGGAGTCTCCGTGTGGATCGACTACCTGTCGCGGCAGATGCTCGAGTCCGGGAAGCTCGCGCAGATGATGAAAGAGGACGCCGTCGTCGGCGTCACGACGAACCCGACGATCTTCCAGAAGGCGATCGCGGAAGGCGACGCCTACGACGAGCAGCTGAAGGAGCTGCTCGAGACCGAGAGCGATCCGAAGGAGATCTTCCTGCAGTTGTCGTCACGGGACGTCGACGCGGCGACCGATCTGCTCGCCGACGTGCACGAGCGCCAACCGGAGGACGGCTTCGTCTCGTGGGAGGTCGACCCGACGCTTGCGTACGACCGCGAGGCGACGTTCGACGAGGCGATGCGCCTGCACGCGTGGCTCGACAAGCCGAATCTCTACGTGAAGATCCCGGCGACGAAGCCCGGCCTCGGCGCGATCGAGGACTGCATCGCGCACGGGAAGAGCATCAACGTCACGCTGATTTTCTCGCTGCAGCGGTACGCCGAAGTCGTCGAGGCATACCTGCGCGGGCTGGAGCGGCTCGTCGCCTCCGGTGGCGACCCGTCGAAGGTGCACAGCGTCGCGAGCTTCTTCGTCTCGCGCGTCGACACCGAGGCCGACAAGCGGCTCGACGCGATCGGCAGCAAGGAAGCACTCGCGCTGCGCGGCAAGCTCGCGATCGCGAACGCGAAGCTCGCGTATGAGCATTACGAGCAGACGTTCGCCGGTGCGCGCTGGGATTTCCTTGCAGGTAAGGGCGCCAACGCGCAGCGTTGTCTCTGGGCGTCGACGTCGACGAAGAACCCCGACTATCGCGACGTGATCTACGTCGAGGAGCTCGTCGGTGCCGACACGGTGAACACGATGCCGGAGGAGACGATCCGCGCCTTCCAGGATCACGGCGAGGTACGCGGCGACACCGTTCGCGACGACGTCAAAGAGGCGCACGAGCTGATCCGCAAGCTGCGCGAGCTCGGCGTGGACTACGACGACGTCACGGAGACGCTCGAGCTCGAAGGCGTGCAGAAGTTCGCCGACTCGTTCGTCGAGCTGCTCGACGGAGTGCGGGCGAAGCACGGAGCGCTTGCGCACGCGTGAGCGTAGGCTTGACGGAGCTCATTAAGGACCGCAGGTGCCGGCTTTGCCGGCGCCGGTGCGGGAGATGAGCGTGGCGAGCCGCACGGAGCTGATCGACCGGATCTGGGAGCGCGACCCGACACTCTGGACCGGCGGCGACGAGGCGAGGTGGCTCGGCTGGCTCGATGAGCCACGGCGAATGGGCGAGCGCGTCGACGAGCTCGTCGAGTTCGCCGACGGCGTCGCCGACGAAGGGCTCGACGCCGTCGTCCTGCTCGGGATGGGCGGGTCGAGCCTCGCGCCCGAGGTCATGCGGCGCACGTTCAACGTCGAGAGCCTCCACGTGCTCGACACGACCCATCCGCGGGCGATCCGCGCGCTCGAGGAGGAGGTTGACCTCGAGCGGACGCTCTTCATCTCCGCCTCGAAGTCCGGCTCGACGCTCGAGACGCGGGCGCACACGGACTTTTTCTGGGAGCGAGCCGGCAAGCGCGGCGCGCAGTTCGTCGCGGTCACCGATCCAGGCTCGGAGCTCGAGCGCCTCGCAGAGGAGCGCGGCTTTCGTCACGTGTTTCCCGGCGAGCCGACGATCGGCGGCCGCTACTCCGCGCTGTCGCCGTTCGGGATCGTCGCCGCGGCGCTGATGGGCATCGACATCGCGCGGCTGCTCGCGAATGCGGATCGCATGGCGGAGATCTGCCGGCGCAGGGACGGCAATCCCGGCTACGAGCTCGGTCGCCGGTTCGGGACCGGCTGGCAGGAGGGACGCGACAAGATCTGCATCGAGGAGACCGACGGCAGCTTCGGCCTCTGGGCCGAGCAGCTGATCGCGGAGTCGACCGGCAAGCTCGGCAAGGGGTTGATCCCTGCGCCGGGCGAGTCGCCGGACGGCCCGGACCGTCAGGAGGCGAAGCCCGAGATCGCAGACCCGTACTCGCTCGGCGGGGAGTTCTTCCGCTGGGAGTTCGCAGTGGCCGTCGCCGGCGCGTATCTCGAGATCAATCCGTTCGACCAGCCGGACGTGCAGGCGGCGAAGGACAGGACGAACGAGGTGCTCGCGACGGGCCGGGACCCGGACGTCGCGCCCGAGGGCTCTGTCGACGGGCTCCTTGCGGAGGCGCAGGAGGGCGACTACGTCTGCGTCCAGGCGTTCGTCGAGCCGTCCGAGGAGAACGACCGGCGCATCGGCGATCTCGTCCGCAAGCTTCGGCGGCGAAGCGGGCTCGTCGTGACGCACGGCTACGGCCCGCGCTACCTGCACTCGACCGGGCAGCTGCACAAGGGCGGCCCGAACACGGGGCTCTTCCTGCAGGTCGTCGACGACCCGGGCGAGGAGCTGCCGATCCCGGGCAAACCGTTCGGCTTCCGCCGCTTGATCCGGGCCCAGGCTGCGGGAGACTATGCGTCGCTGCAAGAGTGCGGCAGGCGCGTCGCCAGAATCGACCTAGAGGAGGCCTAATGCAGCTCGGAATGATCGGCCTCGGCCGCATGGGCAACGGGATGACCGAGCGGCTCCGCGAGGCCGGGCACGAGATCGCGACGTATGACCCTGCGGTCGAGGCGCGCACCGCGTCGTCGCTCGAGGAGCTGAAGTCGCAGCTCGAAGCGCCGCGCGCGTTTTGGATGATGATCCCGGCCGGGAAGATCACCGAGGACACCTTCCAGGCGCTCCTGAAGCTCGCCGACGAGGGCGACACGATCGTCGACGGCGGCAACTCGAACTTCCGCGACTCGCAGCGCCGCCACGCCGAGGCGGCCGAGCACGGGCTCCACTTCGTCGACGCCGGCGTGTCCGGGGGCATCTGGGGCCTCGAGGTCGGGTTCTGCCTGATGGTCGGCGGCGACGACGAGCCTGTCGACCGGCTCGAGCCGATCTTCACCGCGCTCGCGCCAGAGAACGGCTACGCGCATGTCGGCGCGTCCGGCGCCGGGCATTTCACGAAGATGGTGCACAACGGCATCGAGTACGGCCTCATGCAGGCGTACGCCGAGGGCTTCGAGATCATCGAGCACTCCGAGTTCGACGTCGACCTGCACGAGCTGTCCGGGATCTGGCGCTACGGGTCGGTCGTCCGCTCGTGGCTGCTCGAGCTCCTGCACACGGCGTTCGAGGAGCACGGCAACAAGCTCGACGACATCGCGCCGTACGTCGAGGACTCCGGCGAGGGCCGCTGGACGATCCACGAGGCGATCGCCGAGAACGTCCCGGCGCCGGTGATCTCGGCAGCGCTGTTCGCGCGCTTTGCGTCGCGCGACGAGATCAACTTCGCCGCGAAGGTCGGTGCCGCGCTCCGCAATCAGTTCGGCGGTCACGCGATCAAGGCGATGGCCAAGGCCGAGGCGTCCGGGGAGGATCCGCGATCGCACTGACGGAACACCCACAGACGAACCCCCTCGAGGAGGGGCTGCAGCTTCGGCGCACGCCGGACCCGTGCGCGCTCGTGATCTTCGGCGCGTCGGGCGACCTCACGCACAAGAAGCTGATGCCGGCGCTGTACTCATTGATGCTGCGTCGGCTCTTGCCTCCGAAGTTCGTGATCGTCGGCGTCGCACGCACGGACGGCGACGACGACGCGTTCCGCAACGACATGAAGCAGGCGGTGCAGCAGCACGGCCGCGACGAGTTCCGCGAGGACGTCTGGGACGAGCTCGCGCAGACCATGCACTACGTCGCGACCGACTTCGCCGACGAAGGCGGCGAGAACAAGCTCCAGGACCTGCTGACGCGCTGCGACGAGGAGCAGGCGCTCGGCGGCAACCGCGTCTACTACCTGGCGGTTCCGCCGCCGGCGTTTCCGACGATCGTGGAGGAGCTCGGCAAGCGCCGTAGCGCGCAGGGCTGGACGCGCCTCATCGTCGAGAAGCCGTTCGGCCACGACCTCGCGTCGGCGAAAGAGCTCAACACGATGCTCTGGCAGCACTTCGACGAGAACGAGATCTTCCGGATCGACCACTACCTCGGCAAAGAGACCGTGCAGAACATGAACGCGCTGCGGTTTGCGAACGGGATCTTCGAGCCGATCTGGAACCGGCAGTTCATCGACCACGTGCAGATCACGGTCGCGGAGTCGATCGGGATCGAAGGGCGCGCCGGCTACTACGAGCACGCGGGCGCGATCCGCGACATCTTCCAGAACCACCTGCTGCAGCTGCTGGCGCTGACCGCGATGGAGCCGCCGATCGACTTCACCGCGGAGTCCGTGCGCAACGAGAAGGTGAAAGTGCTGAAAGCACTGCACACACCGGGCCCGAAGTCGGTTGTTCGCGGGCAGTATGGCCGCGGCTTCATCGAAGGCGAGGAGGTCGTCGGCTACCGCGAAGAAGACGGCGTCGCCCCGGACTCGATGACGGAGACGTTCGTGGCCGCGAAGCTCTACGTCGACAACTGGCGCTGGGCGGACACGCCCTTCTACGTGCGCATGGGAAAGCGGCTGGCCCGCCGCGAGACGACGATCGCGATCCAGTTCAAGCGGGCGCCGCATCCGCCGTTCCAGGAGACGAGCTCCGAGGGGATGCGCCCGAACGTGCTGCTCGTGCACGTGCAGCCGGACGAGGGCGTCTCGCTTGCGATCGGCGCCAAGGTGCCGGGGCAGGGGATGACGATCCGCACCGTGCACATGGACTTCCTCTACGGCGGGGCGTTCCGCACCGGGATGCCGGAGGCGTACGAGCGCCTGATCCTCGACACGCTGCTCGGCGACGGGACGCTCTTCACGCGCGCGGACGAGGTCGAGGAGCAGTGGCTCCTCGTCGACGCGATCGTCGCGGCGTGGCAGCGCGACCGGCCGAGCTTCCCGAACTACGCCGCCGGGACGTGGGGCCCGCCGAGCGCGGACGACCTCGTGCACCGCGACGGCCGATCCTGGCGCCGGCATTGACCGACGCGGCGGTCCTCGAGAGCTGGGAGGGCGAGGACGTCAGGCTCGCGGACGTCGAGTCCGGCCTCGCTGCGCTGCGCGCCGCGACTGCGGTGGAAGGTCGCCCGCCGAACATTCGCACGTCGGTCATGACGCATCTGGCGTGGGTTCCGCCGGAGTGGCGTGAGAAGGCACTGACGGCGCTCGCCGGGATGGCGGAGCGGCATCCGTCGCGCACGATCCTGCTCGACCCGCAGCCGGACTCCGGCAAGAACCGCATCGACGCCAACGTGACGCTCGAGTGCTATCCGATCCCCGGCTCCGAGCGTGACATCTGCTCCGAGGTGATCGATCTGACGCTGCACGGCGCGCGCGCGAAGGCGCCGGCCTCGATCGTGCAGCCGCTACTCATCTCCGACCTGCCGGTCTTCCTCCGCTGGCGCGGCGAGCCACCGTGGGGTGCGCCCGAGCTCGAGCAGCTCGTCGAGCTCACGGACCGCCTGATCGTCGACTCGACAGAGTGGGACGACCTCCCCTACCCGTATCGCCGCTTGAGCGAGCTCTTCGAGAAGACCGCGGTCTCGGACATCGCGTGGTCGCGCACGTCGCGTTGGCGGCCGCTGCTCGCATCGCTCTGGCCCGACATCGCGGACGTCTCGACGATGCGCGTTCACGGCACCGCAGCACAGGGGCATCTGCTGCTCGGCTGGCTGCGCTCGCGGCTCGATCGCGACGACATCACGCTCGACCTCGACGAGCACGACACACTCGAGGGCATCGACCTCGACGGCAAGCCGGCGCCGTTCCCGCCGGGCGACCCGCCGATGCCGAGCGATGTCCTGTCGGACGAGCTCGACCGCTTCACGCGGGACCCCGTGTACGAAGCCGCCGTTCGCGCCGCCGCGGCGTGACGCCCGCCTGGCAGGAGGAGCTCGACCGGCGGCGCGACCGCGTGCGCTCGCTCGTCGCCGGCGCCGGCTGCGACCTCGCTCTTGTGTACGGGTCGGATCGCTGGGGCCAGTCGTTCCGCTATCTCACGAACTTCGAGCCGGTGCTCGGCGACATGTGGCTCCTGCTCGGCGACCGTTTGAGCTGCTTCCTCACATTCCAATGGCAGATCATCGAGGCGCAGGGGCTCTCGGGGATCGAGGAGTGGCACGGGCAGTTCGACCCGGTGCCGCTCGTCGTCGAGGCGGTGCGCGAGAGCGGTGCGAGGCGCGTGGCGGTCGTCGGGTTGCGGCGGATGCCGATGCCGGCGTGGCGGGCGCTCGAGTCGCTCGGGCTCGAGCTCGTCGATCTCGATACGCCGTTCGGCGAGCTCCGTCGCCGAAAGAGCCCGTTCGAGATCGAGCTGCTGCGCGACGCCGCGCGGCTGACCGACCGGATGCTCGACGCGGCGCGGGAAGCCTTGGAACCCGGTGCGATCGAGACGTTGATCGCCGCGGCGCTCGCAACGATCCCGCTCGCGGCCGGCGGCGACTGCTCCTTCGAGCCGACCGTGATCAGCGGCGTCGACGATCCGATCCCGATCCGCCGTTCGATCCGGCGTGCAATCGAGCCGGGCGACACGGTCATGGTCGATGTCGGCGCGGCGCTGCAGGGCTACCAGGGCGATGCGACGCGCACCTACGTCGTCGGCACGCCGACGCAGACGCAGCTCGACGCGTGGGACGTCGTCCGGCGCGCCTACGATGCCGCGCTCGAGCTCGCGAAGCCGGGCGTGCCGTGCGTCGAGCTCCATCGCGCAGCCGCGGCCATCGTCGAGGGCGCCGGCTTCGAGGTCGCCCATCGCATCGGCCACGGAATCGGGCTCGCCACGTCATACGAGTGGCCGAGCCTCGACACCGAGACGGCGCCGCTCGAGCCCGGCATGACGATCTGCATCGAGCCTGGCGTCTTTGCTTCCGGGAGCGGCAACATGAAGCTCGAGGACGACCTCGTGATCACCGAGGACGGGTACGAGCTGCTCACCGAAAGCGATCGCTCCCTCGCCGTGTAAAGAATCCGTCTCATTCGCACGTCGTATGGATGGATGCTCGACGAGCTCGAGGACTTCTACCGCACGAACCTCGGTGACCTTCGCCGGGTCGCCACGGCGATCGCCGGTGACCGCGAGCTCGGCTGCGACGCCGTGCAGGAGGCGTTCGCGCGCGCCGTTCGCAAGCGGCGGAGCTTTCGCGGCACAGGGACGCTCGAGGCGTGGGTGTGGCGAATCGTCGTCAACGCCGCGCGCGACGCGCGACGTCGGCGGCCGGAGCTCGTCGAGCCGGCCGAGCCGTCGACGAACGGGCACGCGCCGGTCATCCCGCTCGACCTGCTGACCGAGCGCCAGCGCGAGATCGTCTTTCTCCACTACTACGCCGACCTCGACTACGCCGCGATCGCGGACGCGCTCCAGATCAGTCCGGGCACGGTCGGCGCAACATTGAACGCCGCGCGGCGCACGCTGCGCGCCGCACTCGAGGAGGTGTCGTCGTGAACGAGCTCGAAGCTCTTGACGAGTACGTACCGCTGCGCATGGAGACGCCGGCGTGGGACGACGTTCTGCGCCGGGCGCGAACTCGGCGATCGCCGCGGTTTCTCGTGGCTGTCGGGGTTGCGCTCGCGGTCTTCGGCGGCGCGCCTGCCCTTGCCGTTGTCCTATTGCACGACGCGAAGCCGGGCCTGCCGAGCGGCGCCGACCGCAGCAACGTGGCGATCATGCTCGAGCCGCATACCGGTCGAATCGTCCTCGAGGTTGCACCCTGGAAGGGGCATGACGGCTTCTGCTATTTCGCGTTCTTCAACCGCTCGGGCTGCGTCCCGCGGTCGCATCAGACAGTCGTGATGGCACCGCCGATGTTCGGCTGGACGTTCGACCCCCGCGTTGTTGAGGCGACGGCGACGACGTTCGGCGGCAAGCCTGTCAACCTGCTGGTGCGGCAGTTCCGCGGCCGCATCAATGCGACGTTCTTCTTCGAGGCGAAGCGGTTCGCGCTGCTGCGCAACATCGTGCTGCGCGACCGTCACGGTCACGTGATCGTCCGGCTCAGGAAGTGAGCGCGGCGACGACGGCGTCGTGCAAGAGCCCGTTCGACGACAGCCACTGCTCGCCCATCGGCCCGAACTGCCCGCCGGCCTCGGTGACGATCGGCTCCACCGCCGCGTAATCCCAGAGCGACAGCCGCGAGTCCACGGCTGCGTCGAGCGCGCCCTCTGCGACGAGCATGTGCTGCCAGAAATCGCCGAGTCCCCGCGCATGCCAGGTCATCGGCTCGAGCCGGGCGAGATCGCGGCCGTACGAGCACGACACCGACGCCCGCTCGAGCTCGTCGATGCCCGAGACGCGGATCGCCTCACCGTCGGCGAACGCGCCTTCGCCGCGCGCCGCCCACCAGCGCCTGCCGAGTGCCGGCGCCGACACGACTCCGCACACGACTTCGCCGTCGCGCTCGAGCGCGATCAGCGTCGCCCAGACCGGGAGCCCGCGCGAGAAGTTCCGTGTCCCGTCGATCGGATCGACGATCCAGCGAGCGGAACTCCCGTCGTCCCCCTCTTCCTCGCCGAGGACGCCCTCGCCGGGCCGGTCGAGGCCGATCCGCTCGCGCAACGTGCGCTCGGCGGCGCGGTCGGCATCCGTCACCGGTGAGAGGTCGGACTTCGTCTCGACGAGCAGATCGCGCGAACGGAAGCGCGGCAGCGTCACGGCGTCAGCCGCGTCGGCGAGCTCCAGCGCATAGGCGAGATCCGGGTTGATCCGCCGAGGCTACTTGTGGCGGAAGCTCTGGGCGATCTTGGCGAACGTCGGCGCGTACGTCGAGGCGAGGCTCGGCTGCGTCTCGAAGCCCATCCCGTATGCGACCGAGCCGGCGTCGAAGAAGTAGTCGATGTACTCGGTCAGCTTGCCCTTGGTGTTCTTGCCTGCGAACGCGAGATACACGGCGTTGCCGCCCGGCAGTGAGACGACCCGCTGCGCGACCGTCCCGACCGCACCGCTTGCGCGGGCGCTTGCCGCGAGTGCATTCGCCCACGCGGTGAGGCTGAGCGAGCCGCGCCCGAGCACCTTGGCAACGCCGAGGGTCGTGGCGGAGCCGCTCTTCGCGGAGAAGACGGACTGGCTCGAGCTCGTGCGCGTCCACGTCGCCGGCACGCTGAGCGAGAAGCTCGTCAGGCTGTAGTACTTCGTCGCCGCGGTCTTCTTCTTCGTCGTCCCGACGACCTTGAACGTGTTGCCCGTCGAGCCGGCGAGCTTGAACGACGGCGGCGACACGACGATCTTCTGCGGATCGGACCAGCTCATCTGCTGGACGCCGGTCGGGAGGCTGAAGTCGATGCCGCGCACGCGGTAGTACCACGTGCCGCTCGCCAGCGGCAGGACGTCCGACGTGTCGAACGTCAAATAGCCCTTCACCGTGGATCGCGGGTCGATCTCCGCCTTGAACGGGTACTTCGTCTTGCTGTACTGGATCTCGTAGAGATCGGCGTTGTGGGCGGGTGTCCACGCGACGAGCGGGCTCCCGTAGAACTTCGACGATTGAACCGCCGACGTGAGCCGTCCGGTCGAGGAGAGGCCGGTTGCGAACGGCGTCTGTGCGCTCGTCAGCGACGGCTGGCTTGCGATACCGACGCGCTGCACACGGCCGGCCGCGCAGACATCCTGCGGCAGCTCGGCATCGACGTACTGCAGCGTGCTGCCTGCCCGGACGACCAGGTCGCCGACCGCATGAGCGACGTTCGTCGGCGTGGCGACGGTGAGCGAGCCGGCACCGACCGCTGCGACGGTTGTCGTGTCCGCATTCGGAGCGGCACCGATCTGGATCGTGTCGCCGATGTGGAAGCCGCTCGTGTCGAGCACCGGGATCACGGTCGCGCCTTTCGCGACGCCCGGGACGTTCACTACCGATGCACCGCCGCCGGAGGCCACGAGCGCGACCGGGATGACGGTCCAGTAGTAGCCGCTCGACGGCCAGTCCGTGTCCCAGAGCGAGACGGGTGGACCGAGGTTGCCGGCCACCTGGATGCTCTCGTTGCCGCCGGTCGCCGCCGGATCCGTCGTACCGTCGCTCGGCGGCTGCGTGCCGGGGGACGAGGGCAGGTCGCCGGGGATCCCCGTCGTCGGCGTCGCCTGCGCCTGCTGCTCGATCGGGTCGGGCGCGAGCTTGTAGCCGTCGTACGAATAGTCGGCCGTCTCGCTGCCGTCGCCGAGATACGACGTCTTGGCGTTCACGAGCGTCGTCGCGTCAGACGGCAGCGCGAGCGTGCCGTTCAGCCGCGGCGCCCACGCTGGGCTGCCGACGACGGCACCCGTCCAGACGCGGTTCAGGCACTGGCTGTCGGTGAAGACCTCGACGCGGAAGAGACTGGCGGCCGCGCCGGAAAGCGATTGGTTGCCGCCCCACAAGAAGGCGGGAGTCATCGAGTGCGCCGGCGAGGCGGGCGACCCGTCGGAGAAGACGTCGGAGACGGTGCCCGTGAGCGTGATCGGCCCGCTCGTCATCGCCGGATTCGTTGTCGTGTAGACGGGGCTCCAGGCGCCCGTGCTCGAGATCGGGATGCCGTTCAGGCGCTGCTTGAACTCGTTGAAGCGCCATGCGCGAATGCGCCAGTGGATCGTGCCCATCCACTGCGCGGTCTGATGGAACGAGTAGAACTCGCGCTCGTCGAGGACGTTCGTGCGCACGAACTCATGCTTGTTGGCGTCAACGAGCCAGATCTCGTACTCATCTGCGCCGTCGACCGGCGTCCAGCGCAAGACGCCCGGATAGCTCGACAGCGGCGTCGCGGGATCGGGCGGCGTGATGTCGAAGCCGAACGGTGCGCTCCAGGGCGTCGTCTCGGTGTCGGTGACCGCACGGACGCGCGCATAGAGCGCGTGTGGCGAGCCGGTGATCCAGGGGAGCGTCAGCGTCGGTGCCGAGACCGGCGTGCGCAGCGTCGAGTCGTTGTACAGGACGCCGTTGTCGCGGAACGTGTTGCTCGTCGCGAGCTGGAACTGGTACTTGCGCGCACCGGAGACGGGGTTCCACGCGAACGACGGCGTGCGGTGGAACGTCGTCGTCGCGGGCTCGTCCGCGCGCAGCAAGAAGCCGTGCAGTCCGGTCGGCGCGCCGACCGCCGCACTGGAGGTCGACGTGGCGACGCACAGGAAGGCGGCCACGGCCGCGAGAATGGCAGGACGAAGGACGCGCACAGTCATCCCTCGTTTTCGGCATAGGCAGCGGCACAGCCGTCCCTCACACGAGGGATGAGAGGAGCGCGCCGGCCGCGAGGATGCGCGCATCGTCCCCGCGGCGGCCCACGAGTTGCACCGACGCGGGGAGGCCGTCCTCTGCCGGGCCGCACGGGAGCGCGAGCGCCGGACGGCCGAGGCTGTTGAACGGATAGGTGAGGCGCGTCCCGCGGCCCCGCAGCTCTGCCTCGTCCGCGTCGGCTCTCGGTGCGACCATCAGGATCGTCGGCGTCAGCAGCAGGTCGACGCCGTCGAGCAGCTCGTCGCACTGGTCCACATAGGACGCGCGCAGCCGCTCGGCCGCGGTGGCCTCGGCGTCCGTCACCTCGATGCAGAGCTCGAGCTTCCAGCGGACGCCTGAGCCGTACTCGTCGGCGCGCTCGGGAAAGAGCCCGCGGTGGACGTCCGCGACCTCGCGCATGAAGAGCTTGTTCTCGGCGGCGTCCGGGAGCGGGAGATCGACGACGCGGCGGTTGGGGAACTGCGCCGCTGCCTCGCTCACACGCGCACGGACGAGCGAGTCCGCCTCGTCGAGCCACGCGACGCCGACGGTCAGCTCCTCGAGCGACTCGAGCTCCGTCGGCACGAAGTCCGGCGCGAGCGCCTGCAGCAGCTCGATGCAGCCGGCGACGGTCGACGCCATCGGCCCGACGTGGTCGTAGCTCGGCGCGAGCGGGAAGCAGCCCTCGCTCGGCACGAGACCGTACGTCGGCTTGAAGCCGACGATCCCGCACCACGCCGCCGGGATCCGGATCGAGCCGCCGGAGTCCGTCCCGAGGGCGAGCTCGACGTCACCGGCGGCGATCGCGGCGGCCGAGCCGCCGCTCGACCCGCCGGCAAGCCGGCCCGGGAAGCGCGGGTTCGGAACGGTGCCGAAGTGCTCGTTCTGGGATGAGATGCCGTACGCGAACTCGTGCAGGTTCGTCTTCCCGGCGACGGCGTAGCCCGCGTTCTCGAGCAGCATGACCGCGGCCGCGCTCTGCTGCGGGACGTGGTCCGCGAAGAGGATCGAGCCGTACGTCGTGACGAGCCCGGCGGTGTCGAGCAGGTCTTTGACGGCGACCGGCTTGCCTGTCGGGGGTCGCTCAGGCCGCGCGAGCCAGACCGTCAATCGAGCTGCAGGTACAGCAGCGCGACGAGGAACGTCCCGGCGAAGAGGAGGACGAAGACGCCGAAGAGCGCCCACCCGAGCCTGATGTTGCGGCGGATGAGCTCGGGATCCATCACAGCACCGCGTCGATCGCGAGCGCCACAAAGAGCAGCGCCAGGTAGAGGAGCGAGTAGTGGAAGAGCACAGCCGCGCGGCGCGGAGAGAGGTCACGCCGCAGCCGCGCCGCGAGCCACATGAAGACGGCGCCGAGCGCGAGCGCCGAGGCGAGATACACGAGCCCCGCCGAGCCGAGGGCGACCGGCAGCAGCGTCACAGCGATGAGCCCAGCCGAGTAGACGACGATCTGCCGCGCCGTCTCGCGGTCACCGCGAACGACAGGGAGCATCGGCACGCCGGCGTTCCTGTAGTTGTCCTTGATCAGCAGCGCGAGCGCCCAGAAGTGCGGCGGTGTCCAGACGAACACGATCGCGAAAAGCACCCACGCGGCAAGCGTGACATTGCCCGTCCCCGCCGCCCAGCCGACGAGCGGCGGCACCGCTCCGGCCGCGCCGCCGATGACGATGTTCTGCGGCGTCGAGCGCTTGAGCCAGCGCGTGTACACGAGCACGTAGAAGAGGTTGCCGGCTAGGGCGAGCACCGCGGTGAGCACGTTGACGACGCTTGCGAGCAGGACGAAGGAGAGCGCTGACAGCGCGAGCCCGAATTCGAGCGCGCGGCTCGGGCTGACGCGCCCGGACGCGACCGGACGCCGCTTCGTGCGCTCGCCCATCAGCGGGTCGATGTCGCGGTCGATCACGTGGTTCATCGCGCTCGCTCCGCCGCACGCGAGCGCAAGCCCGAGCATCGCGACGATGCCGGTCGACGTCCCGGGCCAGCCGCGGGCGCCGGCGATCATCCCGCAGAAGCCGGTGATCAGGAGCAGCGACATGATCCGCGGCTTCGTGAGCGTCACGTAGTCGCGCCACGAGCCCCACGGCACGCGCTCGCCGCGGAACGCCTGCACGGTCACGAGGCAGAGCGCGGCGAGGGCGAGTGCGGCAAACGTGATGTGCTCCGGCCTGCCGGGCAATGCGGCAGCTGTCGTGAAGAGCGCAGCCGATGCGAGGACGGACGGCACGAGCTCGCGGTGCACGAGCCAGGCGGAGACGAGCAGCGCGCAGAGCGGCGGTGCGACGAGTGCCGCGAGCACACGGTGCGTCGCGCCGAGATGCGCCGCGCCGGATACGACCGCGACGAGCGTCCCGCCCGACGCGAGGAGCGCGCACAGGCGCAGCCACGGGCCCGGTGCGACTCGAGTCACGCAGGCTCCTCGGCGAGCCGTCGGCGGAGGTCACGCAGCGGCCGCGCGCTCGTCACGTACGGGACGGTGTCGAAGTTGTACGCCGGCGGCGGCGAGGTCGTGTACCACTCGAGCGTGTCGGCGAGCCATGGGTCATTCACGGCGCGCTCGCCGAGACGCCGGACCTGCGTCCGCCAGACGTTCACCGCGAAGACGAGCATGCCGATCCCCAGAACTCCCGAGCCGATGGTGGAGATGAGGTTGTACGCCTCCCAGAGCCCGCCGTGGTGGTACGTCCAGACGCGGCGCACCATGCCGAGGAGGCCGAGCATGTGCTGCGGCAGGAACGTCATGTTGAACCCGATGAGCGTCAGCCAGAAGTGCCATTTGCCGAGCCGCTCGTCGAGCATTCGGCCGAACATCTTCGGCCACCAGTAGTAAAGCCCGGCGAAGATCCCCATCATCGAGCCGCCGAAGAGCACATAGTGGAAGTGCGCGACGACGTAGTACGTGTCGTTCACCTGCCAGTCGATCGGGAACGACGCAAGGAAGATCCCCGACAGGCCGCCCATCGTAAAGAGCGCGATGAAGCCGAGGGCGAAGAGCATCGGCGTGTCGAAGCGGAGATTGCCCCGCCATGTCGTCGCGACCCAGTTGAGGATCTTCACGCCGGTCGGGACGGCGATGACCATCGACGAGATCATGAAGAAGGAGTCGAGCCCGATGCCGAGGCCCGCCGTGAACATGTGGTGCGCCCACACAAGCAACGAGAAGAACGCGATTCCGATCGTCGAGAACGCGACGGCCTTGTAGCCGAAGATCGGCTTGCGCGAGAAGACGGGGATGATCTCGGAGATCATCCCGAACACGGGCAACACCATGATGTACACCTCGGGATGCCCGAAGAACCAGAACGCATGCTGATAGAGAACCTGGCTGCCGCCGGCGTTCGGCAGGAAGAAGTGCGTGTAGCCGCGCCGGTCCAGCAGCAGCATCGTCAGCGCGGCGGAGAGCGTCGGCAGGACGAGCACGAGCAGGATCGCGTACGTCTCGATCGCCCAGATGAAGAGCGGCATGCGCATCCACGTCATCCCGCGCGTGCGCATGTTGTGGATCGTGACGATGAAGTTGATCGCGCCCACGAGCGACGAGATCGACAGAATGTGAAGCGACAGGATCCAGTAGTCCTGTCCGTGCCCGGGGCTGAAGCGCGGCTCTGAGAGCGGCGGGTACGACCACCAGCCGGCGCGCGCCGTGCCGCCCGAGGCGAACCACGACGAGTACAGAACGATCCCGCCGAGGAGGTACATCCAGTACGAGAACGCGTTGAGGCGCGGGAACGCCATGTCGCGTGCACCGATCATCAACGGCACGAGGAAGTTTCCGAAGCCGGCGAGGATCGGCACGACAACGAGGAAGACCATCGACGTCCCGTGGAACGTCATCACCTCGTTGTACGAGTTCTTCGTCAGGAAGTGCTCGTTCGGCGTGGCGAGCTGCGCACGCATCAGCAGCGCTGCAATGCCGCCGCCAACGAAGAAGACGAGCGCTGTGAGGATGTACATGATCCCGATCCGCTTGTGGTCGACCGTGACGAGCCAGCTCGCCAGGCGTCCGTTCTTCCACGTCACGGGATACGCCGTCTCCGTATTAACCGCCACTCGTGCTCGCTCCCTTGTAGACGTGCGCCTTCGCGTAGTCGGTCAGCGCCTTGACCTGCGCCGGAGTCCAGGTGTCGCCGACCGGCGGCATGAGCTTGTTGCCGTTGCGCAGGAGCGGCGTCAGCGTGTTCACGTCCGTGATCTGTGAGTTGCTCGAGATCGCGGGGCCGTAGCCGCCGTTCCCCTGCATGCCGTGGCAGGTCGCGCAGGCCCCTGTGAACTCGGCCTTCCCGAGGCCGGCCGCTGCGGTCTTCGACGTGTACGCCGTGTAGTCGGCCGACGACGAGACGATCACCCGCGCTGCCATCGCCTCGTGGAAGACACCGCAGAACTCGGCGCACTGCCCGTAGTACGTTCCGGTGCGGTCGGCTTTGAACCAGGTGTGGTTCGTGCGGCCCGGAATCGCCTGGATCTTCCCGTTCAGCTGCGGGATCCACCAGCTGTGCACGACGTCCCCGGACTTCACCGTGAGGTCGACGACCTGGTCGACGGGGACGCGCAAGTCATTGATCGTCGTCGTGCCGTTCGGGTACTTGAACTCCCAGTAGAACTGATGACCGATCACGGTGATCCGGATCGGATTCGTGCTCGCGGGCGCGTTCGAGATGCCGGGCAACTCGATGAAGATGACGCTGCCGATGATCGCGAGGATCACCACCGGGACGACGGTCCAGCCGATCTCGAGACGTGAGTGGCCGTGGAGCTGCGGTCCTTCGTCGGCGCGCGGCCGCTTCCCGGCGCGGTAGCGCCAGATGAAGTAGACGAGCGCGCCTTCGACGGCGAGGAAGATCGCGGCAGTGAAGCCGAGGACGACGTAGTACGCCGTGTTCGTGTTGTGCGTGTTCGGCGAGTGCGGGTTCTCAGGCGTGAAGCCGCCGTTCGCGGCAGCCGCGACTCCGGCCGTTGCCAGAGCCGTCAAAGCGACCACGCCGAACGTGAGCTTCCTCCGCACCCGGCGGGCATTCTATGGAGGTGGTGTCGCGCTCGCGGGTTGACCTGCCGGAGTACGTGCCGCCGGACTTCGAGGTGTACGTCGGCGGCGTGCGCCAGCATCCCGGCGTCGACTACGAGGTCGTCGGGCGCTCTGTTGTCTTCCCGCGCTCGATCGCGCAGGAGGGGAAGCTCGGGTTCTGGCGGTGGGCATTCATGTGGCTCGGTATCGCGGGGTCGTACCGCAAGCACGAGACCGTCGACCTCGTCTACGTTGCTGCCGGGAAGCGCGCTGTAGAGACGGGCCTCGTGCCGCGGCCGCACGACTGAGCCCGACTTGCATCAAGCTGCACAACGCGGGAGACTCGCCTCAACCCGGCCGCCGCAGGGCCGGACGACATAAAGGGGGAGGGTTCGATGCGCAGGCCATCGTTCCTCGGGGTCGTATGCGCCGCCGTCGCGGCGCTTTGGCTTTGCTCGGCAGCGTACGCCGGCGGAGGCGCAACGATGCTGCCGATTGAGGTGCAGGCCGGCGGCGTCGCGTCACCGCTCGCCGGCGTCTTCGGCAATGACTCGTTCGGGGTGCAGGCGTTCGAGACAGCCGACGAGGGTCAGGGGGATGACGACGGCGGCGATGACGACGGCCTCGTCGTCGCCGTGAACCGGTCGCTCGACACCGGGCCGGGCCAGGGTGTGTCCGCCTCGAGCGGCAAGAAGGCGAAGTCGAACCCCGAGCTCAACCTGAGCCTCGAAGGGCTCAACTTCCATGACTCGCGGTTCGCGAACGGCGGAAACCAGTTCTCGGTCGAGCCGCCCGATCAGGGTCTCTGCGCCGGCAACGGCTTCGTCGTCGAGACCGTCAACAGCGTCCTCCGCATTTACAGATCCAACGGGACGGCGGTGACGCTGCCGATCGATGTGAACACGTTCTACGGCTACGCCCCGGCCGTCGACCGTTTCGCGAGTCCCGTCCGGTTCGGGCCGGAGGTCACCGATCCGTCCTGCTACTTCGACGCCCCGACGCAGCGGTGGTTCCACCTTGCGGTCACGCTCGAACGCGCAAACGTCTTCACGCAGGACCTTGCTGGACCCAACCACCTCGACCTCGCGGTCAGCCAGACGGCCGATCCGGCAGGCAACTGGAACGTCTATCGGATCCCGGTCCAGAACGACGGCACGGAGGGCACGCCCGACCACGGCTGCCGGATGCGAGTCGGCACGTCGCTCGTCCACGGTCCGTGCTTCGGGGACTATCCGCACATCGGGGCCGACGCAAACGGGATCTACCTGACGACGAACGAGTTCGACCTCGCACCGGGGCAGTTTCACGCCGCGCAGATCTACGCGGTGTCGAAGAGCGCACTCGTGTCGGGGGCGGCGTCGATCGAGGTGTTCACGGCGAACACCGGCGATCCGGCGTTCGCCGTCACCTATCCGGGTGGGCAGGCGCCCGGCTTCACTGTCTGGCCCGCGACGTCCCCGGCGGCGGCGTATGACGCGAGCGCGAACGGCACCGAGTACCTCCTGAGCTCCGACGCAGTGTTCTTCAGCACCCGAACCTCGCACGATCTCGTCGCGTGGTCGATCACGAACACCGCGTCGCTCGGGACGGCGTCCCCCGCACCGGTGGTGCACAACGCACTCGTACCGTCAACGCCCTACTCCGTGCCCGGCCGGTCGGAGCAGAAGGTCGGGGACATACCGCTCCGGGACTGCATCGCAGACACGACATGCTCGGCCCTCCTGGGCCTGCCCCCGACGGCGAACGTCGAGCAAAGGCCGACGTCGAACGACTCGCGGATGCAGCAGGTCGTGTTTGCCAACGGGAAGCTCTGGGGTGCGCTTGACACGGGGCTCGTATTCGACGGCGACCCGACACCACGGGCCGGAATCGCCTGGTTCGTGCTCAAGCCGACCTCGACGGCCGACGCTGTCTCGGGCATTGCCGCGAAGCAGGGCTATCTCGGCCTCGCAGGTCAGAACCTCACCTATCCAGCGGTCGGAGTGACCGCGAGTGGACGCGGCGTCATCGCGTTCACTCTTCTCGGTCACGACTACTACCCGTCTGCCGGGTATGCGTCGCTCGACGCGCAGGTCGGTGTAGGCGACATCCACGTCGCCGCTGCCGGCCTCGGGCCCGAGGACGGCTTCACCGGGTACGTGCCGTTCTTCGCAACGCAGAACCGACCGCGCTGGGGTGACTACGGTGCGACGGCAGTCGACGGCAACTCGATCTGGCTCGGATCGGAGTACATCGGCCAGACGTGCAACCTCGCGCAGTACTTGGCCGAGCCGATCGCGACGTGCGGTGGCACGCGTGGCGCGCTCGGCAACTGGGGCACCCGCATCACGAAGGTGACGCCCTAACGCTCGTCGTGGGGAGCCGCTTCGCGCGGTTCCCCACGATGACTCACGCCGCGCGCCGGCGGAGCAGCGCGATCCGGATCAGCTCGTGCACGGCCTTGCGGAAGACGTCGCCGGGGCCGAGCGCGTAGCGCGGCTTGAAGTCGACCGCGCCGTTCACCTCAGAGACAACAAAGCCGCTTCGCAGCGGCAGAAGATCGACACCGACGAGATCGCCGCGAACTGCGGCAGCCGCCTCGAGCGCGAGGCGGCGCGCCAGCGGAGGCGGGACCGCCGGCTCGCTTCGTCCGCCGAGCGCGACGTTCGTGCGCCATTCGCCCGGCGCCGCCACGCGGCGCGCGCAGCCCACTACCTCGCCGCCTGCGACGACGAGACGGAGATCCCAGCCGAGCGGCGGCACGAGCTCCTGCGCGAGCACGCCGCACTCGGCGAACCACGGCCGGTGACCGAAATGCGCGAGCGCGCACGCGAGCGACTCGGCCGTCTCGCAGCGCGCGACGTCGCGTCCCCAGCTGCCGAAGCGCGGCTTGAGCACGACCGGGAGCTCCGGCGCAGGCGACGGTGCGCCGTCTCCGATCAGCCACGTCCGCGGATGCGGGATCCCGGCGCGCCGGAGGACGCGCGCCGTCAGCAGCTTGTCGTGCGCCGCCGCGAGCGAGCTCGGCGGGTTCAGCAGGATGCCTCCAACTGCAGCAATCTGCTCGAGCTCCGACATGCCGGTCTCGATCCCGTCGAGCTCCTCACGGACGTCCAGCCGGCCCAGCGCGACGTCTCCGGGCTCGAGGGTTCGGAGGGCGTCGCGCGGAGACAGCACGAGTGCCGGCAGACCGAGCGAGGCTGCGGCGCCGGCAAGCGCGTCGTTCGTCTCGCTGCGTGTGTGGGCGACGACGACGAATCTCACGGTCCGGATCGTGCGGCCTCTGCCGCCGGCCGTGGGCGTCTATGTGGTGACTGTGTTGTTTAGGCCTTGCGAACGGCTTCGAGCTTGTAGCCGACGCCGTAGCGCGTCTGGATGAAGGTGTGACGGGGTGCCGGCCGGTCGATCTTCTCGCGGAGGCGTCGGACGAAGACGTCGACCGTGCGGTCGCGGTGCGACTCGCGGCGGCCCCAAAGCTTCTGCAGCAGCTCGTCGCGCGTTGCGACGCGGCCGCTGTCGAGTGCGAGCTGGTAGAGCAGACGGAACTCCGTCGGCGTCAGGCGCGCACTCTCGCCGTCGACATACGCCTGCACCTCGCGCGGGTCGATCGTGAGCTCCTCGATCTCGATCGGCTCGCCGCGCGGCGCCTCGTCCCTGCGAATGCCACGGCGCGCGGCGGCACGAACACGGGCGACGAGCTCCTTCATCGAGAAGGGCTTCACGAGATAGTCGTCGGCGCCGATCTCGAGCGCGTGGACGCGATCGTGCTCGGTTCCGCGTGCGGAGACGACGACGATCGGCGTCCCGATGCCCTCTGCGCGGACGGTCTCGATCAGCTTCCAGCCGTCGAGCCCGGGCAGCATCAGGTCGAGCACGCAGGCGTCCGGTTTCTCGTAGCGGAGCCGGGCGAGCCCTTGGTCGCCGTTCCCCACCCACACGGCGTCGAAGCCCGCGGCGCCCAGGTGGCGAGCCATTCCCTGCGCGATGACCTCGTCGTCCTCGACGATGAGAACCTTGGGCACGGTGTCATTATCGAGTCGGGGCAGGCGGCGACGGGTCGATGGAAGGTGAATGGATGGTGAAGGTGTGGTGACGGATGCGGGACGCGTTCAGGCGCTTTTTGCGGGGCTTTCTGAGCCCGTCGTGGTGCTCGACCAGGAGCGGAGGCTCGTGGCGGCGACGACGTCCGCGCGGGCGCTCCTGGGCGACCCGGTGGCCGGCCGGCGGGTGGGTGAGGACGTCGGCGGTGCCCTCGTGCTGTTCGTCGACGCGCTCCCGGAGCTGTCGGCGTATCAGGAGCTTCGGGCCGGCTTCACGGCCGCGGTCTCGCACGAGTTGCGGACGCCGCTGGCCCGTCTGCTCGTGCTGCTCGAGTCGGCGACGCTGCCGGGTGCGGACGTCGACGGCCTCGTCGAGCAAGCGCGGCAGGAGATCGAGCAGGCGCGCGACCTGATCGACGACGTCCTGTTCCTCGGCGAGCTCGAGACGGGCCGCGAGATCGTCTCGCTCGGCCGGACGCGCGCGCTGCCGATCGTGCGCGAGTCGGTCGCGGCGCTTGCCGACCGTGCAGCCCACGCCGAGGTCGAGGTTGTCGTGTCCGGCGGCGAGGAGATCGAGCTGCCGCTGCGCCCGCGCATGCTGCGCGTGGTCGTCGAGAACCTCGTGGCGAACGCGATCCGGTATGCGGGGCCGGGGACGAGGTGCCGCGTCTCGGTGACGCAGGAAGCGGGGAGCGCACGGCTGACGGTCGCCGACGACGGCGTAGGTGTCGCTGCCCTCGATCTCGAGCGTCTGTTCGAGCGGTTCTACCGAGCCGACGCTTCGCGCACGTCGCGCGGCACCGGGCTCGGCCTCGCGATCGTCAAGCACATCGTCACGTCGGCGGGCGGAAGGGTCGATGCGCAGAGCCGTCCCGGCCGCGGGCTTTCGATCGTCTGCACGTTCCCGGCTTAGCCGAAGCGCCCGGTGACGTAGTCCTCAGTGCGTCGATCAGACGGCGCCGTGAAGATCTTCTGCGTCGCGTCGTACTCGACGAGCTGGCCGAAGCGCTGGCCCTCGTCGCCACGGGAGATCGAGAAGAACGCGGTCATGTCGGCGACGCGCGCAGCCTGCTGCATGTTGTGCGTGACGATCACGAACGTGTACTCGCTCTTCAGGTCGTTCATCAGCTGCTCGATCGCCGACGTCGCGATCGGGTCGAGCGCCGACGCCGGCTCGTCCATCAGCACCACATCCGGCTCGACGGCGATCGCGCGCGCGCTGCAGAGCCGCTGCTGCTGGCCGCCTGAGAGCGAAAGGGCACTTGCCTTCAGCCGGTCCTTGACCTCGTCCCACAACGCCGCTTGCATGAGCGCGCGCTCGACGCGCTCGTCGAGCGAGTCCTTCATCCCGAGCACCTTCATGCCCCAAGCGACGTTGTCGTAGATCGACTTCGGGAACGGGTTCGGCCGCTGGAACACCATGCCGATGTGCCGCCGCACCGCCACCGGATCGATGTCGCGGCCGGTGATGTCCTGGCCGTGATACCGGATCGTCCCGCTCATCGTGAAGCCCGGGACGAGGTCGTTCATCCGGTTGAGGCAGCGAATGAACGTGCTCTTGCCACAGCCGGACGGCCCGATGATCGCCGTGACGAGGTTCTTGTAGACCTCGAGCGTCACGCCCTTCACGGCGGCCTTGCCGCTGTAGAGCGCGTCGAGGTTCTCGATCTGGAAGATCCGCTCGAGCCGCTCGCGCGGCGGCAACGGCTGTCGCCTGGTCTCGACCTTCACAGCGGGTTCGATCGTAGTAGACACGTCAGGCTCCTCCATCATCAGGCGGCAGTGAGCTTGCGCCGGCTCCGCGTTGCGAACCAGCGGGCAGTGAGGCTCGAGAACAGAATGAACAGCAGGAGCACGAGTGCCGCGGCCCACGCGCGTGTATGCGCCGCCGGGTCGGGCTGCTCCGAAAGCTCGAAGATGGCGACGGGCACCGACTGCAGTGCGTGGAACGGATTCCAGCTCGTTTGCGTCCCCACGAGCGAAGACGTGAAGAGCAGCGGCGCTGTCTCGCCGGCGACCCGCGCAACCGCGAGCACCGTCCCCGTGACGACGCCGCCGAGCGTCTGCGGCAGGACGATCGAGAGAATCGTGCGCCAACGCGGAATGCCGAGGCCGAGGCTTGCCTCGCGCAGCGAGCTCGGCACGAGGAGCAAGACCTCCATCGTGGACCGCGTCAGCAGCGGGAGCATCAGACACGCAAGCGCGAACGCACCTGCCCATCCGCTCTGGCCGTTTCCGATGACGATCAGGCCGTAGACGAAGATGCCGATCACGATCGCCGGCACGCCGTTCAGCACGTCGAGCACGAGCGTGACTCCCGTACGCACGGCGGGGGCCGCGTACTCGACGAGGTAGATCGCGACGAGCAAGCCGATCGGCAGGGTCATCGCTGTTGCGAGCCCGACGAGGACGAGCGAGCCTGCGAATGCGTTCGCCAGGCCTTCCTTGACCGCAGGCCCGAAGGAGAACGAGTTCGACGGGCCCTTCGTCAGCAGGTCGAAGTTGAGGGCACCTGCGCCGCGCTTCGCGACCGCGTAGACGATGATCACGAGCGCGGCGACGGCGATCGCCGCAGCAAGCGTCGAGAGGCCCTGCATCACGCGGTTGACCACACGCCGGCGCGGCAGGTTCACCGCTTGCAGGTCTGCGCGGGTAATCCCGTGTGCGCTCATACGCGCGCTCCAAGCCCCTGCCTCCGTGCGACGCGGCGCACGATCACCTGCGCGAGGAAGTTCACGAAGAGCGAGAAGACAAGCAGGATCACACCGAGGTAGATGAGCGACGCCACCTGCAGGTTCGTCGTCGCTCCCTGGTATGACGCCGCGATCTTGCTCGCGAGCGTGTCTCCGGTCGCAAAGAGGTTCCACTGAATGCCGCTCGAGCCGGTGACGCCGCCGATCACCTGCGTGACCGCGATCGCCTCGCCGAGCGCACGGCCGAGGCCGAGGATCAACGCCGCCGCGATGCCGCCGCGTGCGTACGGGAACATCACGCCGCGCACCATCTCCCAGTGCGTCGACCCGAGCGCGAGCGCACCTTCCTTCTGGTCGTGCGGGACGCCGAGAAAGAGCTCGCGCGTGATGCTCGAGACGATCGGCAGGATCATGAACGTGAGCACGATGATCGCCGTGAAGATCGAAGAGCCCGTCGATGATGGTTCGCCGAACAGCGGAATCCAGCCGAATGCCCTGTGCAACGCGGGCTCGACGTCCGTCCGCAGGACGGGGCCGAGCACGAGGATCCCCCAGAGGCCGATCACGACGCTCGGAACCGCGGCCAATGTCTCGATCAGCGCCGTCACCGGGCCGCGCAGGAAGCGCGGGGCGAGCTCCGTCAGGTAGATCGCGATCCCGAGCGAAAGGGGTGCCGCGAGCGCGAGCGCGATGAGCGAGGTGACTGCCGTGCCGAAGAGGAAGCTCGCCGCGCCGTAGACCTCGTGTCCACTGACGGGGATCCAGGAGTTCGTCCAGACGAACGCCAACCCGTAGTGGCGAATTGACGGCCACGCGCCGTCAACGACCTTCCAGACGATCAGCCCGACGAGCACCGTCGCCGCGAGCGCCGCGGCTCCAGCGACAACCTGAAGCGAAAGATCGCCAAAGCGCAACCGCCGCCCCGTAAAGGGGCGGCGGGTCGGAGGGTCAGGTGTGAGCTGTGCCGAGGACAAGCGCCCGGGCTAGCTTCCGATCTTCTTGATCGTCTTCTCCGCGACGACGAGGACCTGCTTCGGGATCGGCTGGAAGAGCAGCTTCGGCCCGAATGTCTGTCCCTTCGTCACCGCCCAGAACAGGAACTTGCGGATGTCCGCAGCCTTGGGCGAAGAGGTCGGGACGATCACGTAGGTGTAGGTCGCGATCGGATAAGCGAGCGTGAACTTCTTCGGCGGATTCACGATCGAGAGGGCGTTGTTCGCGTCGGGCTTCTGATCGCTCGAGGCGGCCGCGAGGATCCCCTTGAGCCCAGGCGTCGCGTACTTGCCCGACTTGTTCTGCATCGCGAAGTAGCTCAGGTGGTTGTGCAGTGCGTACGCGACGTCGACGTAGCCGATGCCGCCCGCCGTCTGGGCGACGCCGGCTGCAACGCCCGCGCTACCGCGCTGGCCGGTGCCGTTCGGCCAGTTGACGGCGACGGCGTTCCCGATCTGCGACTTCCACGAAGGGCTGACGCTCGAGAGATAGTCGGTGAAGTTGAACGTCGTACCCGAGTTGTCGGACCGGTGCACGGTCGCGATCTTCGTGCTCGGGAGGTTGACGCCCTTGTTCAGCTTGGCGATCGCCGGGTCATCCCACTGAGTGATCTGGCCCATGAAGATCTTGGACAGCGTGGCGCCGTTCATGTGCAGCAGGTTCTTGACGCCCGGCAGGTTGTAGATGATCGCGGTCGCCGAGAGCGCCCACGGGATCTGGACGCAGCCCTTGCACGCCGTGAACTGGTCGGCCGACATCGGCGCGTCGCTCGCACCGAAGTCGACGGTGCGTGCCGTGATCGCCGCGATGCCCGCACCGGAGCCGACGCCGCTGTACTGGAGCTCGTAACCGTAGGCGGCTCCGACGGGCGAGATCCACTGCTGGACGAGCGGCTGCACGAAGGTGCTGCCGGCGCCTGCGATGGTGGTCCCGGTCTTCTTCGCCGGCGCCGCGCCGGCGGTGCCTGCGGCGAGCGTCGCGAGCACGGCTGCGACCGCAGCCAGCAGGCCAATCCGAATACGTGGGCCGTGCTTCGGCATGTCGATTTCTCTCCTCGTCTTGGGTTCGGGACGACGGTACGACCGGCCCGGTCCGCAGTGGGCTACTGGGCTGTTGCGACGTGGTGACGAAGTGGTAAACCCCCCTCAAATTCCTGCAGGAACGGCGTGTACGGTGTTCACCAGTGGCGATTGACGAGGCCCTCGACCGGATCGAAGCTCAGCTCCAGGAGGAGGGCCAGCGCGTCGTCTCCGCGGTTCACGGCGCCGTCCGGGCCCTGCAGGAACGGGACGTCGAGCTCGCGGACGAGGTCATCGCCTTCGACGACGAGATCGACAGCCTGTTCCTCGGGATCGAGGAGTCGATCCGCTCGCTGCTCGCACTGCAGGCGCCGGTCGCACGCGACCTGCGGCTCCTGCTCGCGATGCTCCACATCAACCTCCTGCTCGAGCGGACGGCTGACGGGTGCGTCACCGTCGCGAAGCTCACGCAGCTCGTCGCCGACGCCGAGCCTGACCCTGCCCTGGGCGATGTCCTGACGGAGATGGGCGAGCGCGCCGAGGAGATGCTACGCGTTGCGCTCGACTCGTTCGCAAAGCGCGACCTTCACGGTGCAGAGAGCCTCGTCGACCTCGACGAGCTGATCGATCGTGCGAACCGGCGCTTCGTCGAGCGGCTCGTCGATGTGATGGCCGAGCCCGAGCTGCGGGAATGGGGGTTGCGGATGGTGGTCGTCGCGCGGACGATCGAGCGGATCGGCGACCGAGCCGTCGACATCGGCGAGCAGACGGCATACCTGATCACAAGCGAGTTCCGCGAGTTCACGGACGCTTCGCACCCCGCGACGCCGTAGCGCGAAGTACCCTGAGTCGCCGTGGACTGGCGGCTCTATCACGGCATCTACTCGGCGTCGCTCCACCACCACTGGCTCGGCACGCTCTTCAGCGACGTCGAGAAGGCGAGCATCCCGTTCATGGTCGTCGTCACCGCAGCGCTGTGGCTCTTCGCTCGACCGGGCGGCGACCGGAAGTGGAAGCTCGCCGCCGGCAGCGGCTTCACCGCCGCCGCGCTCGCGCTGCTCGTCAATCTCGTCATCCACGCGGCATACGACCGGTCGCGGCCCTACGAGTCGCATCACATCGCGCATCCATGGTCGAGCTCGACCGATGCGTCGTTCCCGAGCGACCATGCGAGCGCGTCGCTGGCGATCGCGTTCGCGGTGCTCGCGTTCGACCTGCCGGTCGGCATCGCCTTTGTCACCGCCGCCCTGCTGATTGCGGTTGGCCGGGTGCTGATGGGCGCGCACTACCCCGGCGACATCGGTGCGAGTCTCGTCGTCGGTGCGGTGAGCGCATACCTCGTCGTTCGCTTTGCGCGTCCGGTGATCGCGTTTCTCGTACGGCTCGTCGAACGGGCGACAGATCCGCTGCTACGCCCGCTCTGGCGCCGCGCGTAATGCGCGATCCGCGGCGAACGCGACTCCAAGCGCCGGCAGTGTCACGAGGAACGCCCACCATTGAAGTCGAATGAGCGGCGCTCGCCGCCGTGATCCCAGTGGTCGTGCTGATCGCGATCGTGTACTGGGCCGAGCCGGCGAAGTCGCTGCCGTCGCTCTTCCCGGGACACAAGTCCGGGTCGAATCACCATCAAACGAAGCACGGCATCGCGTCTTCCTGGTCGGGCTTGCGTGCCTCGTCTTCGCCTGATTCAACACCGGCTCATGCGGTACTTCGAGACGCGGACGCTCATACCGTTCGCGGTCTACTGCCTCGCCGCCGGTGCGGCCTGCGCGGTCTACTTCGCCGTGACTTAGCCCAGCTCGTCGACGAGATCGGCGATCGACTCGACGATCAGCGACGGCCGGTAGGGGAACGACTCCGCCTGCTCGCGCTCCGTCGAGCCCGTGAGCACGAGCACGGTGTACATACCGGCTTCGAGACCTGCGACGACGTCGGTGTCCATGCGGTCGCCGACCATTGCCGTCGTCTCGGAGTGCGCGTCGATCGCATTCAGCGCCGAGCGCATCATCAGTGGGTTCGGCTTGCCGACGAAGTACGGGTCGACGCCCGTCGCGCGGCTGATCAGCGCGGCGACCGAGCCCGTTGCGGGCGACGGGCCGTCCGGCGTGGGACCCGTCGGGTCCGGATTCGTCGCGATGAAGCGCGCGCCGGCCGCGATCAACCGAATCGCCAGCGAGATCCGCTCGAAGCTGTACGTGCGGGTCTCGCCGAGCACGACGTAGTCGGGGTCGCGTTCGGTGAGCGTGTACCCGACCTGGTGCAACGCCGTCAGCAGTCCGGCTTCGCCGATGGCGAACGCTGACCCTGCGGGGCGCTGGCTGTCGAGGAAGTCGGCGGTCGCGAGCGCCGACGTCCAGATCGACTCCTCAGGCACGTCGAGCCCGCTCAGGCGGAGCCGCGCGGCGAGATCTCGCCGCGTGTAGATCGAGTTGTTCGTCAGCACGAGGAAGGGGAGCCCGCGCTCGCGCAGCTTGTCGAGGAACTCGGCCGCACCGGGGATCGGCTGCTCCTCGCGCACGAGCACGCCGTCCATGTCCATCAGCCAGGAGTGAATCTCGCGGTGCTTCACGTTCGTGATCCTCTCAGGCAAGATCCGCTGGCGCTGTGCAACCGGTTCTTGTCATAGACGTCGGCGGATCGCATGTGAAGGCGCTTGCCTCCGGCGAGCCGGAGCCTCGTCGAATCGACTCCGGGCCGAACCTGCAGCCGGCGGCGATGATGAAGCCGCTGCTCGAGATCGTCGCCGACTGGACATGGGAAGCCGTCTCGATCGGGGTACCGACCCCCGTGCACGGCGGGCGCATCCTCTCGGAACCGGTCAACCTCGGTTCCGGCTGGGTCGGCTTCGACTTCGCGGCCGCGTTCGAGAAGCCGACACGCATCGTGAACGACGCCGCGATGCAGGCGCTTGGCAGTTATGAGAGCGGAAAGATGCTCTTCCTCGGGCTCGGCACCGGTCTCGGCTCCGCGCTCGTCGCCGATGGGTACGTGCAGCCGATGGAGCTCGGGCACCTCCCCTTCCGCAAGAGGACCTTCGAGGACTACGTCGGCGAGCGTGGCCTCCAGAAGCGTGGCAAGAAACGCTGGCGGAAGGATGTGATCGACGTCGTCGGCGCGTTGTCGGCCGCACTCGAGCCGGACTACGTGGTGCTCGGCGGAGGCAACGCGAAGCTGCTCGGCGAGCTCCCCGACGGCGTCCTCCTCGGCGACAACGCCAATGCGTTCAAAGGCGGGTTCCGCGTCTGGGACGACAGCGCGCCGGCGCGCATCGCGGCCTAGTTCAGAAGCGGTAACGACGCCTACCCACGCACGCCGGGGCGTCACCAGACCTCAACCGAACCGTAACCGGAGCGACACCCCTTGCCGTTGGTCCTGACGTGAGGATGATGAATTCTATGTCGGCCGTTCGCCCGAAGAAGCGAACGGCGGCTGCGGCCGATCGCCTGATCAACCGCGAGCTGTCGTTCCTCGACTACGACGCCAGAGTGCTGGCGCTCGTCGAGGATCCCGAGCTGCCGCTGCTCGAGCGGGTGTTCTTCTGCTCGGTCTTCTCGCAGATGCTCGACGAGTTCTTCGCCGTCCGGGTCGTCGCCGTGAGCGAACAGGCGACCGCGGGCGTGACCGTGCGCTCGCCGGACGGCCGGACGCCGCTGCAGACGCTCAGCGAAGCGCGGCAGCGTGTGCTCGAGCTTCAGGCCGAGCAGGCGCGGATCTGGTCGGAGGAGCTCGTGCCTGCGCTCGCCGCCGAAGGGATCGTCATCTCGAAGGTCGAGGACCTCTCGCCGGAGGAGCGGCAGGAGCTCGAGCGCCGATACGAGCGCGACATCTATCCCGTCCTGACGCCGCTCGCGGTCGGGCCTGGGCAGCCGTTTCCGTACATCTCCGGCCTCTCGATCAGTCTCGCGGTGTTCGTGCGGGACCCGGAGACGGGAGAGGAGCGGTTCGCGCGCGTCAAGGTGCCCGAGGGTCTCCCGCGCTTCCTTTCGATCGGCGAGTCCGGCCGGTTCATTCGGCTTGAACGCGTGATCACGCACTTTCTTCCGACGCTCTTTCCCGGGATGGACGTGCTCGAGCGGTCAGTTTTTCGCGTCACGCGGGACGCGGACTCTGACGTCTCGGACGAGGCCGACGACCTGCTCGAAGCCGTGGAGCTCGAGCTCCGCCGCCGACGCTTCGGCGAGGTGACGCGGGTCGAGGTCACGAGCTCGATGTCGACTGCGATGCGCGAGCGAATCCAGACTGGGCTGCGCGTCGAGGACGACCTCATCTATCCCGTCGAAGGGACGCTCGATCTCGCCGATGTTTCGGAGCTGACAAAGCTCGACCGCCCCGACCTGAAGGTCGACACATGGATCCCGGTCGGCCGGCCGCCGCTCGCCCAGCTCGAGAACGGCGAGCAGTTCGCCGCTCTCCGCAATTCCGACATCCTCGTGCACCATCCGTACGACTCCTTCGCAGCGAGCTTCGAGGCGTTTCTCGATACCGCGGCCACCGACCCGAAAGTCATCGCGCTCAAGTCGACGGTGTACCGCACGAGTGACGACACGCCGCTCGTGCCGGCGCTCATCGCCGCAGCTGAGAACGGGAAGCAGAGTGTCTGCCTCGTCGAGCTCAAGGCGCGTGGTGACGAGCGCCGCAACATCGATTGGTCCCGCGCGCTGGAGCAGGCGGGCGTGCACGTCGTCTACGGCTTCCCGTCGATGAAGACGCATGCGAAGACGACACTCGTCGTGCGACGGGAAGGCGGGGTGCTTCGCCGCTACGCGCACATCGGCACCGGCAACTACAACAGCGTCAACGCAAAGACCTACGAGGACTTCGGTCTCTTCACTGCGGACGAGGAGATCAGCGCCGACATCGCCGACCTCTTCAACTACCTGACTGGCTTCGGCCGCCCGGCGCATTTCCGCAAGCTGCTCGTTGCGCCCTTCACGCTGCGTCAGCGCCTGGTCGAGGAGATCCGAAGCGTTGCGGATGCGGCGCGCGAAGGGCGCAAGGCGCGCATCCGCTTCAAGGTGAACGGCCTGACGCACGTCGAGATCATCGACGAGCTCTATGCGGCGTCCGAGGCGGGTGCGCGCATCGACTTGATCGTGCGCGGCGTGTGCACGCTGCGTCCGGGTGTCCCCGGGCTCAGCGACGGCATCCGCGTCCGCAGCGTGCTCGGGCGCTTCCTCGAGCACAGTCGTCTCTTCCATTTCGAGACCGGCGACGCGAGCCGCTTCTATCTCGGGAGCGCGGATCTGATGCCGCGCAATCTCGATCATCGCGTCGAAGTCGTCGTGCCGATCGAGGACATCGGTGCGCAGAACGAATTGGCCGCGACGATCGACTCACTGCTCGCCGACACAGCCTCGTCCTGGGAACTCGACGACGCCGGCGTCTGGCACCGAATTCGCCCGAAGAAGGAGGACCGGCCACGCTCCGCACAGGCCGTGCTCATGCGTCGCGCGCGGCGGCGCGTGTCGCTCGCTCGCTCGCGTTAGGTCGTTCAACGCGTCCTCCGACCGGGGACCTACGATGGATGACCATGCCCGTCGGCGTCGTCGATATCGGCTCGAATACCTGCCGTTTGCTGGTCGCGCAGATCGAGGGCAGTGCGATCGTGCCGCTCGAGAAGGGGCGCGTCCGCCTTCCGCTGGGTGAGGAGATCGAGCGCACGGGCGGTGTGTCGGAGACGAGCATCGCCGCCGCGGCGAAGGCCGGCCGGAAGCTCTGCTCGATTGCACGGCGTCGGGGAGTCGACGAGCTCGACGTCTTTCTCACGGCACCCGGCCGGCAGAGTGCGAACGCCGACGCGCTCGTCGACGCACTTCGGCGTGCAACCAAGCACGCCGTGCGTGTCCTGACGACGGAGGAGGAGGGACGTCTCGCGTACGCCGGCGCAGTCGCGACGGCCGACGTCCCGTTGCGCGGAGCACTCGCGGTATGCGACGTCGGCGGCGCCTCGACGGAGATCGCGATCGGCACGCCGAGCACGTCCCCTGACTGGGTCGGGTCAGTCGACCTCGGGTCTGTGCGCCTGACCGCGCGCGCCGAGTCGCTGGCAGATGCAGTCAAAGAAGCGCGCGCTGCGTTCCACGGGGTCGAGCCGCAGCGAGTCGGGACCGCGCTCTGCGTCGGCGGGACAGCGCGTGCGACACGCCGTCTGGTCGGCCCCTGGCTCGGGGACGCCGAGTTGAAGGAAGCGCTCCGTCTCGTCGAAACGACCTCTCCGCGCGACCTCTCGAAGCGGTTCGGCGTCGACCGTGCGCGTGCGGAGATCCTGCCCGCCGGTGTCGCGATTCTCTCGGCGGTGCACGAGCTGCTCGACGTTCCGTTGCACGTCTGCAGCGGCGGCATTCGCGAAGGCGCCGTGCTCGCGTCGCTCGCCGAGCGCGCCGCGTGACGCGCTGGTAACGGCTCCGTTTCGATCCGGCAAAGGCCCCTTTTCGAAGCCGCCCTTCGCCGTCTAGCGTGGCGTTTGGATCGTGCTGGGGAAGAGGACAGCGGTGGCCGACGCCGCTCGACCTCGAGGGGAGATAGCCAGCGCGTGCTAGGGAGCGGCCGGTCCGTTCACGACGACAGCGTCCCGCGGACGGCCCGCCGCTCCCGTTCAACTCAAGCTCCCTGGGCGACGCTACAACAGGTTGCCCTCGGGCAGGACGACGGCTTCCCCCTTCTTGAGGCTCCGGCCGAGCACGTTCTCGATCACGTCGCCGTGCGTGCACGCGACCGCGCCGTTCAATTCAGCGAGCAAAGCGAGAGTCTCCTTCCGCGCTGCGCCTTCGGCGAGCCGCTCGTCGAGTTCGATGTCGAGTCCGAGCGGCTCGACGGTCTGCACGCATCGGACGTATGGGCTCGACACGACGCGTGACACGCCGGCGGCAAGGAGGCGGTCGCGCAGCTTCTCGGCCTGCTTGCGTCCGCGCTTGTCGAGGGGGCGCAGGCGGTCGTCGCCCTCCCATGTGTCGCGGTCTCCGGCGGAGGCGTGACGGAGGAGCACAACGCTCATTGCAGAGCCCTGAGCAGCGGCAGGTCGTGGTCGTAACTGAGCAGGTCGGCGGCATCTGTCGTCGATGTCCAGCGCAGCTCGTCCACCTCGTCCGTCGGTTCGAAGTCCCCGGCGAGCGGGCGCATCAGAAACCAGTGCACCACCTTCGGCCGGCCCTTCGCGTCGATGTACTCAGTCACGCCCGCCGGCGAAACGAGCTCGCAGGAAAGGCCGGTCTCCTCTCTCACCTCGCGTAACGCGCAATCTTCGTCCGACTCGCCGTCCTCGGCCTTCCCTTTCGGGAATGTCCAGTCGTCGTACTTCGGCCGGTGCACGAGCAGGACGGTGTCGTCGCGAACGACGAGACCGCCGGCCGCGCGGACAACGGTCATGTGTCCCGCTTCCGGCGCCGGCCAAGCCGACGCCGACGCTCCTGGGTGAGCTCCGTCGAGCGTACGCTCACTGCGCTGCGCGTTCGAGCCGCCGCCACGCGGCACGCCACGACGCCCGAGCTTCGGCGCGCTTCGCGCGTTCGCGCTCGACGAGGAGGCCGGCGGCAAGTGCCTGGTCGGGCGGGGCATCGTGTGAGAGCGCGCGCAGACGCTCCTCGGCGACAACCGAGTCCTGATGCTCTCCGAGCACGTCCTGCAGCTCCTTCGCCCGCCGAACGACGGCTTTCGCGCCGGAGAGCTCATGTGCGTAGCGCACGCGCTTCCCCCGCTTGCGCAGGTCGTGCAGTGCGGTGTCCGCCGGATGCGCATCGAGCGCGTCCACCCTTCCGCTCAGCTTCTTCAATTGTCGAGTTGCGATCGCATCGAGTGTCAGCTTGCGGTCCGACGGCTCGAGCTCGGTGAGCGTGGCCTCGAAGCGATCGAGGAGAACCGCGTAGCGGTCTCCGTCGAGCGCCTTCAGCAGCGTGCGCCGCACACGTGAACGCTGCCGGTCGAGCGAGCGCAGGAGCCGCCCGGCAGCTGCGCGATCGGCGGGGTCGAGCTCCGCGGACTCTGCGCGCAGCCGGTCGAGCAGGACATCGAGATCGCGGACGTCGCCCAGGACCGAACCGAGCCATTTCAGCTCCGTGGCCAGCGCCTGCGTGTCGGTCGTGTAGAGCGGCGCGCCGGCTCGGAGCAATGCGCGCGCACGTCGCACGGCGACGCGCATGTCGTGCAGATTCTCCGGGTCGCGGCCCAAGCGCGTTCCGGGGTCGTTCGCGAGGATCGCATCGAGCTGCTCCAGCAGCCGTGCGCGGAGCGTCTCGAACGGCGTCTTCGGCTTCTTCCGCGGCTCCACGAGGAGAATGCGGAAGAGCTTCGGCGTCAGGTCGCGTTCGTGCGCTCCGGCCTTCTCGAGGTCCTTGGCGATTCGGCCGAGACCCTGCGGCTCGCCCTCGCGCAGCTCGACCTCGAGCTCGACGAATTCGTTCGCGACGCGGTGCGCGTCCATGACGGTGACCTCGTCGACGGTGACCTCCGCCGTCGCGGCGCCGCGCGTGACGAGTGCGCCGTGGCGGCGCGTGCGCAGTTCGGCGACCGGAGCAAGCTCTCCGCGCCGTTCGTGTGCGCGCAGCAGCGCGCGCAAGCCGTCCGGTGGTCCGGCCGGGCCGCCCGGTTCCTCGATCTCGATCCGCGCGCCGTCCACCGGCAGCTTGAGCTGCCAGACGCTCTTTCCGCGCTCGGTGCGGCGGCGCAGCGTGATGCCGGCCCGGGCGAGCGAGTAGTCGGCGGTGTCGTGGTAGATCGACGTGAAGACGCGCGTCTCGAGCGGCTCGCCGCCGAGGTCCGGAAGCTCGAACCCGGGTGGGGCTTCGAGCTTGCGCTCGTATTCGATGCTCGTCTCCACCAAGCGGCTGAGGATAACGACGGCCGTCTGCCAGACCGGGTTCGTCACCGGATCGTCACCAGCCGTCTGCCCATCGCCGGGCTGCGTAGTCCTACGGTGGGCTGGTGACAGTCCGGCGACTGCGCACGGTTGCAGCACGCAGACGCGCCGCAAGCTCGTCTGTCAGCTCGCCCGGTCTCAGTCGCCACGACCAGTTCCCGGTCGCCTGCCCTGGACGGTTCATGCGCGCGTCGCTGCCGAGCCCGAGGACATCCTGCGCCGGCACAACTGCGATGCTCGCGCGCGAGCCGAGCGCGAGCTCGATCAGGCCCCAGCTCGGTTCGGCCGGGTCGAGACCGGTCGCACGGCGCTGCCTCTCGCGAAGCGACTGGTACCAGCCGGCCGCGGTGTCTGTGTCGTGCGTCGTCGTGTAGACGACTTGTCGCGGGCGAATGTTCGTGAGCGCGTGCGGGTTACCGCGTGTGCGGCCGAACGCCCAGAGGAGGACAGCCATGCCCGGCAGTCCGAGCTCGTCGCGCAGCTCGTAGACGGCCGGCGTGATCACGCCGAGGTCCTCGGCGATCAGCGGCAGCCCGCCGAGCGCGCGGTCGACTGCGTCGAAGAGCTCGCGCCCCGGTCCGCGCCGCCAGATGCCGCGCCTCGCGCTCTTGTGACGCGGTGGAACCGCCCAATAGGAGACGAAGCCGCGGAAGTGGTCGACGCGCGTCATGTCGACGAGCTCGAGCGAGCGCCGAAAACGCTCGATCCACCAGCGATAGCCGGTCGCGCGATGAGCCGGCCAGTCGTACAAGGGATTCCCCCAGAGCTGCCCGGATGCGCTGAGCGCGTCCGGCGGCGCGCCTGCGACAGCGCTCTCGTCGAAGAGCTCGGGCCACGCCTCCACGTCCGCGCCGGCGTCCGCGACGTAAATCGGGACGTCGCCGATCAGCCTGATGCCACGCGCTCGTGCGTACTCACGCAGCGCGGTCCACTCGCGCTCGAAGCGCACCTGGTCGGCGATCGCGCCGGCGCCTGCGAACCGTGCCCACTCGCCGATCCAGTACGGATGACGCGCGACGAAGTCCTCGAGCTCGGCGTCGGAGACCGGCGCATTCGGCTCCGCGAGCAGCAGCGGCGACGCGGCGAATGCCGACGCTGCCCGGTACGGCGACCCGAACTCGTCGGGCGGGCCGAGCGGGAGCATCTGCCACCACGACTGTCCGGCCGCCTCGAGCCAGTCGACGAAACGGTAGGCCTCGGCACCGAGCCGGCCGCCGGGCAATGAGGTCGGATGCAGGAAGATCCCGGCCGAGCGTGCCAGTCGCATGCGTTTGACTCTCGCAGATCGTTGAAACTCCCACGGTCGTGGCACTTCCGAAGACGAATGAACCTCCGCTGCGCATCCAGATCCAACGGGTGCGGCCGCAGCTCGACTGCGGCCGCTACGCGGTCAAGCGGACGACCGGCGACAGCGTCGACGTTGCGGCGACGATCTTCCGCGACGGCCACGACGTGCTCGGCGCCGCGGTGCGGTTCAAGGCGCCGGGTGCGACGCGCTGGCAGGAGTCGCCGCTCACGCCGCTCGGAAACGACGAGTGGAGCGGGTCGTTCGCCGTCGATCGCCCCGGCACCTGGTGCTACCGGATCGAGGCCTGGGTCGACCGTGTCGTCTCGTTCCAGGACGAGCTCCGCCGGAAGGTCGATGCGGGCCAGACCGATCTGAAGGGGGAGCTCTCGGAAGGAAGCGTCCTGCTCGGCATCGACGACCTGACCGTGGACGCCGCGCTTGCGGTCGAGTCGAAGGACCGCTCGGGGAAGGCGTGGTCGCCGACGTACGAGGTCGACGTCGACCGTCCGCTCGCCCGCTTCGGCGCGTGGTACGAGCTGTTTCCGCGCTCGTGGGGCGGCTTCGAGGGCGTCCGCGCCCTGCTGCCGCAGTTCGCGAAGCTCGGCTTCGACGTCGTCTATCTGCCGCCGATCCACCCGATCGGCCGCTCGAATCGCAAGGGGCGGAACAACGCGCTCGAAGCAGGCCCGAAGGACCCCGGAAGCCCGTGGGCGATCGGCAGCGCCGAGGGCGGGCACGAGGCGGTCAACCCCGAGCTCGGAACCGTGGCCGAGTTCGAGCTGTTGTGCGCCGACGCGAAGGAGCTCGGCATCGAGATCGCGCTCGACTTCGCGATCCAGTGCTCGCCGGACCATCCCTGGCTGAAGCAGCATCCGGAGTGGTTCAACCGGCGGCCGGACGGGACGCTCAAGTACGCCGAGAACCCGCCGAAGCGCTACCAGGACATCTACAACGTCAACTTCGAGTCAGAGGACTGGAAGGGGCTCTGGACAGCGCTGCGTGATGTCGTGCTGCTCTGGGTGTCGCGTGGCGTCACGGTCTTCCGCGTCGACAACCCGCACACGAAGCCCGTCCCGTTCTGGGAATGGCTCATCGACGAGGTGCGTGCCGACCATCCGGAGACGATCTTCCTCGCGGAGGCGTTCACGCGCCCTGCGATGATGCAGACGCTCGGGAAGATCGGCTTCGCGCAGAGCTACACGTACTTCACGTGGAAGAACACGCGCTGGGAGCTGCTGGAGTTCCTCGGCCAGCTCTTCGACTGGCGGGAGTACTACCGCCCGAACGCGTTCGCGAACACGCCCGACATCCTCCACGAGTATCTCCAGGGCGGCGGGCCGCCGGCGTTCGCGGCGCGGCTCGTGCTCGCGTCGACGCTGTCGCCCTCCTATGGGATCTACTCCGGCTACGAGAACTATGAGAACGTGCCGGTGCGTGAGGGCTCGGAGGAGTATCTGAACTCGGAGAAGTACGAGACGAAGCGGCGGAAGCTCGACGGCCCGCTGCTCCCACTTGCCCAAAAGCTGAACGCTGCGCGCCGCGCCAACCCGGCGCTGCAGGTGCTCGACAATCTCACGTTCCTCGAGACGGAGAACGAGCAGCTGTTTGCATTCCTCAAGCGCACCGGCGATAACGCGGTGATCGTCGTCGTCAACCTCGATCCGTTCTCGATCCAGGAGGGTGTATGCGTCGTGCCCGTGTCGACGGGCCTGCCGCCGACCTATCGCGTGCGCGAGCTGCTCATCGGGCAGGACTGGTCGTGGCACATCGGCCGGAACTTCGTGCGCCTCGAGCCCGGGCAAAGTCACCTCATCCGAATCGGCGGCTGACGCATGTCTGAGCAGTGGTTCGAGCGGGATCCGCTGTGGTTCAAAAGAGCCGTTTTCTACGAGATCCACATCCGCGGGTTCTTCGACGGGAACGACGACGGAAGCGGCGACTTCCGCGGCCTGATCGACAAGCTCGACTTCCTGCAGTGGCTCGGCATCGACTGCGTCTGGCTGCTGCCGATGTACCGCTCGCCCCTCCGCGACGGCGGCTACGACATCGCGGACTTCTTCGAGATCCACCAGGACTACGGCACCGTCGACGACTTCCGCGAGTTCGTCGACCAGGCGCACCAGCGCGGGATGCGGGTGATCGCGGATCTCGTCATGAACCACACGTCGGCCGACCACCCGTGGTTCCAGGAGTCGCGCGCCGACCCGACCGGCCCGAAGGGCGACTGGTACGTCTGGTCGGACAACGATCAGCGCTACGAGGAGGCGCGGATCATCTTCATCGACACCGAGCCGTCCAACTGGACGTTCGATCCCGTGCGCGGCCAGTACTACTGGCACCGCTTCTTCGCGCACCAGCCCGACCTGAACTTCGACAACCCCGAGGTGCAGGAGGCGATGCTGAACGTCCTGCGCTTCTGGCTCGACCTCGGCATCGACGGCTTTCGCCTCGACGCCGTTCCGTATCTCTACGAGCGCGACGGCACGAACGGCGAGAACCTGCCGGAGACGCACGAGTACCTGAAGAAGGTGCGGGCCGAAGTCGATGCGCGCTACCCCGACCGTGTCCTGCTCGCGGAGGCGAATCAGTGGCCGGAGGACGTGGTCGAGTACTTCGGCGACGGCGACGAGTGCCACATGGCGTTCCACTTCCCCGTCATGCCGCGCATGTTCATGTCGGTGCGACGCGAGGACGCGACGCCGATGTACGAGATCCTCGACCGCACGCCGCTCATCCCGGACAACGCGCAGTGGGGGCTCTTCCTGCGCAACCACGACGAGCTGACGCTCGAGATGGTCACGGACGAGGAGCGCGACTACATGTACGAGGAGTACGCGAAGGATCCGCGGATGAAGCTCAACCTCGGCATCCGCCGCCGGCTCGCACCGCTGCTCGACAACGGCCGCGACGAGATCGAGCTGATGCACGCAATCCTCTTCTCGCTGCCGGGTTCACCCGTCCTCTACTACGGGGACGAGATCGGCATGGGCGACAACGTCTATCTCGGCGACCGTGACGGAGTTCGCACGCCGATGCAGTGGACAGGCGACCGAAATGCAGGCTTTTCGCGGGCGGACTGGGCGCAGCTCTACCTCCAGCCGCTGATGGACCCGGTGTACGGCTACCAGGCGGTGAACGTCGAGGCGCAGCTGCGGACGCCGACCTCGCTCTTGCGCTGGCTGCATCGATTCATTGCCCTGCGCAAGGAGCATCCGGTCTTCGGTCTCGGTACGTACGAGCCGCTTCGCGCAGAAAACACCAAGATCTTCGCGCACATCAGAAAGTGGGAAGAGGACATCGTGCTCTGCGTCCACAACCTCGCCCGCTCGGCCCAGGCGGTCGAGCTCGACCTCTCGCACTACGAGGGTATGGTCCCCGAGGAGATGCTCGGTAGGACTCGCTTCCCCGCGATCGGGGAGCTGCCGTACTTGCTGACGCTCGCGCCGCGCGGCTTCTTCTGGTTCCAGCTGAAGGCCGTGGACTGAGTGGCGGCACGCGAACAGGCAGTGATCAACTTCGTGACGCGCCAGCGCTGGTACGGCGCGAAGTCGCGCGCCGTCGCGCACTCGGAGGTGCTCGAGTCCGTCGACCTCCGCACGACGCAGCCGCGCTTCACGATCGAGCTTGTCGAGCTCCGCTACGAGACCGGCGCGCACGACATCTACCAGCTCGTGCACGGCGAGGAGGAGATCGACGGCCTCGACGATCCCGCAGCGGCGCGCGAGCTCGTGCACGCGATGCGCTCGGGGCTCGCGCTCCAGGGACGCGAGGGAACGGTCGAGTTCCGGCCCGTCGAAGGCTTCGCGGGCCTCGGCCGCGAGCTGCAGGAGGCACGCCTCGTCGGCGCGGAGCAGTCGAACACGTCGCTCGTCTTCGACGACGAGCTGATCCTCAAGGTCTTTCGCCGCCTCGAGCCCGGCATCAATCCTGAGCTCGAGATGCTGCGCTATCTCACGGAGCACGGCTTCGAGCACATCGCCGCGCTCGGCGGCTGGTACGCGTACTCGGGCGGGCCGTTGAGCGCGACGCTCGGGATCCTCCAGGAGTTCGTGACAGACGGCGAGGACGGCTGGGAGCTTGCGCTCCAGGAGATCGCCGAGGATCCGGACCGCTTCCTGGCGCGCGTGCATCTCCTCGGCGAGGTGACGGGCGAGATGCACACGGTGCTCGGCGCGGACACGGGCGACCCGGCGTTCTGCCCGGAGACGCCGAGCGTCGAGTCACTCGGCCTGCTGACCGCGACGGTGGACGAGGAGATCGAGTCGGTGTTCCTCGCGCTGCCGGAGGACGACGAGCAGCTCGCACCGATCCTCGGCCGTGGCGAGGAGGTGCGCGAGCAGCTGCGGATGCTCACGCACGCGGGCTCGGTCGGGAAGGTGATCCGCACGCACGGCGACTACCACCTCGGCCAGACGCTCTGGAAGCCGCAGGCGCCGTCGATCGGGACGCTCGGCTCGTCGCGCGGCGGCGACTGGGTGATCCTCGACTTCGAGGGTGAGCCGGCCCGTGCGCTGATCGAACGGAGGCGGAAGCGCTCGCCCCTGCGTGACGTTGCCGGGATGCTCCGTTCTTTCGCGTACGTCGCGATCGCCGCGGAGCTCGAGCGCGGGACGCCCGCGCCCGACGGCTGGGAGGAGCAGGCGCGCTCGCAGTTCCTCGAGGGCTACCTCGACACCGTCGACCCGTCGCTCATGCCCGCCGGCTCGCTTGCGATCGAGCGCCTGCTCGCGGTCTTCGAGCTCGAGAAAGCGGTCTATGAGCTGCGCTACGAGCTGGACAACCGGCCTGACTGGGTTCGTATCCCGGTCGCCGGGATACAGCGTCTCATCGAGGAAGCGACGACCACAACATGATCGAGCTCGGAGCGAACCCACACGAAGTCCTCGGCGCCCACGAATCGAACGGCGGCGTGGTCGTGCGGACCTACCGGCCGGATGCGCGTGCGGTGCGGGTGCAGCCGGCGGGCGTCGAGGCCGAGTTGACGGATCCCGCCGGGCTGTGGGAGGCGCTGCTGCCGAAGGCCAAGCTGCCGCTCGAGTACGAGCTGGAGGTCGAGTACGCCGACGGCAACACGTTCACGCTCCGCGACCCGTACTCGTTCCTGCCGACGCTCGGCGACTTCGACCTCCATCTGATCGGCGAAGGGAAGCTCGATCAGCTGTACTCGAAGCTCGGCGCTCACGTCACCGAGATCGACGGTGTCACCGGCACAGCCTTCGCCGTCTGGGCGCCAAACGCGAAGTCGGTTTCCGTCGTCGGCGACTTCAACTCGTGGGACGGCCGGCTGCACCCGATGCGCACGCTCGGCGGCTCGGGGATCTGGGAGCTCTTCGTCCCGGACGTCGCCGACGGTGCGACGTACAAATTCGAGGTCCGCACGCAGGACAACCGGCTGCGGATCAAGTCCGACCCGCTCGCGTTCGCGACCGAGCATCCGCCGGCCAACGCCTCGGTCGTTTTCCGGTCGCGACATGAGTGGAACGACGCGGAGTGGCTCGCAGAGCGCGCGAAGCACGACGCGCTGCGCTCGCCGATGTCGATCTACGAGGTGCATCTCGGCTCGTGGCGCCGAAATCCGGCCGAGGGCAACCGGTCGCTCAACTACCTCGAGCTTGCGGATGAGCTCGCCGACTACGTGACCGACCTCGGCTTCACGCACGTCGAGCTGATGCCCGTGATGGAGCATCCGTTCGCCGGCTCCTGGGGGTACCAGGTCACGGGCTATTTCGCGCCGACGTCGCGATTCGGGACGCCGGACGACTTCCGCCGCTTCGTCGACCGGCTGCACGGAAACGGTGTCGGCGTCCTGCTCGACTGGGTGCCTGCGCATTTCCCGCGCGACGACTGGGCGCTCGCGCTCTTCGACGGCACGCATCTCTACGAGCACGCGGATCCGCGGCGCGGGGCGCATCCGGACTGGGGCACGCTGATCTTCAACCTCTCGCGCGAGGAGGTGCGCAACTTCCTGCTCGCGAACGGCCTCTACTGGCTGAAGGAGCACCACGCCGACGGGCTGCGTGTTGATGCCGTCGCATCGATGCTCTACCTCGACTACTCGCGCAAGACCGGCGAATGGATGCCGAACGAGTTCGGCGGCCGAGAGAACCTCGAGGCGGTCGAGTTCCTCAAGCGGATGAACGAGACCGTGTACGGCGAGGTGCAGGGCGTGACGACGGCGGCGGAGGAGTCGACCGCGTGGCCGGGCGTCTCACGCCCGACGTACCTCGGCGGGCTCGGCTTCGGCTTCAAGTGGAACATGGGCTGGATGCACGACACGCTCACGTACTTCCAGAAGGACCCGGTGTACCGCCGCTTCCACCATCACACGCTCACGTTCTCGCTCATGTATGCGTTCAGCGAGAACTTCATCCTGCCGCTCTCGCACGACGAGGTCGTGCACGGCAAGCGCTCGCTCCTCGACAAGATGCCGGGCGACCGCTGGCAGAAGTTCGCGAACCTGCGCTCGCTCTACGCGTACATGTGGGCGCACCCCGGCAAGAAGCTTTTGTTCATGGGCGGCGAGCTCGGTGAGTGGGAGGAGTGGAACTACGACGGCTCGCTCCATTGGAACCTGCTCGAGTACGCAGAGCATCAGGGCGTGCAGTCGCTCATCCGCGACCTCAACCGCAACTACCGCACCCAGCCCGCGTTGCACGAGGTCGACTTCGATCCGAGCGGCTTCCGCTGGCTCGAGGCGAACGACGCGACGAACAACGTCCTTGCGTTCGCGCGGCTCGACGCGAACGGGGAGCGGCCCGTTGTCTGCGTGCTGAACCTTTCGCCGGTGCCGCGCTACGAGTACCGCGTCGGGATGCCCGTGTGCTGCCGCTGGACCGAGCTGCTGAACACCGACTCGGCCTTTTACGGCGGCTCGGGGGTCGGGAACCTCGGCGGCGTCGAGGCGGAGGCCGTCCCGTGGCACGACCAGCAGTTCTCGGCGCTCCTGACGCTGCCGCCGCTCGGCGCTGTGTGGCTCGTTCCTGAGTAACCGAACGGGCGGTGTGCCCGTTTCCCCGAGACACCGATAGTCGGGAGACCCATGCGCAGATCTGCGCTCATGCTCGCCGCGGCGCTCTTCGCCGCACTCTCGATCAGCTTTGCCGCTTCCGGCAGCCGCGCCGCGGAGAAGCCGGGGCTGGCGGACGCGCTGACGCGGACGTCGCACCTCGCGTCACTGCACTACGCCGTCCATATCGGGATCTCGCAGAACGGCACCCCGTTCGGACTGCACATCCGCGGGCAGTCGGATGCGCACACGGTCTCGGTTCACTTCAAGACGCAGGGCATGTCGGGGGGCGACCTCGTCTACGGGCCGTACCTCTATGTGGAGGCGCCGGACGGGGTCGCGGTCAACGGGACGATCCGCTGGTTGCGGACGCCGCTCGCACGCATTCCGGCGAACTCGCGCGAGCTCGCGGCGATGCGCGCGCTGAAGGTCGGGCCGCTGCTCGCCCTCGTCGCGCGCGGCCGTCTGCACGGGAACACGGCAGGCATCTTCCGCGGCCCTGTTGCCTACGACGACCCTGTCGTCCGCGATAGCCTCGCGCACCTGACCGGCGGCATCGAGTTTCGCGCGCTGCGTCTGACCGTCCACGTGCAGCGCGGCTTGATCGACCGCCTCCGGCTGACCGGGAAGACCGCCGACGGCACGTCGACCTTCTCGCTTGCCGCACATCTCTTCGCGTTCAACCGGCCGCTCCATCTCGTCCCGCCGAAACCGGGGACGTTCATGGATCTCGAGCTCGAGCAACTGAGCGAATAGGACCTAACTGCGGCGGTCGAGGCGTCTCGTCACGAGGCTGCCGGCTCGGCGCACGTGCGCGATCATCAGCTCGCGCGCGGCTGTGGCGTCGCGGCGCTCGATCGCCGCGAGGATAGCCTCGTGCTCGCTGACGTTCTCGTGGAGGAGCATCGTGCTCTCACGCAGCACGGTGCGAGTGAGGTCTCGCGGAAAGCTTCGGTGGAGATGCGTCAGCGTCGCCATGAGCACCTCGTTGCCTGCCGCTTCCTGAATCGCCTGATGGAAGAGATCGTTCGCGCGGCCCCAGCGGTCGCTCACGTCCTGGGAGAGCTCGGTGCCCGACTCGCGCGCGGCAACCGCGCCGGCGAGCGCGGCACGGAACTGCTCCTGCGCCTGCCGCAGCTGGTCGATGTGCTCGTGATGGACGTGCAGCGCAGCGAGCTCGGCGGCGAGCCCCTCGAGTTCCGCACGAACCTCGTACGCGTCGCGTACCTCTCGGCTCGACAGGCCGCGCACGAGGGCGCCCCGATTGGGTCGCAGCTCGACGAGGCCGCTCGCCTGGAGCTTGCGGAGCGCCTCTCGAACGGGCGTCCTGCTGACGCCGAACTCCTCGGCGAGGGCCGCCTGCCGTAAGCGCGCCCCCATCGGGAGCTCCCCGTTCAGGACGCGCGCCTGGAGTGTCGCGGCGAGCTTGTCCACGAGCGCTCGCCGCTCCTCGACCGCGTAGGCAGGCGTCCCCGGATTGGCCACGGGCCGACACGGTATATGCAATGGATCCATTTGACTAGGAAGTGGATCCATCTTTAAGATTCCCGGCTCCTGTCCCTTCGATTTGCGTCGCCCTCTACCCAGGGAAGGACACGGTTGTCATGAATGTCATCCGTTCGCGCATCGCGGCGATCACCGCGCTTGCGCTTCTCGTCGTTCTCGCAGTCACCGCCGCCGCGCAGGCGGGCCCGAGCTCCGCGCAGAAGGAAGGAGGCACGCTCACCGTCGGCTTGACGCAAGGTGAGCCGGATGCCCTCGATCCAACCCTCGCCCGGACCTTCTCCGGCCGCGAGGTCTTCCTCACCTTCTGCGAGAAGCTCTACGACCTCAATGCGAAGGCACAGATCGTCCCGCAGCTCGCATCCGCAATGCCGACGGTCTCGAAGGACAAGCTCACCGTCACGATCCCGCTGCGCAAGGGGATCAAGTTCAACGACGGCACACCCTTCAACGCCGACGCGGTCGTGCAGTCGCTCCAGCGCGACCAGACCCTGAAAGGTTCTGCCCGCGCGAGCGAGCTCTCACCGGTGAAGAGCATCACCGCGTCCGGGGCGTACAAGGTCGTGATCAACCTCAGCACCGCCTACTCGCCTCTGACGGCGCAGCTCGCAGACCGTTCGGGCATGGTCATGTCGCCGGCACAGCTCGGCAAGCTCGGCGACAAGTTTGCGCAGGGGCCGGTATGCGTCGGACCGTTCATGTACCAGAACCGCGTCGCCGGCGACAGCATCACGGTCGTCAAGTCGCCGTACTACTACAACAAGAAGAACGTCCACTTCGACAAGATCGTCTTCAAGGTCGAAAACGATGCGGCCGCAGCCGCAGCGGCTCTCAAGGCCGGTGACCTGCAGGCTCTCGACACGATCGACAACACGCAGCTGCAGGGGATCGAGCACACGCCGACGCTCCGCGTGATCAAGCAGACCTCGCTCGGCTACCAGGGGCTCACGCTCAACATCGGGAACAAGAACGGACTGCTCAAGGGGTACTCGAACGTCGGCACACCGATCGCGTCGAGCGCGAAGCTGCGTGAGGCATTCGAGATGGCGATCGACCGCAAGGCGATGAACAGGGTCGTGTTCGGCGGCACGGTGCTGCCGGGATGCACGCCGCTCTCGCCGGTGAGCCCGTTCTTTGACAGAGGGCTCAAATGCACGGCGTTCAATCCGACTCAGGCGAAGAAGCTCATCGCCTCGTCGGGTGTCTCAAGCCCGACCGTACACCTGATGGTTCCGACCGGCACCGTGGCGCTCCGGCTCGCGCAGTTCCTGCAGTCGGAGGAGAACGCCGTCGGCATCAACGTCGTCATCGACTCGACCGACTTCGTCACCTCGCTCAGCAAGGCCGATGCAGGAACCTACGAGACCTTCCAGGTCGGCTGGTCGGGTCGCGTCGATCCGGACGGCAACATCTATCAGTTCGTTTCAACGACCGGGTCGCAGAACGACAGCGGGTACTCGAACCCGCGCCTCGACCTGATCCTCAACAACGCGCGAAAGGCGACTACAGCCGAGGCACGCCAGACGCTGTACAACGCCGCGCAGAAGCTCATCGTGAATGACCGGCCGCTGATCTACCTGTACTACCCGGTCGCACGCGCGGGGCTCAACAAGTCCCTCAAGGGCGTCACGATGTACCCGGACACGCTGCTTCGGGTCGCCTCCGCGCAATTCAAGTAGGCCACTGAGACGATGGGCGGCTTCCTGATCAGACGCCTGGGAGCCGCCCTCGTCGTTCTTGTCGTAGCGAGCATGCTCGTCTTCCTCGGTGTGCGGGCGATCCCCGGCGACCCCGCGATCGCACTCGGTGCCGAGAGCCGCGACCCGGCCCTGCTCGCCCAGATCCGGCACAAGTACCTTCTCGACCGGCCGCTGCCGGTGCAGTACGCCCACTGGGTCTGGCTCGCACTCCACGGGGACCTCGGCGTCGACCAGCGAGAGCTGCCTGTCGCCCACACCATCGTCAGCCGATTACCGATCACACTCGAGCTTGCGCTCCTCAGCATGCTGATCGCGACGATCACGGGCATCCCGGCGGGGGTGATCGCCGCGGTCAGGCGCGGCAAGCCCAGCGACCACGCCGTGACGGCCACGGCGCTCGTTGGGCTGTCCGTGCCGCATTTTTGGCTCGGCCTGCTCGCCATCATCTGGTTCGCGGTCGATCTCCACTGGCTACCGTCCGGCGGCTACGTCGGGTGGGCGCATCCGCTCGACAATCTCAAGCACATGATCATGCCGGCGATCGTGCTGAGCGCCGGCTTCTCCGCAGTGCTGATGCGCCAGATGCGTTCGTCGATGCTCGACACACTCAACGCCGACTTCGTTCGCACGGCGCGCGCCAAGGGACTGAGTGAACGACGGGTCGTCGCGCATCACGCGCTCCGCAACAGCCTGATCACGGTCACGACCGTGATGGGCCTCCAGCTCGGGGCGCTGATCTCTGGCGCAGTCGTGACGGAGACTGTGTTTCAGATCGCCGGCTTCGGCCGGCTCACGATCGAGGCGGTGAACCAGCGCGACTACACGCTCATCCAGGGCGTCGTCCTCGTCGCAACCGTGGGCTACGTCGCCGCGAACCTGCTCGTCGACGTCGCGTATTCGTTGCTCAATCCGAGGATTCGCGTCTCATGAATGCGGTCACCGTCGTCGAGGCCCCGCGCACGCGCCGCCGCCGGCTGTTGCGGAAGCGCTTCCTGCGCCGGCCGGTCGCGGTTGCAGGGCTTGTCGTCGTCGTTGGATTTGTCGTCCTCGCAATCTTTGCGCCATGGATCGCGCCGCACTCGTCGGGTTACACCGACTTCAATCACGTGCTCGCGAAGCCTGGCGGCCGCTATCTCCTCGGCACCGACGAGCTCGGTCACGACGAGCTTTCCCGCGTGATCTGGGGTGCGAGGTCCTCGATGCAAGTCGGCGTGTTCGCGACGCTGCTTGCGATGGTGATTGCGGTGCCGATCGGGATGGTCGCCGGCTACTACCGCGGGTGGATCGACGCGATTATCGCCCGCGCAACCGACGTGCTCCTCTCGTTCCCGTTCGTCATTCTTGCCGTCGGGCTCGCAGCGATCCTCGGCCCGTCGCTCCTGAACGCAACTCTCGCGCTCGGGATCGGCGCCGTGCCGGTGTTCATCCGGATCGCGCGCGGCGAGACGCTTGCGTTGCGCGAGGAGGACTACGTTCCCGCCGCGATCGCGAACGGAGCGAGCGACGCGACGATCATCTTCAAGCACATCCTCCCGAACATGACGAGCACGCTGATCGTGCAGGCAACGGTGACGATCCCGACTGCGATCATCGGGGAGGCCGTCCTGTCGTTCCTCGGCCTGGGCGTGCAGCCGCCGGAGACGTCCTGGGGTGTGATGCTGCAGACCGCGCAGGACCAGCTGGCGAATGCGCCCCGACTCGCCGTCTTCCCTGGCATCGCGCTCGTGCTCGTCGTGCTCGCCTTCAACGTCATGGGCGACGGCCTGCGCGACATCCTCGACCCGCGCACGACGCGCTGATGTCGACGCCGCTGCTGGAGGTGACCGACCTCTCGGTTCGGTTCGACACCGACGACGGTCAGGTGCATGCGGTCGACAAGCTCTCGTTCTCGCTCGCGGAGCGCGAGGTGCTCGGGATCGTCGGTGAATCGGGATGCGGCAAGAGCGTCACCTGCATGTCTCTCGTTCGCCTGCTTCCCGAGACCGCGCACGTCAGCGGCAGCGTGCGCTTCGAGGGCACCGACCTGCTCACGTTGCCGATGCGGAGGCTTCGGCGCGTTCGCGGGCGGCAGATCTCGTACGTCTTTCAGGAGCCGATGACGTCGCTGAACCCGGTCTTCAGCATCGGGCACCAGGTCGAAGAATCCTTGCGTCGGCATCTCGACCTCTCACGCCACGACGCCCGGGCTCGGGCAATCGAGCTCCTGCAACTCGTCCGCATCCCGGCGGCGGCGCGGCGCCTCGGCGAGTACCCGCATCAGCTGTCGGGCGGTATGCGGCAGCGCGTGATGATCGCGATGGCGCTGGCCTGCGACCCGAAGCTTCTTGTCGCCGACGAGCCCACGACGGCGCTCGACGTCACGATCCAGGCGGGCATTCTCGACCTGATGCGTGACATCCGCGAGCGGCTTGGCACGGCGATCATCCTCATCACGCACAACCTCGGCGTCGTCGCCGACGTCGCAGACCGAGTCGTTGTGATGTACGCGGGGCGGAAGGTGGAGGAGGCGTCGGTCGACGACCTCTTCGCGCATCCACAGCATCCGTACACGATCGGGCTGCTCGGCGCCGTCCCGCGGCCGTACGAGGGAGAGGGGACCCGCGAGCGTCTGCAGGAAATCCCGGGGCGCGTTCCGTCCCTTCGCGCGCTGCCGACGGCCTGCGCGTTCGCGGACCGCTGCCCGCGTGCAGACGAGCTGACCCGCAGCGAGATCCCGGAGATGCGCGAGATCCGTCCCCGTCACCTCGTCGCCTGCTTCCACCCCGGAGAGGAATGAACGGCCGGCCGGCGCTCGAGGTCGTCGATCTCGTGAAGCACTATCCGGCGCGCGGCGGAGGCTTCAGAGCGCGAGCGATCGTGCACGCCGTCGACGGTGTTTCGCTCAAGCTCGAGCGTGGCGAGATCCTCGGTCTTGTCGGGGAGTCCGGCAGTGGGAAGTCGACGGTCGCTCACTGCGTGTTGCGGCTTGTCGAGCCGACGGCGGGAACGATCCGGCTGAACGGGACGGAGATCACGCATCTCTCGCGACGGCAGATGCGCCCGCTGCGCCGCGAGCTGCACATGGTGTTCCAGGATCCGTACTCGTCGCTGAACCCGCGGATGACATGCGGCGACATTGTGGGCGAGCCGCTCCGGCTGCATGGGATCGCGCGCGGGCGCGACCTTGAACTGCGCATCGACCGCATGTTCGACCAGGTCGGCCTGCGCAGCGAGCTCCGATACCGCTTTCCACATGAGCTCTCCGGTGGGCAGCGCCAGCGTGTCGGCCTCGCGCGGTCCCTCGTGCTCAACCCGAGCGTCCTCGTCGCGGACGAGCCCGTGTCGGCGCTCGACGTCTCCGTGCAGGCGTCGATCCTCAATCTGCTCCGCGACCTGCAGCGGGAATTGGGCTTCTCCTGCCTCTTCATCACGCACGACCTGGCGACCGTCGAGTTTCTCTGTGATCGCGTCGCCGTGATGTATCTCGGCGAGATCGTCGAGACGGCATCGCGGGCCGAGCTGTTCCGGAATCCGCAGCATCCGTACACGCAGGCGCTGCTCTCCGCAGCCGTCGTTCCCGACCCGGTCATTCAGCGGGCACGACGGCCGGTCGTCCTCGAGGGCGATCCGCCCAGTCCGCTCGAACCGCCGAGCGGCTGCCGGTTTCACACGCGGTGCCCGTTACATGAGCAGTCGGCGCCCGCGTCGGACGACGAGGTGCCGGTGCTCCGCGAGTTCGCGCCGGGTCATCACGTCGCGTGCCACCTCGTGTCGCCGGGTTCGCCTGCGCCGCGCCTCGCCAACCCCACGAGTATCGTCCCGGCGTGACGTTCACGACACGTCCCGAGCTACGCGGCACGTTCGGCATGGTCGCGTCGACCCACTGGCTGGCGTCCGCCGCCGGGATGGCGATTCTCGAGCAGGGCGGCAACGCGTTCGACGCCGCGGTCGCGGCCGGCTTCACGCTGCAGGTCGTCGAGCCACATCTGAACGGGCCCGGCGGCGATCTTCCGGCGCTGCTCTGGCGCGCGGGCGAGGAGCCGGTCGTGCTGTGCGCGCAGGGCGTTGCGCCGCGGGCGGCCACGATTGAGCACTACCGGGACGAGCTCGGGCTCGAGCTCGTCCCCGGCACGGGGCCGCTCGCGGCCGTTGTGCCCGGATCGTTCGGCGGCTGGATCGCGATGCTGCGCGACTACGGGACGCTGCCGCTCGCAGACGTCTTGCGCTTTGCGATCGAGTACGCGGAGAACGGCTATCCCGTCGTGCCGCCGATCGCCGGCGCGATCCGCAACGTCGAGCAGCTCTTCCGTGACGACTGGACGACGTCTGCCGATGTGTATCTGCCGGTGCCCATGCCGGGGACGCTGCACCGCAACGCGCGGCTTGCGGCGACGTACCGGCGCATCGTCGAGGAGGCGGGCGACGATCTCGACGCGGCGCTCGACTGCTGGTATCGCGGGTTCGTCGCCGACGCGGTGGTGGCCTTCCAGGACCGTGCCTGGCGCGACAGCTCTGGAGAACGCCATGCCGGATTGCTCGCGGCCGAGGACCTGCGCGGCTGGTCGCCGTCGTATGAGCAGCCGGTGTCGGTCGACTACCACGGCTATTCGGTCTTCAAGGCCGGCCCGTGGAGCCAGGCGCCCGTCTTCCTGCAGCAGCTGCGCCTGCTCGAGGGCTTCGACCTCGACGGGATGGGCCACGCGAGCGCCGAGTACATCCACACCGTGACCGAGTGCGCGAAGCTCGCGTTCGCGGACCGCGAGGCGTGGTACGGCGATCCGGACTTCTTCGATGTTCCCGTCGACCTGCTGCTCTCGCGCGAGTACGCGGACGAGCGGCGCGTCCTCGTCGGCTCGGAGGCGTCGGCCGAGCTGCGCCCCGGCGGGCCCTCGCCGCGGCTGCCGTCCCCGTTGCTCGGCGACGTCCCCGTGACGCCGGGTGTCGGCGAGCCGACGCGCGGCGACACCGTTCACCTCGACGTCGTCGACCGCGATGGGAACATGCTCTCGGCGACGCCGAGCGGCGGCTGGCTCTGGGGCGCACCCGTGATTCCCGACCTCGGCTTCTGTCTCGGGACGCGCGCGCAGATGTTCTGGCTCGAGGAAGGGCTGCCGAACTCGCTCGAGCCGGGGAAGCGCCCCCGCACAACGCTGTCGCCGACGCTTGCGCTGAGCGACGGCGGCACGCGGCTCGCGCTCGGCACGCCGGGAGGCGACCAGCAGGACCAGTGGACGCTCCACACGTTCCTCGCGCACCTGCATTTCGGGCTGAACCTGCAGGAGGCGATCGACGCACCCGGGCATCACACCGAGGCGTTCCCGAGCTCGTTCTATCCGCGCGAGACCCGCGTTCGTCACGTCGCAGTCGAGGAGCGCGTGCCGGCGGACACAGTCGAGGGCCTGCGTTCGCGTGGGCACGACGTCGAGGTCACGGCGCCGTGGTCGCTCGGCCGCGTCAGCGCGGTGGGGCGCGAGCCCGACGGGCAGCTGAAGGCCGGCGCGAACCCGCGCCAGATGCAGGGTTACGCCGTCGGGCGCTAGGGGTACCGGCGGCGTCATGCAGCTGGGGGCGCATCCGCGCGGCGACGGCGCGGCGGACATCGCCGTGTGGGCACCGAACGCGCAGACGCTCGGGGTCTATGCGGCCGACGCCGTTCATCCGCTCGAGCGGGGAGACGACGGGATCTTCACGGGCTCGTTCCCGAGCGGCGAGTATTTGCTGGAGCTCGACGGGCGCGACGTCTATCCCGACCCGTGCTCGCGAAGCCAGCCGTACGGCGTGCGGGGCGCGTCGGCCGTGGTCGAGCCCTTCACCTGGAGCCACTCGGCGTGGCAGGGAGTGTCATTGGACGATCTCGTCGTCTACGAGCTGCACGTCGGCACGTTCACGGAGGAGGGCACGTTCGACGCCGTCATCCCGCGGCTCGCTGCGTTGCGCGAGCTCGGTGTCACGGCGATCGAGCTGATGCCTGTCGCGACGTTCCCGGGCGAGCGCGGCTGGGGTTACGACGGCGTGTACATCTACGCGCCGCATCCGGCGTACGGTGGTCCGGCCGGACTTGCGCGGCTCGTAGACGCCGCGCACGCGGTGGGCCTCGGCGTGATCCTCGACGTCGTCTACAACCACGTCGGTCCGGGCAACGAGGCGTTGACCGCGTTCGGGCCGTACTTCTCGTCGCGGCACCACACGTTCTGGGGCGACGCGATCGACTACGCACAGCGGTGGGTGCGCGAGTGGGCGTTGCAGAACGCCGAGCACTGGATCCGCGACTACCACGTCGACGGGCTCCGGCTTGACGCGGTGCACGCGATCTTCGACGACTCGCCGCTGCACATCTGCGCCGAGCTCAAGCAGCGCGCCGGTGCTGCACTCGTGATCTCCGAGATGGAGATCGGCGACTGGCGTCCGATCGAGGAGTGGGGACACGACGCGCAGTGGGTCGACTCGTCGCACCACGAGCTGCACGTCCTGCTGACCGGCGAGCAGGACGGGTATTACAAGGGCTTCGGCTCCGTGCGCGCGCTTGCCGACGACCTGCTCGGACAGGGTCACGACCCGCGGCGCGTCGTCATGTTCGCGCAGGATCATGACCAGGTTGGCAACCGCGCCGCGGGCGATCGGCTGCCGCCGGCGGCCTTGCGCGTCGCAGCTGCGGTCACGCTCTTCTCACCGTGCACGCCGCTTCTCTTCATGGGCGAGGAGTGCCTGACCGGCCGGCCCTTTCAGTTCTTCACCGACCACATCGACCCGGAGATCGCGAAGGCGACGCGCGAGGGGCGGAAGAAGGAGTTCGAGCACTTCACGTCCTTCGCCGGCGAGGTGCCGGATCCGCAGTCGGTCGAGACGTTCCTGCGCTCCAAGCTCGGCGCGTGCGAGCCGGATCCGCTCTATCGCGAGCTGCTCGCGCTGCGGCGCGAGCTTCCGCGCGAGCTCGAAATCGTGGAGGCGGGCGAGACTCTCCTGCATCTGCGGCGGGGCGGGACGGATCTCGTCGCCGACTTCGCCGCCCAACAGGTAGAGATTCGCCGCTGATGGACCTCTGGCCGGGCAAGCCGTTCCCGCTCGGTCCCACCTGGGACGGGAGCGGCACGAACTTCTCGCTCTTCACCGAGAACGCGGAGCGCGTCGAGCTCTGCCTGTTCGACGGTGACGACAACGAGACGCGTATCGAGCTGACGGAGCGTGAGGCGTTCAACTGGCACTGCTACATCCCGGGCATCGGGCCGGGGCAGCGCTACGGATACCGCGTGCACGGGCCGTACGACCCGGAGAGCGGCCGGCGGTTCAACCCGGCGAAGCTCCTGATCGATCCGTATGCGAAGGCGATCGAGGGCCCGGTGAACTGGGACGCCGCGAACACGCTCCCGTACGTCGCCGGCACCGACGCGGACGCAGATCTGCACGTCGACTCAACGGACTCCGCGCGTGCGATCCCGAAATGCGTCGTTGTCGATCCGCGCTTCGACTGGGAGAACGATGCGCCGCCGAACCATCCGTGGAACGAGATGGTGATCTACGAGGTGCACACGAAGGGCTTCACGAAGCTGCATCCGACCGTGCGAGAGGACCTGCGCGGAACGTATGCGGGGCTCGCGTCCGAGCCGGCACTCGAGTACCTCAAGTCGCTCGGCGTCACCGCGGTCGAGCTCCTCCCGGTGCACCACATCATCGACGAGGGTTTCCTCCATGCGCGCGGGCTGACGAACTACTGGGGCTACTCGTCGATCGGGTATCTCGCGCCGCACGCGTTGTATGCGGCGACGGGTCGCCACGGCGAGCAGGTGCGCGAGTTCAAGGGGATGGTGAAGGCGCTGCACAGCGCCGGGATCGAGGTGATCCTCGACGTCGTCTACAACCACACGGCCGAAGGGAATCACCTCGGGCCGCTGCTCTCCTTCAAGGGCGTCGACAACCAGTCGTACTACCGGCTGATGCCGGACGACCCGCGGCACTACATGGACTTCACGGGGACCGGCAACTCGCTCAACCCGGTGCATCCGTCGGTGCTGCGGCTGATCATGGACTCGCTGCGCTACTTCGTGAGCGACTGTCACGTCGACGGGTTCAGGTTCGACCTCGCGTCGGCGCTCGCACGCGAGTTCTACGAGGTCGATCGCCTGTCGGCGTTCTTCGACACGATCCACCAGGATCCGGTGCTCTCGCAGGTGAAGCTGATCGCGGAGCCGTGGGACGTCGGGCCGGGCGGCTATCAGGTCGGGAACTTCCCGGTGCTCTGGGCGGAGTGGAACGGGCTTTACCGCGACACGATGCGCGACTTCTGGCGCGCGCAGTCGAACGTCGCGCAGTTCGCGTCGCGGTTCACCGGGTCGAGCGACCTCTATCAATCGGACGGTCGGGCGCCGTTCGCGTCGATCAATTTCATCACGGCGCACGACGGCTTCACGCTGCGCGATCTCGTCTCGTACAACGACAAGCACAACGAGGCGAACGGCGAGGAGAACCGTGACGGCACGGACGACAACCGCTCGTGGAACCACGGAGCGGAGGGCAATACCGACGATCAGCAGATCAACGAGCTGCGCGCGAGGCAGCAGCGGAACTTCCTGGCGACGCTCTTTCTGTCGCAGGGTGTCCCGATGCTGCTCGGCGGCGACGAGTTCGGGCGTTCGCAGAACGGCAACAACAACGCGTGGTGCCAGGACTCGGAGCTCTCATGGTTCCGGTGGAGCGAGGCGGACGAGGGGCTCGTCGAGTTCGTGCAGCGGCTGATCGTGCTGCGGCAGGCGCATCCGGTGTTTCGGCGCCGGACGTTCCTGACGGGCGGCGAGAGCAAGGGGTCGGGGCTGCCCGATGTGTGGTGGTTCCGGCCGGACGGCCGGCGCATGACGCAGAAGGACTGGCAGCGGCCGGACGCGCACACGCTCGGCGTGTTCCTGAACGGCGCCGAGATCCCCGAGCGGACACCGGACGGCACGGACATCGAGGACGCGTCGTTCCTGCTGCTCTTCAACGCGTACGGCGAGCCGATCACGTTCACGCTGCCGACGCGCCGCTTCGGCGCGCGGTGGAATCTCGAGCTCGCGACGTCGAACGGCCTGCCGGAGGCGCCGCTCTCCGCGCGCTCGCAGGTGACGCTGGAGGGGCGTTCGCTCGTCCTTTTGCGGCGTGCCTAGAAACGTGTCACGAAAGTGTCACGTCTGACACCAGGACGTGTCCGTTCGCGATTCGGAGCCGGCTAACGTCGAGCAGTTGCCCGGATTTCGTGTCTGACACCAGGGCATGTCGTTACCGCCATGCCTGACTGGCGCTGCACGTACCGCCTCCAGCTGACGCCTGCCTTCGGGTTCCGCTCGGCCCGCGAGATTGCGGTGCCCTACGTCGCCGAGCTCGGGGCGTCGCACCTCTACCTCTCGCCGTCGCTGCAGGCGCGGCACGGCTCGCTGCACGGGTACGACGTCACCGACCCGACTCGCATCTCCGACGATCTCGGCGGCGAGGACGAGTTTCGCAGCCTCTGCACTGCCGCGCACGACGCCGGGCTCGGCGTTCTCCTCGACATCGTCCCGAACCACATGGCGACGTCCGCTGAGAACCCGTTCTGGCAGGACGAGAAACTCCGCGCGAAGTATTTCGACTGGGATCCCGCAACCGGCTGGTACCGCCGCTTCTTCGACATCGGAGACCTTGCAGGCGTGCGCGTCGAGGACTCGGACGTCTTCAAGGCGACGCACGCGAAGGTGCTCGAGCTCGTCCACGACAACCTCGTCGACGGGCTGCGTATCGACCACCCCGACGGGCTCGCGAATCCGCGCGAGTACCTCGACCGTCTCCGCAATGACGGCGCAGAGCACGTCTGGGTCGAGAAGATCCTCGAACCCGGCGAGGAGCTCCGCGACTGGCCCGTACAGGGCACGACCGGCTACGAGTTCGCGAATGACGTCACCGCCCTCTTCGTCGACGCCGCCGGCGAGGAGCCGATGACAGCGCTCTACGAGGAGCTGACCGGCGAGCGGCGCGGCTTCGCCGAGATCGCGCACGAGGCGAAGCTCGAGGTCGCACGTACGACGTTCTCCCAAGAGTTCGACCGCCTCCGGGCGCTTTACCCACACCCACGGCTCGAAGACGCCGCCGCCGCCCTCCACGTCTACCGGACGTACATCGAGCCGCACGAGAACCGCATCGCACCGGAGGACCGCACCGCAAACGCCGTGCTCCCGCGCGACCTCCGCGACGTCATCGAGCTGCGCAGCGAGCGCTCGCCGCAACGCGACGAGTTCGTCACCCGCTGGCAGCAGACAACCGGGCCCGTGATGGCGAAGGGCATCGAGGACACCGCGTTCTACCGCTACTACCGGTTGACCGCGCTCAACGAAGTCGGGGGCGACCCCGGCCGCTTCTCGCTCGACCCCGAAACCTTCCACGCGCGCGCACGACAACGACACGAAAGCCATCCGCTCTGGCTGCTCGCATCGCAGACGCACGACACGAAGCGCGCCGGCGACGTGCGCGCACGCATCGGCGCGCTCGCCGGCATGCACGATCGCTGGGTGGAACGCGTGCGCACGTGGCGCGACATCACCGGCGGCATGGAGGACCCGAACGACGAGTACCTCGTCTGGCAGACGCTCGTCGGCGCGTGGCCGATCATCCCGACGCGCCTCGAGCAGTACCTCGAGAAGGCGCTACGCGAAGCGAAGCGGCACACGAACTGGATCGAGCCGAACGACGACTACGAGCGGCACGTGATGCGCTTCGTCCGTTCGCTCTACGAGAACCAGGAGTTCCTCGACGAGTTCGAGCCGTTCCTGCAGGACGTCGCGGCAGCAGGGGAGCACGCGTCGCTCGGCGCGCTGCTGCTGCGTCTCACCTCCCCCGGCTTGCCCGACCTCTACCAAGGCGACGAGTTCTGGTCGCTCAACCTCGTCGATCCCGACAACCGCCGCCCGATCGATTGGGCGCGCCGATACCGCGCGCGCGACCAGGCGGCGCCGACACGCGAGACGATGAAGTTCCATCTCGTCCGCCGCGTGCTGCGGGTCCGTGCGACACACGGCGACGCATTCGCCGCGACGTACGAGCCGCTCGACCTCGGCCCGGAACGTGTCGGCTTCGTGCTCGGCGGGAAGATCCGAGTCGTCGTTCCGCTGCGTCCAGGCGACGCGGCTACGAGCGACGGCGACCTTCTTCTGGAATTCCCCCAGGAACTCTCGCTTCTCCGGTGAATCCGCATACTGTCCGCCATGAGCTCAGACGCCTGGCCATCGCCTGAAGCAGCACCTGCGCCGCTGCCACGCCTCGAGGATCTTCCGATCGCCGAGCGCGGCTACGACCAAGAGGCTGTCCGCCTGGCGTTCGACTCCTTCTATCGCCATGCAGCCCAGCTCGACGCATCGCTGCGGGCGCTGGAAGCCGTCGAGATCTTCCGGCGCGACGCCGACGCGCTGCGCAACGACCTGCGCGCGCTCAGGTCGCTCGGCCTCGGCGGCAGCTCTCCCGATCCCAGCTGGGCGGTGCGCAGCTATGAGCGCGAACGCCGCGAGGTCTCGGGAGCCGTGCTACGCCTCGCGTTCGAGGCGGCGCTGCTCGTGGCGGTCGCCGTCGTCGCCGGCGTCGGGCACTTCAGGACTCCCGTGATCGTGGCGCTCATGGCCGGCGCGTTCGCGATCGTCGCGCTCTCAGAATGGCTCGCAAGCCGGAGCCGGTTCATCCCGCCGTCGGTCGGCTTCCTCGCCCAGGGAGAGCCCGCGCCGTACGTCGAGGCGCCCGCGCCGCCGTGGGCCGGCCCGCAGGCGCTCGAGCCGGGCGAGGACACCGAGCCCGACGCGCTCACGATGATCGCGGCGCCCGCGGCGGACGACGACGTCGGCGGCTGGGAGCCGGGCGACGACGACGGGGACGACGAGCCCGAGCCGGAGCTCGCCGAGCGCAGCGGCTTCTTCCGCCGCCGCAGGCGATAGCCCGAAAGAGGCGGAAGGCCCGACGCTCGTCCCAGGGGTTAGACGAGCGCCGGGCTTGGAGGAACCGCCGTAGAGGGAGGGTTCGATGAAGCACACCCATAGAACCAAGGCCACATGAGGGGCCACTAAGACCAGGGTGAGCAGGCTCTAAGAGTTCGCGAGCCGCAGCCGGAGCAACGCGCCGCCGCCCGGCGCTTCCTCTGCGGAAACGCTGCCGCCGTGCGCTTCCGCGACATCCCGCACGATCGCGAGCCCCAGACCCGAACCCGGAAGTGCACGCGCGGACGTCGCCCGATAGAAGCGGTCGAAGATGTGGTCGCGGTCCTCGGCGGCGATGCCGGGGCCGTGGTCGCGCACGCGCAGCTCGCCGTCCTCGAGCGAGACCTCGACAGTGGATCCCGGCGCCGTCCACTTGCCTGCGTTCTCGAGCAGGTTCCACACGGCGCGCTCGAGCCGCTCCCGTGAGCCGGCGATAGTCGTCGGCTCGACCGTGGATTGGAAGGTGACGTTCGCGAAGCGGTTCCGCGCGCGCTCGACGGCATGCGCGACCACCTCGTCGAGGTGCACTTCGATATGCGCCTGCGGCGCGTCAGCGCGTGCGAGCTCGAGGAGCGCGGTAATCAGGTCGCGCATCTCGTGTGCCTCGCGTTCGAGGTCCGCGAAGAGCTTCGCGCGCTGGCCCGGCGCGAGCCGCTCCTGCTGCTTCAGCACCTCGATGTTCGTTTGCAGGCTCGTCAGCGGCGTGCGGAGCTCATGCGACGCGTCGGCGACGAAGCGCCGCTGCGTCTCGATGGAGTTCTCGAGCGCCTCGAGCATCGTGTTGAACGCGCTACCGAGCCGGGCGAGCTCGTCCTTGCCGCCGGCGTCTGCAACTCGCTCACTTGGATCGCCTGTCTCGGCGATGCGCTCGGCAGTTCTGGTGAGTCGCCGCACCGGCACGAGGGCCGCGCGTGAGACGAGCGCTCCCGCAGCCGCACCTGCCGCGATGCCGCCCGCGACGATCAGCAAGAGAATGAGCCGAAGACGATTGAGCGTCCGGGTGACGTCCGTAAGTGGGCGCACGAACTGGAGCGCCACTCCGTGGTTGTCGTCTGTCTCGCCCGCGTAGACGGTGTAGATCCGTGATTCCTGGTGACCGACCACGCCGTCAGTGAAGTACGACCCTCGCGCCCTGGAAGCCACTTCGACGGTTCCCGCCGACACGGGTACGGCCATCGTTTCGCCGTTCGCGAGGAAGTGCCGGCCGTCGTCGCGCACGATCTGCATGTACAGAGCCGTCACGCTCGGCCCCTGGGGCTGTTGCACGGTGTAGCCGCCCGGGCCCGGCCCGGTGAACGCTCGAATGATCCGCACATGGTCGACCTGCGCGACCTCCTGCTGGAGCTGCTGGTCGACGGTCGCGCGTAGGTGGTCGCGCATGACGATGTAGACGACAGCGGATGCGATTGCGACTGTCGCCGCCACCGCGATCGCGGAGGCAATCGCGAGACGAAGCCGGAACGTCATGGCTCGCGGAGCACGTACCCGGTGCCGCGCACGGTGTGGATCAGCCGCGCCTCGTCCTCCGCCTCCGTCTTGCGGCGCAAGTACCCGACGTAGACGTCGAGTGCGTTCGACGAGTGGCTGAAGTCGTAACCCCACACGCGCTCGTAGATGAGCGAGCGAGGGAGCACCTGGCGCGGGTTGCGCATGAAGAGCTCGAGCAAGTGCGCCTCCGTCGTCGTCAGCTCGAATCGCCTGCCGCCGCGGCGAGCTTCCATCGAGCCGAGGTCGAACGTCAAGTCTGCGAAGCGGAGAACTTCGACGGGCTCCGACTCGACCGAGCGGCGGAGCAGTGCGCGCAACCGGGCGAGCAGCTCCTCGAGCGCGAACGGCTTCGGGAGGTAATCGTCGGCGCCGGCATCCAGGCCGTCGACGCGGTCGCCGACGGCGTCGCGCGCGGTCAGCAGCAGCACCGGCACGCGGTTGCCCTCCCGGCGCAGGCGGCGCGTGACGTCGAGCCCGTCGTAGCCGGGCATCATCACGTCGAGAACGACGGCGTCCGGCGTGCGCTGCGCGATCGCCGAGAGCGCGCCGTCGCCGTCGGACGCGAGCTCCACGTCGTAGCCCGCGAGCTGCAGCGCCCGCTCGAGCGCCTCCCGCACGGCGCGGTCGTCGTCAGCCACCAGGACCAGCATGTCGATCACAAGTGTGCCCGCAGACGTGAGACAGGACTAAGAGGACGGCTCTATTCTGGCTCCGTGTCAGGGAACGGGGCCGTCGCGATCATCGTCCTCGGCTCGATCGTGATCCCGCTCTGCGGGGTCGCCGTGCTCTGCTGGATCTTCTGGAAGCACCGGCACGACGAGTAGAGGGGCGGTGCGGAGGCCGCCGCCCCCCTACATCTGGGTTGCCCTACCGGGTGATCGAGTCGAGCGTGTTCGCGCCGCTCACGAGCGTGCAGCGGATCTCCGCTCGCGAGCCGGTCGGGAACTTGCCGACCTTCGTCTGCAAGCCCGACGGCACCGAGCACGTGAGCCCGGCGACCGTGATCGACGAGCCCGTGTTCGCGCTGACGGTCCCCCGGGCGGCGCTGTGCTCCTTGATCGTCCGCATCGGCCGGCAGGTGCCGGGCGTCAGCTCGACGGCCGCGCCGCCGCTCGACCCACCGAGCTTGCCGTCCGTGAACCCGCCGCTGCTGGTGAAGCCGGCGGAGAGGTTCGCGATGAGGCGCGCCGCCGGATCGTGTGCGTGGCCGACGGCGAGGCCCGCAATCGAGCCGCCGCTGTAGACGGTGTCGAACTGCGCCTGCGTGTCGCGGCCGGAAACGTCGATCCTCAACGTCCCGGTGACGCGGCCGATCCCATCGGTCGTATTGATCACGGAGTGGGCGCGCAACGTGGCGTTCCCCGTCAGGTCGGGATCTCCCGACGCCGTTCCGGTGTACACGCCGTCGGTGACGACGAGCGCCTTGTTGTCCGATGTCGTGCAGGTTCGGGTGCTGACGTGCGAGGCACTCGTGGCCGCGAACGTGCCGGTGACTGCTCGCGCGTTCTTCGTGTCGTTGAGCCCTCGCGCGACGGCGATGCTCGCTGCGGCGAGCGCGACGACGACGAGCGCGGCGAGGGTGAGCGTGCGTTTCATGCCGTCCTCCATTCGGCGGTTGCTCGGACGATCCGGCCGCCGCCTACACGGCGGCGCAAGCTCCGCGTAAATCCCGTGTAAAGCCGCGCTAGCTCGATCCGGTGATCCGAGCGAGTGCCGCCTCGGCAACACTCGGCATCGCGTGCTCCGGGAAGGCGAAGGTCGAGCTCGCGTTGATCTCGCAGAGAACGTACGTGTCCTCGCCCGAGGCGGTCTTCGGGCCGTAGAGGAAATCCGCATCCCAGATCACCGGCAGCCGGGGGGTCTCGAGGTCGAGGATCTGTTGCAGCTGAGGCACCCACTCCGACTCGACCGCCTCCCGCAGTCGCTTGAAAGCGGCAGCGGTTGCGGTCTCGAAGGTCTTCCCCGCCGGCGGCTCTCCTGCGCTCTCGGGACGTAAGCCGGCCGGGTATTGATGCGCGAAGCCGACGACCCGGTCGTGTGAGAGATAGACGCGGATCATCCCTTCGGCGATCCGATCTTGAAACGGCTGCTCGACCATTACGCCGCCGTGCTCGAAGTACGGCTCGCATCGAGCGACGAAGTCTTCGGGCGTCAGCCGCATCTGCCTTGCACCGCGCACCGCCTCCTGGACGCGAATCGCGCTGCGGTCGCTCTGATCGCGGTCGATCTTCCACACGCCTTGTCCTCCCATCCCGCGCTCCCGCTTCAGGACGCGCGGCGCTCGTCCGTCGAGCGTGACGAGCCCATCGCGCAACTCGGCAGGGGAGAGGTAGAGCCGCGTGTCCGTGCCCCAGCTCATCTCGCGCAAGTCGAACAAGACGCGTTTCGTTGCCATGCGCATGATCACGTCCGGGTGCGCGCTCACCCAGACACCCGCCTTTGCGACCTCGCGGAGGAGGGCATCCAGCCCCGAGCGGTCGAGCCCCTGCTCGAGCGGGTTGACCCAGACAAGCACGCCGTCGAGGCCGAGGAGCTGCTCGCGCACATCGGCGACGCAGTCGTCGGCGTAGATAACCGGCTCGGCGAGAACGCCGAGTCCCCGAAACGCCGAGAAAACGCCGTGAAGCTTGCAGCTCTCGGCGACAGGCGCGTCACTCTTGGGCGGATCCCACTCGTGTCGCCAGAGGAGCCCGACCTTTGGACGCCGCCGGTCGCCGGAGCTCACGTCGGTCGCATGATCAAAAGCTGTGGTTGTCCGTTCGAGCCGCTCTGGAGCGGGAAGTAGACGAGGTGCGTCGCCGGATCGACCGCGACCGTGTGGGCCTCTCTCGCCAGGAACGATATCCCGAGCGGCCTGGCCGAGGTCTTCGTTTCCGCGAAGACGGACACGACGCCGCTCTCTGCAGACACATACAGACGCCGCTTGGCGGGATCGAACGCGAGGACGTCCGGCGACCGGCCGACGGTGAACGTCCCGGTGAACGACATCGTCTTGAGGTTCAACGTGAGCAGCTTCGCGTTTCCATCACATGTGACGAATGCGAGCCGCCGCGCCGCGTCGATCAGCAGGCCGTGGTCGTTCACGCAGTTTGGAACGCGGACGCGCCTGATGATGCGATTTGCTCTCGGATCGATGACGGCGATGTCGTTGCGCGTCTGCACGTCCGCGAGGATGTGTCCGGTCACCGGGTCGAACTGCACGTTTCCGGCCTCGCCGCCGAGTTTGATCGTCGCGATCCGATGGCCGGAGGCCGTGATGACGGTCTCGACGCCGCCGCTCTCGTCGGAGATGAACACGTGGCGCTGCGCGGCGTCGTACGCGAGCCCGTCCGGGTACTCGCCGGCCGGTGCGCGCGCCAGCACCGCGCCCGTCCGCGAGTCGATCGTCAGCACCTCACGGGCGTTCGTCGCAGAGGCATAGACGCGGCCGACTTGCGGGACGGCGATGACGCCGTGCACGCCCGGGGCGGCGATCGTCTTTGTGATCCTCCGGTTGATGACGTCGAACGCCAGGAGCCGGCTTGCATCCATGTGAGAGATCCACAGCGTGTGCGTTGTCGGATCGATGCTGGTGTAGTCGAACCGGACGGCCGGTCCGCTCAGCGGGACACGCGCGACCTGCCGGAGCGGGAGCGAGCCGTCTGTTCGCGCGTTCGCCGCCGTCGCGACTGAGGCGATGACGACTGCAGCAATGAACAGAACGAGTGCTCTCATGTCGACGATCTACCCGACCACTAGATTACGAAGCGAAGCTCGCTGATGCCGACGTGGGGCGCAACAATCTGGGGCATCCTCGCCTCCGCAGCGCTCGCGCTGATCGGCGCGCGGCTCCTTCTGCGGGAACGACGCCCCCTTGTGCTCGCCGTGACGGCTGTGGCCGCGCTTCTCGGCCCGCTGCTCTGGGATCTCATCCTCCGTCACACCGGAGGAACGTTCTTCGTCGACGCGCCCGGCTACGTGTTCCCGGTGAGCTACGAGGACGCGGGCTCCGCTGTTTTTGCAACGGCGATCGCAGCTGTTCTCCTGGGATTCGGGCCGTTGCGCGCTGAAGCAGGGCGGCGCGTCGCGCTCAATATCGTCATCTGCGGGCTCGCCGCACTCCTCGTCGATGTCTACCTCTATTAGCGTCGACTGCACCTCGGTGGACGATTTGGCAAGCTCCTACCGGTGGTGGAGACTCCCGACCGCGTCCTCCTCGAGCGGCTCCGTGAGGTGCTTGCGGATCAGCCGATAACCGAGACGGAGCTGCGAGGGCTGATCGACAAGGCGGACGGCCTCGTCCGCACGCTCGGCGCCCACATGGCCGGAAGCGAGCGACGCCTCAATGAGTTGTCGAACGATCCGGAGAGCTCGCTGCAGGAGATCGCGAGTGAGCTGCACCGCGTCGAGCTGTTGCGTCCGCGGCTCGAGGAAGCGCGCCTGCTTCATGCGAGCCTGCAACAACGCGCGCGCGAACTGCGCACCGCGTGGCTGATCAGGCAGGCCGACGGCCAGTCCTAGATGACCTGAGACTCGTGCTCGTCCAGCCGCGCGCCGAAGCGGTCGGCGCGCAGCGCATCGAGCCATTCCGGAGGCGGTGCGCCGGCGAGCCCGTCTGCGACTGCGCGCCCGGTGCTCGGCGCGACCATGAAGCCGTGGCCGCTGAAGCCGGCCGCGACCCAGAGACCGTCGTCGAGCCGGTCGATGATCGGCTGCCCGTCCGGGGTCATGTCGTACATGCCGGTCGCGACAATCGGGAGCGAGACGTAGCGCAAGACCGGTAGTAGCCGGTCGAGCTCTTCGCGCAGCCGGCTGCGCACCGCGGCGCGCAGGTCGCTTGCGAGGACACGTCCGTCGGCAAGCTGCTTCGCCGCGATGCCGCGGTCGACTGCGATCACGAGCGGCTCGAGCAGCCGCTCGCGGATCGGCTCGCTCAGGAAGAGCGTGCGCGGTTCTTCGACGATCGGCAGGTCGAAGCCGAGCGGCGCGAGCAGCGCGCGTGACGCGGTACCCGCGGCGACGACGACGGCGTCCGCCGTCAACCCGGCAAGCCGCCAGCCGTCGCCGTCGCGCTCGATCGCGCGCACCTCGGCGATCTCGATCGTCCCGCCGCGCGCCGCGACCACCTCCGCGAACGCCTCGACGACGGCCTGCGGCCGGTCGAAGTACCCGTCCTCCGCACACGTCGCGCCGCCCAACAGGCCGTCGGGCTCGAGCCCGGGGACGACCGTCGCCGCCTCCTCCGGCGAGAGCAGGACGGAGGGGATCCCGAGGTCGTGCTGCAGCGCGACAGCGGCCTCGAGGCCGGCCAGCGTGGTCTCGGTATCCGCCAGGAAGACGTACCCGCACGTATCGAAGCGCGCTTGCGCCCGCGTGTCGAAACGCTCGGCGAAGTCGCGGTAGAACGCATACGACTCGCTGGCCATCAGGCAATTGCCGCGTGTCGCCCACTGGCGGCGCACGCCGCCGGGCTGTATCCCCGAGGCGCCGGCGCCGATCCCCGTCCGCTCGACGACCGTGACCGGCCCGAGCCCCTGCTCCAGCAGATTGAGCGCGATCGAGAGCCCGCTGATCCCCGCGCCGACGACGACGATCGACATGGCTGCAACCCTACGCACCGTTGTAGCTTTTGCGCATGGCCGGGCCGCACCGCATTCTCGTGCTCGGCGGCGGGCTGCCCGCCTACTTCGAGGCGCCGGAGGACGAGAAGCGCGACGTCTTCCTGCCGCGCTTCCGCGCGTTGCTCGCAGAGTGGGAGGAGCTCGGCGCGCGGGTGATCGCGTCGTTCTGCGACGACGTGCTCCAGGTCGGGCCGGTGACAGCGGACGCGTGGGCCTGGTATCTCATCTTCGAGGTCGACGACCTCGACATCGCCGGGAAGATGATCGAGCGCGTGCGGACTGACGTCGACGGCGTACGGCTCGACCGCTACGTCCGCTTCGAGGTTCGCATCGGCCGGCCGTTCTGGGCGCGCGAAGAATGACGACCGTCCCGACCGTCAGCGAGATTGCGCCCCCGCGCGCGGCCCGGCGACGGTTACTGCGGCAGGGCGGCTTCGGCCGGTTCGTGCTGCGCAGGCTCGTCGCGCTCGTTCTGCTTTCGCTCGGCATCACCTTCGTCGCGTTCGTCCTGACCGAGCTGGTGCCGTCGAACGCGGTCGCGACGAACCTCGGCGAGCAGGCGGCCGGTGATCCCGTCGCGGTTGCTGCGTTCAAGCACCACTACGGCCTCGACAAGCCGTTCCCGGTGCGCTACGCGATCTACCTGAACCATCTCGTGCACGGTGACCTCGGCCAGTCGTCGTTGACGCACGAGGCGGTCACGCACGACCTCGGGCAGTTCATTCCCGCCACCGCCGAGCTTGCGCTGTACTCGATCCTCTTCGCGGCGATCGTCGGCATCGCGTTCGGCGTCATCGCCGCGCTGCGCCGGAACAAGCCGACCGATCACCTCTTACGTGTCGCTTCGCTCGCAGGAATCTCGATGCCGACGTTTTGGATCGCGCTCGTCGCGCTCTACGTCGGCTTCTTCCGTCTGGGCTGGTTCCCCGGAGCGGAGCGGCTCAATCCGGGCACAACTGCGCCGTCGAGCATCACCGGCCTGTACACGATCGACGCGCTGCTGCACGGGAACTGGTCGCTGTTCGTGGAGGCGCTGCATCATCTGCTGCTGCCGGCGCTCGTCCTCGCCGCGTTCAACGTCAGCCTGCTCACGCGCTTCACCCGCTCCGCCGTGCTCGAGGTGATCGGCAACGACTACGTCCGCGCCGCGCGTGCGAAGGGGATGCCCGAGCGCGTCGTCGTCGTCCGCTACGTCCTCAGGGCAGCGCTTCCGTCCGTCATCACCGTGCTCGGCCTCGTGTTCGCGAACGTGCTCACGGGCGCGGTGCTCGTCGAGAAGATCTTTTCCTGGCCCGGGATCGGCCAGTACGCGTTCCAGGCGGCGGTGAACCTCGACGTGCCGGCGATCGCAGGCGTGAGCCTGTTCGTCGCGGTCGTCTACATCACCGTGAACTTCATCGTCGACCTGCTGTACGGCCTCATCGACCCACGGATCCGGATCACATGACGGACGTCGCGGTCGAGCCCCGCCCCGAGCGCCGCCTGCGGCTGTCGATCGTCTGGCACCAGCCGCTCGCGGTAATCGGCGCGACGCTCGCGATCCTCTGGGTGGTCGTCGCGATCTTCGCGCCGCTGATCGCGCCGTACGGCTCGCTCGCCCAGACGTTCACCGCGTCGCAGTCGCCTTCGCTTCACCACGTGTTCGGCACGGACGAGCTCGGCCGCGACGTTTTGAGCCGCGTGATCTACGGGTCGCGCGTGTCGCTGCCGATCGCGCTCCTCCTCGTAGGGATGGCGGCATTGATCGGCAGTGCGGTCGGTGCGGTCGCCGGCTACTTCCGCGGCGTCGTGGACGGCGCGCTCATGCGCGCGGTCGATCTCTTCTTCGCGTTCCCGCCGATTATCCTCGCGATGGTTGTCGCGGCCGTACTCGGGCGCGGGCTGCAGAACGCGGCGCTCGCGATCGTCGTCGTTGCGTGGCCGTCGTATGCGCGCGTCGTCCGCGGGCTCGTGCTGTCGGTGGGGGATTCGGAGTTCGTGCAGTCGGCGCGGCTGCTCGGCGCCCCGGCGCGGCGCACGCTCTTCCGCGATGTGCTCCCGAACGTCGTCGGGCCGGTTGTCGTGCTTGCGACGCTCGACCTCGCGAACGCGATCCTGCTGCTGTCGGGCCTCTCGTTCCTCGGCCTCGGCGCGCAGCCGCCGCAAGCCGAGTGGGGCTCGATGGTCGCGGACGGCACGCAGTACTTCCAGTGGTGGTGGATGGGGACGTTCCCCGGGCTCGCGATCTTCACCGTCGTGCTCGCGTTCAACTTCCTGGGCGACAGCCTGCGCGACGTGCTGGATCCGCGCACGGCGTGGCGCAGCTCGGAGGAGCAGCAATGAGCCTGCTCGAGGTCGAGGGCCTGCGCATCCGGCTGCCGACGACGCGTGGGCTCGTGACGGTCGTCAACGGCGTCGACTACGCCGTCGAGGAGGGGGAGGTGTTCGGCGTCGCCGGTGAGAGCGGCAGCGGCAAGACGATGTCGATGCTCTCGCTGCTCGGCCTGCTGCCGGAGGGTGCGGTCGTCGACGGCCGCGTGCGCTTCGGCGAGCACGACCTGTTGCGCATGCCGCGCCGGCGCTTGCGCGAAGTCGCCGGCCGCGACCTCGCAATGGTCTTCCAGGACCCGCTGACGTCGCTCCACCCCATGCTGTCGGTGGGCAAGCAGCTCACCGAGCACGTGCGGCGTCATCTCGGCGTCGGGAAGCGCGATGCAGAGCGACAGGCAATCTCCGCGCTCGAAGAGGTGCGCATCCCGGATCCGGCGTCGGCGCTTCGCGCATTCCCGCACCAGTTCTCAGGCGGAATGCGGCAGCGCATCGCGATTGCGATCGCGCTCGCGTGCCGGCCGAAGCTGCTGATCGCGGACGAGCCGACGACGGCGCTCGACGTCACCGTGCAGGCGGGGATCCTCCGGCTCCTTGACCGGCTACGCAAAGAGAACGACCTCTCCGTGATCTTGATCACGCACGACCTCGGGGTGATGTCCGCGATCGCCGATCGCGTCTCGATCTTCTACGCAGGACGCGTCGTCGAAGCGGGCTCGCGCGAGGAGGTGCTGCGCACCCCGCGTCATCCGTACACGCGCGCGCTGCTCGACGCGCTGCCGCACCCGGAGGCGGGCGAGGACAAGCCGCTCGTCGCGATCGGCGGAGCGCCGCCGAGCCCCGGCGCGATTCCGCTCGGCTGCGCGTTCCATCCGCGCTGCGCGTATGCGGTCGAGACGTGCCGCGTCGAGGTTCCACCGCTTGTGCCGAAAGGCGACCGGCTGCTCGCATGTCCTCCCGACCCGTTCGCCGCACGATGAGCGCCCTCGAGCTGCACGACGTCGTCGTCGACTACGAGGCCCGCGGCGGCGGTCGCGTGCGCGCAGTCGCCGGCGCGAGCATCGCCGTCGAGCCGGGACAGATCGTCGGTCTCGTCGGCGAGTCGGGCTGCGGCAAGTCGACGCTTGCGCGGGCCGCGGTCGGTCTCGTCGCGCCGACCGCGGGGACGGTCGAGTTCGAAGGAATGCGCGTGACGCCCCTCACGCGGCGTGCGCGTCCACGCGATCTCGTCCGCCTGCAGCTCGTCTTCCAGAATCCGTACTCCTCGCTCAACCCCCGTCGCAAGGTCGCCGCTCAGCTGGCGGACGGGCTCGACGCGCGCCGCGGCCAGAGCGCCCGCGTCCGTGAGCTGATCGAGCTCGTCGGGCTGCCGGCGGGCGCCGCCGAGCGCTTCCCGCACGAGTTCTCCGGCGGCCAGCGCCAGCGGATCGCGATCGGGCGCGCGCTCGCGGCTGACCCGTCCGTGATCGTGCTCGACGAGCCGTTGGCGTCGCTCGATGCGTCGGCCCAGGCGCAGCTCGCGAATCTGCTCGTCGAGCTCTCGCGCGAGCTCGAGCTCGGGCTCCTGCTCATCTCCCACGACCTCGCGATCGTTCGCCACATCGCGGATGCGGTGTCGGTCATGTACCTCGGGCAGATGGTCGAGACGGGGCGGACGCTGCCGTTGTGGCAGTTGCCGCTTCATCCGTACAGCGAGGCGCTGATCGGCGCCGTGCCGCATCCGGACGGCACCGGCTTCCTGCCGCAGGCGCTGCCGGGCGAAGTGCCGAACCCCGCGAGCCCGCCGAGCGGCTGCCGCTTCCATCCGCGTTGCCCGTACGCGTTTGACCGTTGTCCAGTCGACGAGCCACCGCTCGTGCCGCTGCAGGACGGACGGACCGCGGCGTGCTGGCTGCAGCCCGAAGGCGCCCCGGCGGAGTCGCCGAAGATTCGACGCGCCCAACTCCACAGCCCGGTCTCCGTCGAATAGGGTCAAAGGTCTTATTCCCCCGCCGAAAACAGGAGGCCCACTGGTGAGACGAGTTCTCCTGCTCACACTCACAACAACGATTGCCCTCGTCTGCGCGCTGGCCGCATTCGGAGCACCTACGCGCTCCGCGGCTTCGGGGACGCTTGTGGTCGACAACTCGTTCACCATCAAGACGTCCGACCCGCAGCGGGCATTCGACCCGACCGCGTCGATCATCGATCGCGCGATCTTCGACACGCTGTTTACCTACAAGGGCGGCAATCTCTCGAATCCGATTCCGCTGCTCGTGCAGTCGTGGAAGGCGACGGAGGGCGCCAAGACGTTCACGTTCCAGTTGAAGAAGAACGTGCATTTCGCCGACGGGAAGCCGCTCACGTCTGCTGACGTCGTCTTCTCGCTCAACCGGCTGATCAACCTCAAGGGGAACCCCGCGTTCCTGCTCGCCGGAATCAAGGTGTCGGCCAAGGGCAAGTACACGGTTGTCATGAAGTCGGCGACGCCGGCGACGGCGCTGCCGGCGATCCTCGCCAATCCCTCGACCGGCATCGTCAACTCGAAGCTCGTCAAGGCGAACGGCGGCACCTCTGCCGCGAATGCCTCGACCGCGGACAAGGCCGAGCAGTGGTTCAACTCTTCGGCGTCGGCCGGTGCCGGCAGCGGGCCGTACGTGCTGAAGACATACAGCACGACGTCCCAGCTGACGCTCGCGCCGAACCCGAAGTACTGGGGCCCGAAGAAGCCGGGCTTCAGCACCGTCGTCGTGCGCAACATGATCGCGCCGACGCAGCTGATCAACATCCAGCGCGGGTCGCACGAGATCGCGATCGATCTCTCCGCTGATCAGGCACAGACGCTGAAGAGCAACAGCAAGGTGCACGTCTCGCTCCAGCCGTCGACGTGGGTCTTCTGGCTGTTCACGAACAACAACCCGCAGATCTCGTCGATCACGTCGAACAAGAACTTCCAGACGGCTGTCCGGTACGCACTCGACTACAAGTCGATCGTGTCGATCGCCGGGCCGGGGGCGATCCAGGCACCGGGGATGATCCCGTCGATGTTCTTGGGGTCGCTTCCGCAGAAGGACGCGATCAAGCAGAACCTCCCGAAGGCGAAGGCTGCGCTCACGGCGTCCGGCGTCGGCAACACGCAGGTGACGCTCGAGTACCCGAGTGACCTGACGATCAACGGCGTGCCGTTCACGTCAATGGCGCAGAAGGTGCAGTCGAACCTGCAGGCTGCCGGCTTCAACATCAACCTGTCGGGATCGCCGACGTCGAACTGGCTGACGAAGTACCGCGACGGCCAGATGGCGTTCGGCCTCTCTCTGTGGGGCCCGGACTATCCAGATCCGGCCGACTACCTCGCGTTCACGCCCGGCCAGCTCGTCGGCACGCGCGCGGGTTGGCCGAAGGGCAGCGACCCGGCGATCGAGAAGCTCGCGGCGAAGGCGCTCGTGACGACGGTGCCGTCGGCCCGCAAGTCGCTGTACCAGCAGATCCAGCAGCAGCTGAACCAGAGCGGGCCGTTCTTCCCGCTCCTGCAGCCGACGCAGGTGTTCGTCGCGACGACCGACCTGAAGAACGCGGTCTACAACGCGACGTACGACGTCGACGTCACGCAGATTTCGGCGAAGTAGCTCAGCTCGTCGTGCGGGCGCGGTTCGCCGCGTCCGCACGGCGCCGCCGTTCGCCGGTTGCGTGGCCCCAACGCTGGATGGCGCTTGCGGCCGCGCCGATCCCGCCGAGCCAGCGGAACAGGCCGATGCTGAAGACGTAGAGCGCGCCCGCCAAGATCCATCCCCACATGGACTTGATGGTATGCCGCGCGACAATGACGTGGTGACTCGCAGACCGGATGCTCTTCGTTGGACGACGGTCGGCATGCTCGCGGTCGTCGCACTCGTTTGCTCCGTTCTTCCAGCAGTCCACCTCGAGCTCAGCGGGTTCATCGGAGCAGGCGAGACGCAGCGCGTCTACCACGTCCAGCGCGACGTCGCCTTCGTCCCTGATCTGTTGTCGCACTCCCTGGTGATCGTCCTGCCGGCGCTCGCGCTGCTCGGCACGGCAGTTGCCGGCTTCGTCTACGGCTCGCGCCGCTGGGTGGCCGTGATCGCGTTCGTTGCCGGGCTCACGATCGCCGTCGCCTGCTTCCGCGTCGAGACGCATTTCACCTTCATCGAGCAGGGGGCGGTGATCGGCTGCGACATGCCGTGCGCAGGCTTCGTCTTGCTGCCGGCCGTTCGCGGTCTCCAGGATGACCTGCTGAGCACACCGGCGGGACAGCAGCCGGGCTTCGAGCTCACGGGCGGTGAGAACGGCTACTACGCGAAGCCGCTCGACGCCTGGTGGGGCATGCTCGCGTCGGGCTTGATGCTCAGCCTTCTCGGCGGCTACGCGGTCGCGCGTCTCGCGACGTCGCCGTGGCGTGCCTCGGCGTTCGTCGCTGCGGGTGCCGTGGCGGTCATCATCGTGCTCTTCCTGCAAGCACTCGGTCGAATGGAGTGAGGCTACGCGTTCGCGACGAGCGCGGACGAATAGGTATTGAGCGTCCGCCCACCGCTCGCCTCGCACACGACGATGTCCTCGATCCGAACGCTGAACCGTCCGGGAATGATGATCGACGGCTCGTCCGTGAACGTCATCCCAGGCTCGAGCGGTGTCTCGTCCTCGGGTGAGATGAACGGCCGCTCGTGCACGTCCATGCCGATGCCGTGGCCCATGCGGTGGCGGAAGTGCTCGCCGAGCCCCGCGTCCTCGATCGGCTTCCGGCACGCGGCATCGACGTCGCGCGCGAGTGTCCCCGCCGACGCGGCGGAGCGGCCTGCTTCCTGCGCGGCGAGCATGATGTCGTAGACCTCGCGATAGTCGTCGGGCGGCTCGCCGCAGTAGACGGTACGGCCGAAGTCCGAGCAGTAGCCGTCGACGACGCCACCGAAGTCGAACATCACCGACGTTCCTTCGGGAATCGGCGACCGCCCTGTCGCCGTGCCCGAGTCGAAGTCGTCGGCGCTCATCCCCGTGAAGTGGTGCGTCGCGAACGACGGGCAGCGCGAGCCGGCGGCCTTCAGCTCGTGCTCGGTCGCTTCGACGAGGTCGGCCATCGTCACGCCTGGCACGACGAGCGGCGCGACTGCGGCCATCGTCTGCTCGACGGCGGCAATCGCGCGGCCCATCGCCTCGAGCTCCTCCGGCGTCTTCACGCGCCGAAGGCTCTGCACGAGATATGAGCCCGTGCGCAGGCGGTGCTGGCCGAACGCGTGGCCGAGGTGCAGGGTCGCCTCCGCCCAGACGCGGTCGCCGACACCCACGAGCTCGGGACGGCCGAGGCTGCCGGCGACGCGCTCGAAGATCGCAATGCCGTCGTCGGTCTCGTTCACGACGACGATTTCGCCCTGCGGGTCGTGGCGCAGATGGAAGGTCGCGAACATCCGTGGCAGGACGAACACAGGGTCGGCCCCCGGACGGAAAAACGCGCCGGTCACCCAGCCGTGCGCATACGCGACCTCGCCGAAGTTCGGGATGTCGCGTTCGACGCCGGTGAGGTACTCGAGATCGGCCGACGGCGCCAGGAACAGAAGCTCGACGCCGTCCGCCTCCATGCGCTCGCCGAGCTTTCGTCTGCGTTCTGCGTAATCGAACATCACGAGACTCTAAGCAGCGGGAGCACCTCTCGGCAGAGCAACTCGACGCCGCGGCGCTCGTCGATACCGTGCGGCGTGCCGAAGTCGACGCGCAGCGCGCCGGCATCGAAGATCGCCTCGGCGTGTGCGGCGACCTCGGCCGGCGTTCCCGCGAATGCAAAGCGCCGAAGGAGATCATCCGGGATGAGCGCGCCCGCGCCGACGTCGTCGCCGGCTGCGATGCGCTCGCCGATCCTCTCGAGCAGCGCCGGGTCGACGTCCGTCGTCGGATCGAGTGCGCCGACGACGTCGATGTACATCGCGACTTCCGTCCGTGCTGCCGCACGCGCGCGGTCGCCGTCCTCGTCGACCACAGTCACTGCGCCGACCACGATGCCGACGCGGTCGTTGCCGATCCGCCCACGCGCAACCGGGACGAGATCCGGATTCGCGCTGCCGCCGAGCTTCAGCTCGGTCGCGTGCTCACCCGCGAAAGCGGATAGCCGCGGCGCCCACGTGCCGACGAGTAGCGGCACCTCGTCCCGCTCGACGCCGTACCGGAGGCGCGCGCCGCGCGGGAGCGAGAAGCGCTTGCCTTCGAACCCGCCCTCGTCGTGGGCAAGGAGGCGCCGCACGATCTCCCACGCCTCACCGATCACGGTCACAGGTGACGACGTGTCGACGCCGAGCTCGTCGAGCCACGCGCCCGCCGCGAGCCCCAGGAACGCGCGGCCGTGTGAAGCACTGTCGAGCGCCGCGACCTGCCCGGCGATCTCCACCGGATGCACGGTGAACGGGTTGAGGCACGTCGGTCCGATGCGAACGCGCTCCGTCGCGTGCGCGATCTCGAGCAGCGCCGGAAGCGCCGGCTGAAACCACAGGTCGTTGAACGTCGTGACCACGTCGAAGCCGGCAGCCTCGGCCTCGCGTGCCAAAGCCGCGTACGCGCCGGCAGGCTTGTTCGTCTGAAGCCCGAGCCCGAGCTCGGTCACGTCAGTTCGTCGGTCTGCAGCGTGCGCGTGCCGATCCGCTCGATGCGCATGATCACGCGCTCATCGGGGTCGGGGCACGCGACGAGCGAGTCCTGCTCGAGCCAGTCCGACGCCGCGAGCTGCCGCTGCTTCGCCGGCAGGAGCGGCAGCACCGATTGCAGCGCGTACATGCAAAAATGCTTGCCCTCCGGGATGCGCACGCGGCTCGATTCCGTGACCTCGAAGTAGTCGCCAACCTCGAGCCCGCACACCGAGCGCCCTTCGATTCGCTCCACGGTGACCCGCAGGTCATAGAGCGTCATCGTCTCGTCGCCCACGGCGGGAGCGTACTGGTGCCAGCCCCACCGGGAAACGCCGGGCAGCGGGATTGGCCGGGAAACGCGCGACAGGCAGCCTCGAGATGTGACCTACGCCAACTCGAAGGAGCCGACAATGATCACCGCAGAAACCGCATGCAACGATGCGACGATGCCGGTCCGAGCGCCACGCAGCACGCAGTCCGTGAAAACGTTCCTCTATCTCCTGACTGCAATCCCGCTCGGCGCGGTCGGTGCCGCAGTCCTCCTAGCCGGCTGGATCGCAGTCCCGCTGCTTGCGATCACGCCGCTCGTCGTGCCGGCCCTTGTCGCCTTCCGTGCTGCGGTCGGCGGCGTCGCGCGGCTCGAGGGCGCTACCGCGAACGGGCTGCTCGCGACCAGGACGACGCCGCCGGTGCAGAGCCCCGGCCCCAAGGGCTATTGGCGGCGCATCCCCGCGATCCTCGGTGACGGTGCGTTCTGGAAGCAGCAGGTCTTCCTGCTCCAGCGGTTCGTTGTCGGCGGAGCGCTCGCCGTCGCAGAAGCAACGCTTCTGGCCGGGTCACTCGGCTATATCACGCAGCCGATCTGGTACCGCTGGGCCCACTCGGGCTACGGCGCGTGGAAGGTCGACACGCTCGGTCGCGCGTTCCTCCTCTTCCCGGCCGGCGTCCTCGGGCTCGTGCTCGCGCTGATCCTCCTCCGGCCGCTGACCGCGTACTCGCGCTCCCTCGCCGTCGGCCTGCTCGGCGGCGAAGGGCCTGCGTACCCCGATCCCGCGAGCCCGGTTGCGCAGGCTCGGCGTCTGCGCGCGCTCGAGTGGCACGCGCTCGGCGTTCTGCTCCTGAACCTGTTCATGATCGTGATCTGGGCGACGACGACTCCCGGTGGGTACTTCTGGCCGACCTGGACGCTTGCTCCCCTCGGCGTCGCCCTCGGTATTCACGCCTGGACGGTGTATGTCGCTGCGAGGCCCGCGGGCGTTCCGCGGGGGCTTGCGCTTCACGCCGGGGCCTCGCTCGGGCTCTCCCTGTTCCTCGTGGTGATCTGGGCGGTCACGAGTCGCGGCTACTTCTGGCCGCTGTGGCCGATTGCCGTCTTTGCGCTCGCGTTGCTCGTCCACCTCGCCATCGACCGTCGGTTTCGACAGCAGAGTGTGCGGATCGAGCAGCTGGAATCGACGCGCGCCGGCGCGGTCGACCAGCAGGACGCAGAGTTGCGACGCATCGAGCGCAACCTGCACGACGGCGCTCAGGCGCAGCTCGTTGCGCTCGGCATGAGCATCGGGATGGCGGAGCAGAAGCTCGCGTCCGACCCGGAGGGAGCCCAGCGCCTGTTGGCCGACGCGCGCCGCGGCGCCCGTGAGGCGCTCGAGGAGCTCCGCAGCCTGGCGCGCGGCATCCACCCGCCGGTGCTCGCCGACCGCGGCCTCGAGGCCGCGATCGCCGCGCTTGCAGATCGCACACCGCTGACAGTCCACGTCGACGTCGACGTGGACCAGCGGCCGCCCGCGCCCGTCGAGACGGCCGCGTACTACGTGGTGGCGGAGGCGCTTGCAAATGTCGGCAAGCACGCGGGCGCCGAGCACGTCGACATCGCAGTCAGGCGCGAAAGCGACGAGCTCGTCGTCGAGATCACCGACGACGGCGCCGGCGGCGCCAAGGCGTCGGGCAACGGCTTGCTCGGGCTCGCGCGCCGCGTCGAGGCGCTCGACGGAACCTTCCGCGTGGAGAGCCCCGTAGGCGGTCCGACGGTCGTCCGGGCGGTGATGCCGTGCGCGTCGTGATCGCGGAGGATCTCGCGCTCCTGCGGGACGGATTGAGCCGCCTCCTGCGCGACAACGGCTTCGAGGTCGTCGAGGCCGTGCAGGACGGCGACGCACTCATCCACGCGGTGCTTCGTGAGCGGCCGGACATCGCGATCGTCGACATCCGCCTGCCGCCGACCTTCCGCGACGAGGGCGTCCGCGCCGCGCTGATGCTGCGCGAGCGGGCGCCCGACACGGCTGTGCTGATCGTGTCGCAGTACGTCGAGCAGGCCTACGCCGCGGAGCTGCTGGCGGGCGGCGGCAGCGGGGTCGGCTACCTCCTGAAGGACCGGATCATGGACGTGGACGATTTCGTCGACGCGGTCCGGCGCGTCGCGTCAGGCGGGACGGCGCTCGACCCCGAGGTCGTGAGCCAGCTCTTCGCGCGCCAGCGCGACGACGGCCCGCTCGGACGCCTGACACCGCGCGAGCGCGAGGTGCTGTCGCTCATGGCAGAGGGCCGGTCGAACGCGGCGATTGCGAGCGAGCTCGTCCTGACGATCGGCGCGGTCGAGAAGCACGTGGCGAACATCCTCATGAAGCTGAACCTGCCGCCGTCCGACACCGATCACCGGCGCGTCCTCGCCGTGCTCGAGTATCTTCGCCACGGCTAGCGGGACGCCACGCGCAGCCCGATCAGCTCCGGCAACCGCGCAAGGCCTTTCGCCCACGCCGGCGGACGGCGTCCGGCTTCCTCCGCGTCGTCCACGGCGAGGAGCGCGCGCCGCACGACCTGCGCGCCGATTGTCCGGAACGGCTCCGGCGGCAGCGCGGGCAGCTTCCGCGCCGCCAGCGGAGACTCGCCGTCGCCGCCGAGTGCCAGCGACGCGAGGATGCGGCCGCCGAGCCAGCTCGGGCCGACGCCGTTACCCGTGTAGCCGAGCCCGTAGTGGATGCGCGTTCCCGGCACGGTGCCGAAGACGGGCAGGCGGTCGCTCGACACGTCGATCGCGCCTTCCCACCGCGCCGCGATCGGCACATCGGCGAGCGCGGGGAAGAGATGCCGCAGCGCCGCTTCCGCGCGCGGGAGATCGCCTGAGGCACTCCCCATCAGCACCCGCAGGTCGTTCGTCGGACGGAAGTAGTTCAGATATGTCCGCTCGTCGGAGATCGCCTCGCCGTTCTCCCAACCGATGCGCTGATGCAGGTCCGGCACCGGCTCGGTCAGCACGATCGCGCTCCTGAACACGGCAACGTTCCGCGCTGCAGGCCAGCGCGCAGCAGCTGCGTTTGTCGCAACGACGACCTCTTCTGCGCGCACCGACCCGCGCTCGCACAGCACTCCCGCCTCGTCGATCGACAGCACCGGCGTCCGCTCGTGCAGCACGACGCCCGCCGCGAGTACCGCACGCCGCAGCGCACGCACGAGCCGCGCAGGCTGCACCGTCGCGCAGTCGCGGTAGCGCACTGCAGCGCGAAACGTCGGCGACCGCACGGGCAGCGCATCGTGCTCGACGAGCACGGCCTCGTCCGGCGCGCCGACGCCCGCCGCCAACGCAACGACGCGGTCGAGCTCGGCGTCGTGTGCCGGCCCGGTCGCGACCGCAAGCATCCCGCTCTGGTTCAGCCAGACGTCGTCACCCAGCGCCCGAACCGCGTCGTACACGCCCGTCGCCGAGCGGGCGACCGTCACGGCACCGTCGGTGCCGAGCGCGGCAGCGAGCCGCGGCAGCGACGCCCAGTAGCCGTGCAGGAACCCGCCGTTCCGGCTGCTCGCGCCGTCACCGCAGCGCCCCGCCTCGAGGACGACGACCCGCGCCGACGGCTGACGCCGCCGCAGCTCGAGCGCCGTCCAGAGCCCCGTGAAGCCTCCGCCGACGATCGCCACGTCCGCGTCGCTCGTCCCCTCGAGCGGCGGGAGCTCCTCGTCCGGAGGGGCCTCGTCCTGCCACCACGGCACCGTTGACCCGTGCACGTCGCGGTCGTATAGTCGCTTCACGTTGCTGAACCTACACTGCAGATGACTGAATCAGCAATGCAGTCGGCTGTGGACGGCGATGGGGCGGTCCACGTCGAGCTCGGGGAACGGGTCCGCGCGATCCGGCAGCTCAGGCGACGCACGCTCAAGGAGATCGCGACGGCCGCGGGGATCAGCGAGAGCTTCCTCAGCCAACTCGAGCGCGGCCGGACGAACGCGACGATTGCGACCCTGCAGCGGCTGGCGACGGCGCTCGGCATCGAGGTGTCGGATCTTTTCAGCACTGACTCCTCGCGGCCGCGGGTGATCCGCCGGGACACGCGGGAATTCGTCGCGTGGGGGAGCCAGGGCCGCAAGGCGCTGCTGACGCCGAAGCCGTTCCATTCGCTCGAAGTCGTCGTCGCGCGCTTCGAGCCCGGCGGTTCGACGGGCGACGAGCCGTACACGCACGGCGATTCGGAGGAGCTGCTGATCGTCGTCGAGGGCAGCGTGCACGTGCAGCTCGGCACCGAGATTCACGACGTGACGGCGGGCGACAGCGTCCATTACCAAAGCTCGACGCCTCATCGCGTCTCGAATCCGTACGACGAGACGGCGGAGGTGCTGTTCGTGATCAGTCCGCCTAGCTACTAGACGAAGGGAGCTGGATCGGGATGGGCACCGAAGAAACGGGAATGCGGATCGACCGACAGAGCCTGCTCAAGCTCGGCGCCGCCGCGGGAGCGGCCGGCCTCGTCGCGGGACGCGCCGGCATCGCCGACGCGATGCGCGCTGCGGTCTGGGCCGAGACCGGGCGGCTGCAGGTTCTCGACTGGGCCGGCTACGGCAACGACGGCGGCCAGTCGATGTTCGCGCAGTACGTGAAGCAGCACCCGGCGAACAAGCCGCAGTTCACCTACATGACGAACGAGTCCGACGCGCTCGCGAAGATCCATGCCGGGCTGAAGCCGGATCTCTTCCGGCCGTACGTCGGCTGGGTCAAGTACTTCGCGACGAGCGGGCTCGTGCAGCCCTGGGACACGTCGCAGATCCCGAACTTCAAGCACTTGAACCCGTTTATGGTCAAGGCCGGCCAGTACGGCGGCAAGCAGTACGGGATCCCTGCCGACTGGGGCTTTGACGCGATCCTCTACCGCACGGACAAGGTAACGCCGAAGGCGAAGTCGTGGAGCCTGATCTTCGACGACCGCTACAAGGGCCGGATCTCGTGGTTCGACGACCTCAACATGATCACCGTCGCCGGGCTCTATCACGGGTTCAAGGATCCGTGGAACCAGACGAGCGCGCAGCTCGACCAGTCGAAGAAGTTCCTGATCTCGAAGAAGAGGAACGTCCGGCTGATCTGGTCCTCCGAGACGAATCTGTGGGAGGCCTTCGGCTCCGGTGACATCTGGATCGCGTACGCGTGGCCGAACGACTGGGTGCAGATGAAGAAGAAGAAGCTCCCGGTCCTCTACATGCGTCCGAAGGAAAAGCCCATCGCCTGGGTCGGGATGTTCATGCTCCTGAACGGCTCGCCGCGAGCGCAGCTCGCCCACTCCTACGTCAACGCGTGGAGCTCGACTGCCTCGGCGAAGTGGCTCGAGGACAACTACGGCTACGGCGAGGCCAACACGGTCGCCCGGCCTGCGTCGAGTGACCTGCTGCACGCCCTGCAGCTGACGAACCTGCGGGCCGTCACCGAGCCGGCCGCGCACCTCGACCGCGACATCCCGCAGCGCGCGCTATATGCGCGGCTCTGGGAGGAGGTGAAGGCCTCCTGACGCGGCGGTTTCGCGCGCGAGTCGATCTCACGACGCCCAGCCTGCTCGGCCTTCCGCTCACCTGGCTGGCCGTCTTCTTCGTGGCTCCGATCGCGATCGTCGCGGCGTACAGCTTCAACGTCTACTCGCTGTTCCCCGGCCCGCACGGCTTCACGCTCGACGGCTGGCGCAGCGTGATGCACGACCACATCTACCTCCGGCTCTTCTGGAAGTCGGTGAAGATGTCGCTGACGGTTTCGATCGTCATCGTCGTCCTCGCCTACCCACTTGCGTACTTCCTCGCGCTGTCGGGGACGAAGCGGAAGTACATCCTCCTGCTCCTGCTGATCGCGCCGTTCCTGACGAGCTACCTCCTGCGCGTTCTCGCGTGGAAGGTGATCCTCGGTGACCAGGGCGTCGTCAACTCGTTCCTCTTCTGGACGGGCCTGCGCTCTCCTGAGCATCCGATCTCGCAGCTGCTCTACAGCCGGTTTGCGGTGATGCTCGTGCTCGGCTACATCTGGCTGCCGTTCGTCGCGCTGCCGATCTTCGTCTCGCTCGACACGCTCGACCGGCGGCTGCTCGAGGCAGCGAGCGACCTCGGCGCGAGCCGGCTGCGCGCGTTCTGGGCGGTGACGCTGCCGCTGTCGCTGCCCGGCGTGATCGCGGCCTTCTTCTTCGTGTTCATCCCGACCCTCGGCGAGTTTGTGACGCCGTCGCTCGTCGGAGGTGCGAGCGGCTACATGTACGGGAACCAGATCGTCGATCTCTTCGGGACGGGATTCCCGGACTGGGAGACGGGCTCGATCCTCGCGCTCTTCCTGATCGGGGTGGTCGCGATTCTGACCGTGGTCTTCTCGCGCTTCCTGCAGCCCGGCCAGGTGGCGACCGACTGATGGATCCCGCGCTTTCGAAGAACGGCGCGCGGGCGCTGCGGGTCTTCTTCGGGCTCGTCGTCCTGTTCCTCTACGCGCCGATCGTGATCCTGCTCATCTTCTCGTTCAACAACTCGGATGTACCGGCTTTCCCGCTCAGCGGCTTCACCTTCCACTGGTACCACGAGTTCCTCGCAAACGGCGATCTCCGTGCCGCGCTCGGCACGAGCGCGATCATCGCCGCGCTGACGAGCATCGGTGCCGTGCTTCTCGGCGTGCTGTCCTCGATCGCGCTCGTCCGGCGGCGCTTCCGCGCGAAGCCGCTCGTGTCGGCGCTGCTGCTCAGCCCGCTCGTGATCCCGTACGTCGTCTTCGGAATCTCGCTGCTGTTGCTCTTCCACCAGGTGGGGATCTCCCGAGGCATGCCGACTGTCGTGATCGGCCACATCGTGATCACGCTGCCGTACACGATCCTCGTGCTCGTCCCGCGGCTCGAGCAGATCGACGAGTCGCTCGAGGAGGCGGCCTTCGATCTCGGTGCGAGCCGCCTGCGCACGTTCTGGGCGATCACGTTGCCCCTGATCCTGCCGGCGGTGGCGTCGGCGTTCCTGATCGCGTTCACGACGTCGTTCGACGAGTACGCCGTGGCGTCGTTCGTGATCGGGTCGCGCGCGACGTTCCCGATCTACCTCTACTCAGCGCTGCGGTTCCCGAGCCAGCTGCCGCAGGTGATCGCGGTCGCCGTCGTCGTGCTCGTCATCTCGCTGACGGTCGTCGTCGCAGCGGAGGTCGGCCGGCGCTGGGCGGAGCGGCGGGTGTCGCTAGAGGTCTGACTCCGCAAGCATGAACGCGTGCTCCGGAGCCCACGAGAGCGTGACGCCGGAGCCGGGCTCGAGCTGCGTCGCCGCCTCGTCGGCGAGCCGGTGGCTGACGATGCGGCCCGCGGCGGTGTCGACGTGGAACTGCGTGTACATCCCGAGGTACACGAGCTCGCGGATCGTCCCGGCGAGGTGCGAGCCGTCGGCGGGCACCGTGCTGCCGAGCGGGTCGATCTGCACCTGCTCCGGACGCACCGCGACGCGCAGCGGCGCGCCGGCGCGTTGGCCCGCGTCGACGGGCGCCACCACGCGGTCGTGCTCGCCGAACCGCGCCACGGCATAGCCGCCGATGAGCTCGTCGACCGTGAGGTCGAGCGCGTTGAGCGAGCCGATGAAGTCCGCGACGAAGCTCGTCCGCGGGTGGTCGTAGATCTCGCGCGGGGTGCCGAGCTGCTCGACGCGGCCGCCGTTCATCACCGCGATCCGATCGCTCATCGCGAGCGCCTCTTCCTGGTCATGTGTCACGTAGACGAACGTCGTACCGAGCTCGTGCTGGATGCGCTTCAGCTCGAGCTGCATGTGCTTGCGGAGCTTGACGTCGAGCGCACCGAGCGGCTCGTCGAGCAGAAGCGCGGTCGGCCGGTTGACGAGCGCGCGTGCAAGCGCAACACGCTGCTGCTGGCCGCCGGAGAGCTGGCGCGGCTTCCGCTTCTCGTAGCCCTCGAGGGCGACGACGCGCAGGATGTCCGTCACGCGCCGGTGATGGTCGTCGCGCGGGACGCCGTTCACCTTCAGCCCGAAGCGGACGTTGTCGTAAATCGACATGTGCGGAAAGAGGGCGTACTGCTGGAAGACCATGTTCACGGGCCGCCGGTTCGCAGAGACCCGCGTGACGTCGGTTCCTCCGAGCAGGACTCGCCCGCTGTCCGGCGTCTCGAAGCCGGCGATCATCCGCAATGACGTCGTCTTGCCGCACCCGCTCGGTCCGAGCATTGAGAAGAACTCGCCCTCGACGATGTCGAACGACACGTCGTTGACGGCTTGGTGGGCGCCGAAGCTCTTGCTCACGCTCTCGAGCGCGATCGCGACGGTCACGAGACCGCGCTCCTGAGCGCCCCAAGCGTCTTTGAGCCCGCGATTCCGTCCGCCGTGAGCCCATGCGCTTGCTGGAACTGCTTGACCGCGCTTTCGGTCGACGGACCGTACGAGCCGTCGATCTTGCCGACCGTGTACCCGGCGCTCTTGAGGGCGCGCTGAAGCTGCTTCACCGATGCGCCCTTGTCGCCCGGCTTGAGACCGCTTGTCGGAACGGGCACTTTCGGCTTGACCGGAGTCGTCGGCGTCGTCGTGACCGTCGGCGTCGTCCCACTCGGCGTCGTTGTCGGCGCGAGGCTCGTCGGCTTGCTGCTGCTCGAGAAGACGCCCGCCGCCGCGAGGATGCCGAGGAGCAGCGCGAGGGCGAGCACCGCAGCCCCGGCCAGGGCGACTTGGCGGCGGTTCGGGGCGCTCCGCTTCCGCAGTGTCGGCTTCGCCGCCGCGGGGGACAGCCAGTCGTCGCTGTCGGCGTCAGGCTCCGCCGGCGCGGCGCCCCGTGACCGGGCGAGCCGCTCCGACCGCGCTTCCCACGCGTCGGATACGTCCGGCTCGTCGAACCAGTTGTCGGGATCGTCGGCCACAGGCAGACCGTATCGCGGTTAAACGCGTCGGGGGAGGCAATGCCTCCCCCGACAACACCGATCAGCGCTCGATCAGGGTGTCACCTGGATCGTGCCCGTCATGCCTCGATCGACATGGAACGGGACGTCACAGGTGTACAGATACTGCTTTGCAGGGAGCGAGACCGTCCACGTCTCGGTCGCGCCAGGCCCGATGATCGCCCCGCTGTGGACGCCGTTGAGATCGAAGTTATGAGCCTCGGCGCCGGAGTTCTTGATCACGAAGGTCACCTGGCCGGACGGGATCGTTGACTGCGAGAGCTGGAACGAGTACTCGACCATGTTGACCGTGACGGTCGTCTGCGCGGTTCCGACGCTGCCGGTGGGCTGCGTCGACGTCGCGGCCGTCGTGGTGGGCGGGGGCGGCGCGGTGACGCCGACTCCGAACGTCCCCTTCATCCCAAGCCGTGCGTGACCCGGCACGGAGCAGTCGAAGGCGATCTTGCCCTTCTTCGCGAACGTCACCTTGAGCGTTGCCGACTTGCCCGGGTTGAGGATCGGCGTTTTCTTCCCGGCGATCCTGAAGTTGTGACCGATTTTCCCCTTGTTCGTGACCTTGAAGAGCACGGTCGTCCCGACCGGGACCGTCCGCTTCGAGAGCGTGAACGACCACTCTTTGGCGGTGACCTTGATCGTCACCGTTGAAGCCTTCGTTGACTTCGCATGAAACGGGCTCGCGCTACTCACGGGGAGAAAGATCCCGGCGAGAATGCCGAGGCCCGCAAGTACAACGAGCGCCTGAGCCCATTTGGCATTCCGGCGCATCCAGTTTCCTCCTCACTAGGCGTTGCGACCAACGTACCAGCAAGGCTCAGTCGTTGACGGAGCAAGCAGTCGCGAATTTACGTACTCCTGACGCCCGCCCGCCGGTAGAGCCGAGGGGCAGCCGCGCTTGAGCGCGGCCACCCCTTAGGCCAGGTCGTTAAGGCAGTGCGAACGTGTAGACGTAGTCGCCGCGCACGCGCCTCGAATCGAGGAGCCCGAACGGGCGAGTGACGTCGTTGTGGCCTGCACCGCCGACCTCGATGGTCACGTACTCCTTGCCGTTCACCGAGTAGACGATCGGAGCGGCGGCAGCGGGATACGGGAAGCTCGGCGACGTCCAGAGGGACTTGCCGGTCTTCGTGTCGACGGCCTCGAGGTACCCGTCACCCTTCGAGCCGTCTCCGGAACCGAAGTGACCGACGAAGGTCAAGCCCCCGGCGGTGTTCGCCGAGCCGGAGTAGCAGATCGCCGGCCAGTGCTGGTGCCAGGTGTACTGGCCCGTCTGTACGTTGAGGGCGGTGAAGTTGCCCGAGTTGCTGACCGGGGTCGAGCCGTCACCTACACCAAGCCGGGCGGCGCCGAGACCCCCGTACAGCGTCGGGACCTGGGAGGCCTTCGGGATCTGCTCGAAGGCCGTCGCGCGTCCCGTCACGCCGCACGTGATCATCGAGTGCGTCAGCGGCGCGTACGAGCTCGCCGGCCAGTCCATCATCTCGAACGGCGTGACGACGTACTGCCCCGTGTCGTACGGGTCATATGCGCAGCCGATCTTGAACGGCTTGCCGTCAGGAGCCGTCGACGTCGCGAACGGGATACCGAGCGCCGTCGTCGCCGTCGGTGTCGTGCATGGGATGTTGTCCTTGTTGACCGGGTTGAACAGGACGTTCTTGGCGGCCGGGATCGGCTGCGTCGGCCAGGAGTTCACGCCCGGCGACTTGCTGACCGGAACCTTGGTCTCCTTCACCGGGAGCAGCGGCTTGCCGGTCTGCCGGTCGAGCACGAACGTCATGCCGTACTTGTTGACATACGCGACTGCGGGCCGTACGACCTTCTTCTTGCCGACCTTGAACGTGCCGGTGAACGTCACGCCGTTGTTCGGCAGGTCCGAGTCCCACAGGTCATGGTGCGCCGTCTGGAAGTACCACTTCATCGAGCCCGTCTTGATGTCGAGCGCGACGATCGAGTCGGTGTAGAGGTCCTTGCCGGGGCAGCGGGTGTTCCACGGCTCCGGGTTGCCCGTCCCGACGATCAGCTCGTTGAGCTTGAGGTCGAAGATCGGGGCCTCCCAGAAGGAACCGCCGCCGTAGTTGACGCTGCCGTTGCCGTTGGCGCAGGCACCGCCCCACGTCTCGAAGCCGGGCTGGCCCGGTGACGGGATCGGGCTCCAGCTCCAAACGCGGCCGCCATTGGCTGCGCGGAACGCCTGCAGCGATGGGCTTGCGCCGCCGCCGTCGCCGGAGCCGTCGCCCACGATCACGAGACCGCGGACGTAGATCGGCGCCGCTGAGATCTTGGCGTTCACCTTGTACGAGCCGACAGCGCTCTCCCAGACCTGTTTGCCCGAGGTCTGATCGAGCGCGATGAGGCGTCCGTCCGGAAGGCCGACATAGACTTTGCCCTCGCCGACGGCCACGCCTGCGCGGCGTCCGCCGTTCCCCGGGGTGAAGGCAGTCGTGACGTCGGGTGAGCCTGCAGTCGGCAGGCTCTCACCGGCATACGACGGCGTGTACTTCCAGATGATGCCGCCGGTTGCTGCGTCGATGGCGAACGTCTCGCCGAGCGGGGCGTTTGTCGTATACAGGACGCCGTCAACCGCGACTGGGTTCGATTCCATCGAGCCGCAGTTCGTGGGGTTGTTCGGCGCGCCCTTTGGAGCACCGGGAAGCACCGGGTTCCCCGCGATGATCGACGCCGTGCAGGTGCCTAGGCTCATCTGCCAGACCTGCTTGAGCGATCCGACGTTCGATGTGGTGATCTGGTTCAGCGACGAGTACCGAGAACCGGACAGGTCGCCGTAGTACGACAGCCAGTTGTTGCCGCTCGGTGTCGTCAGCTGGGCGTCAGACCAGGCGGGCGAAGGTGCGATGGTCGCCTTCTGTGCCTGCGCTGACTTGTGTGCCCCTGACGACGATGCCGACGCGACGATGACCCCTGTAATTGCCAGAACAACGAGCAAGCCTGCCGCTCTGGCGAAACGCGATCGGTGCATGCGCCCTCCTGATTGACGAATCCCCCGGACGTCCCGACTGAGCTCAGGCGCCCGACGGCGAAAAAGAGATCGTTGCCGACTCACCAATCATTCCATCAGCGCACAGGCTCGGCAAGCCCGATCTCTCGCCCTCGCTGGTAGAATTTTCGCTATGAGGCACGCTTTTCAGCTGGCCGTAGTCTGCGTGGCTGCGCTCCTGCTCGCCGCGCCAGCGCTCTCGAGGCCGGACACGACGAACGCGCCGGCGATCTTCACCGTGAAGGTGACCGTCACGAACACGAAAATCGGCATGCACCCGGCCCACGCCGTCCGGGGCAGCACCGTGACGTTCATCTTGACGAACCGCGGGACCAAGACACGGACGTTCGTGATCGGCGACGTCAAGCGTGGTCCGGGCCTCGGCCAGGGCTTCAAGCAAATCCTGAAGCCCAACCAACAGTTCACGAAGGTGATGTTCCTCGATTACCGCGGGGTGATGAAGTTCTCCACTCGCGCCGGAAGCACAGTCATCGCGACCGGCTCCTTCAAGATCAACTAAGACTCAGCGCCAGGCGGGGGGTGCCGAGCCTGTGGGCGTCGCACCTGTCGTCGGGATCGACGTCGTGGAGCCTGTGGCGACGGCGCGGATGAACAGCTGCCCGCCGGCGGCGTAGAGGAGCCGCTTTCCGTCGGTGGAAAACGCAGCAGGCCCGGCGTCTTTCACGATCATCTGCGGCCTCTTCGGCTTCGGCAGCATCTTCTGGAGGTAGAGACCGAAGCGCTGGCAGACACCCTCGCCGCATTCCTTGTCCCCGGGAATCGGGTCGCGCGAGCCGACGAAGGTGAGCAGCGACCGGCTCGGCGACAGCGTGACCGTGTTCAGTCCCCAGATCGCGTCGACATCAGCGCCGAGGTACTTGAGCACGCGACCGCCCTTCGTGTCGATCTTGACGACGTCACCGCCCGATGCGATCAGCAGTCCCGCCGTCGTCCACGATGGACGGCCCGCGGGCGGAGACTTCTTGAGCGCCCTCGGCGCGCCGCCTTTCGTCGCGACGATGTACGGAATCCACCGCGCGCCCAGCGGACGGACGAACGCGATGTGCGAGCCGTCGGGCGACCAGGTCGGGAAGCTGTCCCGCGGATTCGTTGTGACGCGGTGGAGCCCGGTGCCGTCGGGGTTCATCGTGAGGATCCCGACGCCGAGGCGCTGGAATGCGACCCGCTTGCCGTTCGGCGAGAACGCAGGCGCATCCGACGGGTACGAGCCCGTGGTGAGCTGCTTCAGCCCATCGCCCGACGGCTGGATCGAGAAGAGCTGGTCGACATGCACGTCCGCCGTCGTGGCAGCGAAGATGATCGTGTCGCCGGTCGAAGCGGCGCTCGACGAGCCCGCGCCTGCGAGGACCGACAGCAATAGAAAGGACACGATCGCGGCGAGGCGGACACGCGCCATGGGCCGGATGCTAGCCGACGTCGTGCGGCCGGCAGCTTTGTTGATGCGTCAAGGTGTCGATCCGCCCATTTCGGAGTACGCTCCGCGAGTCCAACACGTCGAGAGGAGTCGCAGATGAGGACCGTGTTCGCCGGTGGGCTCGTGTTCGACGGGATGGGCGGGCCGCCGGCGCAGGCAGATGTCGCCGTCGAGGGCGAGCGCATTGTCGAGCTCGGCAGCGGTCTCGACGGTGACGAGCTCGTCGACGTCTCCGGGCTGACGCTTCTGCCGGGCCTCTTCGACACGCACGTACACGTGATGTTCGGGCACGTCGACATCTGGCGGTTCCTTCAGGAGCCGTTCTCCTACCGGTTCTACGACGCGATCCGAAATCTCGACGCGACGCTCGCCGCGGGGATCACGAGTGTCCGCGACGCAGGCGGGGCCGACCTCGGCGTCAAGCAGGCGGTCGACGAGGGGATCGTGCGCGGGCCTCGACTGCAGATCTCGTTGACGATGCTGAGCCAGACCGGCGGTCACGGCGACGGCTGGCTGCCGTCCGGCGGAGCGGCCGAGCTCTTCCCCGACTACCCGGGGATGCCGTCGCAGATCGTCGACGGTGTCGACGAAGCCCGGCGCAAGATCCGCGAGCTCGTCCGCAACGGCGCCGACGTGATCAAGATCGCAACCTCCGGTGGAGTGCTGTCGCCGCGCGACTCTCCCGATCAACCGGGCTTCAGTGTCGAAGAGATCGAGGTGATGGTCGCGGAAGCGAACGCGGCGGGGCTCTGGGTGATGTCGCACGCGCAGGCCACGATCGGCATCAAGAACGCGGTGCGTGCGGGCGTGCGCTCGATCGAGCACGGGATCTATCTCGACGACGAAGCGATCGAGCTCATGCTCGAGCACGACGCATATCTCGTGCCGACGCTTGTCGCACCGACCGGTGTACTCCGTGCTGCGGAAGAGGGTGCGTCGATCCCCGAGAACGTCTTGCGCAAGTCGGCAGAGGTGATCGAAGCGCATCGCGATTCCTTCCGCCGCGCGACGGAGGCCGGCGTCAAGATCGCAATGGGCACCGACAGCGGCGTGACGCCGCACGGCGAGAACCTGCGCGAGCTCGAGTTGATGACAGCGTGCGGGATGGCCCCGGCGGACGTCCTCGTGTCGACGACACGAATCGCGGCGGAGCTCATGGGCGTCGACCGCGAGCTCGGGACGATCGAGGCCGGCAAGCGCGCCGATCTCGTCGCGGTGTCGGGTGACGCGTTCGACTTCGCGGACCTGCGCGAGCGGATCAAGTTCGTGTACCAGGACGGCCGGCGTGTCGCCGGCCGCGCCGAAGTCCGCGAGGGCGTGCCGGCGTGAGTGCCCCCGGCATGAATCGAACATGCGCACGCGGTTTAGGAAACCGCTGCTCTATCCACTGAGCTACGGGGGCGAGCCGCGCTCAGTGTAGGACGTGTGCTTTTCGAGCGTTTGAACGATGCTAAGGCTCAACTTGAGCTTTAGAGTATCCACGGCTTACACGAACGGGGGAAGCCGAACTCGTGCGCGCGAGCCGATTGTGAGATCGGCGGCAACTGCGGGCGGTTCATTTGAACGTACGGACATTTCGGCGGCTTGCGAAGCGAGCAGGAGGTTGGCTCGCTCGTCGTGCTGCGCTCGGTGCAATCGTGCAGCTCGTCGTTGCGACGACTGCATGCGCAATGTGGGTTGCGCTTGCACTGCCCGGCATGCACCTCGTCCCCGGCTTGAGCGACAACGCAGACGCGAGCGTGTCGATCTCTCTGCAGAGCGCGTTGCTCGGCATCGACGATCACACGGCCTTGCCGACGACGTTGTCGCCGTCGTTGCTGCAGAAGCACGCAGTTGCCGGAGAGTCAGTCTCGCTTGCGGTTCGGCTCAACAAGCAGTTGCACGTGCGCGTCGAAGGTTCTGCTCCAAGCGCACCGCCGAGTGCACCGCCCGTTGCGCTCAGTGCGTCGACGTCACCGACTGCACCGCCGCAGTCGTCTCCACCCGACTCGACGCCGACGCCTGTTACTCCATCCGCACCTGTCGAGACGTCTGACCCTGCACCGCAACCGACTCCGCCGAAGAAGCTGCCGCCGGCCACACCGCCGGTCGTCGCACTGCAGCCGCAGGCAATCGTGTTCACCTCGAACGCACCCGTCAACGCGACCGTCGGTGGTGCGGCGTACGCAATCGCCGCCGTCGCCGACTCCGGGCTTCCCGTCGTGTTCAGCGTCGACCCTTCTAGCGCCGGCGTGTGCGTGGTCATGGGCACGACGGTGCTGCCGCTCGCTGAAGGCACGTGTGTGATCGACGCGAACCAGCCGGGCGACGACACGTTTGCACCGGCGGCTCAGGTTCAGCAGGCGTTCACGGTCAGGACGCCGCTGCGCACGCCGAGCGGACAGTCGATCTCCTTCCTCTCGACGCCGCCCGCCGGCGCTGTGGTCGGCGGCGGGCCGTACACGCTCACCGCGTCCGCGAGCTCCGGCCTCCCCGTGACCTACTCGACCTCCGCCGGCAGCGCAGACGTCTGCCACCTCGTCAACGACGCCGTCTGGTTCGTCGGCGCCGGGACCTGCCGCATCTACGCCGACCAGGCCGGCGACGCGGTCTACCTTGCCGCCCCGGAGACGCAGCAGTGGTTCACCGTCAGCCTCGTCCCGCAGACGATCGCGTTCACCTCGACCGCGCCGTCGTCCGCGAACGTCGGCGACCCGCCCTACATCGTCTCCGCGACGGCAAGTTCCGGGCTGCCCGTCGTCTTCTCCGCCGATCCCTCGAGCGCGGCCGTGTGCACCCTCAACGGCGCGAGCGTCGTCGTCGTCGGCGCCGGGACGTGCATCGTCAACGCGAGCCAGTTCGGCAACGTGACGTACGCGTCCGCGCAGGTGCGGCAGTCGTTCTCGGTCGGCGGCGGCGCACCCTCGCAGAGCGTGCAGACGATTCAGTTCAGCTCGGTCCCGCCCGCGGCCGCGGTCGTCGGCGGCACGCCGTACACGCTCGGTGCGACCGCGAGCTCAGGCCTGCCCGTCACGTTCTCTGCGGACGCGGCGAGCGCCGGCGTCTGCTCCGTCTCCGGGACGACGGTGACGTTCACCGGCGCCGGCACGTGCACCGTCGACGCCGACCAGTCCGGCGATCCGAACTACCTCGCCGCGACGCAGGCGCAGCAGTCGTTCCCTGTCACGCTCGTGCCTCAGGCCGTGAGCTTCAACTCGACGCCGCCGGCAGCGGCGGTCGTCGGCGACCCGGCCTACACGATTGCGGCGTCGGCGAGCTCCGGTCTCGCCGTGAGCTTCAGCCTCGCGGCCGGCAGCGCCGGCATCTGCACGCTGACCGGAAGCTCGGTGTCCTTCGTCGGCGCGGGGACGTGCACAATCGACGCCGACCAGCCCGGCAACGCGACGTATCAGGCGGCGTCACAGGTGGAGCAGTCCTTCACGGTTGTCGCGCCCTCCGCGAGCCCCCAGTCGATCACGTTCACGTCGACGGCGCCGTCGTCCGCGACCGTCGGCGGCACGAGCTATCCGGTGTCCGCGGCAGCGAGCTCCGGACTCGCAGTCACATACACAATCGACTCGGCGAGCTCGAGCGTCTGCACCATCACGGGAACGAACGTCTCCTTCACCGGAACCGGGACGTGCACGGTTGACGCCGACCAGTCCGGTAACGCCAGCTACCTCGCGGCGCCGCAGGCCCAACAGTCGTTCGCGGTTGGGCTGGCCTCGCAGGCGATCAGCTTCACGTCGACCGCGCCGTCCGGCGCGGTCGCGGGCGATCCCGCGTACACGGTCGGCGCCACGGCGACCTCGGGGCTTGCGGTGGTCTTCTCCGCCGACTCCTCGAGCGCGGGCGTCTGCAGCGTCTCGGGGTCGTCGGTCTCCTTCGTCGGCACCGGCATCTGCACGATCAACGGCGACCAGCCGGGCAACGGCACGTACGCCGCGGCTGCACGCGTGCAACAGTCGTTCGGCGTCGGGCAGCCGTCCACGCCGAGCGTCCAATCGATCACGTTCACGTCGACGGCGCCGTCGTCGGCGATCGTCGGCGGGGCGACGTACACCGTGTCGGCGATCGCGAGCTCCGGCCTCGCCGTCGTCTTCTCCGCCGACGCCACGAGCGCCGGTGTGTGCACCGTCTCCGGCTCGACCGTGACTTCGGTCGGCACCGGCACGTGCACGATCGACGCGAACCAGCCCGGCGATGCCAGCTACCAGGCCGCATCGCAGGTGCAGCAATCGTTCACCGTCGGCGTGACGCCGCAGTCGATCAGCTTCACGTCGACGCCGCCTGCGGCTGCGACGGTCGGCGGCGCAGGCTACCCGGTGACGGCAACCGCGACATCGGGTTTGACCGTCTCACTCTCGATCGCGGCCGGCAGCGCGGGCGTCTGCTCGATCTCAGGTGCAACCGTGTCGTTCACGGGTGCCGGCACCTGCACCGTCAATGCCGACCAGGCGGGCAACGCGACGTACGCGTCTGCCGCGCAGGTGCAGCAATCGTTCACGGTCTCGACGCCGTCTAAGAGCTCGCAGTCGATCACGTTCACGTCGTCGGCCCCTTCGTCGGCCTCGGTCGGTGGGTCGCCGTACCACGTCACTGCCACCGCGAGCTCCGGTCTCGGCGTGTCGTTCTCCATCGCGGCGGGCAGCGCGGGCGTCTGCTCGATCAGCGGCACCACCGTCTCGTTCACCGGCTCGGGCACATGCACGATCAACGCCGACCAGGCAGGCAACGCGAGCTACCTTGCCGCGCCGCAGGTGCAGCAGTCGTTCGCGGTCGGTCTCCCGCCACAGACGATCACGTTCACGTCGACGACGCCGGGAAGCGCTGTGGTCGGAGGCGCGACCTACACGGTCGCTGCGACCGCAACGTCCGGTCTTGCGGTGTCCTTCTCGATCGCTGCAGGCAGCGCAGGCATCTGTTCGATCTCCGGCACGACGGTCTCGATGACCGGCGCCGGCACGTGCGTCGTGAACGCGAACCAGGCAGGCAACGCGAGCTACGCGGCCGCCCCGCAGGTGCAGCAGTCCTTTGCGGTCGGCAAAGGCTCGCAGACGATCACGTTCACCTCGACACCCGGCAAGTACGACAAGAACGACCCGCCGTACACCGTCTCCGCGACCGCCACGTCCGGGCTCGCGGTGACGTTTACGACCGACCCCTCGAGCAACGGCGTCTGCTCGGTGAGCGGGACCACCGTCTCGTTCCAGGGCCGCGGCACGTGCATCGTCTATGCAAACCAGGCGGGGAACGCGAACTGGCTGCCGGCTCCCCAGATCCAGCAGGTCCTCGACATCAAGAACCACACGCCCGGCTAGCCGGCGCGCGTCCTCCCCCACGTGGGGGAAGGCGCGGCCCCTTCGGGCGCCGATCACCATCAAGACACTCATGCGGCGACACGACGAATATGTAGAGCGGCTGCCCGTCAAGCGGTACGCAGTCCTGCTCTTTCTCCTGACGGCGATCCTCACCGGCGTGGTTGCCGTCGTGCTCGTGAAGAACGCAAAGCACAGCACGTGGGAGCAGAACGCGACGGCGCTGAGCGGCGGTGCGCACGTTGGCGCGTCCGCATTCGGGACGCTGCAGTCGAACCTGCGTGTGCAGGCGAGCCAGCTCGCTGCGTCGCTCGACCTGCAGCGCGCCGTGATCACCCGGAACGAGGCCGACCTCGAGCGGATCGCAACTGCCCGCCACGCGCTGATCACGCTGCGCAAGCACGCCGTCGGCGCGTTGCCTCCCGCGCCACGGATCGCGTCGGCCGCAACGATCAGCGACGGCAAGCGCGTGCTCGCGACGGTGACTGTCGGCCTGCCGCTCGGCAAGGACGTGCTCGAACTCCTTCGGCGCAGCATCCCGCTCCCGTCGCATGCATCGCTGCTTCTCCTTTACGACGGCTCGATCATGGCCGGCGGCCCGCACGGCACACAGCCGGTCTTTACGGGAGGTCGCACGAAGATCGGGTCGATTCCGTTCGCCGCGCAGTCCGCTGCGCTCGAGCTCCCGCGTGCGCGGCTCGCCGCGATCGAGCCCGTATCGGCGATCGACGCGCTCTCCGACCGGTATCGCAGCCTCGTCTACCTCGCTGCGATCGCAACGCTCGCCGTTGCGGGCGGCCTCGCCACCCGGCTTGCGCGCCCGCTCGCGAGCATCGTCGGGGAGGTCGCGCATCTCAGCCGCCAGGCGCAGACCGACGCGCTGACGGGTCTCGCGAATCGCCGCGGGCTCGTGGACCGGTTCGAAGCTGAGCTCGCCCACGCGGAGGAGAGCGGCAAGAGCGTGTCGTTCGTGCTCGCGGACGTCGACGACTTCAAGCTGATCAACGACACGCACGGCCATCAAGCCGGCGACGACGTCCTGCGCCGGATCGCCAGGTCATTGACCGGCTCGGTGCGGGAGCTCGACCTCGTCGCACGCTACGGCGGCGAGGAGTTCGCGATCGTGCTCCCCGGTTCACGGCTGGCGGACGGCGTCCGCCTCGCCGAGCGAATGCGCAAGGCGATCCACGAAATCAAGCTCGACGACGCGCGCCTGACGATGAGCTTCGGCGTCGCCGAGTTCCCGACCTACCCCGGCGTCGATGCGCTCGTCGCCGCAGCCGACGCCGCGCTCTACCAGGCGAAGCGCTCCGGCAAGGACCAGGTTGCGAGCTCGACCGTCGAGGCGCGGCCCGACCGCCCGCTCGACGACGCGCAGCCCGAGTTCGGGCTCGCCTAGTACGACACGGCGACGGGAATGCCGCCGAGCAGCGTCTGGTAGACGACGCAGTAGCGCTCTGTGAGGCGCATCAGCCGCCCGATGTCCTCGTCGCTCTCGGAGTGCTCGAGGTCGAAGCGGAGGCGGATGCTCTGAAAGCCGACGGGAACGCCCTCGTCCTTTGCAACTCCGAGCGTGCCGCGAAAGTCGAGATCGCCCTCGGCGTGCACCGATCCCGTGACCTCGAGGCCGAGCGACGTGGCCACCGCGCGAAGCGTCACGCCGGCGCACGCGACGAGCGCCTGCAGAAGCATGTCACCTGAGCACGCGAGCATCCCGGTCCCGCCGGTTGCCGGGTGAAGGCCCGCTTCGACGAGCGCCCGCCCCGTTGCGACCGAGCACGCGACCTGGCTCTCGTCGAGCCGGCCGTCGGCCTCGAGCGTGACGAGCGCGGCCGTGGGCTCGTCGCGGTAGCGCTCCTTCAGCGGCGTTTGGACTCTCTGAAGTTCCTCACGGTTCATGAATCCAAAACTCTACGCGCGGCGTACAGGCTTCCCATGTCCGGGCGCGCGTCGTACGCTGATTCTGTGCTGGTCTGCCCTGCCTGCGAGCAGGAAAATCCCGATATCGCTCGGTTCTGTCTCGCGTGCGCGACGCCGCTCGCGCCTGCGGAGACGGCCCTTGGCGAGGAGCGGCGCTTCGTCAGCGTCGTCTTCGTCGACCTCGTCGGCTCGACTGCGCTCGGGGAGAGCCTCGATCCGGAGGATGTGCGGGCGATGCTCGCGCCCTATCACGAGGCGGTGCGCAACGAGCTCGAGTCGTTCGGCGGCGTCGTGGAGAAGTTCATCGGCGACGCGGTCATGGCGGTCTTCGGCGCACCGACGGCGTTCGGCGACGACGCGGAGCGGGCCGTCCGGGCGGCGCTCGCGGTGCGCGACTCCGTGGCCCGCCCGGACCTGCAGCTGCGCATCGCGGTCAACACCGGCGAGGCGCTCGTCAATCTCGGCGCAAGACCGGCCCTCGGCGAAGCGATGGTCGCCGGCGACATCGTCAACACGGCCGCGCGCCTCCAGACGCACGCTCCGGTGAACGGCGTCCTCGTCGGCGACGAGACCTGGCGCAGCACGAACAGCGCGATTGACTACACGCCGGCGGAGGCGCGCGAGGCGAAGGGCAAGGCGGAGCCGATCCGCGCCTGGATCGCGGTCCGCGCACGCACGCCGCAGGGTGAACGGGAGCTTGGAAGCACGTTCGTCGGGCGCGCGCACGAGCTTCGGCTGCTGCACGACATCTGGTCGAACGTGCGCACCGACCGTGTGCCGCATCTTGTGACGGTCGTCGGCACCGCCGGCGCGGGCAAGACGAGGCTCGGCGTCGAGTTTTCGAACGCGATCCGCGAGGACGGTGGCCTCGTCGTGCGCGGCCGCTCGCTTCCGTACCGCGAGAGCAGTGCGTATGGGGCGTTCGCCAGCCAGGTGAAGCAGCTCTGTCGCATCTTCGAGAGCGACACGCCGCAGGTCGCACAGGACAAGCTGCGCGAGACCGTCCAGCTGCTCGTCGACGAGAACATCTCGGAGGAAGTCGCGGCGCACCTCTCGATTCTCGTCGGCCTTCATCCTGCAGTGTCGGTGTCGGATCGCGAGACGCTCTTCTTCTCCGTGCGCGTGTTCATCGAGGCGATCGCCCGCGACACGCCGACGATGCTCGTCTTCGAGGACTTGCACTGGGGCGACGAGAGCCTGCTCGACCTCGTCGAGCTGCTCGGAATGCGTCTCCGCGACCTGCCGATCCTCATTCTCGTGCTGGCGCGCCCGGAGCTGATCGACACACGTCCGAGCTGGGGCGGAGGCATCCCGGCGTACACGACGCTGCCGCTGGGCCCACTGCCGGAGGAGGACGCGCGCCGGCTCGCGCTCGAGCGTCTCTCGGCACACACCGCGGTTTCGCGCGAAGAACGGGCGGTCGAGCTCGCGGCGACCGCGGCAGGGAATCCCCTGTTCATCGAGCAGCTCGCGGCGACGCTCACCGAGACGTCGGCGTCGGTCACGCGAGAGCTCCCGACGACCGTTCGCGGCCTTGTCGCCGCCCGGCTCGACGCGCTTCCACCCGGCGAGCGCTCGGTGCTGCTCGACGCGGCCGTCGGCGGCAAGACGTTCTGGCGCGGCGCGCTCGAGTGCATGGGCGCGGGCGGGCAGCAGCTCAGCGACCTGCTGTGGTCGCTCGAGCGCCGCGATCTCATTCGCAGGGAGACGGTCTCCGCGATCGAGGGTGACCACCAGTACACGTTCACGCATGTGCTCATCCGGGACGTCGCGTACGACCTGCTGCCGCGCGCGAGGCGCCGCGAGCGCCATCAGCAGATCGCGCTCTTCCTCGAGGAGGCGACGGCGGAGATCGGCGAGGCGGGTGCGGCGCTTGCACGGCATTGGCGCGACGCGGGCCAGCGCGGTCGTGCGCTGCAATACGCACTCGCCGCCGCAGAGGACGCCGAGCAGGGCTGGGCGAAGGGGCTCGCCGTCGATCTCTGGCGCCAGGCGCTCGACCTCGTCGATGACGAGGACGTCGATCAGCGCAGGGACATCCGCCGGCGCCTCGCGGTCGCACAGCAGATCTACTACCACCTCGAAGACGCTCGCGCGCTCCGGAACACCGCGGCCGATTGAGGAGGGGCTGACCAGCGGCCGCGACAGCGGCCGCCTTCAGGGGTTTTCAGCGCGTGCCGGAATCCGCGCTAGCGGATTGCGGCACATGCGCAAAACAATTCAATCAACAGGCGGGAAGTCCGCCGGCGTGACGTCGCCGGCGATCTCGCGGAGCAGGTCGACCGTGTGCTGTCCGAGCATCTTGGAGTGCTCGAGGATCGCTTCCTCGCTCGGCGCGCTGTAGACGCAGTACGTCTGCACCGTGCCCTTGTCGTCGATCAGCACGTGACTGTGCTCCCACGTGACATCCGGGAGATGCTCCTCGATGACCGCGCGCGAGCGCCTGCCGACAACGGGCATCTGGTCCTCTTCGACCTCGAACGTGCGCAGAATCAGATAGCGGGGCATCGGGGGATCGTAGCGGTCTACGAGGCTTTTGCCGAGGCGCGGCTCAAGCGCAGGTCGAGGCCGGTGACCTCGCCGCCGCACGCGTCGCACGTGTGGACGACGTCGACCTCGTGGCCGCACGTGTGGACCCACCGCGATCCGGACGTTTGCGGCGTCCACCGCTCGCCCCATTGCGAGAGGCTCAGCAGGATGGGGCGGAGCTCGTCGCCTGACTCCGTGAGGTAGTACTCGTAGCGCGGCGGGTGCTCCTGGTACAGCCGCTTCTCGAGCACTCCCTCGGCCTCGAGACGGCGGAGCCGGCTCGTGAGGATGTCTCGCGGAGCGCCGGTGTTCTGGGCGATTTGGTCGAAGCGGTGGACGTTGAGCGCGAGCTCGCGGACGACGAGCAACGACCACTTTTCGCCGAGGATGTTGAGCGCTGAGGCGATCGTGCAGGCGCGCGGGAAGATTTGGGGCGTCACGGTCGTCTTAGTCTGTCAGGGAGGGTTGACATTTCCAACCCTCACATAGTAGGTTTTTCAAACTCACTGTGCACACTCGAGTCCTCAAGCCCAGGCACGGCCCGACAATCCTCGTCAGGCCCCTCAAGCACGGGGACGCCCGCACGGTGATGGCGGTCTTCGAGCAGCTGAGCGACGCGTCGCGGCGAGCCCGGTTCAACGGCGCGAAGCCGTGCCTCTCGCGGTCGGACCTGCGCGAGCTCGCGGCGGTCGACGACCGTCGCCATGCGCTCATTGCCTACGTCGAGGGAAACCCGATTCCGGTCGCGATCGCGCGGCTCGTGCGCGAAGGGCGCGACAGCGCTGAGATCGCATTCGCAGTTGCCGACGCATACCAGCACCAGGGCATCGGCTCGGCGCTCACCGCCGAGCTGCTCGGCGACGCGCGCGCTGCCGGCATCCGGCAGATCACGGCACTCACGTCCAGTGACAACCGCGCAGCGCTCGCGCTGCTTCGGCGCACTGCGAAGGTGCTCGACATCCGCTTCGAGGGCTCCGAGCTCTCTGTGCGCGCAGCCATCGCGTAACCTCAGGCGCGTGAGCGCAATAGATCTGCGCGGGCTACTTGTGGCTGCGGGCGACGAGCATGAGCGCTGGTCGCGCACGATCAATCCGCAGTTCGTGCGTGTGCTGCGCACGATCGGTTTCGACCGGACGTGGGCGAGCGCCGAGGGTGCGCACCTGATCGACACGGACGGCAACCGCTACCTCGACATGCTCGGCGGCTTCGGGATGTACAACGTCGGCCGCAACAACCCGCGTATCCGCGCGGCGCTGATCGAGGCGTTGCAGCTCGACACGCCGGGGATGCTCGCGATGGGGATCACCGCGCTTCCGGGATTGCTCGCAGAGGCGCTGATCGAGCGGACGCCGCCGCGGCTCGAGCGCGTGCTCTTCACGAGCACGGGCACCGAGGCGGTCGAGGCCGCGCTCAAGCTTGGACGCGCCGCCACGAAGCGCACGCGTGTGCTCTCGCTCGAGCACGGCTTCCACGGCCTGACACTCGGCTCGCTCTCCGCGAACGGCAACGACGAGTTCGCGGCGCGCTTCCAGCCGTTGCTGCCGGGCTTCGAGCGCGTGGAGCTCGGCGATCTCGACGCGCTCGAGCGCGAGTTGCGGCGTGAGGACGTCGCGGTGTTCCTTGTCGAGCCGATCCAGGGCAAGGGCGTGCACCTCCCGCCGGCCGGCTACCTCGAGGCGGCGCAGGAGCTCTGCCGGCGCTACGGCACGCTCTTCTGTGTCGACGAGGTGCAGACGGGCTTCGGCCGGACGGGGAAGCTCTTCGCATTCGAGCACTGGGGGCTCGAGCCGGATCTCGTGACGGTGGCGAAGTCGCTCTCCGGCGGGTACGTCCCGGTCGGCGCCCTGTTGATGTCGCGCGCCGTACACGAGGCGGTGTTCGACTCGATGGAGCATGCAGTGTCGCACGGCTCGACGTTCGCGCCGAACGAGCTGGCGATGGCGGCAGGCCTCGCGACGCTGCACGAGCTCGACGAGCAGCAGCTCGTCGAGCGCAGCGCGACGCTCGGTGCGCGGCTGCTCGAGGGGACGCAGGCGCTCGTGGACGAGTTCGAGGTCGTGCGCGAGGTGCGCGGCCTCGGGCTGATGTGGGCGATCGAGTTCGGCGAGCCCGAACACGCCGGCCGGCGGACGTGGCGGATGATCGAGCGGATGCAGCCCGGTCTCTTTGCGCAGCTCGTCGTGGTGCCGCTCTTTTCCGAGCACCGGATCCTCAGCCAGGTTGCGGGCCACAACATGGCCGTGTTGAAGGTGCTGCCGCCGCTGATGCTCGGCGACGACGATCTCGAGGGGTTTCTCGAGGCACTCGCGGCGACAGTTGCGCGCGCGCAACGGATGCCGTCATCCCTGACGAAGTTCGCTTTGACTGCCGCCGGGCTGCGCTAGAGCTCGGACCCCAGCTCGCCGAGCTCCGAGCGGCTGTGGATGCAGTCGGCCGCCCATGCCTCCGCCAGCCTCACGGCGCGCTCGCAGAGTGCGTCGTCCGCGGCGCCGAGCTCGATCACCACCTGGCGCACAGAGGCCTCGCTTGTGTCCCCGAACTCGTGTCGCTCTTCGGCGACGATCGAGAACGTCTCGACCTCGCCTTGCAGCGCACGCGCGAGATCGTCGATCTCCGCCTGCGTCGCATTGCGGCCGGCGAAGACGCCGAAGTTCACGCGGACCGCGGTCGTGCAGGTGTCGGGATCGCGCACGCCGAACGCGATCGCATCGGAAATCAGGCTTCTCTCGGCTCCCATCGGAACTTAAACGCTGCAACCACGAGTGCGGTTGCGCCCCACGCGACGAGCACGCCGAGTGCTGCGCCTTTCGTCCAAATTGCGTGTTTTTGCAGGTACACCGCGTTCACGATGTCCACGAAATACTTCAGGGGCAGCACATCTCCGATCGCGCGCAGGAACCGCGGGTAGTGCTCGGTCGGGCCGAAAGCCCCCGTCAGGAAGGCGGAGGGAAGCAGGATGAAGTTGACGACCGCCGACGATCCTTCCGCCGAGCGGATGAGCGATGCCGTCGCGACGCCGATCGCTGCAAAGACGGCCGCGCCGATGACGATTGCGAGCACGAGCGAGCCGAGCGCGCTCGGGAAAGGCGTGTGGTGGAACAGACGCCCGAGCACGAAGAGCGCGGTCACCTGCAGCGCGAAGACGATAAGCGTCGACGTAAGCAAAGCGGCGATGTACGTCGCTGCTGAGAGCGGCGTCGAGCGCAGCCGCTTCAGGATCCCGCTCTCTCTGCGAACGACGAGCTGAATCGCGAGCCCGGCGAACGCGGTGTTCGCGCATCCGTACCCGAGCAGCGCGGCAAGGAGCGCCTCCGGGGCGGGAACGCCGTAGATCTTCCCCGTGTAGACGGAGCCGAGCAGCAGGAAGAGCAGCAGCGGGAAGATGAAGATGAACACCGCCGCCTCCCGGCTGCGCCAGAAGACGAGCTGCTGGTAGCGCAACTCATGCAGATACGTCTTCATTCCTCGGCGTTCTCGCTGACGAGCGTCAGGTAGACGTCCTCGAGCGACGGCCGCCGCACTTCGAGCCGCTCGAGCTCCTCTCCCCGCGCCATCGCCTCACTCGTGAGCTCGTGCAGCACGCGCGTGGGCTCGCTCGTGCGCAGGAGCACCTCCTCGCCGTTGCGGTGGTAGCGGATCTCGACCTCGTGATCCGCGGTCGTGAGCTCGCGCGGCGTCCCGATCGACGCGATCACGCCTTCGCGCAGCACGGCGACACGATCCGCAAGCTGCTCCGCCTCGTCCAGGTAATGCGTCGTGAGCAACACGGTCTTGCCGAGGGATCGGAGCGACCGGATCATCTCCCACGCTGCGCGGCGCGCAGCCGGATCGAAGCCTGTCGTCGGCTCGTCGAGGAATACGAGCTCGGGGTCGCCGATCAACGCGACACCGAGATCGAGCCGCCGCTTCTGCCCGCCCGAGAGCGTCTTGATCCGCGCGTCCTGCTTGTCGGAGAGCCCGACGAGCTCGATCACCTCGTCGACGTCGCGCGGCTGCTTGTAGTAGCCGGCGAAGACACGATGCGCCTCCCGCACCGTCAGCGTCGGCCAGAGGTCGGACTGCTGCAGGACGACGCCGATCTGCTCCCGGAACTCGCGGCCCGGGCGCTCCGGGTCGTGGCCGAGAACGGTGACCTCGCCCGCGTCGCGCTTGCGGTAGCCCTCGAGGATCTCGACCGTCGTCGTCTTGCCGGCGCCGTTCGGCCCGAGGAGCCCGAAGACCTCGCCGCGCTCGATCTCGAAGTCGATGCCCCGCACTGCCTCGAGGCCGCCGTACGCCTTCCGCAGGCCCCGGACGGAGATCGCGGTCACTCGAGCTCCACGAGCGCGTGCGCGCACGGCGGGAAAGCAGGCTCGTCGCGTCCGCCCAGCTCGGCGACTGCACGCCCGCAGTCCGGCTGGTGTCCGACCACGACGACGGTCTCGCCGCGACCGCGGGCGGCGTCGCGGATGTCGGCCGGCGATGCGCCCGGCGCGAGCCGCTCGTCGATCTCCGGCTCGCCGAGCCCGAGCGCCTGCGCGGTCTCGCGCGCACGCAGCAGCGGGCTCGAGAGCACCGCATCCGCTGCGATCCCGTCGGCGCGCAGCGAGTCGCCGAGCTGCTGCGCCTGCTCGCGTCCGGCGGGCGTCAGCGAGCGCAACTCGTCGGGGTCGCCGGGCGCCGCTTCGGCGTGGCGGACGATTACGAGGCGCATGTCGCGGGGCAGAATAGTCCCGACATGCCGCGGGGGGCTGCAGGCGGCCCCGCCGCCTTCGGACTGGCTTGCGGCAGACGACGGCGGGTTCGACGCGACAACGGGCATCTCGCGCTGATCGTCGTGTGCGCGGTCGCGCCCGTCGAGGCACAGCCGGTCGCGCACTACGGATCCGAACCACCCTCTGCTTGACTAGCGCCGTGGCGACCGCGCGCTACGTCATTTGTGACGTTTTCACAAGCGAGCCGCTGACCGGGAACCAGTTGGCCGTCTTCACGGACGCGCGTGCGATACCCGAGGAGCGGTTGCAGCTGCTCGCGAAGGAGATGAACTTTTCCGAGACAGCCTTCGTCTACCCGCCCGAGGGCGACGGGCATGTCAAGGTGCGCATCTTCACGGCGAGCACGGAGGTGCCGTTCGCAGGCCACCCGTGCCTCGGCACCGCGTTCGTGATGGCGACGCCGCTGCAGCTCGTCGACATCGTGCTCGAGACCGGCAGCGGGCCCGTGCGCGTGAACCTCGAGCGCGAGGGTCCGCGCATCGTCTTCGGCCGGATGGAGCAGCCGTTGCCGACGATCACGGAGTTCGACGGCGCGGAGGAGTTGCAGGCTGTGCTCGGCGTGACGTCGCAGCTCCCGGTCGAGCTCTATGACAACGGCATCCCGCACGTGTTCCTCGTGCTCGAGTCCGAGGCCGACGTCGCCGCGCTGCGTCCGAACCTCCAGGAGCTCGAGGATTTCGGCCCGCTCGGCGTCAACTGCTGCGCCGGCTCGGGGCTGCGCTGGAAAAGCCGCATGTTCTTCCCCGGCCTCGGCGGAACGGAGGATCCGGCGACGGGAAGTGCTGCCGGCCCGCTTGCGCTGCACCTTGCGCGCCACGGGCGCATCGCCTTTGGCGACGAGATCGAGATTCACCAGGGCGTCGAGATCAAGCGTCACTCCACGCTCTTCGCACGTGTCGACGGGAGCGCCGACGCGATCGAGCGCATCGAGGTCGGCGGCTCAGCGGTCGTCGTCGCGCGCGGCGAGTTCCACATCTGATGCGGATCTCCGTCGTCGGCGGCTCGTGCTCGGGCAAGACGACGCTGTCGCGCACGCTCTCGGCACGCCTCGGCGTCCCGCATATCGAGCTCGACGCGCTGCATCACGGGCCGAACTGGGACGAGGCACCGGCGGAGCTTCTCCAGCAGCGAGTGCGCGACGCGCTCGCGGACGCGCCGGACGGATGGGTCGTCGACGGGAACTACCACGGGAAGATCGGCCGGCTCGTGCTCGACGAGGCCGACCTCGTCGTGTTCCTCGACCCGCCGTTTCGCACCGCGCTGCGCCGTGCGGTCTGGCGGACGTTCTGGCGCTCACTCATGCGGCGCGAGCTTTGGAACGGCAACCGCGAGACGTTCCGCAACGCGTTCTCGAAGTACTCGATCGTGCTCTGGGTCATCCAGACGCACCGCCAGATGCGTCCGAAGTGGGCGGAGCGTCTCGCAGGCGCCAACGTCGTTCACCTCCGCTCGCCGCGCGAGGTCGAGCGCTGGCTGCTCTCAGTTGAGGATCTCGCCGCGCAGTCGCTCGAGGTCGACGTTCCCGCCGCTGAGCACGCACACGACCGTCGCGCCGGGCTCGGCTTCGACGAGGCCGCCGAGTAGAGCGGCCACCGGCGCTGCCGCAGCGCCTTCGACGACGAGCTTGCACCGCGCCATCGTCCAGAGCGCGGCGTCGAAGATCTCACGGTCGGGCAGCGTCACCAGCCGGTCGACGAGCTCGCGGACGATCGCGAACGTGTTCTCGCCGACGCGTGCGACCTTGAGGCCGTCGATCCGGCAGTCGAGCGACTCGAGCGTCACGAGCTCGCCCGCCTCGACGCTGCGCGTCATCGCGGGCGCACCGGACGACTCGACGCCGACGATCGTCGTCTCCGGCTTGCGTCCCTTGATCGCCGCCGACACGCCCGAGATGAGGCCGCCGCCGCCGATCGGCACGACGACGACGTCGACGTCGGGACGGTCCTCGAGGACCTCGAGGCCAACCGTGCCCTGGCCTGCGATCAGCTGCAGATCGTCGAACGGATGGATAAACGTCAGTCCGCCCTCCTCCGCGAGGCGTAGCGCTTCCGCGTTCGCGTCGTCCCAGATCTCGCCGTGGAGGACGACCGTCGCGCCGTACCCCTCCGTCGCAGCGATCTTCGCCGGTGTCGCGCCCTGTGCCATCACGACCGTCGCCGGGATGCCGAGCGTCGCCGCCGCAATCGCGACGCCTTGCGCGTGATTCCCGGCGGAGGAGCAGATCACGCCGTTTCGTCGCTGCTCGGGCGGGAGTTGCGGCAGCTTGTTCGACGGCCCGCGTACCTTGTACGACCCGCCGCGCTGGAACAGCTCGGCCTTCAGCCACACGTCGTAGCCCGTCAGCTGCGAGAGCGTCGACGAGTGCAGGAGCGGCGTGTGGTGGACGGCCGGCGCGACGCGTGCGCGCGCGCCGTCGAAGACCTCCGGCGTCAGCGCCGCAACCGGGCTCTCGACCGCCTTGGCCACGCGGGGACTCTAGTCCAGCCAGGCGACCGCGAGGACGTCCGGCAGCTCGAACGGCAGCGAACGCCAGAAGACGCCGCCGTTGGCCGAGACGAAGAGCCGGTTCCGCGCGGCATAGAGCATCCGGTCGGGATCGTCCTCCGCGACTGCGACCGCGAACCCGGCCGGCAGCCCGCCGCCGGCCTCGCTCCACGTCGAGCCGTTGTCGCGCGAGATCGCGAGCGGCGGGCGGCGCTCGACGACCGCGACGATGGTTGGGCCGGATTGCGCGGCCGCGACGACACGCGGAAGCTCGACATGCGGCGCCTCGACGGCGGGGAGCTCTGTGCCGCTGCCGAGCAGCTCCTCGGTCTCGACGTCGACGAGCACAACGCCTTGGACTGTTTGTACGGCCGCGATCAACTTGCCCTCTTCAGCAAGACCGCGGCAACGAGCGCAGTTGCGCGCCGCGCCGCCGACGCCGGCGCGTGCCCGGCCTCCCGCGCGGCGAGGTACGCGCTCGCGAAGGCGTCACCTGCGCCGGTCGGATCCACGCCCGGCCCGACCGGACGCGCGGAGATCGTCTCGGCGATGCCGTTCACGACCACGACCGAGCCGCGCTCACCGAGCGTGAGCACGATCTCCGGGACGCCGAGGTCCGCAAGCGCGTCGACGTCGCCGCCCGCGAGCACAGCTGCCTCTTCCTCCGACACCTTGAGGATCGACACGCGCCGCAGGACGTCCGGGTCGTAGTCCGCGTCGAGCCGGAGCGGTCCTTCCTTGCCAACGCGGACGAGCCCCTGCGCGTCGAGGAGCAAGCGCCGTCCGGCACCGAGCCGCTCGAGCGAAGCGGCGTCGAAGTCGCTGCGCAGCAACGGCGCGACGTGCAACGCCTCGACGCGTCGCAGCAGTCCTGACGGCGGCTCGTCGAGGCGCCACGGCTCCCCGACCTGCTCGACATGCATCTCGCGCGAGCCGTCGGCGGCATAGTGAAACGAGAACGACGTCGTCTCGCCGCCGGTCGAGAGCGACGCCGGCAACCCGATCGCCGCAAGCGTGCGCTGCCAGCGCGCGCGGTCGTCCTCACCGCACTTGGCGAAGAGAACGGCGTCGTCGCCGAGGAGCCTCAGTGCGCGGCCTGCATACCACGGCGCCCCACCCAGCCGCGGCGGGCCTCCCGCGACGATGTCACGCGAGAGATGTCCGATTACGCCGAGCGGCCGCACGGCCGGGAAGCGTAACCGCGAGCGCGAGCCCGAACGACACCGCGAAGCTCGGCAACGACGCGCCGATGCCGCCGTGTGGAGGATGCAGGCCCGCGAGGAAGCGCGTCCAGAAACCGAGCCCGCTCGTCTGGGCGATCCACTCGTACAGGCAGAAGCCGACGAGCCATGACGCGATCATCCCCGGACGCCACGCGGGACCGTGGAAGATGTCGTCCGTGTCGTAGTGCCTGCCGGCCATCAGCCAGTCTGCGAGCAGCACGCCGAAGAGGGGTACGAAGAACGCGCCGAGCAGGAGCAGGAACTGCTGGTAGTTCGTCAGGTTGATGCCGAGCGAGATCGCCGTCGCTGCGACGGAGACGCTCACGATCAGCAGCCGCTGCGACGTCCGCGGGAGGAAGTTCTGCAGCGAGACGGCGGTCGAGTAGATGTTCGCGAACGCCTCGTCCGTCTCGTCGACGGTGAGCGCGAGCAGCGCGAGCAGCGAGCCGACGCCGCCCGCGGCGACCGTCGTCAGCACGTCCGTCGGGCCGCCGATCGACGGGTGCGACAGCACGAGGATCGCGCCGAAGCCGAACTGGAAAAGCGTCGGCAGCAGGTAGCCGAGGCCGGCGCCGACGAACGCCGAGCGTGGGGTCCGTGCAAAGCGCGTGTAGTCGGCGACGAGCGGGATCCACGACACGGTCAGCGCGATCACGAGATCGACGCCGAGCCAGAACGAGCCGCCGCTGCCGCCGGCGTGCCACAGCCTGCCGACGTGGCCGTGCTGGACGATCCAGACGGCGAGGTAGACGATCGACGCGCCGACGGCCCAGATCGCGAACTTGCGGACAAAGCGGCGTACGAACCCGATCGGCCCGAGGAGCGCGAGCGTCAGCCCGACCGCACCGAACACGAGCTTCCACATCCAGACGAGATGCACGTGGAAGAGCCGTTCCGAGAGCGCGCCTGCGGCGATCGCGATCACGGTGATCTCGAACACGGACCAGCCCAGGCATTGCAGGACGTTCAGCACCGTGGCGAGGTACGAGCCGCGCTGGCCGAGCGGCGCGCGCTGCAGCACCATCGTCGGCACGCGCGCGTCGGCGCCGATGTAAGCGGCGACGCCGAGCATCGCATTGCCGATCACGCCGCCGACGATCGTCGCGAGGACCGCCTGCTTCAGCGAAAGACCGAAGTACGCCGCCGCGACCAGCACCAGCAGCGAGATCCCGAGGTTGAGCCAGAGGAGAAACGAGTCGACGATGCCGAGCACGTGCAGGCGCTCGGGTACCGGCTCGATCCCCCAGCTCGGCGTCTCCATCCCGGCGAGGTTAGCGGCCTTCGAGCGCGCGCTGACGCGCTTCGCTCTCGGCGAGCACGCGCATCAGGAGCCAGACGATGACGCCGAGCATGACGAACGAGCCCTCGATCAGCATCACGCCTCCGCCCGTCCGCTGGTCTGACAGCGAGTACCGCGAGTAGTACGAGTGATCGGACCAGATGAAGACCTGTGAGAGCGCGAGCGAGACGAGCCACATCGCGAGCACGTATGGAAGCTTTCGCGCCGCCGTGAACCACGCGGGGCCGTCGAGGAGGATCGACGCCCAGAGCACGAGCCCGGCGGCGGCGAAGCACACGTGCTCGAGCTGGTGCAACCAGACGTGGTCGAGCGCCGCGTCGTAGAGCGGCGTCAGGTGCCACGCCACGAGGGCCGCCGACCAGAGCGGTAGTGCGGCGAAGGGATGCGCAAAGCGCGTCGAGCCGGTGAGTCCGAGGACGATCAGGAGCGGGCCGAGATCGCCCAGGAGCAGGTGCTGGATCATGTGGGTCGAGAAGCCCCCGCCGAGCGGGGCGACGTCGGCCCCGAGGACGAAGACGATCCCCAGGACTAACGCGGCTCGTCCGGGGTAGCCGGACCGGACGTGGAGCATCGGGGAGTAGCTTGCCGCGGCGGGGGCTTGCTGACACTCGTGGGGGCGTCCGTCGTCCTTGCCGGCTGCGGCTCGAAGCAGGACGCGCTGAGCACGCACAGCGGGGCGGCGCACGGGATCGCCTCGCTCTGGTGGAACATGCTTGTCGGTTGCGCGGCGGCGTTCGGGATCCTCTCGACCGTCCTGCTCGTCGCCTACGTGCGCCGCCGACGGCCGGCCGGCCCCGATGCCGAGCGCGCGGGGTGGACTGTCGTGCTCGCCCTCGGGCTCGTCGTCCCGATCCTGGCGATCACGGCGCTCTTTCTCTACTCGAACATCTTCCTGATCCGGCAGACCTCCGTGCCGAGCGTGAACGCCGCCGCCGCCGACCGCACGCAGCTGACGATTCGCGTGATCGGCCACCAGTTCTGGTGGGAGGTTCGCTACCCGGGCACGACGGCCGTCAGCGCCAACGAGATCCACATCCCCGCGCGAACCAATGTGCGGGTGCTGCTCTACACGCGCGACGTGATCCACAGCTTCTGGGTGCCGGAGCTGAACAAGAAAGTCGACCTGATCCCCGAGCAGGTGAACGGTGTCGAGCTCTACGCCGACAAGCCGGGTCGCTACCGGGGCCAGTGCGCGGAGTTCTGCGGGCTGCAGCACGCGCATATGGGGCTGTACGTCTTCGCGGACGCCCCCGTACGGTTCCGACAGTGGCTGGCCGCGCAGGCGAAACCGGCGTCGAAGAGCTCGACGCTCTTCGACGACAAGTGCAGCAGCTGCCATGCGATCCGCGGCACGACGGCGACGAGTCACGTCGGGCCTGACCTCACGCATGTCGGCTCGCGCAGCTCGCTCGCGGCGCTGACGATCCCGAACTCGCTCGTGCGGATGCGCGAATGGATCCGCGATCCACAACGAGTGAAGCCCGGCAGCGAGATGCCCGCCGTGCCGCTGACGAACGCGCAGGTGAACGAGCTCGCCCGCTACCTGGAGTCGTTGAAGTAGCCGTCACGGCCCCCGCACCGGAGCGTGCCGAGCGGCTCGAGCGCATCTGGGTCGAGCGCCCCGGGCTGCTCGGCTGGCTGACGACGACTGACCACAAGCGGATCGGCCTTCTCTACTTCTGGACCACGCTCGTGTTCTTCGGGGCGGGCGGCATCGAGGCGCTGATGATGCGCACGCAGCTCACGGAGGCGAATAGCCACCTGATCGGCCCGCAGCTCTACAACGAGCTTTTCACGCTGCACGGGATGACGATGATCTTCTGGTTCATCATCCCGATGACGACCGGCGCCTTCGGGAACTACCTGATCCCGCTCATGATCGGCGCGCGCGACATGGCGTTCCCGCGCCTGAACGCGCTCAGCTTCTGGATCTTCGCGGCGTCGGGGATCTTCCTCTACATCGGCCTCTTCCTCGGCTTCGGCCCGAACGCAGGCTGGTTCGACTACGTGCCGCTCGCGTCGCGCCTGTACGACCCGGGACGCAACATCGAGTTCTACTCGCTCGGGCTCCTCTTCAACGGCATCGCGTCAACGCTCACCGCGGCGCAGTTCATCGTCACGATGTTCAAATACCGCGCGCCGGGGATGTCGTTCAACCGCATCCCACTCTTCTGCTTCGCATTTCTTGCTGCGTCGTTCGGGCTGCTGTTTGCGCTGCCGTCATTGAGCGTCGACCTGATCTACCTCTTCCTCGACCGCAACATCGGCACGTGGTTCTTCTCACCTGCGCACGGCGGCTCGACGCTCCTCTGGCAGCACCTGTTCTGGTTCTTCGGGCACCCGGAGGTCTACATCCTCATCGTCCCGGCATTCGGGATCGCGACGGAGATCATCCCGGCGCTCACGCAGCGGAAGATGATCGCGTTCCCGCTTGTCGCCGTCGCCGAGCTGCTCGTCGTCTTCATCGGCTTCGGCGTGTGGGCACACCACATGTTCTCGACGGGCATCCCGCAGACGACGCTCGTCTTCTTCGCGGGCGCGACGGCGATGGTGGTGATCCCGTCGTCGATTCAGGTGTGGGCGTGGTCGTCCACGATCTTCACGGGGCTACCGAGGTTCAAGACACCGCTGCTCTTCATCGTCGGATTCATTCTCTTCTTCGTCATCGGCGGTCTGAGCGGCGTGATGTTCGTTGCGATCCCGTTCGACCAGCAAGTGACGGACAGCTACTTCGTCATCGCGCACTTCCACTACATCATCTTCGGCGCAGCTGTCTTCCCGATCTTCGGCGGCATGTATTACTGGTTCCCAAAGCTCACCGGCCGCATGTACTTCGAGCTGCCGGGCCAGATCTCGTTCTGGCTTATCTTCATCGGGACGAATCTCCTGTTCTTCCCGATGCACATCGTCGGCCTGCTCGGGATGCCGCGCCGCGTGTACACGTACCCGGGCGGGATGGGCTGGACCGCGTACAACGTCGTGGAGACGGTCGGCGGCTTCGTCACCCTCGTCGGGATCCTCCTCTGCCTCGGGAATCTCGTCGCGTCGTACCGGCGAGGTCCGCGCGTCGGGCACGACCCCTGGCACGGCCCCACGCTCGAGTGGACCGTGCCGTCGCCGCCGCCGGAGTACAACTTCGCGGTCATCCCGACCGTCACGAGCGCGTACCCGAACTGGGACGGTGTCTCGCAGGTCGTGGATCCGCTCGACGCCGGGCACGAGCAGCTGCAGACGTCGTTCGTGGACGCACGCCGGGCGCAGCTCGTCCGCATGCCGCACTCGTCGCCGTGGCCGATCGTCTTCGCGCTGGCGCTGTCGGGATTCTTCGCGGTGCTCGTGGTGCAGAAGTACGGCGTTGCGGCGATCTTCGCGGTGCTATTGGGCCTCATTCTCATCGCGTGGCACTCCGAGGAGGCGCCGACGCTCGAGTCGCCGCTGCACGGGCGGACGGCTGCGTGGTGGGGGATGGCGATGGTGATCGCGGCCGAGGCGACGCTCTTCGCGATGATGATCGGCTCGTACTTCATCCTGCGGTTCAAGAACATCGCGTGGCCGCCGCCCGGAATTCCCGAGCCGAAGTTCGTCGTGCCGCTCGTCATGCTCGGCGTGCTGCTGCTCTCGCTCGTGCCGGTTCGCCTCGCGTTCCTCGCCGCGCGTGACGGCCTGCTCGCGCGTGCGCGCGCCTTGCTGATTGCGGCACTCGTCGTGCAGGCGGGGTACTTCGCGATGGAGGTGCGGCTCTTCTCCGACGACCTGCACGACTTCACGCCGCAGACGCACGCCTACGGCTCGATCTACTACACGCTCCTCGGCGCCTCGCATGCGCACGTCGCGCTCGGCCTGCTGCTCGACCTTTGGTTGCTGTGGAAGCTCACGCGCGGCCTGACGCAATACCGCCTGAACGGCTTCCACGCGATCTCGTTCTACTGGCTCGCGGTCGGCGCGATCACCACCGCGGTCACGCTGACAACGCTCTCGCCTGCGCTATGAACCTACGGCGCCTCGAATACCTCCAGTGGTTCGGCTTCGTCGCCGGCGGGACGGTTTGGTTCGGATCGTTCCTCGCCGGCCTCTGGACCTCCGCCGCCGTGTGCAATGCCGGCAGCGCGCACTGGGGTGTGCCGCTGGACACCGTCGAGCTCGCGATCGGCGCATTGGCGCTTCTCTGCCTCGCTGCGTCCGAGGCGGCTGCCATCGCCGTCTTCCGCGCCACGCGTGCGGTTGACGAGGAAGACCCACCCCCGCCCGCGCGGATGAAGTTCTTCGCGATCGGAGCAATGGCCGGGAACGTGCTCTTCGCGATGATCATCGTCCTCTCGGTTCTCGCCGCCGTCGTCGACCGCGCCTGTCACCAGGCATGAAGCGGTTGCTCGTCATCGCGTTGCTCCTCGTGCTTCCCGGCGTCGCGACCGCTGCAAACGGCAAACAGGTCTACGGACGCTATTGCGTGAAGTGCCACGGGCCGAACGGCGCCGGCACGAGCATCGCTCCGTCGTTGCGCAATGTCGGCGCGCTCGCTGCCGACTTCTACCTGCGCACCGGCTACATGCCGCTCAAACGCACGGGGCTGCAGCCGCGGCGCAGCCGACTGCTGCTCTCGAAGGAGCAGATCGACGACTTGATCGCATACGTCGCCTCGCTCGGCCACGGGCCGCCCGTGCCAAAGCCGCACCCCGAGGCCGGCAACCTCTCCGAGGGCCAGCATGTGTTCGCGACGAATTGCGCGGGCTGCCACCAGATCATGGCGCGCGGCGGCTACGTCACGCACGCTGTGCCGCCGCCGCTCGGGGACGCGACGGCGACGGAGATCGCTGAGGCGGTGCGCATCGGGCCGTATGTGATGCCGCGGTTCTCGGCGAAGCAGATCCCGGACGCACAGCTGAACTCGCTGATCCGCTATGTGCAGTGGACGCAGAAGCCGGACGACCGCGGCGGTTGGTCACTCGGGCGGATCGGGCCGGTGCCGGAAGGGCTCGTGACGTGGTTCTTCGGCGCGGCCGCACTCGTCGCCGTCTGTCTTGTGATCGGAAGGCGGCTCCATGGGTAAGGCGCGCGACGCCCTGCTCTCGGGCGCCGTGCTGCTGCTCGGCCGGCGCCGGAGACTACCGCGGCCGGACGCGCACCTGCTCCCGCCGCCGGCGCAGCAGCCGCGCGCAGAGACGGCTGCGATTGCGCTGCTCTTCCTCGCAGCGCTGTGCGCGACCGCGTTCCCGGTCATCTACTTCGTCGACGCGATCCCGGCGAAGACACAGTACCTCGGCCTCTCGATCGGGCTCGCGTTGCTCTTCCTCGCCGCTGCACTGGTCGTGGCCGCGCAGTCGGTCATCCCGACGGAGGAGCTCGCGCACGAGTACCCGCCGGACGAGCACGAGGCCGACGAGGAGTATCTCGCCGGGCTCGTCGAGGAGTCCGGGAAGGGCTTCACACGGCGCGGGCTCTTCAAGCTCGGCCTGTTCTCCGCCGGCGGAGCGCTCGGTGTCGCTGCGTTGATCCCCGCGGTGTCGTTCGGGCCGCTCGGCGTGAAGGAGTTCTACGGCACGCCGTGGCGCAAGGGCCGGCGGCTCGTCGACGAGAACGACATGCCGCTGCGCGCGTCCGACATCCAGGAGAAGGCGCTCTACACCGCGTTCCCTGAGGGCGCAGACAAGGAGGAGCAGGGCTCGGCGCTCGTCGTCGTCCGCCTGCCGCGCTCGTCGCTCACGCTGTCCGGACGCGTCGAGGGCTACGACGCGGACGGCATCGTCGCGTACTCGAAGCTCTGCACGCATGCAGGCTGCGCGATCTCGCTCTACCGTGCGCCGCTGTTCGCGCCTGACGAGCCGAGGCCTGCGCTCGTCTGCCCGTGCCACTACTCGACGTTCGACCCGGCGGACGGCGGCAGCGTCACGTTCGGGCCTGCGGGCCGACCGCTGCCGATGCTGCCGCTCTCCATCGACGGAAAGGGCGAGCTGCGCGCACGCGGAAACTTCGACGATCCCGTTGGGCCGTCGTGGTGGGGCGTGCGTGAGCGGAGGCCGAGCCCGTGATCCGCAAGGCTGTCCGCTACGTCGACACGCGCACCGGGACGGCGCCGTTCCTTCGCAAGGCGCTTCGCTATCTCTTCCCGGACCACTGGTCGTTCCTGCTCGGCGAGGTTGCGCTCTACGCGTTCATCGTGCTTGTCGCGACCGGCGTCTACCTGACGTTCTTCTTCGTCGACTCGCGCCAGGACGTCGTCTACCACGGCCCCTACGCGCCGCTACAGGGCCAGCACATGAGTGAGGCGTATCGCTCGGTGCTCGCCATCTCGACGACGGTGAAGGCGGGGCTGCTCATCCGGCAGACGCATCACTGGGCGGCGAACGTCTTCCTCGCCGCAGTGATCCTCCATCTCTTCCGTGTGTTCTTCACGGGCGCGTATCGCAAGCCACGCGACCTGACGTGGTTGATCGGCGTGACGATGCTGATGCTCGCGCTGCTCGAGGCGTATGTCGGCTACTCGATGGTCGACGACCTCATGTCGGGCATGGGCCTCGTGATCGGCTACGCGGTCGGCCTCTCGCTGCCGTTCGTCGGGGCAAACGTCATGGGCTGGCTCTTCAACGGCCCGTTTCCGGGGGGCGCGGTGCTGATCCCGCGCCTCTACATCGCACATGTCCTGATCTTCCCGATCCTGATCGCGACGCTCCTGACGGTGCACCTCGTGCTCGTCGCATTGCGGCATCACACGCAGTTCCGCGGCCGGCGCCAGACGGAGCGCACGGTGATCGGCGTCCCGCTCTATCCCGGGCAGACGCCGCGTTCGCTCGGCCTGCTCTTCGCCGTGACGGGCGTTCTGTTCCTGCTCGGCGGTCTCGTGCAGATCAACCCGATCTGGCTCTGGGGCCCGTTCCACACCTACATCTCGACGAACGGCGCGCAGCCCGATTGGTATCTCGGCTGGCTGATCGGCGGCCTGCGCCTGATGCCGGGCTTCGACGTGACGATCGGGCACTACACGCTCATCCCCGGGCCGTTCTGGGGCGGGGCGCTCTTCCCGCTCGTCGTGTTCGGCTTTCTCTATTTCTGGCCGTACGTCGAGCGGAAGCTGACGGGCGATGTTGCGTTCCACAACCTGCTCGACCGGCCGCGCGACAACCCGATGCGAACCGGGGTCGGCGTCGGGATGGTGACGTGGGTCTTCCTCGTCTTCGTCGCCGGCTCGTCCGATCGCGTGCAGGTGCTCTTCAACCTGTCGTACACGGGACAGATCTGGTTCTACCGCGTCGCCGTGCTCGTCGTCCCCGTCGTTGCCGGGTTCGTCGCGGCGTGGGTGTGCCGGGAGCTCGTGCGGGGCGAGCAGGTCGAGTACGAGCGGCGGCGCGCCGAAGCGGAGGGGCGGGTCGAGCTTGCCTCTCGCCTCGATCAGGCGTAGCCGAGGTCGAAGAAGCGGCCCTCGTGCGCCATGGCCTGCTCGGGCGTGAGGCCGGCTTCCGAATGCGGCTGGGCGCCGATCGCGTCGGCGAACCGCGTGATCACGTTGAACGCCGCGGCGACGTACGCGGCATCGCGCAGCGCCTCGCGTGACACGCCTGCGTCGAGCGCGCGCGTCGCATCGAGCGCGTCGGGGGAGAGCGTCATCGTCTCGATGAAGCGCAGCGTCTCGCGGAGCCGCTCGTCGATCGGTGCCGATTCGTAGTCGGCGAGGACGGCATCGACGAGCTCCGAGTTCCTGTACGCGTACGCCGCGACCGCGGCGTGGGCCTCCGTTCAGAAGGGACAGAGATTTCGCGCAGAGACGAATGCGGCGAAGAGCTCGCGCTCGGCCTCCGTCCACTCGGACGGGCCTTTCATCACCTCCTGCAGCAGCACGCTGAACGGGCGGCCGAACAGATCGGGGCGGTAGCGGAGGGCGCGCGAGATGTCGGAGACGTAGCCGTCGCGCTGCTCGAGCTCGCGGATCTGCTGCGCCGACTCGGCGTCATGGATCAGCGCAAGTCTCATCCGATCGCCTTCAGCGCCGCGCGTCGTCTCCGGTCGCCCTCGCCGAGCGCGGCGGCGAGCACGCTCTCGAACACGACGTCGACCTTCAGGCCCTCGATATCCGCGTCGACGATCGTGTGTGCGCGCTCGCGCGTCGTCTCGAGCAGCGCGTGCAACTCGGGTGGATCGTCGCCCCGCGCGATCGCGCGCCGCTCGTAGGCCTTCAGCGCCCCCTGCGACTCGAGGACAGCCTCGGTGACGGCCCGCCAGGCCTCCGCGTACGGATCAGGCGAGGAGGCGGCGGAGGACGAAGGGGAGGATCCCACCGTGCCGGAGATACTCTCGCTCCCGCGGGGTGTCAAGCCGCACCCTGGCGCGGAATTCGTTCCCGTCCGCACGAACCGTCACTTCGGACGCCTCGCCGTTCTCGACGCCGGAGATGGAGAACTCCTCGCGACCCGTCAGTCCGAGCGTCTCGGGCGTGTCGCCGTCGAGGAACTGCAGCGGCAGGATCCCCATCATCAGGAGGTTCGAGCGGTGGATGCGCTCGTAGGACTGCGCGATCACGGCGCGAACATCGAGCAGCTTCGGGCCCTTTGCCGCCCAGTCGCGGGAAGAGCCGGTGCCGTACTCCTTGCCGGCGATGACGATTGTCGGCACGCCGCCATCCCGGTAGCGGTTGGCGACGTCGAAGATCGTTCCCTCCTCGCCGTCCGGCAGGTGCACCGTCCATGTGCCTTCGCTCCCTGGGACGAGGAGGTTGCGCATGCGGACGTTCGCGAACGTGCCGCGCACCATCACCTCGTGGTTGCCGCGCCGTGCGCCGTATGAGTTGAACTCGCGCCGCTCGACGCCGTGCTCGATCAGGTACTCGCCGGCCGGCGACTGCGGACGGATTGCGCCCGCGGGCGAGATGTGATCGGTCGTGACGGAGTCACCGAGCATGACCAAGACGCGTGCACCCTCGATGTCCTCGACGGTGCGGGGCTCGCGCCGCATGCCCTCGAAGTACGGCGGCAGGCGGACGTACGTCGAATCAGGATCCCAGGCGAAGAGGTCTCCGGACGGCGTGTCGAGCTCGCGCCAGCGCTCGTCGCCGGTGAAGACGTCGCTGTAGACGTCGCGGAACATGTCGCCGTCGACCGACGTCGCGATCGTCGCGTCGATCTCCTCCGCAGTCGGCCAGATGTCGTGCAGGTACACGGGCCCGTCGTCACCGTCGCCGAGCGGCTCGTTCAGCAGGTCGACGTCCATGCGGCCGGCAAGCGCATATGCGACGACGAGCGGCGGCGAAGCGAGGTAGTTCGCCTTCACGTCCGAGTGAATCCGCGCCTCGAAGTTGCGGTTTCCGGAGAGCACAGCACAGACGACGAGCTCGCCGTCGTTCACCGCCTGGCCGATCGCCTCCGGCAGCGGGCCCGAGTTGCCGATGCACGTGGTGCAGCCGTAGCCGACGAGGTTGAAGCCAAGCTCGTCGAGATACCGGTCGAGACCGGCGCGCCGGTAGTACTCGGTGACGACCTTGGAGCCGGGGGCGAGCGACGACTTCACCCACGGCTTGCGCGTCAAGCCCTTCTCGACGGCCTTCTTCGCGAGCAGGCCTGCGCCGATCATCACCGACGGGTTCGAGGTGTTCGTACACGACGTGATCGCCGCGATCACGACCGAGCCGTGCTCGAGCTCGAAGTCCTCGCCCTGCACGGGCACGCGCTTCTTCTCGACCGTCGCGGTGTGCGTCGGAGCCTCGGCGGGATCGTCCGTTCCGTCGCCCGTCGGTGGATCGCTCGCCGGGAACGAGTCTGCGATCTCCTTGTCATAGGTGCCGTTGCCGTACGGAACGCCGAACGTGTCGAGCGAGTCGATGAACGACTCCTTCGCGACGGCGAGCGGCACGCGATCCTGCGGCCGGCGCGGGCCTGCGAGTGACGGCTCGACGGAGTCGAGGTCGAGCTCGACGACCTGCGAGTACGTCGGATGGTCGTCCGGCTCGTGCCAGAGCAGGTTCTCTTTGCAGTACGCCTCGACGAGCGCGATGCGCTCCGGCGGCCTGTTCGTGAGGCGCAGGTACGCGAGCGTCACGTCGTCGACGGGGAAGAAGCCGCACGTCGCGCCGTATTCGGGGCTCATGTTCCCGAGCGTCGCGCGGTCGGCGAGCGCCAGCGTCGAGAGGCCTGGCCCGAAGTACTCGACGAACTTCCCGACCACGCCTGTCTTGCGCAGGATCTCGGTGACGGTGAGCACGAGGTCTGTCGCTGTTGCGCCCCGCGGCAGCTCGCCGATGAGCCGGAAGCCGACGACTTGCGGCACGAGCATCGACAGCGCCTCGCCGAGCATTGCTGCCTCCGCCTCGATCCCGCCGACGCCCCAGCCGAGCACGCCGAGGCCGTTGATCATCGTCGTGTGTGAGTCCGTCCCGACGAGCGTGTCGGGGAACGCAAAGCCGTCGCGCGCCTCGATGACGCGCCCGAGGTACTCGAGGTTGACCTGGTGCACGATGCCGGTGTTCGGCGGGACGACCTTGAAGTTGTCGAACGCGCTCTGTCCCCAGCGGAGGAACGCGTAGCGCTCCTTGTTGCGCTCGAACTCGAGCTCGACGTTTCGCGAGATGGCGAGCCGTGACGCGAACTCGTCGACCTGCACGGAGTGATCGATGACGAGCTCGACGGGGATCTGCGGGTTGATCTTCGCGGGGTCGCCGCTCTGGTCGCGCATCGCGTCGCGCATCGCTGCGAGGTCGACGACGCACGGGACGCCAGTGAAGTCCTGCAGCAGCACGCGCGCAGGTGCGAACGAGATCTCGTGCGACGGGTCGGCGTCGGCGACCCACCCGGCAACCGCTTCGACCTCGTCGTCGGTGCCGTTCCGCAGGACGTTCTCGAGCAGGATCCGCAGCGTGTACGGGAGGCGCGCGACGTCCCACGTGGCCTGGAGACCATCGAGGCGGTAGATCGAATACGTCTCGTCTCCGACTCGAAGCTCAGCAGGTGCTGCCATACCTCGATTCAAGCAGAAGCTGCTCGTACAGCTGAGCGTGCTGGTCCAAGTTCAGGCATCCACGCGTTTTTCGCGGTCCGGCCCGGGAAGAAACGCGGCATGGACACTGCGGCCGTCGCAGAGCTCAAGACTACGCTTGCGGGCATTGAGCTCCCGGCGGACAAGGCGCGGCTGCTCGAGTACGCCGTGCAGCAGCACGCCGAGCCGCAGCAGCTCGACGCGCTGCACTCGCTTCCCGATCGCGAGTTCGAGTCGCTCGACGAGGTCGTCGACGAGCTGCTGCACGTTCAGCCGGACTAGGCCACGCCGACTTCTCGCAACGACACGATTGCGGCGATGTTGAAAGCACCCGCGAGCTTCGCCGCAGCGGTGCGCTCCTGCTCGAGGATGTGATCGACGAGCCGCACGGTCTGCGCATCGCCGACACGCTCGGCCACTCGCTTCAGCTGCTCGTAGCCGCCGATCTCGAGGAACTCGAACGCGTATGCGAACGCCGTGAGCTTGCCCGTCGTGTCGGGATGTCCCTGGAAGAAGACGCCCCAGTTGAGCGCACCGAGCCGCATGGCGGCGTCCTTCAGCGATGACGGATCGTCGCCGAGCGTGTTCAGCCGTTCCTGGATCAGCTCCGCGTGGTCGCGTGTCTCGGCGAGGTGATCGGTGAAGATGCTTTCGAGCTGCGCGTCCTCGACGAGCTTCGGCGCGCGCTCGAGCAACGCGATCGCCTGCTCTTCGATCGCGTGTGCGTCGGAGAGGTACTTGCGGAGCAACGTGTCGAGGTCGTCGCGCGGATGCTCGCGCAGCGATGCTTCGACCGCTTGGTCGACGTTCGCCTCGAGGCGCTGCATCATCTCCCGTTCCTCGTCGCGGATGCGTGTCGCGGCCTCGGCGACGCGCTCGTCGCCTGCTCGCTCGGCCACGCGCATGAGCAGCTCGTACGAGGCGACCTCGAGCCCCTCGTACGAGAGCGCGTGCGCGAGCAGCTTCCCGGGCGTGTCGGGCTGGAGCTTGGCGAAGAGGAGGAAGCCTTTCCCGCCGATCCCCATCACCGTGTCTTTGACCTTCGACGGCTTCGCGTCGCGGGCTTCGAGCAGCTCGCGGGTTGTCCGCTCGTGACCTTCCGTCTCGTCCAGGTGCGTGCGGAATGCCTGTGCAAGCTCCGGTGTGCCGGCGATGTCGGGTGCGCTGCGGAGCTGCGCGAGCGCCTGCACCTCGATCGAGTGCGCGTCGGTCAAGTATTTCGTCAGCTGATCGTCGAGCTCGCGAGCCACTGTCTGCCTCCCTCGTCCGTTGCGGTTTGGGCCTCGGGTTCCCTTCGGCCCGGGCATGACACCTGGCCCTCGCGAGGGCGATCGTCCGAGCGAGACACGTTCCGGTGCCAGGCACCGGAACGTGTCCGGTGGTGTCAGGCAGCGCGGATCGTTGCCTTGGTTCCGTCGCGATCGGCGCGCTCGCGCTGCGGCTTCACGACGTACGTCGGGTCGCGGGCGGACTGCCTGCCGGCGTGATGGACGGCGAAGCGGAGGCACAGCTCGCCGGCGCAGACGAGTGCTCCGCCGAGGACGGCGGCACCGCGTCGCCGGCGGCCTCGTCGAGAGAGCAGCAACGCGCCGCCGCCGGCCAGTCCCTTCGCGACCCAGCAGAACTTGCCGGCGGTGCCCTTGCCGTAGACCTCGCCCGTCTCACCGAGGCGCAACTGCATCGCGTGCATGACGAGCCCTTCTGCAAGAACACCGCCGACCGCGAGCCGTCTCGCCGGCCCCGCCGCACCAGGCGGAGAGAAGACGCACGCTGCAGCACCGGCCGACGCGGCTGCGCTCGCGCCGAAGAGCCAGGGCAGCTCCTCGCGTGCCTCGTGCCACACCGGGATCGCCGTGTCTGCCACGAGGACGCCGGTGTACGTCGCGAGCGGCGGCCCAAACAGGAACGCCACGAGCTCGGCGAGTCGCTTCACGGGCTTCAAAATCCCGAGCAGCTCGAGCATCGCTGCCGTCGTCGACGCCCCGCTGTTCACGAGCAGCACCCACGCGCCGATGTTCATCGGCGACGTGACCTTGAACACTCGCAGCATGTGGTGGAAGCGCTCGGGCCGCCCGAGATCCGAGACGAGCAGGATCGGGTTGACGACATCAGCCGCCGCTCCGATGTAGAGCGCACGCTTCGAAAGCTCCTCGTTGCCGAACAGCTTCGCGGAAAGCGACAGCACCGACGACGCGCCGGCAACGCCGCCCGTGAAGAAGTAGGCCGGGATCTGCCACGTCCACGTCGGCTCCTTCAGGACGGGACGCCCGTAGTACGACTGCACGTCAGTCACGCGCGCATGCTCCGACGATCAGGACTGTGAAGACGGCAGCAGCCCGCGCCATGTTCCGCCACATCGACCCGAGGTGCTTCGTCGTCACGACCGGGTCCGGCGGCAGTCCGTACACCTCGGGCTCGTCGAGCAAGAGGAAGAACGCACCCGCACCGCCGATCCCATCCTCCGGGTCGCGCAGGTACAGCTGCGCGCCGTTCCAGCCCTCGGACTCGAGCTTCGCCAGACGCCGGTCTGCACGCTCGCGCAGCTCGTCGAGCGGGCCGAACTGGATCGACTGCGTCGGGCACGCCTTCGCGCACGCGGGCTCGTGTCCGCCCTTCAACCGGTCGTAGCAGAGCGTGCACTTCCAGACGCGGCCGTCCTCCTTCTTCACGACCGCCTCCGCCGACGGAAGCTCGCGCTTGTCGAGCACGCCGAACGGGCACGCAGGCACGCAGTAGCCGCACCCGTTGCAGATGTCCTCCTGCACGACGACCGTGCCGAACTCGGTGCGGAAGAGGGCACCGGTCGGGCACACGTCGAGACACGCCGCGTGCGTGCAGTGCTTGCACACGTCGGACTCCATGAGCCAGCGCAACCCGACGCTGCCGTCGCCATTCGTGCGCAACGGCTTCTCCTGCTCGATGAACGCGACGTGGCGCCACGTGTTCGCGCTGAGCTCACCGGTGTTGTCGTACGACCGGCCTGTCCACTCTTGGCCGTCCTGCGGGATCAGGTTCCACTCCTTGCACGCGACCTCGCAGGCCTTGCAGCCGATGCAGACCGACGTGTCCGTGAAGAAGCCGACGCGCGGCTGCTGCTCGTCGCCGTACGCCTCGTGACCGTCCGCTCGCGCCATCGTGCTCATGACGGCGCCGTCTTTCGCGTCTCCTCGGGCTCGGCGCGCTCCGACATCTCACGGCGCGAGTACGCCTGATCGCGTAGCTCGGCAACGAACTCGAGCAGTGCCTTGCCGCGCGGACGGCGCCCCGGGCGGATGCCGCACGTCGCCGCCTTCGTCTCCATGATGTGGACGTTCGGGTCGAGCGCGGCGTGCATGAGGTCATTCGCGCTGTCACCGCTCGTCAGCAGCCGCGAGCCCCAGTGGTACGGCAGCCCGATTTGATGTGTCGTGCGACCGTGCACGACGAGCGGCTTCATGCGCTCGGTGACGAGCACGCGCGCCTCGATCGCGGACCGCGCCGTGTAGATCGTCGCCCAGCCTCCATGCTCGAGCCCTTCCTCCCCGGCGAGCTCCGGCGACACCTCGCAGAACATCGCCGGTTGCAGCTCGGCGAGATAGGGCACCGACCGCGTCATGCCGCCGGCCGTGTGATGCTCGGTCAGGCGGTACGTCGTGAAGACATGCGGATAGACCTCGCTGCCGGGCTCGCCGTCGACGGGGTTGTACGGATCCCACGCGGCGTTCTTGTGCTGCTGCCGCGCCGGATTCGCGCGCTGCGAGTACAGCGCGTTGTCGAACGGCGACTCGTGCGGCTCGTAGTGCGTCGGGAGCGGCCCGTCCTCGAGGCCCTGCGGCACGTAGAGCCAGGCGCGTCCGTCCGCCTGCATGATGAACGGATGGTCGCCGGCGATCGCCTCTTCGGCTTCAGCGTCGTCCGGAGGCACGTAGCCAGGGTCCTTCGTCTCCTCGAAGTCCGGCACGTCGGTGCCCGTCCACTTCTCGCCGTTCCACCACACGTACTGCTTGCGCTCCGACCAGGGCTTCCCATCGGGGTCGGCTGATGCGCGGTTGTAGATGATGCGGCGGTTCGCCGGCCACGCCCACGCCCACTCGGCGGCGACGTAGTCCTGCTCCCAGTGCGGCTTCCGGCGCGCCGCTTGGTTGATGCCGTCGGTGAAGACACCGCAGTAGATCCAGCAGCCGCATGCGGTCGAGCCGTCGGCCTTCAGCTCCTTGTAGGCAGGCAGGAAGCGGCCGGTCGCGATCTCGAAGCCGCTGATCTCGGCAAGCACCGCCTCCGCGCTCGGCTCCTGGATGTGCGAGTGCGTCGGGTACTCCCACCGCAGCGCCTTGATCAGGTCGTCGCGCGCGTCCTTCGACTCCGCGAGCTTCTGCTTGATCCGCCGGCCGAGATGGAAGTAGAACCAGAGCTCGGAGCGGCAGTCCTGCGGCGGCTCGGTCGCCTGCCAGTGCCACTGCAAGAGCCGCTGCGTGTTCGTGAACGAGCCATCCTTCTCAGTGTGCGCGGACGCCGGCAGGAAGAAGACCTCCGTTGCGATCTCGTCGGTCTTCAGCTCGCCTGACTCGATCTCGGGGCTGTCGTACCAGAAGGACGCCGACTCGATCTCGACGAGATCACGCACGACGAGCCAGTCGAGCTTCGCGAGCGCGAGGCGATGTGCCTTGCCGTTGGCGTTGCCGACCGCCGGGTTCTCGCCGGCGATCATGTAGCCCTTCACGTTCCCTTCGAGCATCTGCTCGAGCGTCCAGTACACGGAGTTGTCGTCGTCGATGCGCGGCAGCTTCTTGAAGAGCCAGCCGTTGTCCTCGGTTGCGTTCTCGCCGAAGTACGCCTTCATCAGGCTGATCCAGTACGCGTCGAAGTGGCCCCACCAGCCGGTCGGCGAGCGGTTCGCCTCGACGTAGGCCTCCCAGTCGCCGTACTCCTCCGTGTGCGGCATCGGGAGGTAGCCGGGGAGGATGTTGTAGAGCGTCGGGATGTCGGTCGAGCCCTGGATCGACGCGTGGCCGCGCAGCGCGAGGATGCCGCCGCCGGGGCGACCGATGTTGCCGAGCAGCTGCTGGATGATCGCCGCGGTGCGGATGTACTGCACGCCGACCGTGTGCTGCGTCCAGCCGACCGCGTAACAGAACGCGCTCGTCCGCTCGCGCCCGGAGTTGCGCACCAGCGCCTCGCAGACGGCAACGAACTCGTCGGCCGAACAGCCGCACGTCTCGGCGACGAACTCCGGCGTGTAGCGCCGGTAGTGGCGCTTCAGGATCTGGAAGACGCAGCGCGGATGCTTGAGCTCCGGGTCTTCCGACGGCGGCTCTCCGTGACGCAGCCCGCCGCCGTGGCCGCCGTGTCCCGACTGCTCGCCCTTCGTCGCCTTGAAGCCCTGCTCGCGCTGGCCCGCGGAGCCGTGCACCTCCATCCCTTCGTACATCCACTGGCGCACGTCGTATTCGCCCTGCTCTGGGTCCCAGCCCGAGAAGAGCCCGTCGAGCTCCTCGGTGTCCGCGAACTCCTCGCGGATGATCACCGGCGCGTTCGTGTAGTGCTTGACGTACTCCTCGAAGTGGAGATCGTTCTGGAGGATGTAGTTCGCGACGCCGCCGAGGAACGCGATGTCGGTTCCCGCGCGGATGCCAATCCACTTCGTCGACATCGCGCTCGTGCGCGTGAAGCGCGGGTCGATGTGGATGACCTCAGCTCCGCGCTCGCGCGCCTCCATGACCCACTGGAACCCGACCGGATGGTTCTCGGCCATGTTCGAGCCCATGATCACGATGCAGTCCGCGTTCTGAAGGTCCTGCTGGAACGTCGTCGCGCCGCCTCGCCCGAACGAGGTGCCCAGACTGGGCACCGTGGAGCTGTGTCATATGCGGGCCTGATTCTCGACCTGGACGACCCCGAGCGCCGTCATCAATTTCTTGATGAGGTAGTTCTCCTCGTTGTCGAGCGTCGCGCCGCCGAGGTTGCCGATGCCGAGCGTGCGATTTGCCGGGTTGCCGTCCTCGGTCTCTGCCTGCCACGTTGCCGCGCGGGTCTCGATCACGCGGTCGGCGATCATGTCCATCGCCGTCTCGAGGTCGAGCTCCTCCCAGCGCGTTCCGTGCGGGCGGCGGTACTTCACCGTGTACTCGCGCAGCGGGCTCTGGACGAAGCTCTTCGACGCCTGTCCCTTCGGGCAGAGTCGTCCGCGCGAGACCGGGCTCGCGGGGTCGCCCTCGATGTGCGTCACCTCGCCGGACTTCACGTAGACGAGCTGCCCGCAGCCGACGGCGCAGTACGGGCAGACGGACTGCACGACGTGGTCGGCCTCGTCGATGCGCGCCTCGAGCGCGTGTGAGCGTCTGGACTTGGCGGCGGGCCCCAGCCCGAGCCGGTCGCCGTCGCGGAACTGTCTGACGAGCGGCCAGGAAGACAGAAGCTCGCTCACGGTCACGGCGTCCGTTTTCCCCGCCTTCGCGCCGGGAAACGACGGCGTCTGGGCGCTCATGCTGCGCGAAGAAACCGGGG
>DATAOK010000072.1:0-12246 GCA_036265735.1 Gaiellaceae bacterium
GGCTCCTCGCCTGCGATCATGCGGAAGAGCGTGGTCTTGCCCGCGCCGTTCGGTCCGACGACGCCGACGATCCCGGCCGGCGGCAGCGAGAAGGTCAAGTCCTCGACGAGCAGCCGGTCTCCGAACCCTTTCTGCACGCCCTCGGCGTCAATGACGAGGTCGCCGAGCCGCGGGCCCGGCGGGATGTGGATCTCGACCTTGTCGAGCTTCACGTTCTGCTCCTCGGCGAACAGCTTCTCGTACGCGCCGAGCCGCGCCTTCGACTTCGCATGGCGTGCGCGCGGGCTCAGGCGCACCCACTCGAGCTCGCGCGCCAGCGTGCGCCGCCGCGCCGATTCCTGCTTCTCCTCCATTGCAAGCCGCTCTTGCTTCTGCTCGAGCCACGACGAGTAGTTGCCCTGGAACGGGATGCCGCGCCCGCGGTCGAGCTCGAGGATCCAGCCCGCGACGTTGTCCAGGAAGTAGCGATCGTGCGTCACCGCGACGACGGTGCCCTTGTACTCCGAGAGGAAGCGCTCGAGCCACGCGACCGACTCGGCGTCGAGGTGGTTCGTCGGCTCGTCGAGCAACAGCAAGTCGGGCGACGAAAGGAGCAGCCGGCAGAGCGCAACGCGTCGGCGCTCTCCGCCGGAGAGCGTGGACACGTCACGGTCGCCGTCAGGCAGCCGCAGCGCGTCCATCGCGTGATCGAGGTGCTGCTCGAGCTGCCACGCGTCCGCACGATCGATCGCGTCCTGGACGGTCGCCTGCTCGGCGAGCAGCGTGTCGAAGTCGGCGTCCGGCTCCGCGAACTTCGCAGAGATCTCGTTGAAGCGGTCGAGCAGGTCGCGGAGCGGGCGCACGCCGTCCTCGACGTTGCCGCGCACGTCCTTCTCCGGGTCGAGCGACGGCTCCTGCTCGAGCAGGCCGACGGTTGCGTTGGGCGCTAGCTCGGCGACGCCGGAGGACGGCTCCTCCTTGCCGGCCATGATCCGCAGGACGGTCGACTTGCCCGCGCCGTTCGGCCCCAGCACGCCGATCTTCGCACCGGGGAAGAACGACAGGGAGATGTTCGCCAGCACCTGCCGGTCCGGGCCGTAGAACTTGTCGACCCTGTACATCGTGTAGATGTATTCAGAACTCATACGAGCAGCCGACTGTAGCGAATGCCTTGCAAACGCTTAACGCGTGCTTGACGAGGCGTCCCTACCGTGCGTGCGTGGCCAGATACCACCTGCTGCGGCAGCTGGCGCTCGTCGTTGTCGGGCTCGTGGCAGTGCTCGTGATCGCCGGCCAGCTCGCTCGCGCAGACGCCGGGCCGTCCCCGGCCGACCCTGAGGACAGCCTGCCGGCATGGGCCTCCGACGGCGTCCATGTCGCGTTCGAACGCCAGGTGCCGGGGGGCAACTGGGTCTTCTCGATGACCTCTGCGGGGAAAGACACGAGCCAGGCCGGTGCGAGCGGCGAGGTTCGCGGCTACGTCCCCGGAAGCACGCATTTGCTCGTGCAGTCGAACGGCGAGACGCTCGTGATTACCGGCAGCCGGTTTCAAGGGCCGCTCGTGACGCTGTCCGGAACCGATGCGACGGCGTCCCCTGACGGCTCGCACGTCGCCTATGTCCGAAACGGGAATCTCTTCGTCGCGCGCATCGACGGGAGCGACGCGCGCGTCGCGTCAACCAACGTTCAACCGCCGTCGGACGATCTCCTCGGCCCTGTCTGGTCACCCGACGGCGGGCACATCGCGATCGCCTCGGGCCGGGAGCTGCTGATCGTGAAGGCTGACGGAAGTGGTGTCACGACGGTCTCAACGCCTTCGAGCGAGAACGTCGATCCGACCTGGTCGCCGGACGGCTCGACGATCGCGTTCGAGAGCAACACGCAGCACTGGTCGATCTGGGTCTCGCGCGCCGACGGATCCGACGTGCACCAGCTGATCGGCGGCGAGTCGGACAACCGCTTCCCGCAGTTCTCCCCCGTTTCGAGCATGCTCGCATTCATCAGTGACCGGCAACGGCTCCGCGGCGGGGCGACGCAATATCAATACGCGCTGTACACACAGCCGATCTCGAGCGCGATCGCGACGAAGCTCGTAGACGACGTCCACCCGTACTCGCCACCGCGCTGGTCTCCGACGGCGGCCCTGATCGCCGTAGCCGCGGGACAGGAGTGTCAGCGCTGGGGCATCTACGTCGTCGTCAGCTCGATCGGCAGCCGCGCACACCGCCACTCGAACCGCTGCCGTTTTGACGGAGCCGCCTCGGCCGACACGATTCACGGCACGCAGTACTTCGACATCATCAACGGCAACGGCGGCAACGATGTGATCCATGGGCTCGGCGGCAGCGACAAGATCTCAGGGGAGAGTGGAAACGACACGATCTACGGCGACATCGGCAACGATTTCATCCTCGGTGGCCCCGGCGACGACCGCATCAACGGCGGCTCCGGGAACGACACCATCATCGGCGGCAACGGGCGGGATCGCATCGACTGTGGGCTCGGGAACGACACCGTCGAGGGCGCAGGCCCGCTCGACACGATCGCCCGCAACTGCGAGCACGTGAAGCGCTAGCGCAGAATGCCGGTGTGCCCGAGCGAGTACCGCCCGGGCTGCGGCCACACGCAAAGGCCGTGCGGGCCTGCGCCGACCGGGATCTTCGCGAGCAGCCGCCACTTCCGCACGTCGATCGCATAGACGACGCCGTTCCAGCGTCCTGTGAGCCACAGCACGTTGCCGTTCGCGCTCACGTTGCCCATGTCAGGGCTGCCGCCGCCGGGGATGTGCCACGTCTTGACGATGCGGCGCTTTGCGAACGAGATGACCGAGATCGAGCCGGCCGCACGGTTCGTCACGTAGAGAAACCGGTCGTCGCGACTCGGATAGAGGCCGTGCGCACCCGCACCGGTCGGCAGGAAGCGCAGGACGCGCAACGACTCGCCGTCGATCAGCCACACGCCGTTCGAACTCATGTCGGCGACGTAAAAAACCGAGCCGTCGGGCGACAGCTTCACGTCCTGCGGCGCAGCGCCGGCGCGTAACGTCAGCACGGCCGCGACCCGCTCCTGCGCGATGTTCACCTTCAGCAGCTGTCCGGAGAACTCGCAGCTGACGATTGCGTACGTGCCGTCGGCGGAGAAATCCATGTGGTCTGCGCCTGAGCACGGGACGCTGAGCGCCTTCTGCAGCTTGAACGTATGCGCGTCGCGGAAATCGAGCCGGTGCAGGCGCTCGGCGACGACGATCGCGAAGCGGCCGTTCGGCGTGAAGTACATGTTGTATGGGTCCTCGACCGGGATCGTCTTCCCCGGCGCGCCGGTGTTCGGGTTGATCGCCGTCAGCGAGTTGCCGAGATCGTTCGTCACGTACAGCGTCTTGAGATCCCATGCCGGCACGACGTGCTGCGGGAGCGTCCCGACCTTGAAATGCCGGACGACCCTGAACGAGCGCTGGTCGATCACGTCGACGGTGCCGCTGTCGCTGTTCGGGACGTAGACGTACGCCTTGGCCCGCCGGACGACGGGCATGAGGTTGCCCGGCCGGTCGGCGGCGTAGACGTTCTTGACCGCCTGCACCTTGCGCGGCCGGTGCGTGGACGGCACGAGCTCGGTGAGCGACGCGACCGTTCCGGTCGCGCTGTGACCGCCCGCGAGCAGGATCGACCTGCCGAGCCCGATCGCGGCGAGATCGGACAGCGGCTGCGGGAGCGCGCCGACGACGCGCACGCCGTGCTTCCGCAGGTCGACGGCGACGATCCGATCGGTCGGCGTGTCGAGCGCGGCCCCGCGGCCGCCGATCACGAAGGCCGTGTTCCCGATCGACGCGGCCGCCGCGTGCGTGGTCGGGGCAGGCAGCGATGCCACCGCCGTAACGACGCGCATGGTGGGTGTGTACGCATACACCGCTCTGCTCGCGGTGCCGTTTTCGAGCGAGCCGCCCGCAATCAAGAGCCGCCCGCCCGCGGCGGTCACGGCCGCATAGCGCAGCGTGTGCGGCAGGTGCGCGACGACATGCGCGGTGTGGCCGGGGCTCCAGGCGACGATCGTGTCCAGCCAGTGCGTGCCCGTGTAGCCGCCGACGATGTACGCCGTCCGGCCGATGGCCGCAGCGGACTGGTCCGAGCTGCCGGCCGGCAGGTGCCCGACCGCCTGGGCCGCGCCCGTGCGCGGATCGACCATCAGGATCGTGTCGATCTGGGCCGTGCCCGTGCCGCCGCCGAACACGTACGTGTCGTGACCGAGTGTGACCGCCGCAGAGTCATGCAGTGCCTGCGGGATCGCGCCGACGGCACGCGACCCCGCGCGCGTCGCGGTGACGATCGCGCTCGACGAGACGTCGGCCGGCGTAAGCCCGCCGATCAGCACAGCACCCCCGCCAAACCGCGCACCCGCAGCGTCCTGTATCGGGCTCGCGAGCGTTCCCGCCCGCGTCGGCACGAGCCTTCGGATCGGCGCCGCCGCGCGCTTGACGGCCGTCGATGGCCGCGCGACCGGCGTCGTCTGGGTCACCGAGTGCCTGCCCGCGCCGCACCCGGCGAGGGCAACCGACGCGAGCACGATGAGAGCGGCCGCTCGCACCGAGCGATGCTGCCAAACGCCACATGAATGCCGCGTTAACGGGCTTGCGGGTGTCCGACGCCGCTGGCATCGTCGGGTCATGCGCCTGCTGGCCGCGTTCGTCATCGCACTCGTCCTCGTGCCCGCAGCGGCGGCGTGGACACCTGTGCCCGGCTCGGTCGTGAACATCGTCGAGCCCTCCATGCTCATGACCTCGTCCGGGACGACACTTGTCTCGTTCGAGTCGCCGAACGCCAACACGATCTGGGTCGCGCGAAACCACGGCGCGCCGAAGGCGGTCGTCACGAACGATCTCGCCGCCGGTCAGACGCAGCTCGTGCAGCAGCCGAGCGGCGCGATCCAGCTCTACTACCCGAACGCAGGCGGCGTCGGACGGCTGCAATCAACCGACGACGGACAGACGTGGACCGGCCCGTTCCAGACGCAGTCGCACACGCTCGCCGGCGTCAGCGGCGCCGCAGTCGCATCAGACGGAACGCCCTACTTCGTGCAGGAAGGCACAGGCTACGTCCAGATCTCCCGCGGGCTGAACGGTGAGACGGAGAGCAACGTCTTCACACGCTGCTGCGGCTACGGCGCATCGCTCGCGATCGACATGAGCGGCCTCGTGCAGGTGGCGTTCTACTCGAACGCCGACCCCGACGGGACATTTCTCTACGAGAAGCTCACGCCGAGCCTCACGGTCGCAAGCCAGACGCCGCTCAAGCCGACGGCGCCGCACGACGACCGCGTGCCGCTCGTCTCCGACCACAGCGGCCACACGTTCATGGCCTGGCCGCCCGGCTACCCGACCGCGACGGGCTTCAAGGTGGTCCCGTTCTCCGGTGGTGCGCCGGCCGGCGACGGCGTCGGGTTCAACGGCGCGTTCAGCGGCGGGGACCCGCACTCGGCGCTCGCCGTCGACAGCTCCGACCGCCTCTGGGCAGTCTGGTCGAGGGGCGGCGCAGTCCACGTCGCGCGCTCGCGCAGCCACGGCCAGCACTTCGGCGCGATCGTCAACGCGAGCGTCCCCGGGACGATCTACCAGGTCTCCGCGGTCGCGGTCTCGACCGGCGTCGGCTCGATCGACGTGATCGTGAACACCGGCTCGAGCCTCGTCGAGCAGACCCTGCAGCCGGGCCTCACGGTGAAGCTGACCGCGACGAAGAGGAAGGCCGGCAAGAAGACGATCGTCACGCACGTCGCCCAGGCGCTCGACGACGGCTTCGGCGTCCCGCACGCGACCTTCACGATCGGCGGCCGGACGATCAAGGGCGACGCCTCCGGCAAGGCGAAAGTCCCCGCAGGCTCAGGGAAGGCTGCGGCGGCAGGCTACGCCGGCGCCTCGTTCAAAGTCCGCTGATCCGTACCATGGAGCCGTGGCGGTTCCAGCCGGAACGAAGGCACTGGACGCGCGGGCGCTCCGCGCCGATTTCCCGATCTTCGAGCAGCTGATCCACGACAAGCCGCTCGCCTTCCTCGACTCGGCCGCCAGCTCGCAGAAGCCTCGGCAGATGCTCGAGGCGATGACGGACTTCTACTCGACGTCCTATGCGAACGTGCACCGCGGCGTCTACGTGCTCGCCGAGCGCGCGACCGCGGCGCTCGAAGGCGCCCGAGAGAAAGTCAGAGCGCTCGTGAACGCGCCGGATGTGCGCGAGATCATCTTCGTGCGCAATGCGACGGAGGCGATCAACCTCGTCGCGTACTCGTGGGGCCTCACGAACCTCGGCCCCGGCGACGTCGTCGTTGTGAGCGAGCTCGAACACCATTCGAACTTCGTTCCGTGGCAGTACATCGCCGGCCGCACCGGCGCGCGACTCGCGATGATCCCGCTGACCGAGGAGGGTGAGCTCGACCTCTCGTCGCTCGACGAGATCGCGGCACTCGGCAACGTGAAGGTCGTCGCGACGAACCATGTGTCGAACTCGCTCGGCACCATCAACCCCGTCGAGAAGCTCGTCGCCTGGGCGCACGATCACGGCGCGATCTTCGTCTGCGATGCTGCGCAGTCCGCGCCGCACGTGCCGCTCGACGTCCAGGCGCTCGGCGTCGACTTCCTTGCGATCTCCGCGCACAAGATGTGCGGGCCGAGCGGTGTCGGCGCGCTCTGGGGCCGCAGCGAGCTGCTCCTGGCAATGGAGCCGTTCCTCACCGGCGGCCACATGATCAACTCCGTCCGCCTCGACAAGACGACGTGGGGCGAGCTGCCGCACAAGTTCGAGGCCGGCACCGCACCGATGGCGGAAGCGGTCGGCTTCGGCGCGGCGATCGACTACCTGAACGCGATCGGCTTCGACGCGATCGAGGCACACGAGCACGAGCTCGCGGCGTACGCACTCGGCCGCCTCGGCGAGCTCGACGGCATCACGCTCTACGGGCCCCCTGCCGACCGGCGCGCGGGCATCGTGTCGTTCAACGTCGACGGCATCCACCCGCACGATGTCGCGCAGATCCTCGACATGCAGGGCGTCGCGATCCGCGCGGGACATCACTGCTGCCAGCCGCTGATGCAGAAGCTCGGCGTCGCCGCGACGAACCGCGCGAGCTTCTACCTCTACACGGTGCAGGAGGAGATCGACCAGCTCGTCGACGGGCTCCACGCGGTGAAGAAGGTCTTTGCATGAGCGTAGGCTTGCCGGAGCTCAACAAGGAGCGGAGGCGCCGGCTCTGCCGGCGCCGTGAGCGGGCATGACAGGCGAGTTCGATCAGATGTATCGGGAGGTCATCCTCGACCATTACAAGAACCCGCGCGGGCACGGTGTCATCGAAGGCGCCGACGCTGAAGCCGAGGGACAGAACCCGCTGTGCGGCGACGAAGTCTCGATCTACGTCGCGTTCGGCGACGACGGCGAGACGATCGACGAGGTGAAGTTCTCCGGCCGCGGGTGCGCGATCTCGCAGGCTGCGACGTCGATGCTCACCGAGATGGTGGCCGGTCGTACCGCCACCGAGGTTGCGACGCTCGACAAGGACGAGCTCCTCGAGGAGATCGGGATCCCCCTGACTCCGGTGCGCCTCAAGTGCGCGATGCTCGGCCTGACGACGCTCAAGGTCGCACTACACAAGGCGAAGGGCACGCCGCTGCCGCAGGGTCTCGCCGGCTTCGACGAGCTCGAGCTCACCTAAGGGTGGCTCAGTTCGACGTCGCGCCGGCCGACGAGTTCCCGCCCGGCTCCGTCAAGCTCGTCACCGTTGCGCCCGGCACGTTCGTCGGCGTCTACAACTGCGCGGGGCAGCTCTACGCGATCGAGGACCGCTGCTCGCACGACGACGGCCCGCTGTGCGAGGGTGAGTGGGACGAGGACCGCTGCATGGTCGTCTGCCCGCGGCACGGCTCCGCCTTCGAGCTCGCGACCGGCCGGCCGATCTCGCTGCCCGCGTACGAGCCGGTCCAGACGTATCCGGTCGACGTCATCGACGGCATGATTCGCGTCAGTGTCGACTGAGCGCGAGCGCTGCTGGCCGACGACGGACGAGCTCTACGCCTCGTATCACGATGACGAGTGGGGCCGTCCGATCACGGACGAGCGCGGGCTGTACGAGCGGCTCTGCCTCGAAGGGTTCCAATCCGGACTCTCCTGGCTCACGATCCTGCGCAAACGCGAGAACTTCCGCCGCGCCTTCAAGGACTTCGACCCCGATGCCGTCGCGCGCTACGAGGAGCGCGACGTCGAGCGGCTGCTCGGAGACGCCGGCATCGTGCGTCACCGCGGAAAGATCGAGGCCACGATCGCGAACGCGCGCGGCGTCCTGGCACTGCGCAAGCAAGGGACGCCGCTCGACCAGCTGATGTGGGAGTACCGCCGCGACGGCCCGGCACCGACCGAGTGGGATGCGGAGACGCCCGGGTCGCGCGAGCTCTCGAAGCGCCTGAAAGCAGCCGGGTTCCGTTTCGTCGGCCCGACGACCGTCTACTCGTCGATGCAGGCATGCGGCATCGTCAACGACCACCGCGCAACGTGCTGGGTCCGCGACGACGTCGAGCGGTTCAGGGAGCGAATAGTGCGCCGACCGTGAGCGCCGCGGTCGGCTTGATCGTGCACGTCGGCGCGGTGCCGTGGCAGGCGCCGCTCCAGCGGAGGAAGCGGCCGTGCTTCGCAGGGACGGCGCGGATCACCGACGTCTTGCCGTAGGGGAAGCGGATCCCGCACGAGGCCTTGGCGCACGAGCCGAAAAAGCTCCCCGTCAGGCGGCCCTTTCCCTTGATCTGCAATCTCGTCAACGGGTCGGGCGCGAACGTCGCCGTCACCACCGTGTCGGCACTCACGGTAAGGCTGCAGTCGTTTGTGCCTGTGCACCCGCCGCCGCTCCAGCCGGCGAAGTGGGAACCGGGGAACGCCTTCGGCCGCAGGTCGAGCTGCGTCTGATCCTCGATCACATCGTCGCAATTGTCGACGCCGGAATTGTGACTGCACGAGAACGTTCCGAGGCCGCTCACGACGCCGTCTCCGTTCAGCGCGATCGAGATGCGAAAGTACGGATGGTTCGTGAGGAAGGGACTGTTGAAGAGGTTCGCGGACGCCGGACAGCTCGACGCAAGATGATCGTCGCCTGACGGCCCCCAGTAGTCGTCATGCCCCAGGTCGAGGTCCGGGCTTCCGCTCGTCCGCGCATAGGGATCCATCAGATCGTTCGAATCGTTGTTCACGTGCCCGTCGCCCGAGTAGTGCGGCGCGCATGGATTCACCGCACCGAGACCGTGGAAGATCTCGTGGCCCACGACGAACTGCCACTCCACTCCGCCGCACATGTGCAGGTAGACAGCGGAGATCTGTCCGCCTCCGCCCACGCCGCACGCAACCGAGTTTCCGCTCTCCACCACGACTGCGTAGATCTTGTCGGGCGCCTGAAGATCGACGCTGGCGCTCTGAAAGTCCGTCCGGATCGCGTCGTTCTCGTTGACGCCCATCGCCGAGAGCGCGGCCTCGGTCTGAGGAAGGCGGACGAACGTGATGTCCGGCTGGCCCTGAAACGTGTCGATGCGCAATCGCACGCCGCCGCTCTGCGACGCGAACCAGTCGTTGAACTCGGAGAGCCAACCGGTGATCACGCCGTTCGTGTCGAGCGCATTATCTGTCGCGTCGCTCGGGACTGCGTAGACCGCGTGGATCTGCGGGCCGAGCGCTTCGTCCGGCCGGTCTGAGAACGCACGGTCGAGCGCGAGCGCGCGTGCCGGCAGAACGAGCGCCGTGAGGACGAACGCAACAACGACCCCTCTGCGCATCACGCCTCGAGCAACCGCTTGAGCCGCTCGAAGTCCTTCCTGAACTGCTTCTCGGCGCGGCGCGCCATGATCCCGGCCGCAAAGCCGGGCAGCAGACCGGCATCGCCCTCGCCCGTCACCGTCAGTCGCGTCCCGCCGCCGCTCGGTTCGAGCTCATGGCGAACCGAGAACGGCACAGGGCTGTTCACCGCCCGCAACGCGAAGACGTTTGGGGGATCCTCCTCCACGATCTCGAGCGTCGTGTTCAGCTCGCGGCCGAGCATGTGGCGCGACTCGTGGATCGATGACCCTTCGCGGCGAGCGGAGTGCACGCCCGACTGCCACTTCGGCAAATTCGAGACGTCCGTGAGGTACGCGTAGACATCCTCGGGCGTCCGGTCGATGTCGATGACGACTTCGGCGTGCACGGCGCGCAGCATATGCTCCCGCGATGCTGGACAACCGCGTGCGCAGCGTGCTCGAACGCCTCGAGCGCGAGGACGCGGCCGAGCGCGAACGTGGGCTCCCCTCCTCCGAACGGTCGCGGCAGGTCGCCCGCACGACCGGGCAGTTCCTGTTCTCGCTCGCGGCGGTGCAGACCGATTGCGAGGTGCTCGAGATCGGCTGCTCTCGCGGCTACTCGACGATCTGGCTCGCCGCAGGTGCGCGCTACCTCGGTGGACGCGTGCTCTCGCTCGAGCACGACCCGCGCAAGATCGAGGCCTGGCGGCGCAACATCGCGGACGCCGGCCTCGACGACTGGGCGGAGCTCGTCGAGGGCGACGCGCACGAGACCCTTGCCACGATCGACGACGTCTTCGACGTCGTGTTCCTGGACTCCGAGAAGGACGACTACGAGAGCCTGTTCGCGCTCGTGCGGCACAAGGTCGAGCCGGGCGGGCTTTTCGTCGCCGACAACGTGCTCTCGCACGCCGATCCGCTCGCGCGCTACTCGGACGCGCGACAGGCGGACCCGACGCTCTCGTCGGTCACGCTCACGCTCGATCGCGGGCTCGAGTTGAGCACTGTCCTCACCTGATTGCTATGTTTGGACTACCGCGGAAAGGAGGTGGTCCGGCAGTGATTTCATCAAGTACGGGCAGTGGAGGTACCAGCGGGTAGAGGCGTGGTCCCCGGACCCACGGGGAATCGCCTAGCCAGCGTAGGGGACGACGCGTTTCGCGCCGCCCGAGCGGATCACCTCCGCCGGAGCAGGAAACGCCTCTACCAATACGAGCTGGTATCCGGAACGCGGGGGCCCGAAAGGGCCCCCGTTTCTATGCGGCTACCGCGGTCGGAATCGCTTCGGCGGCGACCCTCTCGAGCAGCAGGCGCAGCCGCTCGAACAGCTCCGCGTCGGTCAGGCGCCCCGCGGCGTCGAAGCGCTCCTGCGCGCGCGTGACCGGCAGCTCGTCGCCGACCACACGCGCTCCGGCGATGCCGAGGATCTTGCGAAGGTCGGCCTGCGCCCACATCCCGCCGAACTGGCCGGTGCTCGAGCTGACGACCGCCACGGTCTTGTTCGTGAGCGCAGCCTCGAGCCGCGGCCGCGACGCCCAGTCGATCGCGTTCTTCAAGCCGCCGGGCACCGAGCCGTTGTACTCGGGCGTCGCGAAGAGCATCGCGTCGGCCGAAGCCCACTCGTCGCGCAGGCGCTGCACGGGCTCGGGGACGTCCTCGCCGTCGAGATCCTGGTCATACAGCGGCAGGTCGGCAATCGCGGCCGGGTCGAAGAGCTCGACCTCGACGCCGTCGGGTGCGGCCTCGATCGCCGCGCGCAGGAGGCTCGTGCTGTACGACCCTGCGCGCAGCGATCCGGAGACGGCCAGGATCTGCACCGTTACTGCGCCGCCTTGATGAGCACGAGCTCGGCGACCAGCTTGACGTCGTTCGCGAGGTAGTCGCCGCCGCTCTGGTTCGGCGCGTTCCAGTTGATGCCGTACTCGGTGCGGTCGATCTCCGAGTGCAGCGTGAGGCCGATCTTCTCGCGGCCGAACGGATCGGTTGTCGGGGCCGGCGAGACCGTGCCCTCGAGCGTGATCGGATGCGTGACGCCCTTGATGGTCAGCTCGCCCTTCGCGCTGACCTGGTCGTCGCCGGAGCGCGAGAGCTCCGTTGCCGTGAAGCTGATCTCGGGATAGCGCTGAGCGTCGAAGAAGTCGGGCGACTGCAGGTGCCCGTTCAGCTGCTCGTCCTTCACGTCGACGGAGGCCACCTTGGCGGAGCCGGAGAGCCCGGACTCCTCGAGCGTCGCCGCGAACTCGCGGAACGAGCCGCGGAACGTGCTGACGCCGGAGTAGCCGACCTCGAAGCCGACGGTCGAGTGCACCGGATCGGCAGTCCAGGTGCCGGCCGGCGCGATGCGTTCGATAACTGCGGTCATTGTGACTATTGCCTCCTAGAGGGGAACCTGTATACTTGCGATGTCAAGCAATATAGCGAGGAATTCTTGTCCCGTCAAGTATTGAGTCCACAAGTAACAGATACGCATCCAGCGTGGGTTC
>DATAOK010000073.1:0-28770 GCA_036265735.1 Gaiellaceae bacterium
GGTTGATCTGCGTCGTCATCGTCGACGACAGCTCGATCTTCGCCTTCTCCGCAGCCTCGTAGAGGCGCTGAAGCGCCATCTTGTCCGCGGCGAGGTCGATGCCCTGGTCCTTCTTGAACTCGCCGACCATCCAGTCGACGACCGCCTTGTCGAAGTTGTCGCCGCCGAGGTGGTTGTCACCGGCGGTCGACTTGACCTCGAAGACGCCGTCGCCGAGCTCGAGCACCGACACGTCGAACGTGCCGCCGCCGAGGTCGAAGACGAGGATCGTCTGGTCGGACTCCTTGTCGAGGCCGTACGCGAGCGACGCCGCCGTCGGCTCGTTGATGATGCGCAGCACGTTGAGGCCGGCGATCTTGCCGGCGTCCTTCGTCGCCTCGCGCTGCGCGTTGTTGAAGTACGCGGGCACGGTGATGACCGCGTCCGCGACCGCCTCGCCGAGATACGCCTCGGCGTCGGCCTTCAGCTTCTGGAGGATCATCGCGCTGATCTCCGGCGGGGCGTACTCCTTGCCCTCCGCCTGCACGCGCACGTCGCCGTTCGGGCCCTGGAGGACCTCGTACGGGACGATCGTCATCTCCTCGGTCACCTCCGAGAATTTCCGTCCCATGAAGCGCTTGATCGAGAAGATCGTGTTCTGCGGGTTCGTGACCTGCTGCCGGCGCGCGGGGGCGCCGACGAGCCGCTGGCCGTCCTTCGTGAACGCGACGACGGACGGAGTCGTCCGGCCGCCTTCGGCGTTCGGAATGACGGTGGGCTCGCCGCCCTCGAGCACGGCCATGCACGAGTTCGTCGTGCCGAGGTCGATGCCGATTGTCTTTGCCATCTGGGTGGTATGCCTCCTGTCTGAGAAAATCTGAGTCACCTTATAGCAGATCCTGGCAGCCCCCGCCGGCATAGGCTTTCGCTGTGCCGGCGCTCGCGCCGCGGGAGCATTTCCCGCATACCTCCGAGGTCGCCTACCTGAACAGCGGCTCGATCGGGCTCATGCCCCTCCCCGTCCAGGAGGCGGCCGCGGCCTTCGAGCAGGACATCTGGCGCCGCGGGACGACCGGCTTCGACGAGGCGGCGGAGACCGGCTGCCTCGAGGACGCCCGCACGGCGGCGGCCCGCCTCCTCGCCGCGAGCCCGGACGACGTCGCGGTCGTGAAGAGCGCGACCGAGGCGTTCGGGCTCGTCGCCTGGTGGGTGCAGCCGCCTGCCGGAACGAACGTCGTGACGATCGACATCGAACACCCCTCGACGGCCTATCCGTGGCTGCGCGTCGCCCAGGAGACCGGCGCCGAAACCCGGCTCGTCCGCGTCTGGGATGACCCGGCGGCGCTGTCGCTCGATGCCGTGGCACAGCACGTCGACGACCGCACCGCCGTCCTCGTCGTCTCCTACGTGCAGTACTCGACCGGCTACCGCTTCGTCCTCCGCGAGCTCGCCGACCTCGCGCACGCGCACGGTGCACTCCTCGCAGTGGATGCGACGCAGGCGGCCGGCATGGCGCCGGTCGACGTCGTCGCGGACGACATCGACGTGCTCGTCTCCGGCGGCTACAAGTGGCTGTGCGGCCCGTTCGGCGCCGCGATCGCGTGGCTGCGGCCGGAGCTCAGGAAGACGTTCGACCCGCCGTTCGTGGGCTGGCGGTCGACCGTCGATCCGTACACGTTCGACGCGCGCACGATGCCGCTTGCGCCGACGGCCCGCAGCATGGAGTACTCGACGATGGGCTACGGCTCGGCCGTCGCGCTCGGCAAGGCGCTCGAATACGTGCTCGACCTCGGCGTCGACCGCGTCCTCGCGCACGACCAGGCGCTCGCGGCGCGCCTCGCGGACGGGCTGGACAGGCTCGGTGCCACGGTGCTCACGCCGCGCGACGACGCCCACCGCGGCGGCATCGTCACCGCCCGCTACCCCGACCGCGACGGCGAGGCGGTCGCGGCGGAGCTGAACGAGGCCGGCGTGATCGTCTCGCCGCGGTTCGGCGCGACGCGCTTCTCGCTCCACTATTTCAACAACGAGGAGGACGTCGACCTCGCGCTCGACACGCTCGGCCGGATCCTTTAGGTTCGCAGTTGTTGAACAGTCGAGCGATCTCCTCGGATGGGCATGTGAGCCCATGTGAGGTGGGCGTGTGATCACACGCCCATCCCCCACCGTCTACGGCGTCCTGGGTGTCCGCCGCGTCGTGAACGCGGCCGGCATCTACACCGACCTCGGCGGCTCCGTCCTGCCGCCGGCGGTTCGGGAGGCCGTCAACGAGGTGAACGGCTCGTTCGCCTCGATGACGGAGCTGCTCGAGCGGTCCGGCGAGCGTCTCGCGTCGCTTCTCGGCGTCGAGGCCGCCCGGGTCGTTCCCGGGGCGTCGTCGGGAATCGCCCTCTCGGTCGGCGCATGCATGACCCGCGCCGACGGCTCGAAGATGGAACAGCTGCCCGACACGGCCGGCATGCGCGGCGGCGTCCTCATGCAGCCGGGCCACCACTACAAGTACGACCGCTGCGCCCGCATGACCGGTGCGCGGATCGTCGAGGGCGACCTCACCGACTTCACCGACATCGCCTGCGTCCTCCACCCCGCCCACCTCGACGCCGCGAACGGCACGCAACCGCTCGAGCGTGTCGCCGAAGCCGCGCACACGAACGGCGTGCCCGTCGTCGTCGACGCCGCGTACATGAGCTACCCGACCGAGCTGATCGCGTCGTACGCCGCGCGCGGCGGCGATCTCGTTTGCTTCAGCGCGAAGTACTTCTACGGGCCGAACGCAGGCGGCTTCGTCTACGGGACGCGCGAGCTGATCGACGCCGTCGGGCAGATCGACTTCACGCGCTTCGAGTCCGGGCCTCACCTGATCTTCGGGCGTGCGTTCAAGCTCGACCGAAGCGCGGTCGTCGGGACCGTGCTCGCGCTGGAGGAATGGCTGAACGCAGACCACGACGTGCGCTGGGAGTCGTACCGCGTCCGAGCCGAACGGCTGGCGGAGGAGCTCGGCGGTTCGACTGCGCAGTTCACGCTCGACGAGCGGCTCATCCCCGAGCCCGTCAACTCTCTCGTGCTCGACGTCGGCGACCGCGCCGATGCGGTCGCGGACGAGCTCGCCGCCGGCGACCCGAGCGTCGTCTGCGTACCGATGGACGGCAAGCTCGTCTTCTGCCTCGAGACCGTCGACGAGGCGGACGAAGCGCTCCTCGCCGAGCGGATCCGGAGCGCGCTTGCCTGAGGTGCTTGCGCTCTCCGAGGCCGACGTCCGCTCGCTCGTCGGGCCGGCGGAGGCGCTCGAGTGCATGCGAACGGCGTTCACGGCCCTCCACCGCGGCGAGCTGACCCTTCCCACGAACATGGACTTCGAGTTCCCCGCGGCCGAAGGCGAAGCGCACCTGAAGGGCGCGCACATCCACGGCGACGGCTACTGGGCCGTCAAGGCGGCAACCGGCTTCTGGAGCAACCGTGCGCGCGGCCTTCCGGTCACGAGCGGGCTCTTCCTCGTGTTCTCGGCGGAGACCGGCTATCTCAGCGCGATCCTCTTCGACAACGGCTATCTCACGGAGCTGCGCACAGGTGCGGCCGGCGCGCTCGCCGCCGACGTGCTCGCGCCGCGCGAGGTCGAGCAGGCGGCGATCATCGGCGCCGGCGGTCAGGCGCGCTACCAGCTCGAGGCGCTGCTCGGCGTGCGGCGGCCCGGGCGCGTCGTCGTCGCGTCGCGTAGCAGCGCCGAGACCTACGCGGAGGAGATGCGCGCCGCTCATGGCATCGACGTCACGGTCGCGCCGGACGTCGAAAGCGCCGTCCGCGGCTCGCGGCTCGTCGTGACGACGACGCCCGCGCGCGAGCCGGTCGTTCGCGCCGACTGGGTCGAGCCGGGCACGCACATCACTGCCATGGGCTCCGACTTCGCCGACAAGCAGGAGCTCGAGGCCGCGCTGCTCGGCCGAGCGACCGTGGTCGCCGCCGACCATCCGCCGGTCGCGGCCGCGAACGGTGAGGTTCATCATGCCGTTGCCGAAGGCGTGATCGCGCTCGACGACGTCGTCTCGCTCGGAGCGCTTGTCGCCGGTGATGCCGTCGGGCGGTCGAACGGAAGCGACATCACGATCGCCGACCTCTGCGGGATCGGCGTGCAGGACGCCGCGGTCGCGACCGAAGTCATGCGGCGCGCCGGCGCGGCAGGCGTCGGAAGGACGCTCGACCTGTGACGGAGACGGCAACCGAGTTTCAGCCGTTCCAGATGGAGCGCTGGCAGTCGCTCTGGGAGCACGACGTGGAGTACAACCTCGCGGACAGCGCCGTGCGCTGCGCGCCGCTCGGGCTGCTGCTCGACGGCGACGAGCTGCAACAGCTCGCGAGCCTCGAGCTCTTCTATCCCGAGGTGAACGGGACGGAGCTGCTGCGTGAGCGGATCGCCGCCACGTACGCGCCAGAGCCGCGGACGGACGAGATCCTCGTCACGGTCGGCGCGTCGGAGGCGAACGCGCTCGTCTGCCAAACGCTGCTCGAACACGGTGACCGCGTCACGGTGATCGAGCCGGGCTACCGGCAGGTGCGCGGCATCGCGGAGAACCTCGGCTGCGCGGTCGACGTGGTGCAGCTGAACGCGGAAGACGGCTGGGAGCTCGACATCGCGGCGCTGCGCGCGGCGATCGGGCCGCAGACGAAGCTCGTCTGCGTCGTCAACCCGAACAATCCGACCGGCACGGTGCTCACCGGCGACGCGCGCGCCGCTCTCCTCGAAGCCGTCGAGGCGAGCGGCGCGTGGCTGCTCGCCGACGAGGTGTACCGCGGCTCCGAGCACGACGGTGTGGAGACCGAGTCGTTCTGGGCGTCGCACCCGCGCGCGATCGTCGTGAACAGCCTCTCGAAGGCCTACGGACTGTGCGGGCTTCGGATCGGCTGGGTCGCGGCGCCGCAGCCGCTGCTCGACGACCTCTGGCGCCGGCACGAGTACGCCGTCATCTCGGCAAGCCTGCCCAGTGTCTTCCTCGCGGAGCGCGCACTCGCAAAGCGCTCCGAGCTGCTCGCGCGCCAACGAGGGCTCGTGCGAGACGGAAAGGAGCTGTATGCGCGCTGGCTCGCCGACCATGCAGCGCACGTGAGCGCGCAGGCGACGACGGCAACGGCACTGTCGTTCCCGCACATCGAGCTCCCGCTTCCCTCCGCGCAGGTCGCGGACGAGATCCGCACGCGCGGCTCGGTGCTCGTCATCCCCGGGTCGATGATGGGAAGCGAGGGGCACGTGCGGCTGACGGTCGGCTTCGAGCCGGAGTTCCTCGGGCCGGCACTCGACCGTATCGCCGCCGTCCTCGACGAGCTGGCATGAACGCGGAGGCGATCGTCCCGCGGCTCGACCGGACGACGACGGGCGCGCAGGCGGAGAAGGCGCTCCGCGACTTGATCCTCGAGGGCGCACTCGCGCCCGGCACGCGTCTGCGGGAGGTGCAGCTCGCCGCCTCGCTCGGCGTCTCGCGCAACACGTTGCGTGAGGCATTGCGCGCACTGACCGAGCAGGGGCTCATCACGCATCACCCCCACCGCGGCGTCGTCGTCACCGACCTCACCGCCGAGGACATCGCCGACCTTTACGCGCTTCGGCGCATCGTCGAGCTGCCGGCGCTGCGCCGGCTCGACGCCGCCGGCGTCGCCGAGCTGCGGACTGCGACCGACGCGTTCGCCGCCGCCCTCGACGCCGGCAATCCGGTCGAGGCGCTCGAATGCGACTTTCGCTTCCACCGCATCCTCGTGGCAGCGCACGGAAGTCCCCGCCTCTCCGCCGCGCACGAGCGCGCCCAGGGCGAGCTGCGGCTCGCGCTGCTGCAGCTCGACCGCGAGTACGAGCCGCCTGCTGTCGCAGAGCACCGCGACGTGGTCGTGGCGCTCGAGCAGGATGACGTCCCTGCGGCCGAGGCGGCGCTCGCCGCCCAGTTCGACCGCGCAGCCGACCGCTTGCAGTTTCTCGTTCGTGTGAAAGAGTCCGAACCCCCCGCGAAAGGAGCAGCACGATGACCAGACGGCTCTTGCTCGTAGCCGTCCTCGGGGCGGCCGTCTTCTCGGCGACGGCAGCACAGGCACCCGCGGCGCCCCACGCCAAGTCCTTGCTCTTCTGCAGTGACATCAGCTACCCGCCCGAGGAATTCGTCCAGGGCGGCAAGAACCTCGGCTCCGACATCGACATCGGCGTCGCGGTCGGGAAGCTGATCGGGCGTACGGCGAAGTTCCAGAACACCGGCTTCGACGGCATCATCGCCGCGCTCCTCGCGAACAAGTGCGACGCAGTCATCAGCGGCATGAACGACACGCCCGACCGGGCGAAGAGCGTCTCCTTCGTCGACTACCTCAGTGTCGGCCAGTCTCTGATCGCGAAGAAGGGCAATCCGCTGCACATCAACACCCCGCTCGACGTCTGCGGGAAGACCGCCGGCGCGCAGGTCGCGACGACGAACCTACAGACGCTGCAGAAGTTCAACACGCAGTGCAAGGCGAAGGGAAAGCCCTCCATCAAGATCATCCCGTACAAGGAGGATCCGCTCGGCATCGTCGCCTTGCAGACGGGCAACATCGACGTCTACGAGTCCGACTCGCCGCCCGCGGCGTGGTACACGACGAAGAACCACACCATCCAGATTGTCGGCAAGCCGATCACACCTCAGCCCGTCGGGATCGCGGTCGCGCCCAAGAACACGGCGCTCAAGGCACAGATTCAGAAGGCGATCACCACGATGTACAAGAACGGCTCCATGATGAAGATCCTCAAGAAGTGGAACATGACCCCGTTCGCGCTGAAGTAGCGGCGGTGCTCGGGGGATGACGGCGGTGCACACGCTGCTTGCTGCAGTTGACTGGCATCTGCTGAAGCAGCGGATCTTCGAGCCGAACCATCCGTTCGTCACGGCACTGATCCGCACCGTGTACATCGCCGTCGTCGCCCAGATACTCGGCGTGGCATTCGGGCTCGCGTCCGCGCTGATGCAGATGTCGCGCCTGCGCGTGCTGCGCTTCCTCTCGTATCTCTATGTGCTGCTCGTCCGTGGGACGCCGCTGCTCGTGCAGATCTTCTTCATGTACTACGGCGCGAACCTGCTGCTCGGCTTCACGCTCTTCCCGCGCACGGTCAACTTCGGGCTCTTCTCGCTCGACGGCGTGATCGTCGCCGGCATCGCCGCGCTCGCGATCAACGAGGGCGCGTACATGAGCGAGATCATCCGCGCAGGGATCACATCGATCGACCGGGGCCAGATGGAGGCGGCGAAGTCGGTCGGCATGCGCTACGGGCTTGCGATGCGGCGCATCGTGCTCCCGCAGGCAGCGCGCGTGATCGTGCCGCCGCTCGGCAACGAGTTCAACGGCATGATCAAGAACACCTCGCTGCTCGCCTTCATCGGCGTCTACGAGATGTTCCTCGACGCGGAGCAGGGCTACTCGGTGACGTTCAAGCCGGTGGAGTACTTCTTCGGCGTCGCGTTCTGGTACCTCGTCCTGACGACGATCTGGACGCTCGTCCAGGTGCAGATCGAGCGCAAGCTCGGCGCGAGCGAGCGCCCGGAGGACGAGGGGTGGGCGCAGCGGATCCTCGGCCTGCCGACGACCGCACGATGAGCACGAACGGCGCACCGATCGTGAAGGCGGAGGAGGTCGAGAAGTACTTCGGCCGCAATCGAGTCCTGTGCGGGGTCTCGCTCGAGGTGAAGCGCGGCGAGGTGGTCTGCATCATCGGTCCGTCCGGCTCGGGCAAGACGACGTTCCTCCGGTGCATCAACCATCTCGAGCGGATCGACGGAGGCCGCATCGAGGTGAACGGGCATCTCATCGGCTACCGCCCCGGGAGGAACGACGAGCTCGTCGAGGACTCGGAGCGGAACATCGCGCAGCAGCGCACCGAGATCGGCTTCGTGTTCCAGCGCTTCAACCTGTGGCCGCACAAGACCGCGCTCCAGAACATCATCGAGGCGCCCGTCCGGGTGCGAAAGACGAAGCCCGAGGAGGCGGTCGCACAGGGCGAGGCGCTGCTCGCGCGCGTCGGGCTGGCCGACAAGCGGAACGCGTACCCGGGGCGGCTCTCCGGCGGCCAGCAGCAGCGCGTCGCGATCGCACGCGCGCTCGCGATGCGCCCGGCGTTGATGCTCTTCGACGAACCGACGAGCGCGCTCGATCCAGAGATGATCGGCGAGGTGCTCGAGGTGATGAAGGAGCTCGCGGCCGAAGGGATGACGATGGTCGTCGTCTCGCACGAGATGGGCTTCGCACGCGAGGCCGCGGACCGGATCGTGATGATGGACGGCGGCGTGATCGTCGAGGAGGCGCCACCGGCGCAGTTCTTCGCCGCGCCTGCACACGAGCGGACGAAACAGTTCCTCTCGAAGATCCTCTAGCCCGCGTAGACGCCGATCAGGACGCCGCCGGCGACGATCAGCGCCGCCCCCGCGAGCACGCGCCGCCCGACGAGCTCGGTGTGGCGGAGGAGAAGCAGAGAGAACGCGACGCCGAAGAGCGACTCCGTCGCGACGATCGGCGAGACGACGGTCACGCGGCCGCGGTAGTACGCCTCGAAGAGCGAGACGTACGACGCGCCGAAGAGCACGCCGACGCCGAGGAACGGCAGCATCGGTCGCAACGCCAGCCGCCCGCGGACGCGCGGTCCGAGGAGCAGAAGAATGAGCGCAAGACCGCCGGCAAGCGCGGCGGCGGCTGCGACGCCCGGCGGCACCGACGTGCTGCCGGCGAGCCAGCGCGTGAGGTTGTCTCGCGCACTGAAGAGGATCGTCGCGATGAACGCGAAGGCGTAACCGCGCCGCCGCACGTGCGCCGGCCGGCTGCGGTCGCGCGCGAGCTCGACGCCGCCCGCCACGATCAGCACGGCGCCCACGAGTAGCGGCCAGCGTGCGGGCTCGCCGAGGAAGATCAACGCGATCGTCACCGACGCGAGCGGCGCTGAGCCCAGCACGACCGACGCGCGCGACGCCCCGGCCTCCCGCACGGCCAGCGTGACGAGCAGCTGCCCGACGCCGGGCTGCATCAGGCCCGCGAGCAGGAACGGCCACGCTGCGCCGGCATGGACGCCGCGCGACGGCGCCTCCGCCGCGGTGAAGACGAGCGCGACCGCGAGCGCGCCGCTCACCGTCGCGACGGTCGCGACCTCGACGTCGGGATACCGGCTCAGCCCCATGCGCAGGCCGACGCTCATCGCACCGAAGAGAACCGCCGAAACGACGCCGAGCCCGACCGCGACCACGGCGCGACGCTATCCATAGACTCGGCGTCATGGCCACAGACACCGGCACCACGCTCGCCGCAGAGCTCGCGCAGGACGCCGCCGAGCGGCTCATTCGCTACGCCCAGATCGACACGCAATCGGACGAAGACTCGACCGAGTACCCGAGCACGTCGAAGCAGCTCGACCTCTTGCGCCTGCTCGTCGACGAGCTGAACGAGATCGGCCTCGACGACGTCGCGATCGACGAGCACGGCTACGTCACGGCGACGCTGGCTTCGACGGTCGGCCACGACGTTCCTGCGGTCGCGTTCTTCGCGCACGTCGACACGGCGCGCGAGGCGTCCGGCGCGAACGTGAGGCCTCAGCGGGTGCAGTACAGCGGCGGCGAGATCGCGCTCGGTGACTCCGGCCAGGTCATTCGCCCCGGCGAGTCACCGGAGCTCGAGCATCACGTCGGTCACGAGCTGATCACGACCGACGGCACGACGCTCCTCGGCGCAGACGACAAGGCCGGCGTCGCCGAGATCATGGCGGCGGTCGCCTATCTCCACGCGCACCCCGAGATCCCGCACGGCCCGGTGAAGGTCGCCTTCAACCCGGACGAGGAGATCGGGCGAGGCGTCATCCACTTCCCGGTCGACTCGTTCGGCGTCGTCGCTGCGTACACGGTCGACGGCTCGACGGCCGGGGAGATCCAGAGCGAGACCTTCTCGGGCGCGCAGGTGCGCATGCAGATCCGCGGTCGCGCCATCCATCCGGGCTGGGCGAAGGGCGAGATGGTCAACGCGATCAAGCTCGCGTCGGCGATCATCGAGAAGCTGCCGAAGGAAACGCGCTCGCCGGAGACGACCGAGGAGCGCGAGGGCTACGTGCACCCGGTGCTCGTGAACGGCAACTCGTCGGAGGTCGAGCTGCGCCTGATCGTCCGCGACTTCGAGGACGACCTGCTCGACGAGCACGTCGCGTTCTTGCGGGGCCTCGCCGAAGCGGTGGCCGCCACGGACCCGCGCTGCTCGATCGACGTCGAGTCGCGCATCCAGTACCGCAACATGCGCGACACGCTCGACAAGCATCCGGAGATCCTCGACCACCTCGAGGAGGCAGTCCGGCGCGTCGGGCTCGATCCGAAGCGAACGGCGATCCGCGGGGGCACAGACGGCTCGGCGCTCACCGAGATGGGCCTCCCGACGCCGAACATCTTCACAGGCGGCCACGATGCGCACAGCGAGCGCGAATGGATCTGCATCGAGGACATGGGGCTCGCGGCGGCGACGGTCGTGGAGCTGGCGAAACGCTGGGCCGAGTAACACGGGGTAGCCTGTTTTTGTGGAGCCGCTGCTCGACCGGCTGAACCGCCCGCTGGAGACGCTGCGCATCTCGGTCACGGACCGGTGCAACTTCCGCTGCGTCTACTGCATGCCCAAAGAGGTCTACGGGCGCGACTTCGCCTTCCTCGAGCGGTCGCAGCTGCTCTCGCTCGAGGAGATCGCCCGCCTCGCGCGTCTCTTTGCGCAGCTCGGCGTCAGGACCGTCCGCCTCACCGGCGGCGAGCCGCTCGTCCGGCGGAACATCGAGCACCTGGTCGAGCTCCTGCACGAGATTCCAGCCCTCGAGCTCGCGCTGACGACGAACGGCGCATTGCTCCCGCAGAAGGCGGAGGCGCTGGCGAGCGCAGGCCTCAACCGCGTCACGGTGAGCCTCGACTCGATCGACGACACGACGTTCCGCGCGCTGAACGACGTCGACTTCCCGGTGCAGAAGGTCCTCGACGGCATCGATGCCGCCGCGGCCGCCGGGCTCCGCGTCAAGGTCAACGCCGTCGTGAAGCGGGGCGCGAACGACCAGGAGATCGTCGCCCTCGCCGAGCACTTCCGGGGGACGCCGCACACGCTCCGCTTCATCGAGTACATGGACGTCGGCCACACGAACGGCTGGCGCCTGGACGACGTGGTCTCGGCCAAGGAGATCGTCGAGCGCATCGACGCGCGCTGGCCGCTCGAGCCCCTCGACCCCGCCCGCCCGGACGAAACGGCGAAGCGGTGGCGCTACCGCGACGGCGCCGGCGAGATCGGGGTGATCGCGTCCGTGACGCAGCCCTTCTGCGGCGGCTGCTCCCGCGCCCGCCTCTCGGCCGAGGGCCAGCTGTTCACCTGCCTCTTTGCGATCAAGGGCACGGATCTCCGTGCCCCACTCCGGCTCGGCGCCTCGGACGAGGAGCTGACCGAGCAGATTCGCGGCATCTGGGGCCGCCGCACCGACCGGTATTCGGAGCTCAGGACGGACGAAACCAGGACACTCCCGAAGATCGAGATGTCCTACATCGGGGGGTAGCGTTGACCCCCGGGCCGTCCGTTAAAATTGAGAGGTGGCCACCGTCGTAGCAGCCGGCCGCCGCGTGCTTCCGCGCGGCTACAAGGACCTCGGGTTCCAGGTCGGGATCTGGCTCGGGTTCTACTTCAGCTATCTCGCTGTCCGCGGGCTCGTCGACCGAAACCCCGCGCGCGCGTTCCTCAACGGCTTCCGCGTCATCGATTTCGAGCAACGGCTGACGAGCCACTTCGTCGAGCAGACCGCGCAGCGCGTCGCCGACTCGTCCCACGTCTTGCTCACCGCGGCGGCGTGGACCTACTGGAACTCGGAGTTCACGGTCATCACCGCGGCGCTGCTCTGGGTCTACCTGCGCCGGCACGAGTGGTTCGCGCGGTTCCGGAACACGGTGCTGCTCGCGAACGTGCTCGGGCTGATCGGCTACATCGCGATGCCGACCGCTCCGCCGTGGATGTTCCCGTCCTTCGGCTTCGTCGACGGCGTCAACCACACCCATGACCTCGTCAGCGCGCTCGGCAACCCGTATGCGGCGATGCCGAGCCTCCACGCGGCCGACGCGCTGATCGTCGGCGTCATCTGCTTCCGCGCGTGCCGGCACTGGTGGTCGAAGGCCCTCTGGGCGCTCTGGCCCGCCTGGGTCTGGTTCTGCGTCCTGGCCACGGCGAACCATTTCCTCCTGGACGTCCTCGCCGGGATCGTCGTCGCGCTCATCTCCATGGCCGTCGTCTCGTGGGGTGCGAAGCGGCGCGGCAGCGTTGCCGCCCATCGCAAACCTGCTATAGTCGACGCATAGCAGGATTGCGATACTCAGACGAAGCGCCGCCTCCCCGCCTCCTGCGGGTGAAGGACGGCTACACGACGGGAGCCCGCAGCCTCGCGAGCCGCTCCGTCACGGGTCTCGCCCGCACGCGGGTGACCCCGAACACGCTCACGGCGGCCGGCGTGACGCTCTGCCTCACGGCGGCTGTGCTCGTCCCGTTCGAAAGCCGCGACAAGCTCCTCTTCTACTGGCTCGGAGCGGCGACGTTCGTCGTCGGGTCGCTCCTCGACATTCTGGACGGCGCGCTTGCGCGCGCAGGTGGCAAGTCCACCGTGTTCGGGGCGTTCCTCGACTCGACGACCGACCGCGTCGGCGAGGGCGCGATGCTCGGAGCGATCGCGCTCGTCTTCGCACGCGCCGGTAACCACACGGCGGTCGTCTTCACGATCGCAGCCGTCGCCGGCTCGTTCCTCGTCCCCTACGTCCGCGCAAAGGCCGAAGCGCTCGGCCTGAAGGGCGACGTCGGCCTCGGCTCACGCGCCGAGCGCGTCGTCGTGATCACCGCGGGCCTCGTGTTCGGGCCGTGGGGCGGGCTTCAGTGGGCGATCTACCTCTTGGCCGCGACCTCCTGGGTCACGGTCGTCCAGCGCATCCTGCACGTTCGCAAGCAACTCATTCATGGAGGATCGAATGGCCAGCAGTAAAGGCAAGCGCCTCGACGACGGCAAGGTTCGCGTCGCGATCATCGGCGTCGGCAACTGCGCGAACTCGCTGCTCCAGGGCGTCCAGTACTACAAGGACGCGCCGGACGACCAGTTCGTGCCCGGCCTCATGCACGTCAACCTCGGCGGGTACCACATCCGCGACATCGAGTTCACGGCGGCGTTCGACGTCGTCAAGGGCAAGGTCGGCGAGGACCTCGCCGACGCGATGTGGGCGCACCCGAATGACACGATCAAGTTCGCCGACGTCCCGAAGACGGGCATCACCGTGTCGCGCGGCATGACGCACGACGGGATCGGCAAGTACCTCTCCGAAGTCGTCGAGAAGTCTCCGGGCGAGACCGCCGACATCGTCGGGATCCTCAAGTCGACGAACACGGACGTCGTCGTCAACTACCTGCCGGTCGGCTCGGAGATGGCGACGAAGTGGTATGCGGAGCAGATCCTCGAGGCAGGCTGCGCGATGATCAACTGCATGCCGGTGTTCCTCGCGCGCGAGGGCTACTGGAACAAGCGCTTCCAGGACGCCGGCGTCCCGATCATCGGAGACGACATAAAGTCGCAGGTCGGGGCGACGATCACGCACCGCGTGCTGACGTCGCTCTTCCGCGAGCGCGGCGTGCATCTCGACAAGACGATGCAGCTGAACGTCGGCGGCAACTCGGACTTCCTCAACATGCTCGAGCGCGAGCGCCTCGAGTCGAAGAAGATCTCGAAGACGAACGCCGTCACGTCGATGCTCGACTACGACCTCGGCTCCGGCAACGTGCACGTCGGCCCGTCCGACTATGTGCCCTGGCTGACCGACCGCAAGTGGGCGTACATCCGCATGGAGGGCTCATCGTTCGGCAACGTGCCGCTCAACGTCGAGCTGAAGCTCGAGGTGTGGGACTCACCGAACTCGGCCGGCATCGTGATCGACGCGGTGCGGCTCGCGAAGCTCGCACTGAACAACGGTGTCGCCGGCTCGCTCGTCGAGCCGAGCTCGTATCTCATGAAGTCGCCGCCGCAGCAGATCGAGGACGACGAGGCGCATGAGCTCACCGAGCAGTTCATCGAGCGCAACCGCCGGACGGCTCCGGTGGACGCGCCGGCGCCCTCCACGGCGTAGGGCTCTCATCGAATGGAGCGCGGCGGCGGTCGTCGCCGCCGCGCTCTATCTCGCCCCGGCACTGCTCGTCGGTGTCCTCGCAGGCATCGGCTGGACGATCGCCGCGCTCGTGGCGTGTCTTGCGGTGCTCGTGCTGTACAGCTTCAGGTTCGGCTCACTGCTCGGCGTCTTCATGGCGCTTGTGATGGTGGCGGGCGTCGAGCTTGCCGTGCGCTTCGCGACATTCGGAGCCGACACCTGCGGGAGCTCAAGGCTCGCGACAGTCCTCGAATGGTCGGGCACGTCCGTCCTGCTCCTCGTGATCGGCAGCTTCGGCGCGTATCGCAGGCGCGTCCTGCCGCTCCTCGCGGCGCTCCTTGCGGCCGGCGTCTGGGTCGTCGTCATCGCGCACCTCGTCCGGGGCGGCGCCGGCGAGTGCTTCCATTGAGCTGCGGCGCCTGTGCAGCCCGTTGAGCCAGGCAACGGTCGGCGGCTGGTAACGGCACTCCGCGGAGAACCGGATCGCAATCGGCCCGCGCTCCTGCCCGTGCGAGCAGAGGAGCGGGTCGTCGTCCGCCTCGAGCACGATCGCGCAGTGGCGGCCCGGATAGGCGCCCCAGACGACGATGTCGCCCTTCCGCGCGTCGACCGGCCCGATCGCGGTCAGATGCCTGAGCAGCGTCCCCGTCCAGCCGTAGCCGCTGTAGCGGCTCCCGTTCGGATCGGGCGCGCCGGCGAGGTAGTAGCAGAGTGTGACGAAGCCCGAGCAGTCGGTCGTGAGCGGCAGCCGGCGCCCGAGCGGGATCGGGCGGGTCTCGCCGTAGTGGATCTCGAGCTCATGCTCGATGCCCCACCATGCCGCAGTGACGATCTTCTCTCTGAGAGTCGCCACTAGACTCGATGGGAACGATGGCACGTCGTGTCGCCCTCGTCACCCCCTTCGCGTGGTCGCAGCCCCACGACGTGAACGAGCACGTCGCCGGGCTCGCACGGGAGCTACGCCTGCGCGGGAACGACGTCACGGTGCTGGCGCCGTCGAACCGCGCGCGCGAGCTCGCGGCCGGGCGGCGGGCACTTGCCACCGGCGCCGATGCCGAGCTCATCGCGCTCGGGCCTGCGGTGCCGATCTCGCGGCTCAGCCGCATGGGCGTGCCGGTCGGCGTGCGGACGAACCTCGCCGTCGCGCTCGGCTCCGGACGCTACGACATCGTCCACGGCTTCGAGCCCGGACTGCCGAGCCTCTCCTACCTCGCCCTCCGCGACACGAACGCGCTCACCGTCGCGACGTTCTTCTCCGCCGAGCGGCTCGCGTACCCGCCTGCGCGCACACGCCGCGAGCGCCTGCTCGGCCGCATCGACGCACTCCTGGCGACGAGCGAAGAGACCGCAGCTGCGGCGGCCGAGCGCTTCCCCGGTTCCTACGAGCTCGTCCCGCTCGGCGTCGACGTCCTCCCTGCGGCTCCGAAACGGAATCTCGTCGTGCTCGAATGGCGCCCGACGGAGCGACCGCTGCTTCGTGCGCTCGTCGAGGAGCTGAAGGAGCAGCCGGATTGGGAGCTCGCGCTGCTGCGAACACGCCCTCTCGGATCGCGGCCGCCGCTGCCGCGTGCGCTGCGCGGACGCGTGCACGTCCGCACCGCACTCGACGCCGCCAGCCGTCAGGCGGTCCTGGCGGAAGCGGCCGTGTTCGTTCCCGCGCTCGAAGGCTCGCCGCGCGTCGCGCTCGAGGCGGCCGCGGCCGCCGCGGCCGTGGCTGCACCGCCGGGACGCGCGCTCCAGCCGGAGCTGGCCGCGGCCGAAGCAGCCAGGTTGATCGAGGACCCCTCGTACCGGGCCGCGAGCGCCGAGGACGGGGTCACGTCCGCAAACGAGCAGAGCTACACGGCTCTCGCGGACACCGTGATGGCTGTGTACACCTCCATCACTTCCCGCCGACGGCCCACTGCACCCCGGCAGCCGCTCGACGACCGCGACTGGATCGTCGCCGACCTCCACATGCACACGAGCTGGTCGCACGATTGCTCGATCGACGTCGACGAGCTCCTCGACCACGCGGAGGCGGAAGGCCTCGGCGCGATTGCGGTCACCGACCACAATGTGTTCGGCGGCGCGCTCGAAGCGGTCGAGCGAGCGCGCGGGCGCAATCTGATCGTGATCCCGGGCGAGGAGGTGAAGACCGACGGCCAGGGCGAGGTGATCGGGCTTTTCCTCAAGGAGGAGATTCCGCGGGGCTTCTCGTTCGCCGACACGATCGAGGCGATTCGCGCACAAGGCGGGCTCGTGTACGTCCCGCACCCGTTCGACCGGCTGCACGCGATCCCGGACGCAGCGACGCTGCACCGTCACCTCGCGGAGATCGACGTGCTCGAGGTCTACAACGCGCGCCTGCTCTTCGAGGCGTACAACGACGAGGCCGTTCGGTTTGCGCGCAAGTACAACCTCATCGCCGGCGCCGGCTCCGACGCGCACGTGCTACAGGGCGTCGGCACCGGCGTGGTGCGCATGCGCCGCTTCGACGGGCCGGAGGAATTTCTGCTGTCGCTGCGAAGCGCCGAGGTCTTGCGCCGCCCGAAGTCGCTTGCGTACCTGCAAGGGCTCAAGTGGGTAGCGCAGGCCAAGGAACGGGTCCGCTGAGGGCGAACCCAGCGTGGGGCTCAAGTGACCGTGGCGACCGACGAGATCTATGAGAAGTACCTGCAAAAGGCCATCACCGAGATCAATGCACTCGGGGATGAGGTTGCGCAGGCCGGCGCGGGCACGCGCATCCCGGTCGTCGGCTCCGGCCACCCGCTCGGCGACGTCTTCCTGCTGAAGTACGAGCCGCGCGCGCCCGAGCTGCAGGAGGGCGTCGCGTTCTTCGGCCGTGCCGGCAACGCGCTGTTGAAGTCGCTCCAGCGCCTGCGCGTCGACCCGATGGCCGTGTACGGAACGAACTGCCTCAAGTTCGCGGACGGCGACGAGGAGGAGTCGCGGCCGTTTCTGAGCCGCGAGCTGCACATCGTCCAGCCGAAGCTCCTCGTCGTCATGGGCGAGCGCGCACTTGGGTTCCTGAACGGCGTGAAGTTCCCGCTCAGCCGCGAGCTTGGGACAACGGAGGGCGAGCTGCAGACGTTCACGCCGACGATCGACGCGTTCTTCACGCCCGACATCGACGACTCGCTCGACGATCAGCCGGCGAAGACCCGGTTCTGGAACGCCTTCAAGCTGCTCGGCGAGTGGTGGGCCTCTCTGCCGCCGTACTAAGCCGCCGGCGCGCAACCGCCTTCGCCGTCGCAGCCGCGTGCGTCCTCGCGTGGTTTCTCATCGCGCCGCACCTGCCGCGCGTCAGCGTCTGGCCGGCGATCCTGCTCGTCGCGATCCTGATCATCCCGGGGACGCTGCTTCTGACGCTGATCGCGCTGCCGCTCTGGGACAGGCGCTGGATGTTCGGCGCGGTGGTCGTCTTCGCGCTCCTCGCGCTCGTCTTCTCTCTGGCCGACTGGGGGCTGCCGGCGAACTTCGCGAAGCTCGCAGCGGCGGTGTCCGCGGGCTGGGCGTTTCTCGCGCTCTTCGAGGAGCTGTCCTGGGTCGTGATCGTCGCATGCGCGATCCCGGTGGTCGACATCGTCTCCGTCTGGCGTGGTCCGACGCACACGATCACGCAGCACCACTTCGAGGTCTACACGGCCGTCGCGATCGCGTTTCTCGTGCCGGGCGGCGCGGCCGCGTACCTCGGGCCGCCGGACGTCCTGTTCTTCGCGCTCTTCCTCGCCGCTGCGATGCGCTGGCGGCTCCGCGTCGTGCGGACGTGGGTCGCGACGGTCGCGATGTACGGCCTGACCGTGATCATCGCGACGGCCGCCGACGTCGGCGGGCTGCCGGCGCTGCCGTTCCTCTCGGCAGGCTTCTTCCTTGCGAACGGCGATCTGTTGTGGAGGGCTATCCGGTCGGGGGATTCGCGGGAGGAGCCGCCGGCTTCTTCGGATGACGACCAGGCGCAGAGCTCACCGAGGTCTCTCCGATCGAAAACGGCGCGCGGAATGAAGCTATGACCGCGAGGACGACCGCCGTCGACACCGCGAACCAGCCTGCCGCAGAGTCGTAGTTCCGCAGCACCATCAGGAACCCCAGGCCGACCGCCGCGAAGCCCAGCCCCCAGGCCGGGCCCTGCTGCCAGAGGTGGAACCGCTTCGTCGCGCCGGTCACCGTGACGTGCAGGTTCGCGTCGTCCTTGACCGCCGCTGATGTTCGTTCGTTCCGGGCCGCAACCGGAGCGCCGTCTGCCTTCATCGTGCGCCTCCGTGTCCCGTTGACGAGGCGGATCGTACGGCGCCGGGCGGATCCGTTCAACTCCGTTCCAGCAACGCAACAGCTTCGACGTGCGGCGTATGCGGGAACATGTCGACGGGCGTCGCGCGGAGCAGCTCGTAGCCGTACTCGGCCCGCAGCGTCTTCACGTCGCCGGCGAGCGTCGTCGGGTTGCACGAGACGTAGACGATCCGCGGCGCGCCGATCTCGCCGAGCCGCTTCAACGCCTTACCCGCCAGGCCGGCGCGCGGCGGGTCGACGATCACGACGTCGGGCGGCCCGGAGCGGTCGAGCAGCTCTTGGACGACCTGGCCGACGTTCCCTGCGAAGAACGCGGCGTTCGTCACGCCGTTCACCTCCGCGTTCTCGAGCGCGCACGCGACCGACTCCTCCGACACCTCGATCCCCCACACCGTCAGCGCGCGCGACGCGAGCGACAGCCCGATCGTCCCGATCCCGCAGTAGAGGTCCCACACGGTCTCGCCGCCGCTGAGCTGCGCCGCCTCACCGGCAAGCGCGTACAGCCGCTCGGCCATCGCCGTATTCGTCTGTAGAAACGCGTTCGGCCGGACGCGGAACCGCAACCCGCAGAGCTCCTCCTCGATCCACTCCTCGCCCCACAGCAGTTGCGTCGGCAGGTTCGTCACCTCGGCCGGCGAGTCGTTCACCGACCAGTGCACCGACGTGACCTGCTGGAACCGGCGCACGACGTCGACGAAGTACCCGGGCTCGAACCGCTCGCCCGGCGCCGTGACGAGCTGCACCAGCGCCTGCCCCGTGTTCCGACCCTCGCGCACGACGAGATGACGCAGATAGCCCGTTCCGTCCTCCTGCGAGTACGCCTCGAGCTGCTCCTCGCGCGCCCACTCGCGCACGGCGTCTCGCACCCCGTTGCCGAGCTCCGTCGTCAGCCAGCACTCCCTGATGTCGAGCACCTCGTCCCACCGACCCGCACGATGGAACCCGAGCGCGGGACCATCGTCGGTCTGCGTGAACGAGTACTCGAGCTTGTTGCGATAGCGGAAGATCTCCGGCTCGCAGGGGACGATCGGCTCGAGCGGCGGCTCTGCGATGCCCGCGATGCGCTGGAACGCATCGCGCACCTGCGACTCCTTCTGCGCGAGCTGCGCGCCGTACTCGAGATCCTGGAACCGGCAGCCCCCGCACGCCGGAAAGTGAGCGCACGGCGCCTCGACGCGTTGCGGGCCCGGCTGCACGACCTCGACCGCGAGCGCCTCCGCGTGCGAGCGCTTCACCTTCGTCACGCGCGCGCGGACACGGTCGCCCGGCAGGCCGCGACGCACGAACACGACGAACCCGTTCAGCCGCGCGACGCCGTTGCCGCCGTACGCGAGCGACTCGACGTCGAGCTCGACCTCCTGATCCTTCGAGACAGGCGCGGCCATCGCGCCACCTTACTTATGAGAACTTCGGATGCAGCGGCAGGAGGAGCGGCTTGCGCGGCCGTTGCGAGAAGTTGAAGTCGCTTGCGAGGTTGCCGAGGATCTTGACCCTCTCACGGACGGTCGGCCGCGGGTCGGGGCGCCCGTCCGTCTTCGGGTCCAGGCGCGCACCGTGCAGGAAGTCGTCCTCGATGAACTTGAGGTAGGCGTCCGAGCTGAGGATCTGGTGGTCGATGTAGCCGTGTCGCGCATAGGGGCTGATGACGAGCGCCGGCACGCGCAGGCCGTAGCCGTTCTCGTCGACGACCGGCGGCTTCACGTGGTCGTAGAACCCGCCCCAGTCGTCCCACGCGAGGAAGATCGCCGTCGAGCTCCAGTCCTTGCTGCGCATGATCGCGTTGATCACGCCGGTCACGTACGCCTGGCCTCGCTTGATGCTCGCCGGCGGATGGTCGCTGACCGCCTGCGCCGGGGCGAGCCACGAGACGGCGGGCAGCTTGCCGGTGTGCACGTCGGTGAGGAACTGGTCGAACGGCGCGACGTTCTCGCCCTGCCCGTCCGCCTTCACCGTGTCGAAGTACGGCAGCGGGTTCCAGATCCCCGGCGTCTTCGCATCCTGCGGAAGCGCCTTGCAGAACATCTGGTCGTCGTCGCAGTCCGGCTGCGTGCCCTTGAAGACGTAGTACCGCCAGCTGACGCCGTACTTGTGCAGGAGGTACGTCAGATCGGTCCACGCGTAGTCGGGCGTCTTGCCCGTCGTGTTCTGCGGCTCGCCGGGCGGCGAGCCCGGCGACTGCACGGCGTTTCTGCAGCTCATGGGGTTGCCGCGCACGGCGCACTTCGCCGACCACGCAGAGACGAGATACAGGTGGCCGGGCAGGCTCCACGACGCGTCAGCCTGGAACATGTGGTCCTGCAGGACGTAGTGGCGCGCGTACGTCCAGTAGTTCGGGATCTCGTGCCAGTCGTGGTAGCCCATGACGTCGGGCTTCTTCGGCGAGAGAGAGCAGTGCGGCGAGTTGATGTGCCGCCGGCAGAAGAGCTGTCTGCCGGCCTCTGCCCGCCCGACGAAGCCGTTCATGGACCCGCCGTCCACGTCCTTGACCGCGTCGATGTGGTCGTGCGGCCCACCGAAGTTCACGGCGCTGCGATCGTGGAACGGCCGCAGGCACCCGCCGCCCGCCGGGTCGGGAACGCAGATGTGCCTCGGAATCCCGTCCGCTCCCGGGTAGGTGCCGAAGTAGGAGTCGAACGACCGGTTCTCCTGCATGATGATCACGACGTGCCGGATCTTGTGGATGCCGGTCAGCGACGTCGAATGCGCCGCTGCAGGCCCTCCGCACGCGAGGCACGCGAAGGCGACTGCCGCCGATAGTCCTACGCGCCCTCGCACGCGCCGGAAATTAGACGGCGATTGTTGCGCTCAGGTTGTCGTTCGCGGAGCGTTCAGTTCAGCGGCGTGACGTAGACCTTGCGATCTCGTGGCCCGTCGAACTCGCAGAAGAAGATCCCCTGCCAGCGGCCGAGCGCGAGCTTGCCGTCCTTGAGCGGCACGAGGATCTGTGTGCTGATGAGCGACGCCCGCACGTGCGACGGCGCATTTGGGCCGTCCGGATCCTCGACGTGCTTCCAGTCCCAGTCGTCGTTGACGACCTTCTGCAGCGCGTTCTCGAGATCCTGGGCGACGAGCGGGTCGGCGTGCTCGTTGATCGTCACAGCTGCGGTCGTGTGCGGCACGTAGACAAGCGCAGCGGCCGCGCCGTTCGGCTCGCCGAGGGCCGACTGGACGAGCTCGGTGATATTCACGAGCTGCGTTTTCCGGTCGGTCTTGAGAGCGATCTCCTGCACGGGGGTATCCTAGGCGGGCCGTGGCGACCCCGCTCAGTCAACGTGAGCTCGACGCGCTCCGCGAGAACGCCGACCGCTTCATTGCCGAGCTGGACGAAGAGGCGTACCTCCACTTCGCCGGGCACAAGGAGACGTACGACCTCGTCCCGATCTACGAGCGACACGAGGAGCTGACGAAGCTCGAGACCGCGCAGGCGATCGGCGCGTCCGTCAACGGCGGCCGCAACGTCCGCGAGCTCTGGCGGTTCGCGTGCGAGGGGTACCTCGGCAACTTCGTCAGCGAGGAAGAGGAGAAGGTCGCGGAGGCCGAGACGAAGACGGTGAAGGTCGGCGACGAGGACATCCCGTATCGCGATCTCCGTCCGCGCATCGGCAACGAGACCGATCGCGCGACGAGACAGCGCCTCGAGCAGGCGCGGAACGAGGCGACCGAGGAGCACAACGGCCTCTACATCCGCAAGAACCAGGTCGTGCACCGCGAGACCGAGCGGCTCGGCTCGCCGAACTACACGGAGCTGTACCGCGGCTTCGGCTACCCGCTCGACGATCTCGCCGGCCAGTGCCGGCGCTTCCTCGACGCGACCGAGGCGATGTGGGAGGACGCGGGCGACCGCTTCTTCCGGAGCCGCATCGGGCTCGGCCTCGGCGAGGTGGAGCGCTGGGACGTGGCGCGCGTCTTCCGCGGCGCCGAATGGGACGCCGCGTTCCCCAAGGACAAGATGGTGCCGGCGCTGGAGGTGACCCTCGCCGACCTCGGTGTCGACCTGCGCTCGCAGAAGAACGTCGAGCTCGATCTCGAAGACCGGCCGAACAAGACGCCGCGCGCCTTCTGCGTCCCGATCGAGATCCCTGACCGCGTCGTGCTCGTGATCAAGCCGCAGGGCGGGCCCGACGACTGGCGCGCGCTGTTCCACGAGGCGGGACACACGGAGCACTACGCGCATGCGTCGCCGTCACTGACGATCGAGGAGAAGCGCCTCGGCGACAACGCCGTGACCGAAGGCTGGGCGATGCTCCTCGAGCATCTGACGATCGAGCCCGCATGGCTGACACGCCGTCTCGACTTCCCGCGGCCGATCGAGTTCGCGGCCGAAGGCGCGACGCAGCTGCTCTGGCTGCTGCGCCGCTATTGCGCGAAGCTGATCTACGAGATCGAGTTCCACGCGGCCGACGACGTGACGACGATGCGTTCGCGCTATGTCGAGCTGCTCACGGACGCGCTGAAGGTGACGCCGAGCGACACGGACTACCTCGCCGACATCGACGACGGCTTCTACGCGTCGCAGTACCTGCGTGCGTGGGCATTCGAAGCGCAGCTGCGCTCGTATCTGCGCGAGACCTTCGGCAACACATGGTTCACGCGCCGCGAGGCCGGCTCGCTCGTGCGCGAGCTCTGGTCGGAGGGGCAGAAGCCGACCGCCGACGAGATCCTGCAGGAAGTGACCGGCGCGTCGATCGAGCTCGAGGCGGCGGGCGAGCGCGTGCGGGAAGCGCTCGCCGCGTAACGCGGGTTGCTTCCGCTCAAAGACAACGTCCCGACGAAGAGCTTCCCGGTCGTCACGATCGGGATCATCGTCGCGTGCTTTCTCGTCTGGTTCTGGGAGCTGTCGAATCCCGGCGTCGACGTCCACGTCTTCCGCGACGGCTTCTACCCCTGCACGGTCAGCGGCCCGTGCCACATCCCGGTGAACATCGTGATCCATCCGCTGCCCTGGTGGCAAGGCGTCTTCACCGGGATGTTCATGCACGCAAGCTGGCAGCACATCCTCGGGAACATGCTCTTTCTCTGGATCTTCGGGAACAACGTCGAGGACGCCCTCGGCCGCGTGCGCTTCCTGATCTGGTATCTCGCCGCCGGCATCGCGGCGATGGCGGCGCAGACGGTTGTGACGCTCGCCGCTGGAACGACCCAGGATGCGAGCATCCCGAACATCGGTGCGAGCGGCGCGATCGCCGGCGTGCTCGGCGCGTACTTCCTGTTGCTGCCGCGCGCGAAGGTGCTGACGGTGATCTTCTTCGGGATCATCCTCATCCGTGAGATCCCCGCGATCTGGTTTCTCGGCGTCTGGATCGGCCTGCAGCTCTGGACGGGCGGACTCTCGCTCCTCCACCCCTCGGCCGGCGACGGCACCGCGTTCTTTGCCCACATCGGCGGCTTCGCCTTCGGGCTCGCCACGGTCTTGCTCGTCGCGAAGCAGCGTCCCCGCGCCCCGACCTCCCGCTTCCCGGTCTATTGAACTTCGGCGAGCGGGTCGACCTCGTCCTCCGCTCGCTCCCGGCCGAGCTCCGCGAGGCGATCCGGAACGTCGAGATCTCGGTCGAGGAGAAGCACCCGGACGATCCCGACCTCTTCGGGCTCTACGAGGGCATCCCGCTCCCGGAGCGCGGCGACTGGGCGGGGAGCCTGCCCGACCGGATCCGGATCTTCCGGCTGCCGCTCGTCGAGTCGTTTCCCGACCCCGCGGAGCTCGATGCGGAGATCCGGATTACCGTCCTCCACGAGGTCGCCCACTACTTCGGGATCGACGAGGACCGGCTGGAAAACCTCGGGTATTCCTGAGGAATGGACGACCCGGGAACCACGTTTAAGAGGGCATGAACACCCTCTCTGAGATCCATGCGGAGATCGAGCGCTTGAGCGAGGAGCGGGCGGAGCTCTGGCACCGCCTGTCCGCCGAGTTCGATCCCCAGGTGAAGGACGAGATCCACCGACTGGACGACCAGCTCGACGGGCTGTGGGACGACCACCGAGCACTCCGAGCGCGCCTGCGCTTCGGTGACCGGGCCTCGATCGTCGCCCGCGCACGCGTCGAGGAACGTTTGGAGCGCGCGGCCTAACCCTCCGGAGCCTGTGCCTCCCCGGCCTGCCGATCCCTCGGATGAGGGTCGGCAGGCCGGCCCTCCCAGACCGATTCTTGACCTGTCGCCTGCGGCGCTCGTGTTCCTGAAAGGACCCGCCGCTTGAGCACAGCTGAAGCAGATCCCGCCGCAGAGAATCTCCCCGACCGCGAGCGGCAGCTCGACGCCCGCGAGGCCGAGCTGAACCGCCGCGAGGCGGCCGTCAGGCGGGCGGAAGAGCTGCGTGAGGACGACGAGGTGCGCATCTCGCTGCTGGAGCGCCGGGAGCGCGAGGTCGAGCAGATGCGCGAGGCGCTCGAGGCGCAGCGTGCCCGGCTCGACGAGGTGCGCGCGGAGTACGAGACGCGCCGCGAGACGCTCCGGAAGCGGACGGTCGAGCTCGAGTCCGAGCGCGACAAGCTGCGCCGCGAGAACGCACGCGCCGTCGCCGCCGACCTCGAGACCGAGGTGACCGAGGACATGCGGCCGCCGGCGCCGCCCGCGCAGCCGACCGTCGAGGTCGGACCGGACTGGTGGTCGAAGCAGCTCGGCTCGCCGCTCGAAGCGGCGTAGCGGCTCCTAGGCGACCCACCACCAGAGCGCCCAGCGCCCGACGAGGTACGCGAGCAGGAGCGTCGAGCAGGCGACGAGCACGGTCAGTCTGACGCGCGTGCGCGCGAGCAGGCCGAGCACCATGAAGAACGGGAAGACGACGAGCCCGAAGCGCGGAAGCGAGAAGAGCGGGAAGACGTTCCAAGGCTCCGCGAGCGGGATCGCGAGACTCACCCCCGCGTAGGCGCCGTAGGCTGCGCCGAGCACACGCCAGACGACGACCGCCAGCGCGACGAAGAGCACGAGCCACGCGAATGCCTCGACGTTCACCGCGGCAGTCTCCTTCAGGTCGAGGTTCGCGGGGTACGTCCAGTCGGGCGGCGTGGGCGTCGCGATGATCGCGTGCGCGCCGTGGCCGGCGGCTTTTGCGCCGTCGATGATGCCGCCGAGCGGGCCGAGCGCCGAGAAGTGGCGGTGCCAGTACTTCTCGGCGTGGATGAACGCGAACGCATCGCCGGTCTGGTGCTTGAGCAGGATCGGGAACGCGAGGAAGGCGAGCGGCGTCGGAACGATCCACTCGAGTGCCCGCCGTCGCAGCGGTGAGCGCCACGCGAGGACGAGCGCGCCGATCCACAGCGCGATCGCGGTCGGCCGCGTGAGGAACGACAGCGCGAGCGCGGCGGCCGCGAGCGTCCAGCGTTCCTTCCGCGCGAAGTAGAACGTCGCGATCGCGAGCAGGAGGAAGAGCGACTCGCTGTAGACGGCCTGCAAGAAGAAGGAGAGCGGGAAGATCGCGAGCGCGAGCGTCGCGCGCCTCGCCGTTGCGTCACCGAGCTCGAGTGCGGTGAGTCGTCTGAGCAGGACGAACGAGGCCGCTGCGCATGCGAGTGCGAGCACGATGCCGGCGAAGACGTACTGTCCCGCGAACACTCTGCCAAGCACTGCGAGCAGCGCGGGGTAGAGCGGGTAGAACGCGGGCGTGCCGGCGCCGGACGCGTACCCGTGGTGCGCGATCTGCGCGAACCATGCGCCGTCCCAGTTCGCCCAGAGGTCGTACCAGTAGCCGTGCCCGCCGGGCGTCGGGCCGTGTGCGCGCGGGTGGTCGGGCGAGAGCGTGGCGGCAACGAGTGCAGCGAGCCCCCAGATCGCCGCTCGACTCCAGGCAAACGGCACGAGCGCCGGGTCGAGCCGCCGGAGAGCCACCCTCACGGTGCGGGACCGTACACTGGGCGCGACACGGGGCGTTAGCTCAGCTGGGAGAGCGCCGGCTTTGCAAGCCGGAGGTCACCGGTTCGATCCCGGTACGCTCCATACGTCTCACGTGCGGGCTGTCGCTATGACGCCGTCGTTTCCGCCGTTCACCGTACGGCAGCACCCGTCGGCTCGAACTCAAGACGGGCACGAAGTCGTCATGTGCCTGGATGGACGTAGACGGCCAGGGACTCGCCCAGGGCTTCGACGTTCCCGCGAACGGCCGCTTGAAGGCGGGACGGAAGTACTACTTCCGCGTGGTCGCCGTGAACAAGCTCGGCCGCACACTCTCGCCGATCCGGTCGTTCACGATTCCCACGCACGCGTAGAACGCCGACTGTGACGCTGCGCTACAGGGTGTACGAGCCGGAGACGCCCCACGATCTTCCTCGCGAACTCGTCCCGGAGTGGCTTTCGGAGATCGTGATCGAGCCAGACATGTCCTTGGAGATCCACGACGGTGAGGTGTGGCAGGTTGCCGCCGTCGGCCCCGGCCCGGATGAGGGCTTCGCCCGTCGCGTGTTCCTTGCCCGCTCGCCCCATATCGACTACTGGAACTGCTGGTACTCCTGGTACGGCAACGCCCCTGCCGGATTCGCGAAGCTCAGCGCAACCTTCGAGGGAACCTTCCGGCGCGGCGCTTGCGTGCTCGTCACCGTCGGCCGCGGCGGCACGTCAGGTCGCCTCTGACGCGGCCTGCAGCGGCGGGGATTTCGTCGGCAAGAGGGGGTCGGGTATCCGGTTTCCGAGTCGAAGGAAGCCGGCTCCGGTCAGTGCAAGCGCGAAGGCGCCGCCCCACCAGATGGTGTCGGGTGACGTTCCGAGCAGCACGCCGCCGACCGCGGGGCCGAGAGCCACGCCGACCATGAAGCTGAGCTGGTAGAGCGACATGTAGCGGCCGAGCAGATGGGGCGGCGCGATTTCCGCGACTAGCGGGCCGAGCACGATGAACTGCCCGCACTCAGCGACCGCGATCACGATTGCCACTCCGGCCAAGTCGGTCGTAGCGGCGAGCGTCGAGTGCGTGAGCGTTGCGAGCGGGACCGCGAGCAGGCCGACTGCGAATATGGCGCTGGTGGCGAACAGAGCGTGAGTGCGGCGCATCCGCGCCACCACGCGTGTCGCCGGTACCTGCGCTACGACGATGAAGAAGGTGTTGATGAAGACGACGACACCGATCCCAACGGGCCCCACAGCTGTATGCGCCTCCGCAAACGGCGGGAGGATGTAGGAGAAGAACGCGCCGCCGATCATCACAAGCGCCAGGTTGCCCGCGATCACGGCGAGCAAGAGCCGATCCCGAGCAACAGCTCGGAAACCCCGTGCGCCCTCGCTCGCCGACGGAGCATCCGCGAGGCCGGGCTCCGGGATCCAGACGAGCACAACCAGCGCGAACACGACGAACGTGACCGCGTCGAAGAGGTAGAGGCCCTGGAACGTCTGGAGGTGATGGTGGGTGGCCGCGACGATGGAGCCCGCAGCCGTCGCGCCGAGGCCGAGACCGAAGTTGCCTGCGACTCGTCGGAGCGCGGTCGATGCGGCGCGCTGCTCCGCCGGGACCAGGGTCAAGGTCAGGACTTGGCCGGCGCTTCCCACGCATCCGAAGCCGGCGCCGCCGACGGCCGAGCAGACGAAGCCTTGCCAGGGACGGTCGACAAACGCTAGGCCCCCGTAGCCGAGTCCGTTCAAGACACTGCCCGCGATCAGGATCCGTTTCGCACTGAAACGATCGAGGAGCGCACCCGAAGGGAGCGTCACCACTGCGGCGGTGCCCATGACCGTCCCCAGCACCAGCCCCGCGGTCGCCGTCGAGAAGCCGCGGACCGCGTGGAGGTAGATGATCTCGAAGGGAAGAATCAGTCCGGTGCCGAAGTAGCTGAGCGCGTTCCCGGCTTGAAGAACGAGAACAGGCCTCGGTAGGCCAGTACGCCAAACGGCGAACACACGTGCGAGCGCGCTCCTCACTTTGCGGGCACCCAACGTTGCTTCTGCATCAGCTCATCTCCGATTCGCGGTGGTGTCGATGTCAAAGACACCGCGATGCCGCGAAACGGACCGCCGGTCCGTTTCCGACGGACCTGGTGTCATTGATGCGATGACCGTCGATCTCGAGCGGGCCAAGGGAGGCGACGAGCGCGCGTTCGCGTCGCTGGTCGAGCCGTTCAGGCGCGAGCTTCAGCTGCATTGCTACAGGCTGCTCGGCTCCGCGCAGGACGCCGAGGATCTCGTCCAGGAGACGCTGCTTGCCGCCTGGCGCGGACTCGACGGTTTCGAGGAGCGAGCGTCGCTGCGCTCCTGGCTCTACCGGATCGCAACCAACCGGAGCCTCAACGCGATTCGCGAACGCGGGCGCCGCCCCACCACGGAGAACACGATGACACCGTCAAGAACCCACCGCGCCGTCGAGCCCAGCTGGCTCGAGCCGTACGCGGACAGCGCGCTTCCGGATCCAAGTCCCGGACCTGAAGCACGCTACGAGCAGCGCGAAGCGATCCAGCTCT
>DATAOK010000074.1:0-8468 GCA_036265735.1 Gaiellaceae bacterium
GCGTGGCTTGCGACGGGCGCGATGGCCGACTCGCCGCACACGGTGGCCGGCATGTACGGCGGCAGGGCCGTCACGCGTGCGAACGGCGCGACGCTGACGAATTACACGATTGCGGCTGGCGTCACGGTGAGCGGGAAGCTCGCCATGCGTGACATCGGCCCGCCGGCGTCCTTCGCGGGGTCGGTCAAGGTCGCAGGCTCAGCCGCGGCGCACGGGACGTTGACGCTCGATCACGGCTCCTTGCGCGGCCGCCTCGGCAAGCGCAAGGTCGGCGGCTGAGCCCAGCGCAGCAGCCTGCGCGCGGTCGCGCGCAACTCGCTCGAGAGCTGACGGAACGATCCGCCGAGGACAACGGCCGCGGCGTGGACGAACGGCCAGACAGCCGCCGCCCCGGCGTGGACGCGCGGCCGCACGACGGTCGTCGTGTGCGCGATCGCGCGTCGGATGTACCGATGCGATGTGCGCTGCCTCTTCGGCTTGGCCTTCGCCTTCGGCCTCGGCCTCGGCTTCGGCCGCGGCTCGTGCACGACGAGCGTCCGCTCGGCAGGCGAGACCGACGCGACCGCGCTCACCGGGATCACGCGGGTGCGACCGCGCCGCGTCCGCACGAGCAGCCGCGACGTCAGATGCGGGTTCGCGTCGTGGAGCAGCTCCTCGACGACCCCACGCGCGCCGCCCTCCACGGCAAAGCCCTCGCAATGTGCAAGCCAGTACCTCGCAACCGGACCCGTGCCCTCGAACCGTGTGACCGCCATGACCACCTCCACGTCGGTTCCGGTACCCAGTCGGGGACCGTAGCAACGTCAGACCGGCGTGGTGATGCGGCGATGTGCCACAACCGCCGGAACCGCTGCTGCCTGCGGGATCTCCACGATGAACGTCGAGCCTGAGCGGCCGTCGGACTCGACCCAGATGCGGCCGTCGACCCGGCGCACGAGCTCACGGCAGATATAGAGGCCGAGCCCGGTCCCGCCGATGCCGCGCGCCATGTCGGGGTCGAGGCGGTAGAACTTCTCGAAGATCCGCCGCTGCTCGGCCTTCGGGATGCCGAGACCGGAGTCGCGGATCGCAAAGCGCACATGCCGTTCGACCGGCTCGAGCGTGACGTCGATCGTCCCGCCGCCGGGCGAGTACTTGATTGCGTTCTCGATGAGGTTTCCGAGCACCTGTCGCAGCTGGCCCGGGTCGGCGGCAACCGCGGGAAGGTCGTCGGGGGCCGAGAGGACGAGCGTGATCGTCTCCGGCAGATGCATGCGCGCCGCGTCCATCTCGAGCCCCGCGATCTCGCGCGGGTCGCAACGCTCGATGGTTGCGCGCAGCGTGCCGGTGTCAAGCTGGCTTGCGAGCAACAGGTCGTTGACGATGTTGGAGAGGCGGTTCGACTCCTCTGCAATCACCTCGAGCAGCTTGTCGTGCAGCGGGCCCTCGAGCTCCACGTCGTCGCGACGCAATGTGAGCGCTGCCCCGTAGATCGCCGCGAGCGGCGTGCGCAGCTCGTGCGAGACGGTCGCGACGAGGTCCTGGCGCATCGTCTCGAGCGCACGCTCGTCGGTCAGGTCGCGGAACGCGTACACGGTCCCCTCTTCGTAGCCGACGGCCGAGATCGAGAGCCAGAGCTCGCGCTCGCCGATCTGCAGCGGGATGTTCTCGGCGCGCGCGGACTCTCCGCCGGACGCGACGGGGATGAGCTCTGCGACCGCGCTCCAGCCCGGGATCGCCAGCGGCGCCTGCTTGCCCATGACGTCCGAAGCCTGGAGACCGGTGATCACCGCGGCCGCCGCGTTCCACAGCCGGATCCGGCCGCTCCGGTCGACGAGGGCCACGCCGTCTCCGATCGTCGCGAGGACCTGCGCGGCCTGCGCACGCGCCTCGGCCTCGTGGTAGAGCCGTGCGTTCTCGATCGCGGACGCTGCACGGCGCGCGAGCTCCTCGGCGAGCACGAGATCCTCCGCGCCGAAGCGCAGGCCGGCATCCGACGAGACGAGCGTGATCGCGCCGAGTGGGACGCCGTCGAGCCCTTTGAGCGGGACGCAGACGTACGACTCGAGACCGAGCTCCTGCAGGAGCTCGAAGTGCAGGTCATCGCGGGCCGCCGCGCGGACCAGCTCGGGTGTGATCTCGGGCACGAGCTCGGGCTCGCCGGTCCGGATCACTGCGGCCGGACCGGTCGCCTCGTTCTCGGGCGGGTACCGGTCCTGCAGCTCGCGCGCGAACGTGACCTTCGACCGGTCGCGGTGCGCGATCGCGATCTGGACGACGGCGCCGTCGGACTCGACGATGTGGACGACGCACCAGTCCGCGATCTCGCCCGCGGCGAGCTCTGCAACCCGCCGTAGCGTCTCCCGGTAGTCGAGCGACCGCGTGAGCTCGTCGCCGGCTGAGACGATGAAGCGCTGCTGCTCCTCGATCCGCTTGCGGTCGTGGATATCGGTCGCCGTGCCGATCCAGAACTCGATCGAGCCGTCGGCGGCGCGCATCGGGACCGCACGACCGAGGTGCCAGCGGTAGCTGCCGCCCGCGTCGCGGAAGCGGTACTCGACCTCGAACGTCTCGCCGCTGCACAGCGTCTGTTCCCGCCGCGAGACGGCGAGCGGGAGGTCGTCCGGATGCACGACGAGATGCCACGCGTTCGGCCCAGCGTGCTCGTCGGCCATCCCGGTGTAGTCGAACCAGCGGCGGTTGAAGTATGTGGCCGCGCCCTCCGCGTCGGCGGTCCAGACGATCTGCGGCATCGCGTCGGCGAGCTGGCGGTACCGCTCCTCGCTCGCCTGCTCGAGTGCGGCGAGCTCCTGCTCGTGGAGCTGCTCCGCCTGTTCCTGAAGCTGCCGGCCTTTTTCCCACAGCTCGACGAACACACCGACCTTCGAGCGCAGGATCTCGGGCTCGATCGGCTTGAAGATGTAGTCGACGGCGCCGGAGGAGTAGCCGCGGAACACGTGCCGCTCGTCCTTCGAGAGCGCGGTCACGAAGATGATCGGGATGTGCTGCGACCGCTCGCGCCGCTTGATCAGCTCCGCGAGCTCGAAGCCGTCGAGCTCGGGCATCTGGACGTCGAGCAGAATGCAGGCGAAGTCGTCGAGCAAGAGCTCCTTCAACGCCGCCGACCCCGACGTGACTGAGACGCACCGGTGGCCGAGCGGCTCGAGGATCGCCTCGAGCGCGAGGAGGTTCTCTTCACGGTCGTCGACGAGCAGCAGTTTTGCGTCGCTCATGCGCACAACCCGTAGAGGAAGAGCGGGATCTCGTGGAGCGGCAGCACGGCGTCGGCGTGCGTCGCACGAATCGCGGCGTCGGGCATCGTCCGCTTCTCGGACGTCTCCGGGTCCTGCACGATCGCGACGCCGCCGCGCTCCTTGATCAGCGCGAGCCCGCGCGCGCCGTCCGCGTTCGCCCCGGTGAGGACGATGCCGACAGCCTTGTGCCCGTACGCATCGGCGACCGACTCGAAGAGCACGTCGATCGACGGCCGTGCGTAGCGGACGGGCGCGTCGGTCGAGAGTGCGAGGTGGCCGTGCTCAACGAGGAGGTGGTAGTCCGGCGGCCCGATATAGACGTGATCCGGCTCGAGCGGGGTCTTGTCGTCGGGGTCGGACACGAGGCGCCGCGTGTGGTGCCCGAGCAGTCGCGCGAGCCCGCCTTCTTCCGAATCGACCGAGCGGTGCTGCGCGACAACGATCGGCTGATGGACGTCGTCGGACAGACCGTCGAGCAGACGGCTCACTGCGTCCAGTCCGCCCCAGGACGTGCCGATCACGATGACCTCGTACACCTCATGAGACTTTGCGGTAGATCCGCTCATCGAGGTCCATCTCTTCGTAGCGGCCGGCGTAGCGCGTGAAGTTGATCGATTCTTTGTGGCCGAGAGCGAGGGTCCCGAACATCTCGAGGCTCTCGTAGAACAGCGTGTGCACGTGATCCTGCAGCGCCTTGTCGAAGTAGATCATCACGTTGCGGCAGATGATCACGTTGAACTCGTTGAAGGATCGGTCCATCGCCAGGTTGTGCTGCGCGAAGACGACGTTCTCGGTCAACGTCCGCGAGAACGCGACGCTGTCGTATGCGGCGGTGTAGTACTCGGAGAAGTCGCCCTTGCCGCCGGCCCGGATGTAGTTCTGCGTGTACTGCCTCATCCGGTCCAGCGGAAAGACGCCGGCGCGAGCCGTCTGCAGCACGTGCTCGTTGATGTCGGTCGCGTAGATGCGGGTGCGCTCGTAGACGCCCTCCTCCTGGAGGACGATCGCGAGCGAATAGACCTCTTCTCCTGTTGAGCAGCCTGCGCACCAGATCCGCGTGAACGGGTACGTGCGCAACACCGGGACGACCTTCTCGCGGAACGCGACATAGAACGTCGGGTCACGGAACATCGAGGTGACGTTGATCGACAGATCGACGAGCAGCCGCTCCATGCACGGCGGGTCGTGGAGCAGCCGGTTCTGCAGCTCCGTCAGCGTCCCGAGCCCCTCCGCAAGCATCCGCCGGTACAGGCGCCGCTTCAGCGACGCCTGCGCGTACTGTCGGAAGTCGAGGCCGTAGCGGCGGAAGACCGCCTCGAGCAGCAGCTCGATCTCGAGCTGCTCCAGCTCCCGCTCCGGCGCAACGGCCTCCGGGTCGGGCGGCGTGCTCAGTGGTACAGCCACACCCGCATCAGCGAGAGCAGCTGATCCGTGTCGACGGGTTTCGTGATGTAGTCCGATGCTCCGGACTCGATCGACCGCTCACGGTCGCCCTTCATCGCCTTCGCCGTGAGCGAGATGATCGGCAGCTGACGGAACTCGGGCATCTGCCTGACGGCGGCCATCGTCTCGTAGCCGTCCATCTCCGGCATCATGATGTCCATCAGGACGAGATCGACGTCCCGGTGCTCTCGCAGCGTCTCGATCCCGTCGCGGCCGTTCTCCGCGAACACGACGTCCATCCCGTTCGCCTCGAGCACGGACGTCAGCGCGAAGACGTTGCGCACGTCGTCGTCGACGATCAGCACCTTCTTGCCGTTGAAGACGCCTTCGGTCGAGTGCAGCTGCTCGAGCATGCGGCGCTTCGCCTGCGGCAGCCGCGCCTCGACGCGGTGCAGGAAGAGCGACGTCTCGTCGAGGAGCCGCTCCGGCGAGCGCGCGTCCTTCACGATGATCGTCTCGGCGTATTTCTTCAGCCGCGTCTCCTCGCGGCGCGTGAGATCCTTGCCGGTGTAGACGATGACCGGCAGCTTCGCGAGCTGGCCGTCTCGCTTCAGCTGCTCGAGGACCTTGAATCCGGTCGTCTCCGGCAGCTTCAGGTCGAGCACCATGCAGTCGAACTGCTGCGACTGCAGCGCGGCGAACGCGTCCTCCGCGGAGCCAACGGCTGTGATGTCGACATCGTCGGAGCCGACGAGCTCGACGATCGAGCTCCGCTCGGTGTCGTCGTCCTCGACGACGAGGAGGCGCCGAACGTCGCGCTCGATGAACGAGGAGATCTCGCCGAGCATCGAGTCGAGCCCCTCCTTCTCGAGGGGCTTCTCGAGGTACGCGACCGCGCCGGCACGGAGGACGCTCGTGCGATCCCCGTCGATCGCCGAGACGATGTGCACCGGGATGTGGCGGGTCGCCGGATGCCGCTTGAGGTGCTCGAGCACGTCCCAGCCGTCCATCACGGGGAGCTGCATGTCGAGCACGATCGCGTCCGGTCGGTACTCGTGCGCGAGCGCGAGGCCGACGTCGCCGCGTAACGCCACGATGCCCTTGAACCCGCGCTCTCGCGAGGTGTCGAGCACCGTGCGGGCGAAGGTGACGTCGTCCTCGATGACGAGCACGACACGGTCGCCCTCCTGGACGTCTTCCCGGTCGTCCGCGACCTCACTCGGGAGCAGCACGGCCGGGTCGAGAGCCTGCACCGGCGGTGGCGCGAGCAGTGTCGTTCCCTGCGCGACCAGCTCCTCGCCCTCGCGCACGAGCAGGTTGAGGCGCTCTTCGAGCTCCGCGATCTCGACAGCGTCCTCGCGGTGCGCGAACGTCGCCGGCAGAAAGAGCGTGAACGTGCTGCCGATGCCGGGCTCCGACGTGACGCGGATCTCGCCGCCGAGCAGGCGCGCAATCTCGCGGCTGATCGACAGGCCGAGCCCCGTGCCGCCGTATTTCCGCGAGGTCGTGCCGTCCGCCTGCTGGAACGCCTCGAAGATCAAGCGCAGCTTGTCCTCGGCGATGCCGATGCCACTGTCGATGACGGAGAACGCAAGGACGGAGTCGTTCCCGGCGAGCTCCGGCGTCGCGAACGCGACATCGTGCGCGCTCTCGATGCGCATCGCGACGCCGCCCGACTCGGTGAACTTCACGGCGTTCGAGAGCAGGTTCTTCAACACCTGTTGCAGCCGCTGCTCGTCGGTCTGGATCGTCGGCGGGACGTTCGCGCCCGAGACCTCGACGGTCAGCTCGAGCCCCTTCTCCTCGGCGAGCGGCCGGAACGTGCGCTCGACGTAGTCGCGGATGTCCGCGAGAGGAACCTCGGAGGAGTTCACGTCCATCTTCCCGGCCTCGACCTTCGAGAGGTCGAGGATGTCGTTGATCAGGCTGAGCAGGTCGGCGCCGGCCTGGTGAATGGTCGTCGCGAACTCGACCTGCTTCTCCGTCAGGTTCTGGTCCGCGTTCTCCGCAAGGAGCTTCGCGAGTATGAGCAGCGAGTTGAGCGGTGTGCGCAGCTCGTGGCTCATGTTCGCGAGGAATTCGCTCTTGTACTTCGACGAGAGCGCGAGCTGCTCGGCGCGCTCCTGCAACGCCGTCCGCGCGAGCTCGATCTCCGAGTTCTTGATCTCGATGCGCCGGTTCTGCTCCTCGAGCAGCTGCGCCTTCTCCTCGAGCTCCTCGTTCGTCTGCTGCAGCTCCTCCTGCTGCGTCTGCAGCAGCTCCTCCGAGGCCTTGAGCGTCTGCGCCTGCTGCTCGAGCTCGGTGTTCGCCCGCTTCAGCTCCTCCTGCTGCGACTGCAACTCTTCCGAGCGTTCCTGCAGCTCGAGCGTCAGCCCCTGCGACTGGCGCAGCAGCTCTTCCGTCCGCATCGTCGCCTGGATCGTGTTGATAACGATGCCGATCGTCTCGCCGAGCTGATCGAGGAAGCCGCGCTGGACGTCAGTGAACGCTTGGAACGCGGCGAGCTCGACCACGGCCATCACCTGGTCCTCGAAGAGGACGGGCATCACGATGATGTTCTTCGGCGTCGCCTCGCCGAGCGCGGACGCGACCTTGACGTAGTCCTCCGGCGGCTCGGTGATCAGGATCGACTGGCGCTCGAGCGCCGCCTGGCCGACGAGCGACTCGCCGAGCTTGAAGCGATTCGAGACCTTCTTCCGTGTCTTGTAGCCGTAGCTCGAGATGAGCTGGAACGCGGGCTCGTCGTCCGCGACCTCTTCGCTCAGGAAGAAGGCGCCGTAGCCCGCGCCGACGAGCGGCGTGAGCTCGGACATGATCAGGCGCGAGACCGTCTGCAGGTCGCGCTGTCCCTGCATCATCCCGCTGAACCGCGCGAGGTTCGAATTGAGCCAGTCCTGCTCGGCGTTCCGCGCGGTCGTCTCGCGGAGGTTCGCGATCATCTGGTTGACGTTCTCCTTCAGGGCGTCGACCTCGCCCTTCGCCTCGACCGTGACCTGACGCGTGAGGTCGCCCTCGGTCACGGCGGTCGAGACGTCGGCGATCGCGCGTACCTGCGTCGTCAGCGACGTGGCCAGCTGGTTGAAGTTGTCGGTCAGCTCCTTCCAGACGCCGCTGACACCTTCGACGTTCGCCTGCCCGCCGAGGATGCCCTCGGTGCCGACCTCGCGCGCCACGCGCGTGAGCTCCGCGGCGAAGGACGACAGCTGGTCGACCATGATGTTGACGGTGTTCTTCAGCTGCAGGATCTCGCCGCGCGCGTCGACGGTGATCTTCTGCGAGAGGTCGCCCTTCGCGACCGCGGTCGTGACTTCCGCGATGTTGCGGACCTGATCGGTGAGGTTCGACGCCAGGCCGTTCACCGAGTCCGTCAGGTCCTTCCACGTTCCGCTGACTCCGCGTACGTTCGCCTGGCCGCCGAGCTTGCCCTCGGTGCCGACCTCGCGTGCGACGCGTGTGACCTCGTCGGCGAACGAGCTGAGCTGGTCGACCATGGTGTTGATCGTGTTCTTGAGCTCGAGCACCTCGCCCTTGGCGTCGACGGTGACCTTCTTCGAGAGATCGCCGGTCGCGACGGCGGTTGTCACCTGCGCGATGTTCCGCACCTGCTCGGTGAGCGCGTTCGCCATGAAGTTCACGTTGTCGGTCAGGTCGCCCCACACGCCGCTGACGCCTTCGACCGACGCTTGACCTCCGAGCCGGCCTTCGGTGCCGACCTCGCGGGCAACGCGCGTGACCTCGGCGCTGAACGCGCGAAGCTGGTCGACCATCGTGTTGACGGTCTCCTTGAGCTCCGCGACCTCGCCCTTGACGTCGACCGTGATCTTCTTCGAGAGATCGCCCGTCGCAACCGCG
>DATAOK010000075.1:0-3896 GCA_036265735.1 Gaiellaceae bacterium
GACGACGACGGCCGCAACAAGGAGGGTCTCTACTGGCGCTACGAGCTCGCGCTGCGCGCGGACGAGTCTCGCATCGATTCGGTCACCGGCGGCAACGGATCGATCTACGCCGTGCGGCGCGAGGACTACGTCGAGGTCGACCCGCGTTTCGGCCACGACCTCTCGTTTCCGTACCTGATGGTGCAACGTGGCAAGCGGGCGGTCTACGAGCCCGAGGCGAACGCGTACGAGAAGGCGACGCCGACGAACGAGGACGAGTACCGCCGCAAGGTGCGCATGTTCGAGCACTGCTGGGCGATCGTGCTCGAGGGGAAAATGCTCCGCCGGCTCCGCCCCGTCTACCTGCTCGAGGTGATCTCGCACCGGCACCTGCGGTACGCGAGCGGCGTGCTGCATCTGGTCGCGCTCGGGACGAACATCGCGCTGCTCGGGCATGGGACGCTGTATGCGGTGACGCTCGGCCTGCAGCTCGGCCTTCTGCTGGCGGCTCTTGTCGGCGTCGGCATTGCGCGCTATTACGTGTTGGTCTCGGCCGCGACGGTCGTGGCACTTTGGAACTACCTGCGGCGAGGCGTCCCGTCGACCTGGGACGCAGCCGAAGGGACCCGGTAGGCAGGCGTCTACTCGGTAGGAGGAAACGCGCCAGTGACGGACACGACGAAGCCCGAGGTGTCCGTGCTCATGCCCGTCTACAACGAGCGCGGGACAGTCGAGAAGGCGCTCGAGGAGCTTCTGCGCACGCAGATCTCCGAACGAGGCTGGGAGGTCGTGGTCGTCGACGACGGCTCGACCGACGGGACCGAGGTGCTCCTGCGCGGCCGGCCGTGGCCCGACAACGTGCGGCTCCTCCGGCACGACCGGAATCGCGGCAAGGGGGCGGCGCTGCGCACAGCGCTCGCCGCGGCGGAAGGCACCTATGCGACGGTGATGGACGCCGACCTCGAGTACTCGCCGGCCGACATCCCGCTGCTGCTCGAGCCGCTGCGGAACGGGGACGCCGACGCCGTGTTCGGCACGCGCGGCTTCCAGGCCCACTCCGCCTACAGCTTCTGGTACGTGATCGGCAACCGTGCCGTGTCGTTCGCAGCGAACGTGATCTACAACTGCTGGATCTCCGACATCATGACCGGCCAGAAAGCGATGCGAACCGAGGTCTTCCGCTCGCTCAAGCTCCGCGAGCGCGGCTTCGCGATCGAGGCGGAGATCACCGCGCGACTGGTGCGTAAAGGCATCCGGATCTATGAGGTCCCGATCGTCTACAAGGCGCGGAGCCGCGAGCAAGGGAAGAAGCTGACGACGGTCGACGGCCTGCGCGTGCTCCGGACGCTCCTCCGCTGCCGGATCGCGTGAACCGCGCAGTCGACGTCGCGATCGCCGGGGCTGCGCTCGTCGTCGCCTCGCCGCTTCTCGCGGCCGCGGCAGCCGCGGTCAAGCTCGACGGGGGGCCAGTGCTGTACCGGCAGACGCGCGTCGGGAAGGACGGCGCAGACTTCGAGCTCCTGAAGCTGCGCACGATGGTCGTCGGCGCGGAGACGATGGGCGCCGGCTTCGCGGTGAACAAAGGCGACTCGCGCATCACGCGCGCGGGCCGGACGCTCCGCCGCCTTTCGCTCGACGAGCTGCCGCAGCTCTGGAACGTCGTGCGCGGGGACATGAGCATCGTCGGGCCGCGGCCGACGCTCCGCTACCAGGTCGAGCACTACGACGCGCGCCAGCTTCGCCGGCTCGAGGTCAAGCCCGGGATCACCGGCTGGGCGCAGGTGAACGGACGCGCGTCGCTGCCGTGGCCGGAGCGGATCGAGCTCGACGTCTGGTACGTCGAGCATCGCAGCGCTCTGCTCGACCTGAAGATCCTCGCGCTGACGCCGCTCGCGCTCTTCCGCGACACGTACAAGGGTGCCGGCGGCGGCTGGATGAGCTAACAGCTTCGCTGGACTGTCAGCTGCACGAGCAGCTTCCCGGTCTCCGACACCCACTCGACCGGCAGCTGCCACCACGTGGAAGGCGCACCGACCATCGACAACGGCCCGGGCCAGCACCGCCGGAACAGCAGGCGCGCCCGCGTGACGTGAAACCGGGACGTGACGACGACGATCGACCGCCACCCGCGTTCCTGCGTCATGCGGGCGATCGCACGCGCCTCGCCGCGCGTGCTGAACGGCACGGCCGTGAAACAGATCACTCTTGCGCCGGCATAGTGATGCGTGCGGCACAACCGCTCGGCCTCGGCCCAGTGCTTCGTCCGCTCCACGCTCGAGAGCGCGAGCACGGGTGCGACACCTCGTCGGACGAGCGCAAGTGCCGTCGGAAGACGCCGTTTGTTGCCCGAGAGCACGACGACGACATCCGCGTGAGCGGGCGCGCCGGAGTCCCAGGGGGACCACGTGAAGAAGACGAGGCACGCGACGACCCAGGCGGCCACCAGCCCGGCGGCGATGAGGAGCAGGCGGCGCGCCACGGCGCGACGGTACCCTCTGCGCCCGAATGACGGCGGTTCTGTTCACGTGTGCCGGCCAGCGCGTCGACATCGTCACGGCGTTCAAGCGCGCGGGTGCGCGCACGATCGCGGCGGATGTCAACCGGCTCGCACCGGCGCTCTACCACGCCGACGTTCACGCGTTCGTCCCACGCATCGACGACGTCGAGTATGTGCCGACGCTCCGCGCGCTCGCACACGAGCACGACGTGAAATTGATCGTGCCGCTCACCGACCTCGATCACGGCGTGCTCTCGCGTGCGAAGAGCGAGCTTGGCGCGCTCGTTCTGCTGCCGGAGCCGTCGGTCGTCGACGCGCTCGCAGACAAGTGGCTCGCGCACCTGCTCTTCGAGGAGCGCGGGATCGGCTCGCCGCCGACATGGCTACCGGCCGACCTGCCCGGCGACGTCGAGTTCCCCGTGCTGGTGAAGGCGCGTAAGGGCTTCGGCTCGCGCGGCATCTACCGCTGTGAGAACGCACGCGAGCTCGAGTTCTTTCTCGGCTACACGCGCGAGGACTCGATGATCCAGTCGGCGTGCCGCGGCGAGGAGTTTTCGATCGATGTCTTCTGCGATCTCGAGTCTCGCTGTCTCAACGCCGTTCCGCGCACGATGATCGAGTCGAAGGGCGGTGAGTCGATCAAGGGGATGACGATCGCCGATCAGGAGCTGATCGAGGTCGGCCGGAACGTGTCGGAGACGCTCGGGCTCGTCGGTCCCGCGAACATCCAATGCTTCCGCGAGCCTGACGGCAGCCACCGAGTCACCGACATCAATCCGCGCTTCGGCGGCGCGTTCCCGCTGCCGACTGCCGCCGGCAGCCGCTACCCCGAGCTGGCGATCGCGCTTGCCAACGGGGAGCGTCCGGAGCCGAGTCTCGGCGACTTCCGTGCCGGTCTCTACATGACGCGCTTCTTCTCGGAGCTCGTGCTGTCGGCCGGAAGCGACGGTTCGTTGGAGCCGTTCGCAGTCGAGCCCTAGCGGCGGGGCAACGAACGGTCGAGGAGCGCGTCGTACTGCGCCGCGAGCACGCGCCAGTCCCGCTTCGCGCCTTCTGCCGCGGCTGCAGCGGCGAGTCGAGCCCGTTCCGGCTCGTCTGTCAGCAGCGTTGCGACCGCGTCGGCGAACTCGGTTGCGTTCGCGGCGAACTTTCCGGCCCCGGCCGCGCGAACGTCATCGACGACTCGATGATCGTAGGCGACGATCGGGACGCCGGCAGCGAGGTACTCCGCGGTCTTCGACGCACGAATGCCTTGGTCGATGTGACGTGGATACACCGCGACGTCGAAGTTCGCGACGAGTGAGAAGACGCGCTGTCGGTCGACGCGGCCGAACAGCCGGATGTCGCGGCGCCCCGCGACGCGATTTCGAAGCCGGTCGCTCGCGCCGCCGATCAGCCAGAGCTGTGCGTCGGGGACCCG
>DATAOK010000076.1:0-19986 GCA_036265735.1 Gaiellaceae bacterium
ATCGTGGTGGCCTTCTGATGGACATCCAGCCGATCACGACGCTGAAGGGCTTCGGCGTGACGTTCAAGCAGATCTTCAAGGGCACGATCACGCAGGACTACCCGGAGTACAAGCGCCCGATCTATCCGCGCTTCCGCGGCCGTCACCGGCTTCACGTGCACGAGAACGGGCTCGAGAAGTGCGTCGGCTGCTCGCTCTGCGCGGCCGCGTGCCCCGCCGACTGCATCCGTGTCGTGCCCGCCGAGAACACCGCTGACAACCGCGTCTCCGCCGGCGAGCGCTACGCACGCATCTACGAGATCAACATGAGCCGCTGCATCTTTTGCGGCTACTGCGAGCTCGCGTGCCCGTTCGACGCGATCACGCTCGGCAACGAGTTCGAGATCTCCGAGTACAACCGCGACGACCAGATCTACACGAAAGACATGCTGCTCGCGGAGCCGATCAAGCAGGTACCGGTCGCCGACCGCGAGCTGTACGACACTCCGATCCCCTTCTACAAGTCCAACTCGTGAGCCTGCTCGCGGCGTACAGCGCGGGCAGCGCCGTCGTGTGGGTCGTGTGGATCGTCGCCGGCTTCGCGTGCATCGCGTCCGGCGTGGCGGTCGTCTCGTTTTCGAACCCGTTCTACTCGGCGCTCGCGCTGATCGGGAACCTCGGGTCGCTAGCCGTGCTGTACCTGCTGCTCTCCGCGGAGTTCGTCGCGGCCGCGCAGGTGCTCGTCTACGCCGGCGCGGTGATGGTGATGTTCCTCTTCGTGATCGCGTACGTCGGCCCGCGGTCGGAGGCGCCGTGGGCAGGCGGGCCCGCGTGGCAGACCGTCGCGTCGGTGCTCGCGGCGGCGTCGATCTTCCTCGAGATCATCGTCGTGATCGGGCTCAAGGCCGGCGGGAAGCTCGCGCACACCGATCACGTCAACGCGACGTTCGGCTCACCCGGCTGGATCGGGAGGCTGTTCCTCACCGACCACCTGCTCGCATTCGAGATCACGTCGATCGTGCTCCTCGTCGCCGCTGTCGGCGGCGTGATCCTCGGCTCGCACACGCGACGCCAGCAGGAGGAGGCGTCGCTCACCTGATGCTCGGTCCGTCGATCGCCTGGTATCTCGGAGTCTCCGCGCTGCTCTTCGGCGTCGGCGCCCTCGGCGTCCTGATCCGGCGGAACCCGCTGATCGTCCTGCTGTCGCTCGAGATCATGCTGAACGGCGCGAATCTCGCGCTGATCGCGTTCTCGCGACATGCGGGGAACGGCGCGGGCCAGATCTTCGCGCTCGCGGTGATGGCGGTCGCCGCCTCCGAGGTATGCGTCGGGCTCGGCCTCGTCGTTGCGATTCACCGACGGAGGCTCGCGCTCGACGTCGATCGTCTGTCGGAGCTGCGCGGATGACCGCTGGAGCCTGGCTCTGCCTGTTCTCGCCGCTCGCCGGCGCGCTCGCGATCACGCTCGCCGGGACGCGCATCTCGCGCACCGCCGCCGCCTGGATCTCGACGCTCAGCGTCTTCGTCGCATTCGGCGGCGCGGTCTGGTCGTTCTTCGGGCTGCGCTCACATGGGAGCGAGCATGGATCGCTCACGACCGCGTGGACCTGGCTCGAGAGCGGCGGCCTCAAGATCGGGCTGACCCTTCTCGTCGACCCGCTCAGCACGATGATGATGCTGATCGTCTCCGGCGTCGGCGGACTGATCGTCCTCTACTCGGTCGGCTACATGCACGACGACCCGGAGGAGCGGCGCTACTTCGCCTACATGTCGCTCTTCGTCTTCTCGATGCTGCTGCTCGTCGAGGGCGGGAACCTGCTGCTCCTGCTTGTCGGCTGGGGGCTCGTCGGCTTGTCGAGCTACTTGCTGATCGGCTTCTGGCACGAGCGTCCGACGGCGGTCGCCGCAGCCAAGAAGGCGTTCGTCATGAATGCGCTGGGCGACGCAACGATGGCGCTTGCGTTCTTCGTGCTGATCGCGCACACGAACTCGCTCTCGTTCGGGACGAACTTCCACGTGCACATGTCGTCGACGGCGACGAACCTCGTCGCGCTCGGGCTCCTCGGCGGCGCCGCGGCGAAGTCGGCGCAGATCCCCCTGCACACGTGGCTGCCGGACGCGATGGAGGGCCCGACGCCGGTCTCCGCGCTGATCCACGCCGCGACGATGGTCACCGCCGGCGTGTATCTGATCGCTCGCACGCATCCGCTCTTCGAGCAGGCGCGCACGGTCGAGCTCGTCGCCGCAGGGATGGGCGCGCTGACGCTGCTCGTGGCCGGGCTCGTCGCGCTCGTCCAGGTCGACATCAAGCGCGTGATCGCCTACTCGACGATGTCGCAGATCGGCTACATGTTCCTCGGGGCAGGCGTCGGCGCGTACGCCAACGGGATGTTCCACCTGATGACGCACGCGTTCTTCAAGGCGCTGCTCTTCATGGCGGCCGGCGTCGCGATCCATGCGCTCTCGGGCGAGCAGGACATCCGGAAGATGCGTGGCATCGGCCAGTCCTTGCCCTGGACGAAGTGGGCATTCCTGATCGGCTCGCTCGCGCTCGTCGGCATTCCGCCGTTCAGCGGCTTCTTCTCGAAGGACTCGATCATCGCGGCCGCGCTCCACGCGCACTGGTACGGCGTGATCCTCGGCATTGTCGGGCTCGTCGGCGCGTTCCTGACCGGGCTCTACACGTTCCGGCTGTACTTCATCGTGTTCGGGCCGGGTGAGGCGCGGGCCGAGCACGACGGCGAGGGGCCGTGGACGATGCTGCTCCCCGTCGGCGTGCTGTCGCTGCTCGCGATCGTCGGCGGCTGGATCCAGTTCGCGCCGTTCTGGACTCCGGTCACGCACTGGCTCGAGCCGGCAGCACGGACGCTCGTCGTGGCCGAGCCGACGAACACGCAGGAGGCGATCGCCTCGATCCTCGCGGTCGCGCTCGGGCTCGCCGGGATCGCCGTTGCCTATCTCATGTACGCGAAGCGCAGCGTCTCCGTCCCGACCCGGCCGAAGCTGCAGCGCGCGCTCGAGCACAAGCTCTACTTCGACGAGGCGTACGACGCGCTCTTCTTCCGCCCGGCCGCTGGGCTCGCCCGGCTCTTGCGCGATGAATGGGAGACGCCGATCTTCATCGGGGAGACAACCAAGATCGGTGATGACGCGCTGTGGGTCGCGCGCGGCGTCCGCCGCATCCAGACCGGGCTGCTGCGTACATACGTCCTCTTCCTCGGCACGGGCATGGCGGTGCTCGCGATCGTCCTCCTGGTGGTCAAGTGACGGTCGGCGACTTCACCTCGCTGCTCATCTGGCTGCCGATCGGCGCGGCGATCGTCATCTGGATCCTTCCCCTGTCGCGCTACGCGACCGGTTCGCTCGCAGTGCTCGTCTCGCTCGCCGAGGTCGGAATCTGGATCGAGCAGGCAGCGCGCTTCGACTTCTCCCACGGGGGCCTGCAGTTCTCGCAGAAGGCGACGTGGATCAACGACCTACACGTCTCGTACCACGTCGGCGAGTTCCCGTTCTCGCTGTGGTTTGTGGGCCTCACCGTCATCTGCATGGCCGCGTGCACGGCGTACGGCTTCTGGGTCGGTCGAGATCGCCCACGCGCGTACTTCGGGTTGATGCTGTTCCTGACCGGCGCGATCGTGGGCGTCTTCGTCGCGCAGGACCTCCTCCTCTTCTATGCGTTCTTCGAGGCGATGCTGATCCCGCTCTACATCCTCGTCGGCGTGTGGGGCGGGCCGGGCCGACTCGGCGCGACGGTGAAGTTCGTCATCTACACGATGGCGGGCTCGCTGCTCATGCTCGCAGCGCTGATCGCGTACGGCGTCCACGTCGGCACGTTCGACATGCTCTCCGGGCCGGTCAGCTCGAACCGCTGGATCTTCCTCGGCTTCATGCTCGCGTTCGCGATCAAGTCGCCGCTCTTCCCGTTCCACGGCTGGCTCCCCGATGCGTATCGACAGGCGCCGCCGGAGGTATCCGCGGTGCTCTCGGGCGTGGTCGCCAAAGCCGGCCTCTACGGAATGCTTCGCATCGCAATCCCGTTCTTTCCCGACCCGGCGTCCTACTACCGCACGGCTGTCATGGCACTCGGCGCGCTTGCGCTCGTATACGGCTCGCTGCTCGCGTTCCGCGCGTCGGACATGCGCGGCGTCGTCGCGTATTCGTCCTTCGCGCAGTCGGGCCTGATCGCCATCGGCCTCTTCAGCGGAACGACGCTCGGCTTCGACGGCGCCGTCCTGCAGATCGTCGCGCACGGGTTCGTCTCCACGGCGTTGTTCCTGATCGCCGGCACGGTCGAGCGGCGGACGACGACCGATCAGTTCGCGCTGCTCGGCGGGATGGCGCGCGGACGCCCCGCGCTCGCGACACTGCTGCTGACGACCGGCGTCATCTCGTTGGCTGTTCCGGGCTCTGCGGCTTTCGCAGGCGAGTTCCTGATCCTTGCGGGCGCCTACCACCGAGCGTGGTGGTGGGCCGCGATCGGCGCCGGAGCGATCGTCCTCGCGGCGATGTACATGCTCCGCGTGATCTCCGCTGTGCTGCACGAGGCGCGCGGCTCGACCGTCGCCGATGAGGCGCTCGACCTGCGGCCGGGCGAGCTCGCGCTGATCGTCCCGCTCGTCGCGACGCTGCTCGTCCTGTCGGCGTGGCCCGCCGGCATCACGCATCACACCGGGACCGCAATCGTCCAGACCTCTGCGAACGTGACGCCGTGATCCATACGCCGCACGTCGACTGGTTCGCGATCTCGACGATGCTCGTGCTGCTCGGCGCGTCGTTCGTCGCGCTGCTCGGCGCCGTCCTCGTCCCGCGCGATGCGCGACGGGCGTTCGCCGCGACGGTCTCGGGGCTCGGCTTCGCCGGAGGGCTGATCACCTCGATCTGGCTGTACGTCACGAGCGCGGACGGCCACCTTGTCGTCTCCGGCGCCTTCTATCGCGACCGCTGGACGATGCTGACGCAGATCGTCATCTGCGGCATCGGGCTCGTCACGACGCTCGTCGGCGCGGAGCACGTCGCTCGCCCGCGGAACGACCACATCGCGGAGTTCTTCTCATTGCTGCTCGCGTGCGCGGCGGGCATGACGTTCTTCGTCGGCTCCGCGAACTTGATGGTGATGTTCCTCTCGCTCGAGTGGTTCTCGATCGCGCTCTACGTCATGTGCGCGATCGACTACGACGTCGAGGGCTCGCTCGAAGCGGGGCTGAAGTACCTCATCATCGGCTCGTTCGGCTCGGCCGCGCTCCTCTTCGGCTCCGCGCTCGTCTACGGCGCGACGAACCGGATCGACTTCGCCGGCATCGCAGCGAACGGGCATTCGAACGACTCGCTGCTTGTCCTCGGGCTCGCGATGATCATCGCCGGGCTCGGGTTCAAGTCGTCATCGGCACCGTTCCACATGTGGACGCCCGACGTCTACGAAGGCGCGCCGACGACGGTGACCGCGTTCATGTCCGCAGCGACGAAGGTCGCCGCTTTTGCGCTCGCGTTCCGGCTCCTGCGCACTGCGTTCCCGGCGGAGGAGCATCTCTGGTCGTGGGCGTTCGCGGGCATCGCGGCCGCGTCGCTTGCGATCGGAAATCTCGCGGCGCTCGTGCAACGGAACGTGAAGCGGATGCTCGCGTACTCGTCGATCTCGCACGCCGGCTTCCTGCTGATCGGTCTCTCCGCGGGAAGTGCGCTGGGCGGACGCGCGCTTCTGTACTACCTGATCGTCTACTCCGCGATGGCGTTCGGCTCGTTTGCGGTCGTGGCAGCGCGCGAGCGGGAGCTGGGTGCGCCGGTGACGCTCGACAACCTCGCCGGCTTCGGCTGGGAGCGGCCGTTCCTCGGGGTCGCGATGTGGTTCTTCCTGTTCGGCTTCGCGGGCCTGCCGCTCGGCGGCGGCTTCGTCGCGAAGTTCTACGTCCTCTCCGCCGCGTACAAGCACGGCTGGGCCTGGCTCGTGATCGTCGGCGTCATCTTCACCCTCATCTCGCTCTACTACTACCTCGCGGTCGTGCGGGCGATGTACATGCGGCCGAGCGAGGAGCTTCGGCTCGCCACGGTCGCCGGCGGGTCGCCCCCGCGTGAGTCGCTCTTGCACATCGCGGTCGCCATCTCGCTCGCCGTCTCGGTGGGCTCGCTCTTCGCGGTCGGCCCGATCGTCGACCTGACGAAGCACGCGGTCGCGGCGCTGCCCTTCTAGGCTGTCTACCCCTTTCTGGGGTACTCACATGCGGTCAGAAGCCGATCTAATGACCGGCGGCTGTGATGCACGATTCCTCTGAATCCTCGCGCGTCTGGCAGGTCGAACTGGGAAACCGGTCCGACCTCGTTTTCATGCTCCGGGACTTCCTGCGGCGGCATGACGTCGAGACGACGGTGAGCGGGCCGGCGGCGCTCGAGCTGACGACGGCGGGGCGGCGCGACGACCTCGAGGCGCTGCTGGCGCAGTGGGAGAGCGTGACCGGCGTGAAGGCGGAGCTGCGCGGCCGGCCGAAGCCTCTGACGCTGACCGACCAGGGCATGGTCGGGCGTCCGCGTCTGGGCGAGCTGCTCGTCCGCCGGAACTTCATCACCGAGGAGCAGCTCACGAACGCGCTGAACGAGGCGCGCGAGACAGGCGAGCTGCTCGGCCTCGTGCTGTTGAAGCGGCAGCTGATCTTCGAGGACGAGCTCGCGCGCACGCTGTCGGAGCAGTTGTCGATCCCGTACATCAGCGTCATGCGTGTCGGCGTCGATGCGGGCGTGCTGAACCTGATGCCGGCGAAGGAAGGCCATCGCGTCGCCGCGATCCCGGTGCGCGAAGACGGCGGCGAGATCCAGGTCGCGTTCGCGGATCCGACCGACCGCGAGGCGCTCGACGTGGTGCAGCAGTACATCGAGCACTTGCGCCCGGCGGTGAGCGAGCTGTCGGACATCCGCATGGCGTGGCGGCAGTCGCGCCAGTTCGCGCAGACCTGAGACGGGGGTAACCCCCATGTGTCCCGCCCGGCCGAGGCCGCCGGCGGTCAAATGCGCGCCGCCGTGCGAAAACGCTTGGGGACGAATCGTTCGACAGGCGGCACACCGAATTTCGAGGGTACCCCCCGACACCGGCTAAGCCGATATGCTGGTGTCGTGCTGCGAGCCGTCGCCATCCTCTCCTGCGCCGCACTTTGCCTCGCGGCCTGCGGCGGCTCGAAGCACACCACGAGCGCCGTGCAGGGGACGACGACCGTCGGCAGCTGCGTCAACGCCAAGGCGATAGCGAAGCTTCGCGCCGACGTCGCCGCGATCAAACACGCATCGAATTTGCCGACGTCCAACCGCCTGCTCGGGAACGCGGCGATCAACAAGGCGACCGACAAGTTCCTGCTCGACGTCGAGACCGCGAAGATCGACAACAAGCGGCGTAACCGGATGATCGACCTCGCAATGGGCTCGCTCGCGAATCAGTGCGAGCAGTGCTTCCAGGCGCTCGAGGCCGGACGCCCGATTCCGAGCCTGCGCTACAACGACACGGGCTGCGGCGCCTGACGTTCCGCCTTCGGGCGCGGCGACGCGACCGGGCCGACGAAGAAGCCCAGGAGCGGCAAGAGATACGAGAGCACAGCCGCGACGACGGCTGTCGTGGTGAGGACCGGCACATGACCGCCGGCGGGTGCGACAGAGCGCGCGGCCGAGCCGAGCAGGATGAATGCAAGCGCGACGACGGTCGACGCCGCGCGAACGACCCCTCCCTTCCCCTCGAGCACATCCCCGACCCCGACGAAGGCGGCGGCTGCGGCGCCGACGACGGCGAGGAGGACGAGGTAATACGCGAGCTTGTGCAGTCCCACCACGTCGGCGAGTAGCGCACCCGTCGCGAGGGACACCGGAAGCAACCGCGATCCCATCTGCCGAAAGGTTCGCCTCCGCGTCGGACGGTCCTCCCGCGTTACGCTCGCGACTCCTACACGCAAAAGGAGACGACGTGGCTGAGACGACGCTGACGTGGCTGGGACACGCGAGCTTTCGAATGGACACTGCGGGCGGGCAGCGGATCTACATAGACCCCTTCCTGAACGGCAACCCGAAGTGCCCCGAAGGCGAGCAGACGCCAGAGCGCGTCGACGTCATTGCGGTCACGCACGGTCACGGCGACCACGTCGGCGACACGGTCGACCTCGCGAAGAAGCACGGCGCGACTGTCGTCGCGCTCGTCGAACTCGCCGACTGGTTCGGGAGCAACGGCGTCGACGCGGGCAAGCTCAAGAACCCGAACAAGGGCGGCACCGTTGACGTCGACGGGACGAAGTTCACGCTGACGAACGCGTTCCACTCCGGCGCAGCACCCGACGGCTCGTACGTCGGCGAGCCCTCGGGCATCGTCGTCACGACGAACGACGGCAAGAAGGTCTACTTCGCGGGCGACACCTGCGTCTTCGGCGACATGCAGCTGATCGGACGCATCTATGAACCGGACGTCGCCGTCCTCCCAATCGGCGACCACTTCACCATGGGGCCAAAGGAAGCGGCCGTCGCAATCGAGCTGCTCGGCACCAAGCGCATCCTCCCGTGCCACTACGGGACGTTCGGCCTGCTGACCGGGACGCCCGACGAGCTGAAGAAGCTCGCACCGAAAGGCGTCACGATCGAGGACATCGAGCCCGGCGGCTCGCTGACACTATGAGAGAGCGCTGGTTCGGCGCGACGGGGCGGCGCGTCCCGGAGCTTGCGGCCGAGGGCGCGGTCGACGTCAGCGAGGCGCTGGTGCTCGACGCAGTGGACGAGCAGCGGATGCGCGAAGCGTTCGACGCCGGCACGCCCGTCGTCGTGCGCGCGTCGTCCGTCGAGGGGATCACCGCGGCGCTCGCGCGACCCGAAGTCGCATGCGTGCTCGTGCCGCCCGACCGCGACGATCTGCTCTCGCTCGATCTCACCGAACTGACCTACGGATGATCGTCTCGACGTACTCGATCGCCGCCTGCGATCTTGCGGCGTCGCAGTGGGGCGTCGCCGTGCAGTCGAAGTTCCTGTCGGTCGGCTCCGTCGTGCCGTGGGCGGAGCCGCACGTCGGTGCGATCGCAACGCAGGCGTATGCGAACCCGCGCTATGGCCCCGACGGGCTCGCGTTGCTGCGCGAGGGCCTGTCGGCGGACGAGGTCGTTGCGCGGTTGACCGAGGCGGACGACGGGCGCGACGAGCGGCAGGTCGGTGTCGTCGATTCGCGCGGCAAGGCGGCTGCGTACACCGGCCCCGGCTGCATGGAATGGGCCGGGCACCGCGTCGGCGACTGCTACTCCGCGCAGGGGAACATTCTCGTCAGCGCGGAGACGGTCGACGCGCTCGCGGTCACATTCGAATCCACGGCCGGGGACACGCTCGAGCGGCGCCTGATCGACTGCCTCGCGGCGGCGCAGATCGCGGGCGGCGATCGTCGCGGCCAGCAATCTGCGTCGCTCCTCGTCGTCGAGCAGAACGGCGGCTACGCACAGCTGTCCGATGTGATCGTCGATCTCCGCGTCGATGACCACCCGAAGCCGATCGAAGAGCTGCGGCGGCTCTACCAGCTGCACTTCCGACTGTTCGGGGTGACGCCGCAGGAGGACTGGCTGCCGCTCGACGCCGCGCTACAGCGCGAGGTGGACGACCGGCTCGCGAAGGTCGGGTACACCTCGCTGCGCGAGTGGGCGGGCGTCGAGAATCTCGAGGAGCGCCTCGGCGGAGACGACGAGATCGATCCGGTCGTGCTCGAGGCGCTGCGCGAAGCGAGCGGCTAACTCGCGGGTCAGACACCCCGCTTCGCGCGCACGGGCGCCGCGAAGCGGCGCCCCAGCAAACAGGGTGGAGAAATCTCCACCCGCAGTTCAATCCCGGCGCCGACGCGGAAACGGCGGCCACGGCAGACACTCGGTGCATGACCATTTCCGAGTATCTCCTCAACGCAGCGCTCGTCCTCGTCGTCCTCCGCCAGCTCCGCGGGAAGCGGCTCGCCGGCGCCGCCCTCTACGTCCCGCTCGCGATTTGTGCCTACGTCGGTTACACGTACCTGCACTCGATCCCGACGTCCGGCAACGACCTCGCGCTCGTCCTGATCGGCTCCGCCGCCGGCATCACGCTCGGCACGCTCTGCGGGCTCTTCACGCTCGTCTATCCGGACCACGACGGCATCCCCTTCGCACGGGCGACCGGCATCGCCGCTGTCCTCTGGGTCCTCGGCATCGGCTCGCGGATCGCCTTCTCGCTCTACGCGCAACACGGCGGCGGCTCGACGATCGAGCACTTCACCATCGCCCACTCGCTCACGATGAGCGCCTGGGTCGCGGGCTTCGTCCTCATGGCGATCCTCGAAGCCGTGAGCCGCACCGCTGTCCTGCTTGTCCGCGCGCGGCGTCTGCCGGGTGCGACCGGTGCCATCATCTCTGCAACGTGAGATTCGGAATGCGCCTTCTCTGGCTCGCCGTGCTGGTCGCCCTCATCGGCGACCAGCTCGCGCGCCGGGGCACCGGCGAGCGCATCGGCGGCGGGGTCGCGCTCGCGGTCGCTTCACTCGGATGGATCGGCTGGGCCCATGTCCGAAACGCCGGGCGCGGGACACTCACAGCCGCCGGGCTCGTCGCGCTCGGCGTCGGCGGCGCAGTGCTCGCGCCATGGGCGGGGTTCGGGCTCATCTTCCTCGCAGTCGCAGGAATCGCCTCCCCAGAGTCGTTCGACCTGCCGCGAGCCATCGCGCTCACGGCGTGCGGCCCGATCGTGCTCGCTGCGATCGTCCTCGCGGAAGGAGCGCACCGCGAGGCGGCACTCGGCGGTGCAGCCGCGGCGCTTGCCGGTCTCGTCGGCGGCATCGGTCGCCGCCAGGCGCAGGAGCAGCATGTTCGCTCGACACAGCTTGCGCTCGCACGGGAGGTGCACGACGTCCTCGCCCACACGCTTGCAGCGGTAGCGGTGCAGCTCGAGGCGGCGGACGCAGTCCTTGCCGACGGCGGCGATCCGGCGAAGCTGCACGCACTCGTGCAGCGCAGCCGTAGCCTCGTCGGCGACGGGATCGAGGAAACGCGTGCAGCCGTCCGCGCGCTACGCGACGAGCCGGTCGAGCTCGTCGGCCGTCTCAACGATCTCGTCGCGGGCGATCCGGTCGAGCTGCGGGTCACGGGACAGCCGCGCCCGCTGCCGCCGAAGGCAGGGCTCGCGCTCTACCGCGCCGCGCAGGAAGCGGTCACGAACGCGCGCAAGCATGCACCCGGCGCACCGCTGACGATTGCGCTCGAGTTCCGTCGCGACGACGTGCTCCTCCGTGTCGACAACGGCCCTGCAACATCGACGCCGACGGCCGGCGAGAGCGGCTTCGGCCTGCAGGGCATGCGCGAACGGTTGGAGCTCGCGGGCGGGGAGCTCGACGTCGGCAAGACCGCCACCGGCTGGCGCGTCGAGGCGCGCGTCCCCGCATGAGAATCGTCGTCGTCGACGACCAAACGGCGGTGCGCGAAGGGCTCGTCACGATCCTCGAGCTGTTGCCCGGCGTCGATGTCGTCGCCGCGGGAGCCGACGGGGCCGAGGCGATCGACCTCGTCGAGCAGCATGAGCCCGACGTCGTGCTGATGGACCTGCGCATGCCGCGCGTCGACGGCGTCGAGGCGACGAAACAGATCCGAGCACGGCGCCCGGCGACGCAGGTCGTCGTCCTCACGACCTACGCCGACGACGACTCCATCCTCGCGGCGCTCGCCGCGGGCGCGATCGGCTTCCTGACGAAGGACGCCTCCCGCGACGACATCCGCCTCGCGCTCGAGGCGGCAGCCGCGGGCCACGCGCATCTCGATCCCGCAGCCCACGCCGCGCTCGTCGGCGCCGCGTCGACATCTGCCTCACCCGCCGCGCCCCCGCCCGACGGCCTTACCCGCCGCGAGCTCGAGGTGCTCGCCTTGATCGCCGAAGGCCTGTCAAATCGCGAGATCGCCTCCCAGCTCTTCCTCACCGAGGCGACCGTGAAGACGCACGTGAACCGGATCTTCGCGAAGACCGGCAGCCGCGACCGCGCCCAGGCGGTTGCCTACGCGCACCGGCACCGGATCGTCAGGTCCTAGGAGGGTCGGACCCACCCCATTTGGGGAGTGGTGAAACCCGGCCGCCTGTGGACGATGCGATGAGTAGGCGAATCCCGGAGGCTTGACATGCGCGTTGCGGACAAGCGCTCGAGACTTCTGGCTGCGGTAGTGGGAATCTCTGCGGCGGCATACGTCTCGGCATCGGCAGCACTGTTGTGGAAGGTTCGCGGGTGACGGATCCCGTCTCGACGGACGCCGCGCGGGCGATCCTGAACGACCTGATCCGGCAGCGGCAGCGAATGCAGGGCACCGACTGCGAAAGGAGCCTGCTCGAGGCGAACAGGCTCGCGATCGTGTTCTGGCAGCAGGAACTGCGACGCGCGATCGACGCGAAGCACGGGCGGGAGCGCGCCGCTTCGTAGACTGCAGCACGTGAAGGTGCTGCGCCTCGACGAAGTGGAGGGCATTCCCGTGTTCGGGACGCTCTCGTGGAAGCCGATCCGCCGGCCGCTCGGCGTCACGGCATTCGGCATCAACGCGTACACCGCCGGTGCGGCGGGCGACGAGGTCGTCGAGGACCACACCGAGACGCAGAACGGGCACGAGGAGATCTACGCGGTCGTTGCCGGCCACGCAACGTTCACGGTCGACGGCGAGGAGGTCGATGCGCCGGCAGGCACGCTCGTCTACCTCGACGATCCTGCGCAACGGCGCCACGCGATCGCGAAGGAGGGAGGCACGACGGTGCTTGCGATCGGCGGCGTTCCGGGCGTGCACGAGCCGACGGCGTGGGAGTACTTCTTCCCGGCCCTGCCCGCGATGCGCGAAGGCGACTACGACACCGCGCGGCAGATTCTCGAAGACGGACTAGGCGAGAACGACGCGCCGGTGGTGCGCTATCAGCTCGCGTGCGTCGAGGCGCTCGCCGGGAATCGGGAGCGCGCGCTCGACGAGCTCGAGAATGCGGTGTCGCGCGAGCCGCGGCTCGCCAAGTCGGCTCAGGGCGACGAGGACTTCGCGACGATCAAAGACGATCCGCGCTTCCCGGCAGCCTGATCCCAAGCTGACGCAGAGCAGGCACCGGATCCGCCTCGGGCTGCGCAACGACGAGCACTGCACCGTGCCCGGCCTCGCTGACGAGCGAGTCCACGAGCAGCTGCAGCCCGAGCGCCAGCGCGAATGCCTTGTGCCACTGCTCGCCGCCGAACGGGACGAGCTGCTCCTCCGTTGCCCGGCCGGCGATCACGTCGCCCCACGTGACCGCGCCCATCGACACGTCGACGACCACGCCGCCCGGGATCCCGATCGCCAGCGGATTCGTCCCTGCAACCTTCGGGCCGCCCGCCGGACCGAGACGCGCAGGCGACGTCGCCGTCAAGACACCGACGAGCCCCGCGTCGGCAAGCCGCCGTACGTGATGGCCGAGCATCCCCGTCGGGAACGTCCGCTCGCAGACGACGACCCGCGCGTGGGCCGGCGGCTCCGCGATCTGCCGCGCCACCGCCGCCGCCAGCACGAGATACCCGATCGCGCCGTTCCCGTTCCAGCGCTGATAGCCGGGCTCGTCGACCACGACAACCGGCTGCGCCGCGGCGTCGAAGCCGTCGAGCGTCTCGAGCCAGGGGATCCGCGAGTGTCCGTGCCCGAGCTTCCCGCGCTGTTCCGCGTCGTCGAAATGCGCCCAGAGCGTCTCGGTGTCAGACGCCGAGAAGCCGAGCGCACCGAGTCGCCGAAGCCCCTCCTCACGCTCCATACGCTCTCCCGCTGAACTCGAGCACCGGCCAACCGCGCGCAGCCGCAGCACGGCGCAGCCCGCGGTCCGGGTTGACCGCGACCGCATGCCCGACCGCTTCGAGGAACGGGATGTCCGTATGCGAGTCGGAGTACGCCGTGCACGCGGCGAGCTCGTAGCCGCGCGACTCCGCGAGCTCACGCACGCATGCCGCCTTGTTCTCCGCATGGAGCGCGCGCACCGCCTTGCCCGTGTACGCGCCGTCGACGACCTCGCAGACGGTTCCGAGCGCGCCGTCGAAGCCGAGATCGTCGGCGATCGCCTGCACGATCTCCTGCAGCGTCGCGGAGACGATGTAGACCGCCTCGCCGCGTGCCTGATGCTGCTCGACCAGCGCCAGCGGCTCCGCGTAGACGAGTGGCCGCAGGATCGGCTCCATCGCCTCCGCGACGAGCTCCTGCATCTGCTCGGGCCGGAAGCCGCGCAGCACGACGAGCCCATCCTCGGCCGCGTTCCGCACCGCCTTGTGACTCGCTCCGCGCAGCACGAAGAGCAGCTGCCATGCTGCCGCCTTCGCGAGCTGCCAGCGCGAGATCAGCCCACGCTGCCGAAAGGACCCCGCGAGGGCCAGCGCCGAAGACCGGCGAAGGAGCGTGCGATCGAGATCGAAGAACGCGGCCGCGGCCACTACGCGCGCAGCCCCGCGGCGGCGTGCGCGTCCTCGCGCCTGCCGTAGTCGCGGATGCTCACGATCTTCCCTTCCCGCAGCTGCACGATCTGGAACAACCGCGGGATGAATCCCTTCGCTCCGAGCCGCTCGAGCCGCCGCCCGCGGAGCTGGACGAGGATCCGGTCGCCGAGCTCGATCATCTCGCCCGGACGCAACCGGTTCGCCTCGGCCCGCCAGAGCATCGTGCGGACGACCTCCTCCGCGTTCTCGCACGGCTTCCACGCGCCTTCGCGCGCGGGATGCCACGTCACGTCGTCGTGAAGCCACTCGCGCAGCGTCCGGTGATCCGCCTTGCGGGCAAGCTGATAGACGGTCTCGACCGCCTGCTGGTTCGGCGAGGCCATCAGCCGACGAGCGGCAGCGACTTGATGATCGAGCCGGGCTCACGAGAGGCGTCGATCGCCTCGGCGATGCCGACAATGATCCGCGCCGTCTCGGAGTCCGGATGCGCGGAGACGATCGGCTCGCCGACGTCACCCTGCTCGCGCAACAGCGGATCGAGCGGAACCGATCCGAGCAGCGGCGCGTCGAGCTCGTCCGCGAGCGCAGCGCCGCCGCCCGCGCCGAACACGTCACCGGTCATATTCTCGATCACACCGACGATGCGCAGGTTCGTGTTGCGCGCCATCTTGCCGGCACGCGACGCAACGTCCTGCGCGAGCTTCTGCGGAGTCGTCACGACGACGACCTCCGCGCGCGGCAGGAGCTGCGCGAGCGAGATCGACACATCGCCGGTGCCGGGCGGCATGTCGACGACGAGCACATCGAGCTCGCCCCAGTGCACGTCGGAGAGGAACTGCTCGAACGCGCGATGGAGCATCGGCCCACGCCACATGAGCGGCTTGTTCTCCTCCTGGAAGAAGCCGATCGACATCAGCTTCAGCCCGTCCTTCACCGGCGGCACGATCAGCTGGTCGACCGCGACCGGCATCTGGTGGATGCCGAGGATGTGCGGGATCGAATGGCCGTAGATGTCGGCGTCGATCACGCCGGTGCGCTTGCCGAGCCGCGAGAAGGCGACGGCGAGGTTCGCGGTGAGCGAGGACTTGCCGACGCCGCCCTTGCCGGACGCAACCGCGATCACGCGGCAATCGCGGGGCAGCCGGATCTCGCTGCTTCGCTCGACGCCGCCGCGGAGCTTCGTCGTCAGCGCCTGGCGCTCCTCCGGCGTCATCACCGCGAAGGAGAGCGAGAAGCCGCGCACGCCGGGGACGTCCGCGAACGCTGCCTCGACCTGGCGCTCGAACGAGTCGCGCAGCGGGCAGCCGGCGATCGTGAGGACGATCGTCAGTGACACGACGCCGTCGTCGATCTCGACGTCCCGGACCATGTTCAGCTCGGTGACGGGCTGCTGGAGCTCCGGGTCGATCACCTTCGCCAGGGCGGCGAGGACTGCGTCGCGCGTCGGATCCATGTAGTCCTGAGGGTACCGCCGCCCTAATGCGCCGGCGACGCCTCGCCGTCTGCCGCGCACACGCGGTTCCGGCCGAGGGCCTTTGCCCGATAGAGCGCACGGTCGGCGCTTCCGATCAGGAACTCGGCCGAGCCGCCGCGGCCGATCTCCGCCACACCGAAGCTCGCGGTCACGGGCGACTCGGGCCCGAGCGTGTCGACGAGCTGCGTGAGGTCGATGCGGAGGTTCTCGGCGAGCGCCGTCGCACCTTGCACGTCGGTGCCCGAGAGGATGACGCCGAACTCCTCGCCGCCGACACGCGCCGGCAAGTCGGTCTCGCGCACGCGTCCACGGATCACGGCGGCCGTTGCGCGCAGCACCTCGTCGCCGACCTGGTGACCGTACTGGTCGTTGATCTGCTTGAAGTAGTCGAGGTCGAACAGCACGAGCGCGAGCGGCTGCTCGAAACGCGCGGCGCGCGCGACCTCCTGGTGCAGCACCTCCATGAACCGCCGGCGGTTCGCGAGGTCGGTCAGCTCATCGGTGACCGCCTGCCGGCGAACGACGGTCTGCAGATGTGCGTTCTCCAACGCGATCCGGCCCTGCGCGACGAGCGCGTCCGCGACGTTCAGCGCGTCGCCCGCGAAGCCGACGCGCGGTGCGTACAGGACGATCCTGCTCTTCGTCGTGTCGCGCGCTTCGTCGTCGAGCGGCAGCACGAGCTGGCGTCGCCCGGGGATCGGCGAGCCGAGCGTCGCGATGCGGTCGCCGTTCCAGTCGACGTGCCCACCGTGAGCATTCGTTGCGACGACCGCGGTCTCGAGCAGCACGGGCAGGAGCGCGCTCGGATCGTGCGCGGCCGCGGCCACGTCGCCGACAAGGCGAACCGGGCTGCGCCGGCCGGCACCGACTCCGGCGCCGGTGAAGCGACGCAAGAGCAACGCAGCGACGAGCGCGAGCGCGATGACAGTGAGCAGTCCCGCAAGCGCAACGACGAGCTGGCGCCGCCGCGCGGAAGAGTCGATCGCGGACGTCGGAACGTATGCGACGAGTCCGAAGCTCGGCGGAACGAAGCGCGCACGCAGCACGCGGTAGGACTTGCCGTTTGCGTTGAAGGTCGACTGCACGCCGAGCGGCGTGCGAACGGTCAACCCGTTCAGCCTCCCTCCGTCGACATCGCCCTTGTTGATGACGGCGAGGGCGACGCTGTGCGAAAGCGGCACGCCGGCGACGACCGGATCGAGCGCGACCGCCGCAACAACGCGGCCGATCGTCGAGCCGCCGCTCTCGATCGCAACCGTGCGGACGATCGCGGGCCCAGTCGGGGGCGTGAAGCCCGACTCGACGTCTACGACGGTGAGTGTGTACGTGCCGCGTTGCAAGCCGAATCCGAGCAGCGCGCCGCTGTCGTGGCGGAGGAGCGCCACCTGCACGGGACGCGATTCCCCGAGCTTCCGGGCGGCGGCGGTCGCGGTCGCGGTCGTCGCCGCGAGGCGGCCGCGGGCCGTCTCGACCGCCGCCGCAAGCCGCGAGTCGGCATGGTCGCGCTCGCCCGCGCGGAAGGCGTACCCGAATGCGAACGTCGCGAGCAGGAGCGGGATCAGGGCGAGCGCGGCAGCGAGCGCGACGAATGCGGTCGCCGACTGTGGACGACGGAGGAGCAGGGGCAGCGCCCGCCGCAGGCGTGACCGCGAAGAAGGAATGTCTGGCCTATCCCCCGAATGGGGGACGGTCGATCTAGCTCCGCCCATGAATCAGCACGGCATCCTCTCCCACGTCTCCGCAGCAAAGACGCCCTCGACCCGGGGTTTCTTCCTCACGGAGGCCGACGGCCGACACGTGGAAGCCCTGATCGAGGAGGCTTGCGGAACGGACGATACGCTGCGCGAGCACTCTCTGAACGTGGCTGCGATGGCCGTCCGCGTCGGGGCGAGTCTCAGCCTCTCCGCCGGAGACTTGGAGATCATCGAGCTGGCCGCCACGGTTCACGACGTCGGGAAACTCCACGTTCGCCCCGACATCCTTGCGAAACCGGGGCCTCTCGACGAGGAGGAATGGCGGGAGATGCGCTCCCACCCGGTCCGCGGAGCCGAATTGCTTGCCGGGCACGTGCCCTCAGACGTCCTGGAGATCGTCCGAAGCCACCACGAACGCTGGGACGGGGCCGGGTATCCCGATGGGCTCGCCGGGAAGGCGATTCCGCTCGGGGCGCGGATCATCGCCGTCGTCGATGCCTTCTGCGCGATGCTCGAGTCGCGGCCCTACCGGCCGGCGACGCGGCGGGCGACAGCCCGGGCGGAGCTGCTCGCCCAGGCGGATCGGCAGTTCGACGCGGCCTGCGCCTGGGCCGCCTACCGCGTGACGGCCTAGCCGCCGGACTTCTTGTTCTGGCCGGGCGGGCCGGTGTGGTCGTGGTTCTTGTCGCCCCAGCCGTTGCCCGGGCGGCTGTCCGAGGACGTGTTCTCCTGCGGCGTGTTCACAACCGGCGGTGACGGCGTGCTCACGACGGGCGGCGTGGGCGTTGAGGCGGCCGGAGGTGTGACGGCCGGCGGAGCGGGCGTCGAGACCGGCGGCGTCGGCGCCGCGACGGGCGGCGTCGGCGTCGTCACCGGCGGCGTCGGCTTCGCGACCGGCGGCGTTACCGGCTTGACGGGCTTCACGTGCTTCGGCCTCGTCGTGGGCGCCTTCCCGTGACCGCCCGTGTGCGTCGGTAGCGGCGTGACGACGATCGGCTTCGTCGGCGTGACCGGCTCCTGCGTCTCCGTGTGGTTCTCGGCCGTGCCGATGTCCACCACGATCGAGACTCCGCCCACATGTCCGCGCACGGATGGTTTCGCCTTGTGCGTCACGCGCGGCGTCACGTGCTTCACGACCGGCTTCGGCGCCGGCGGCGCCACCGGCGCTGCATGGACGACGAGCGGCGGCTCCGGTGCGGTCGGCGTCACGAGCGGCGGCGCATGCAGCGCCGGGGGCGACTCGACGACTCGATCCGACTTCAGCGCCGAGAACCACAGCCGCCCCGCTCCGGCGAGCGAGGCAGAGGCGGCGACAACGGCAAGCAGCGGCAACGGGCGAGGACGCACGGACCGCATCCTGCCCGACCCGGAGGACGACGCCTCCCCGGGGCGGACGCGCAGTCCGCCCCGGGGCCGGATTCCGGCGTTTCTAGGACTTGGCCTTGGACTTCTTGGAGACGCACGCGCCGAAGGACGTGTACGTCGAGGCGAAGGCCGTCTTGTTGGCCGCACGGTCGGCGCGGCACGACTTCGCCGCGTTGACCGTCGCCTGAGTATTGGCGTTCGAGGCCGCCTGAGCCTTCAGGGAGACGCACTTGCCGAACGCGTCGGCGCCGGCGCCCTTGCCCTTGGACTGCGAGTTGCTGCCGTAGGTGGCGTTGAACGTCTTGCCGCTGTGCGCGGCCATGAAGTCCGCGTCGCTCATCGCCTGCTCGGCCTTGCACGAGGTGTTGGCTGCATTCAGCTCCGTCGAGGCCGTGTGGGTGGCCTTCGAGACGCACTTGCCGTACGCATTCGCGCCGTACGTCGACTTGAACGTGGCTGCGCCCATGGCCGCCTGCTGCGCCTTACACGACTGCGTGGCGAGACTGCCTGCCGTCGGGGGCTGCGCAGCGGAGGCCGCCACCGGAACGGCGAGCGCTGCCACCGCCACTCCGAGAACGAGATACCGCTTCATGATGTTCCTCCTGATCAAATTGATGCCCTCGTTCCTGAGATGCCGGAAAGGGAAGATTCCGGCAGGCTTTACGAAGACATTGCAATGAGGCGCTCGATCTCCGAGCCGCCGCCGATCCGTTCGACAACCGTCCAACCGTCCCTCTCGGACCGGAAGAACGTGCCGTGGTTCCTGCCGTCCTCGTGCGTGCGGCAGACGATGAGCAGACCGCCCGGCCGCAGGCGCTCACGGAGGGTCGCGACCGCGGCTCGCAGCTGCGCGTCGTCGAAGTAGCCCTCGTTGAGAATGTTCGCTGCGCGGACGGCGTGGAAGCGGCCGCGGAGCTCCGGGCGCGCGACGAAGATGTCGTCCTCGACGAGCTCGATCGCAGGACACTCGCGCACGCGGCCGCTGACGAGCTCGACGGGGCGGCCCGGAAGCCGTCGCGCCGCAGCCCTGAGCACCGGCAGCACCAGTGCGGAGCGTGTCGTCGC
>DATAOK010000077.1:0-19762 GCA_036265735.1 Gaiellaceae bacterium
AACGCAGTCGCGACGGTCGACCACATCTCCGGTGGCCGCGTAGAGCTCGGGATCGGCGGCGGCTGGAAGGAGCGCGAGCACCGCGCCTACGGCTTCCCGTTCCCCGAGACGTCGACGCGGCTCGCGATGTTCGCGGAACAGCTCGAGATCATCTACCGCCTCTGGGCGGAGCAGCGCGTCGACTTCCACGGCGCGCACTACACGCTCGAGGACGCGCCGGCACAACCCAAGCCCGTTCAGGAGCCGCATCCGCCGCTCATCGTCGGCGGCAGCGGGACGCGCGGGACGGCGGAGCCGGCTGCGCGCTTCGCCGACGAGTACAACACGCCGTTCGTCTCGCCGGGCGACTTCGCGCGCGTTCGCGCCAAGGTGCAGCGCGCGTGCGAGGCGACCGGACGCACGCTCCGCTTCTCGACGATGACGACCTGCCTGATCGGCGCGACGCACGACGACGCGATGGAGCGCGCGCAGCGCCTGTACGGCCGCAGCCCGCGGGAGGCGAGCTTCGACGAGTGGCTCGACGCGTATCGCAAGCGCTCCGTGATCGGCTCCGTCGACGAAGTCGCCGAACAGCTCCGCCGCTACGAAGGCTGCGACCGCGTCATGTGCCAGCACCTGCTCCACGACGACCTCGAGGTCGTCGAGCTGATCGGGCAGCTAGGGGAGCAGCTCGTCTAGGTCGATCCGGCGCCACTCGACGCGGCGCGTCCACCGGCGCTGCTTCGGCAGGACGCCGCCGAGCGCGCTCCTCGTCATCGTCGCGGCGATGATCGACACGAAGAAGTTCGCCCACCGCGGCAGCCCGAGGTCGTCGAAGAGGAACGCGTAACCCGTCGCCGCGCCCGGCCAGATCGCCTTGTACAGCGCGCGGTCGAGGCGCCCGCGGATCAGCGTGCCGAGCACCCTCCCCGCTCCCATCGCGATGAAGAACGCGAGGAACCCGAGCCAGAATGAGTCGGTCTTGTTACCGGTGATGACGGCCGCGACAATCGCGAGCGCGAACGTGATCGGCCGCAAGAGGGCTGCTGCTGTCCACCGCATACGGCAACTTTACGCAAAGCATGGAGGGCATCGGAACCGGTCGGCTCGAGGCGTTCAGCGACGGCGTGTTTGCCATCGCGGCGACGCTGCTCATCCTCGAGGTCGGGGTCGACACGAGCAAGGGCGACCTCGGGAAGCAGCTGACCGACATCTGGCCGGCCTATCTCGCCTACGTCACGACCTTCCTGGTCATCGGGATCATCTGGATCAACCACCACCACTGCGTCTCGCTGATGGCGCGCGTCGACCGGACGTTCCTCTTCATCAACCTGCTGCTCCTGCTCACGGTCTCGTTCATGCCGTTCCCGACGAAGCTCGTCGCGCAGTACCTGCAGAAGCCGGACGAGCGCCAGGCCGTGATCGCCTACGCGACCACGATGACGGTGATGGCCGTCATCTACAACATCTGGTGGCGCTACGCGCGGACGAACCGGCGGCTCATCTCGGAGCACGCGTCGGACGCCGCGCTCGAAGCGGTCGACCGCGCGTTCAATCCCGGCGTGCCGATGTACGGGATCACGCTCGCCGTCGCGTTCGTCAGCCCGCTCACGAGCGTCGCGATCACGCTCGCTCTGGCCGTCTTCTATCTGCCGTCAGCTGCGCTCTTCGAGCGCAGCAGCCAGCCATTCTGACGCGGCGCGCAATGCGTCCTCGTCGCTCGACTTGACGACGACCTCGACGGTCGGGCCGTCGTCGCCGAACATCGGGTACGACCCGACGAGGACGCCCGGCCAGCGTTCTCCGACCTCGACGAGCGCCGGCGCGATGATGCTCTCGCGCGTGCGGTACGTGCGGCGCCACGCGCCGATCGGGCTGCCGGTTTGCAGCTCGCCGGAGATCTCGTCGAACATCGCCTCCATCTCGGACGGGAGACCCGGCAGGACGTAGACGTTCTCGAGCGCGAAGCCGGGCGCGCCGCCGAGCGGGTTGCGCAACGGACGCGCGCCGCGCGGCAGCCGCGCCCACCGTGCGGCGTACTCGGGATCGCCGCGAAAGCGTGAACGCAAGTCGGCGGCGAGCTCGGGGATCTCCTCCTGCGGCGCGTCGAACGTGTACGCGAGCGCCTCGCGCGTCAGGTCATCGGGCGTGCCGCCGAGCCCGCCGGTGACGATGAAGATGTCGACGCGCGGCGCCTCGCGGCGGATGAACTCTGCGATCGTCTCGATCTCGTCCGGCACAGCGGCGAGCAGGCGTGTCTCGATGCCGAGCGGCGCAAGCCGCTTCGCGAGCCACGACCCGTTCGTATTCGGCACGTCGCCGGAGACCAGCTCGTTGCCGATCGTGAGGATCGTGGCAGTCGGCATTCAGAGCGCGATGGTACGGGTCGCCCCGAAGCGGTCGAGGAACAGGCGGTCGTGCGTGACGAGGATCGCCGTCCCCTCGTATCCCGCGAGCGCGCGCTCGAGCTCCTCGATCGCCTCGACGTCGAGATGGTTCGTCGGCTCGTCGAGGACGAGGCAGTTGACGCCGCGTGCGGAGAGGAGCGCGAGGATCGCGCGCGTGCGCTCGCCCGGTGAGAGCGAGCCGACGCGGCGGTTGACATCGTCGGCGCCGAGGTCGAACTTCGCGAGCAGCGTGCGTGCGTCTTCCGTGGTCAGCGCGGATTGCTTCAGGAACGCGTCGAGGAGGACATCGTCCTCGGCGAACGCCGTGCGCCGCTGCTCGAGCTCGCCGAAGACGACGGAGGGGCCGGCCCAGCGTGTGCCTTCCGCGAGCGGCAGGCGGCCGAGCAGCGCGTCGAGCAGCGTCGACTTACCGCTGCCGTTCGCGCCGACGATCGCGAGGCGGTCGCCGACGCCCACGGCAAGGTCGACCGGGCCGAGGCGGAACGCGCCGCGCTCGACCACAGCGCCCTCGAGCCGCGCGATCACGTCCCCGCTGCGCGCGGGCGTCAGACCGAGCCGGAGCTCCCACGGCTCGTACGGCTTCTCGACGACCTCCAGCTGGCCGAGCTTCTTCTCGAACGCCTTCTTCACGTCCTTCGTCTTCTTCTTCTTGCGGCCCTGGCCGTAGCCGCGCTCCTCCCAGCGCTGCATGCGCCGCGTCTGCTCGGCGATGCGCTCCTTCTCGTGCACGTATGCGTCGAAGCGGCGGTAGTGGCGATCGCGCCTGCGCGCCCGCTCGGCCTCGTACTCGCTCCAGCCGCCGGCGAACTCGGTGAGGCCGTGCGTCCACTCGTCGAGCTCGACGATCCTCGTCACCGTTCTGTCGAGGAAGCTGCGGTCATGAGAGACGACGACGATCGCACCGTCGAAGCCGGTGACGAAGCGCTCGAGCCGGTCGAGGCCGGCGAAGTCGAGGTCGTTCGTCGGCTCGTCGAGCAGCAGGACGTCGAAGCGGCTGAGGAGGATCGACGCGAGTGCGGCGCGGGCCGCTTCGCCGCCGGAGAGCGTCTCGAGCGTCTGCGTCGGCTCGCCGGTGAAGCCGAGGTCGGCGAGCGTCCCCCGTGCACGGGCGTCGAAGTCGGCGCCGCCGCGGGCGAGGTAGCGGTCGAGCGCTTCTGCGTGCTGCGTCGCGAGCTGAGGCTCGTCCTCGAGGCGTGCGGCGACCGCGTCGAGCTCGCGCTCGGCGTCTCCCACGCCGGTGCGCCGCGCGAGATACTCGCGGATCGTTTCGCCCGGCAGAGGCTCCCGCTCCTGCGGCAGCAGCCCCACGGCGACGCCCGGCACCGGGTGCACGCTGCCGCGGTCGGGCGTCTCGAGCCCGGCGAGCAGGCGGAGCAGCGTCGACTTGCCCGTGCCGTTCGGCCCGACGAGCCCGATCCGGGCATGCGGCGGCACGACGAGCGAGACGCCGGCGAGGACGACTTCGGCACCGTGTGACTTCGAGACGCCGGTAGCGGCGAGCAAGGGTTGACCTCCGGACGAGACGGGACGAAACGGGGATGCGTGCTCGTCAGTCGGTCATAGCCGGCGCAAAAGCGCCAGCACGCACGGTACCCGCTGTGTCAGGTCATGGCAATCGCGGCGACGAATGCGCACACTTCGCAGAGCTCGGCCGCCGCGCCGAGCACGTCGCCGGTGACGCCGCCGAGCGCGCGGCGCGCAGCCGGGCCGATGATCAGCAATGCTCCCGCGGCGGTCGCGAGGACGATCGGTGCGTGCAGGACGATCGCCAGCGCGACGGCGATCGCGACAGCGACGACGGCGCGCGGCAGCCCGGTCGTCCCCATCGCGCCGCCGGTCCCGCTCGCGCGCGCGTACGGCACAAGTGCTGCCAGGACAACGGGCACTGCGCGAGCCGCGGCCGTGGCACAAACCGCGTAGCGCAACGCATCGTGTCGCGACGCGAGCACCGAGAGCGCAGCCGCCTTGAGTCCGAGGTCAAGCACGACGGCGACCGTTCCGTAGGCGCCGACTGCGTGGTCGCGCATGATCTCGAGCGCGCGCTCACGCGTCCTCGCGCCGAAGGCATCGGCGGTGTCCGCGAGGCCGTCGAGATGCAGCACTCCGGTGAGGGCCGCTCCGGCTGCAAGGCCCAGCAGGGAAGCGATTGGAGCCGTGAGCGAGCCCGCGAGACCTTGCGCGATGCCGCCGACGACCGTCCCGATCCCGGCGCCGACGAGCGGGAACAACGCGCCGCCTCGCGCAACGTCCGCCGCGTCGAGCGTGACGAAGCGCCCCACCGGCACGCGTGTCAGGAACGCGATCGCCGCGGCGAGCCCGCGGAGCTCAGCGGCCGGCATCGGTGACGCCTGCCTGCTCGAACGTCGCCATCTCCTCGAGGATCGCGATCGACGCCTGGAGCAGCGGCAGCGCGAGCGCCGCGCCCGAGCCTTCGCCGAGCCGTAAGCCGAGATCGAGCAGCGGCTCGAGGCCCAGTGCCTCGAGGACGTGCGCATGGCCGGGCTCCGGAGAGCGGTGCGACGCGATCAGGACGTCGCGCACCGCAGGATCGATGCGCACCGCCGCGAGCGCAGCCGCACCCGTGATGAAGCCGTCGAGCAGCACGACGACGCGCCGGCGCGCGCAGCCGATCGCGAGACCGGCGAGGAACGCGATCTCGAAGCCGCCCAGTGCCGTCAGCGGATCGGCGTCTGCGTGCAACGCGACGGCGCGACGGACGACGTCGATCTTGCGCAGAACGCCTTCGTCGTCCAGGCCCGTGCCGCGGCCGCAGACGAGCTCCGGGACGAGCCCGAGCAGCGCCGACGTCAACGCCGCGGCCGCCGTCGTATTGCCGATCCCCATCTCCCCCAGGCCGACGACGTCCGCCTCGAGCTCGTCCGCGAGCGCCTCACCATCCGCGAGTGCCTTCGCGACCTCTTCCGCGGTCATCGCCGGCCGCTCGAGCATGTTCGCCGTGCCGGTTCCGACGCCGGCGTCGACGACGCGAAGCCCGGCGCCCGCTCGACGCGCGAGCACGTTGATCGCCGCTCCGCCGGCCTCGAAGTTCGCGACCATCTGCTTCGTCACGTCCGACGGGTACGCCGAGACGCCCTCGCGTGCGACGCCGTGGTCACCGGCGGCGACAACGATCACCGACGTGAGCGAGCTCGGGACGAAGCCGCGGATCTCGGCGATCCGGCAGCCGAGCTCCTCGAGCCGGCCGAGGCTGGCGCGGGGCTTCGTCTTCGCGTCGTAGCGGCGCTGCGCCTCCTCGCGTGCGCTCACGAGAGCCTCAGCGTCTTCCCGGCGACGACGAACCACGCCTCGTCAGCAGCCGCGGCCCACGCAGCGTTGACGCGGCCGAGCACGTCGCGGTACTCGCGAGCGAGTGCGTTCACAGGGACGATCCCCATCCCGACCTCGTTCGAGACGGCGATCGTCAGTGCGTTTCGCGCAGCCGCAGCCTCAAGCGCCGCGTCGTCACCGCCCCCGTTCGCGACCCAGAGCGACAGGCAGTCGACGACAGCTGTGTCGCCGTCCGGCACTGATGAGAGGGCGCCTGCGAGATCGAGCGGCTCCTCGACCGTGCGCCACTCGGGCGGCCGCTCGCGTTTGTGCAGCTCGATCCGCGCAGCCATCTCGTCGTCACCCGCCTCACCGGTCGCGATGAACGTCACGGGGGAGCCGCTCGCGCCCGCGCGCTCGACCGCGAGCCGCGACTTCCCACTGCGCGCGCCCCCGAGATAGAGCACGAGCGTCACGGACGAAGCGGAAGCACGTAGACGCCGTCCTCGTCATGGACGACGCGAACGTGCGCCCGGTAGTACGTCGCGACGTTCGCCGTCGAGAGCACGTCCTCGGCACTTCCTTCGGCGACCACCGAACCGGCGTCGAGCAGGACGAGCCGGTCGGCGTACTGCCCGGCCAGCGTGAGGTCGTGCATCGTCGAGACGATCGTCAGCCCGGCATCGCGCAGGCCGTGCACGAGCTCGAGCGCCTGCTGCTGGCGGCCGAGGTCGAGCGCCGTCGTCGGCTCGTCGAGCAGGAGGATCGGCGCCTCCTGCGCGAGTGCCCGGGCGAGCACGGCGCGCTGCAGCTCGCCGCCCGAGAGCGACGTCAGCAGCCGTTCCGCGAGCGGGCGCAGCTCGAGCCGGTCGAGGGCGAGTTGCGTCGCCAGCCGGTCGCCCGCGGCCTCGCTGCCGAAGTAGCCGAGGTGCGGGGTGCGGCCGAGCAGGACGTACTCCGTGACCGTCAGGCCGGGCGGCGTCTCCGGGATCTGCGGCACGAGCGCGGCGAGCCGTGCGATCTCACGGCGTGAGAGCGAGCGCGCGTTCCGCCCGTCGATCGTGACGTCGCCGTCGTAGTGCACGAGCCCGCACAGCGCGCGGAGCGCGGTCGTCTTGCCTGCGCCGTTCGGCCCGATCAGCGCGATCCACTCCCCCGCTTCGACCGAGAGGGAGACCCCGTCCAGCGCCTGCGTCGAGCCGAGCCGCACGGAGACGTCGCGGAGCTCGATCATCGCCTCGACGTCCTCAGGACGATGGCGAAGAACGGCGCGCCGAGGAACGCCGTGACGACGCCGATCGGCAGCTCCTGCGGCGAGAGGATGCTGCGCGCGATCACGTCGGTCAGCACGAGGAACCCTGCGCCGCCGAGCAGCGAGAGTGGCACGACGGCGCGATAGCTCGTCGAGAAGAGGAGCCGAATCGTGTGCGGGACGATGATCCCGACGAAGCCGATCAGCCCGCTCACGGCGACCGCCGCAGCGGTGCCCGCGGTCGCCGCTGCGCACACGATCAGTCGCACGCGTCCGACGTTCACGCCGAGGCTCGCCGCCTCCTCGTCGCCGAGCGCGAGCACGTCGAGGACGCGGCGGTGCAGGACGAGCACGAGCGAGCTGACGCCGATGTACGGCGCCGCAACGCCGGCGTCGTGCCACGAAGCCGTCGAGAATCCGCCGAGGATGAAGCTGTAGACGTTCTGCAGGACGTCGGTGTGCTGTTGCTGCACGAAGGTCTGCACTGCGGTCAGGAACGACGTCACGGTGACGCCGGCCAGCACCAAGGCACCGGTCATGCGCGCCGGGCCGGCCGCGCGCCCGAGCGCGTACGACGCCGTCGCCCCGACGCTCGCACCTGCGAAGGCGGCAAGAGGAATGAGCTGCGCGCTCGCGTTCCCGTACGCGATCACAAGCGTCGCGCCGAGCCCGGCTCCCGCCGCGACACCGAGCAGGTACGGATCGGCGAGCGGATTCCGGAACACGCCCTGGTACGACGCGCCGGCAATCGCGAGCATCCCGCCGACAAGCGCGGTCACGACGACGCGCGGCGCGCGGATCTGCCAGAGGATCGCGTTCTGCACGCTGTCGAGCGACGAATGCACGTGCAGGCCCGGGACATGCGACAGCGCCGACACGACGATTGCGCCGGGTGAAATCCCGACCGCGCCGACCCCGAGCCCCACGATCAGCGAGACGGCGAAGAAGACGACGACGCAGAGCGCCCAGGCGGGAGCCACGCCACGCGCGCGGACTCCCGCCTGAACCGGCTCTGCGATCACGACGACTGCCGGGCGACCTTTGCGATCGCGCGCGCGAAGTCGACGATGCGCGGCCCCCAGCGAGACGCGATGCTGTCGTCGACGGCGATCACGCGATGCTTCTTCACAGCCGCGACGTTCGACCAGCCTGCGCGCGCGGCGACGGTTTTCGGCGACTGCCCGCAACAGACGTCGTCAGCGAGCACGACGATGTCGGGATTTGCCGAGACGATGTACTCGGGCGAGAGCTGCGGATAGCCTGTGTGCGACGAATCAGCCGCGTCGGCGATGTTGCGGAAGCCGAACAGCTTGTAGATCCGCCCGATGAACGTCGACGACGTCGCGCTGTAGAAGTCCGGGCTGAGCTCGTGGAACACCTTCAGGTGCCGCGACTTCTTCGGAACGCTGCGGATCAGCGACGTGAGCGTCTTCTCCATGCCGCGCACGACTTTCGTCGCCGCAGCAGTGTGCCCAGTCGCCGCTCCGATCTGGCGAATCTCCTCGTAAGCCTGGGCCACGTTGTCAGGGGCCGGCTCGAGCAGCGTCTTGATCCCGAGCTTGGCGAGCTGGTCCGAGAGCCCGCCGTCGTTCGAGATCAGGACGAGGTCGGGGTTGTAGGACGCGATCGCCTCGACGTTCGGCGTGAAGCCGGACAGCTTCGTGCGCGGCGCCTGCTTCGGGTAGTCCGACTGGTCGTCGACGGCGACCACCTGCGAGCCGGCACCGACGGCGTAGAGATCCTCGGTGGCCGAGGGCGAGAGTGAGACGATGCGGGTCGGCAGCGATGCCTTCGGCGCGGCCGACGCCGCGAGCGTGAAGACCGCGGCAAGCGCCACGGCGGCGATGAGAGATCGGCGAAGCACGAATCCTCCTTCCGCGAGGGGTTCGGGGTGCGCGGCGGGCAGCAGGTCTTCTGACTCGGGGCTCCCCTCTCCGCCGTCTTCCCAGGCCGTAGCCCAGTGACGTCGTGGCGGAGAAGCGTCTCCCCTTACAGCGGCGGGACCGTCCCGGACTCACACCGGAGTTCCCTCACCGCTCGCCGGTTTGGAGCGCGAGTCTAGCATCGCGCCGGATGGAGGCCATCGCCGTCGACCTCGATGCGGTGCTCGCGGACACGCGCCCGCTCTGGCGCGACTGGCTCGAGGACGCGGCGCGGCGTGCGCGGGTCGAGCTCGACGTGCCGGAGGATCGGACGGCGGCGGTCGCGGTGCTCGACGAGCGGCTCGGGGACTGGCGGCCGTTGCTGCGGCGCTTTGCGGACGATCGCGCTCCGCTGCACTTCCGGCCGCGGCCCGATACAAACGCTCAGCTGCGGCGGCTGCGTGCCGCCGGGACGCGGATCGGCGTGGTCACCGACGCGCCGCGCGAGCTTGTCGACGTCGCACTGGCACACGTCGGCGTGGCCCGGCAGGTCGACGTCGTCGGAAGGCACGACGAGCTCGAGAAGAGCTTCCTCATCGTGAGCTCGCGCGCCGCCTTGCTGGCCCTAAGATGACTCGCATGGAGCAGGATCTCTCCGACCGCCGCTTCGACGTCCTCCTCGAGCGGCTCGACCGGATCGGCGACGAGCTTGCGAAGCTCAACCGCCGGGCCGACAACGACGAGAACTTCCTCAAGCTCACGCGCGAGCTCGCGTCGCTGAACGAGTCGCTGCAGGCGCTCGCCTACGCGGCGCTCGGGCAGCAGGCGCCGCAGGTTCGCCGGCGGCGCGCCGGCTAGCCGGTCAGCTTGTAGAGCGCCCCGCTGAGCGACGTCGCGTACAGCGCTCCGTCGCCGCCGATCCCGAAGCTGGAAAGCGACGGCACTTTGCCCGACTCGACCGGGGCACTGAGCCGCCCGTTCCCCGCCTTGAAGCTCCAGATCTGACCGGAGCAGAAGTCGCCGTAGAAGTAGCGCCCGTTCACGACATAGCCGCCTGTCACCGAGCAGTGGTCGGGGTGCGAGTACACCGCGACGGGGAACACGAGGTCGCCGCGGCGTGCCAGCGGGTGCGACGGATCGAAGCTCGAGCGCGCCTCGTAACGGCTCCAGCCGTAGTTCGCGAGCCGACCGACCCGCGCCGCCGCGCGGAAGTCGATCTCCTCGTACTTGTTCTGGCCGACGTCGCCGATCCAGAGGTTGTCCTTCGCGTCGAACGAGAACCGCCACGGGTTGCGGAGCCCGAGCGCGACGATCTGCCAGCCGCCGCGCGACGGATTGATGCGCAGCAGCTTGCCGAGCTTCGTGCCCATGTTCTGCGCGCGCTTCTCCGGATCGCCGCCGGAGCCGCCGTCGCCGAGACCGAAGTAGAGGTAGCCGCGGTTGAACTGCAGCTCGCCGCCGTTGTGGTTCTCGTACGGCTGGTGCACGAACAGGAGTTGCTTCGCGCTCGACGGCACACCGGCGCGGTACCGCACCACGCGGGAGTTGCCGTCGGTATCGGTGTACGACACATAAAAGAGATGGTTCTTCGCGTAGCCCGGATCGAAGACCATCGAGAGGAGCCCCTGCTCGCCGCCCGACTTGATCTTGCTGCGGATGTCGAGAAACGTCCCCGTCACCTTGCCGCCGACGACCTTCTTGATCGTGCCGGGCTGCTCGACGACGTAGAGCGTCGACGGGTCACCCGGTGCCGCGCGCACGTCAGTGGGCGCGCTCAGACCGTCGACAACCTGCACGAAGCTGCGCTGGGCGGCAGACGCGCTGCTGGCGCAGAGCACCGCAAAGACGGCAACGATCGCGAGCCTCATCCGCGCCGCCAGATGTAGAGGATGCCGCTCGTCGCGTGACTGTTCGAGTCGCCGATCGGAAGCGCGATGCGACCGTCGACGACGATCGGGCTGTTCCAGTGGCCGTTCACGCTCGAGAGCGTCGTGATCAGCTTGCCGGTCGTCGGCTCGTAGACATCGAGGCCGCCGCCCGGGTTGTAGACGTACAGCAGCCCGCCGGCGACGACGGGGCTCGTGCCGCCGGTACTCGTGTTCCGCCACGCCGACGTGAGGTGGCCGTTCCGGAAACGCCACGCTTCTGTCCCGCGGCCGTCCGCGATGAACAACCAGGTGACGTTCGACCTATGCCAGACCGCGGGCGCAGTGAAGAGCGAGCCGCCGGTCGGCGTATTGGCGATCTGGATCTCTCCGCCCTTGTGCGGCGACGTGCCGCTGATCCGGCTGAGGCTCAGGACCCGGAGCTTTCCGTCCTTCCCGCTTTGTCCGATGTAGTTCGGGGCGAGCACGAACGGCGATGTCGAGCCGACATCGGTATCCGTCCGGTTCAGGTCGTCGGTGTTCTCCGGCGTGTAGTTGCCGATCATCGCCGTCGCGTCAGGGTTGAGCTCGATCACGGCGTCGCCCCAGTTCGTGCGCCCGTCCCAGGGCGCGTTGCCCGTGGCCGTCAGCAACCGACCGGAGCCCGGGAGGACGACGACGCCGGCTCGGCCGAACATCGCCGAGTCGCTCGTCGGGCAGCTCGACGGCTCGATCAACCCGTGCCGGTTCGAGCAGAGCGAGTTCCAGACGTGCAGCAGCTTCCCGCTCGGGCTGATGATCGCCACGTGCCCCTGATACGGAGGTGCGTCGCCGATGTACCCGCCCGTCGCCGCGATCACGTGGCCGTTCGCAAAGTTGAGCGGCGCGGCCATCTTCTCGCGCGTCGGCAGCTTCGTGATCGAGACGCTCCACGCCGCGTGCCCGTTCGCGACCGAGAGCTTGTAGATGTGGCCGTTCGGCGCAGCCGCGTAGATCCACTCGCGGCTCGGGTCGGCGACAGGAGTCGAGGTCGTGACCTGTGGGCCTCCGGCATAGGAGGAGTAGTCCGCCGGCGTGAAGCGCCAGAGGAGCCTGCCGCTCGCCGCCTCGATCGCCTCGGTCTTCCCGTACGTCGTCGTGATGAAGAAGACGTCCCGCACGGTGCCGTTGACCCTGACGCCGTGCAGGTAGATCGGCGAAGAGTCGACCGTGCCGTCGAGCTGAACCTGCTGCGCCTTCATCGAGCCGACGTTCGCGGCGGTGATGCCGGTCGCGAAGGTCGGCGCGCTCGTGCGAACGGCATCCCAGCCGAAGCGCGTCCAGTCGTGCCCACTCGCGACAGCCAGCGGTCCCGACACGCGAATCGGAGCCGCCTTCGAGGAGGTGCCGACAAAGAGCGCGATCGAGGCCGCGGCCAAGGAGGCCATGACCAGGCAGGCGGCGACCCTCACGGCTTGAACCGTACCGATCAGCGCTTCAGCAAAACCCGGCGGAGCTCGTCCTCTTTGCCGGGCTCGAGGATCGCGAGCACCTGGTCGCCCGCCTCGAGCTCGGTCGCGCCGACGGCGATCTCCGCCTGGCCGTTGCGCATGACGGAGATGAGCCGCGCGCCTTCCGGGAGCTTGAGGCTCTCGACGCGCTTGCCGGCGACGGGCGAGTCGCGGTCGATCTGCACCTCGACGATCTCGAGGTTCTCCTTGCGGAGCTCGAGCAGGTGGATCAGATCGTGCTCCGGCACCTCGTGCTCGACGAGCGCCATGATGCTCGACGTCGCGCAGACCGTCGGGGAGATCCCCATCAGGTCGAAGTGCGCCTGGTTGCGCGGATCGTTGACGCGTGCGATCACCTTCGGCACGCCGTACTTCTCCTTCGCGAGCTGGCAGATGACCATGTTGTCCTCGTCGTCGCCCGTCAGCGCGAGCAGGATCTCCGGCGGCCGCGTGATGCCGGCACGCTCGAGCACGAAGAGCTCGGTCGCGTCGCCACGGTGCACCTGGTGCTCAAACTCCTCCTCGAGGCGCTCGAAGCGGTCGCGACGCTGTTCGATCAGCGTCACCTCCGCGCTGAGGCGCAGCAGCGAGCGCGCGACGTTCGCGCCGACCTTCCCGCCGCCTGCCACGATCACGTACATCTACGCAGTCACCTCTGGGACGCGAACCGCGCACGTCCGAACCGCCTCGCCGAGCGTGTCGATCGCCGTCTTCGTCGGACAAACGGTGCGGAGGCCGCGCGCGTTGTAGAAGTCGGCGCGGGCTGGATCGAGGATGCGCACGACGGTGCACTCGACGCCGAAGCGCTTCTGGGCGACCTGGCCGATCACGATGTTCGTGTTGTCGCCGTCGGTCGCGACGACGACCGCGTCGGTCTCCTCGATGCCGGCGGCGCGGAGGAGATCCGCGTCCATGCCGTGGCCGACCAGGAACGCGCCCGGCCAGTTCTCACCGAGCCGGGAGAGCGCGTCCTCGTTCTCGTCGACGACGGTCACGTCCCAGTCCTCCTTCTGGAGCTGGAGCGCAATCGTGGAGCCCACCCGGCCGCAGCCGATGATCAAAGCCTTCATGACCTGTCGCAGCGTAGCTCGCTGCTAGCCCTCGAGGACGCCCTGCGGGAAGGCGACGATGAGAACCTCCGCCGGTGACTTGCGGAGCACGTAATCGACCGTCGGCGAGAAGAACCGCGACTGCCGCCGCCAGCGTGGCGAGCTGCCGAGCACGATCAGGTCGGCCCCGCTCTCCTCGGCCGCGGCGACGATCGCCTGGCCGATCCCGCGGGCGCGCATCGTGCGGCCCTCGACGACGACGCCGTTGTCGGCGCCGAGCGCCTGCGCCTCCGCGATTGCGGCCGCGGCCGCCTCCTCGAGGTCGAAGAGCTCCGCGTCGAGCGGCACGTCGAGCGGCACCTTGATCACGTAGAGCGCCTCGACCTTCGCGGCGCCGTCCTGGGCGAGCCTGACTGCGGTCGCCACCATCTCCTCCCCGATCTCTCCGAGCTTCATCGGGACAAGGATCCTGGCGAAGCTCGCTTCCGGAAGCGTCTGCTCGTCGCTCGCGACGATGTGATCGAGCAGGCCGGCGCCGCGGCCGCGACGGACGGCGACGTAGACACCGAGCCCGGCGAGCAGCCAGACCGGGCCGCCGTAGCGCGCGCCGACGTGCGTGACCATCGCGACGACAAAGACGATCGCCGTGAGGAGCGCGCCGATCACCGACGGCAGCGGGATCGCCGCGCCGCGGAAGCTGACGTTGAGTGGGACTCTGAACGGACGCCTGATCTCCGGCTTCGTCATCCGCAGCCTGACGACCGCGAGCTGCGCGGCCGTGAACGCGAGCAGCACGCCGAAGCTGAACAGGCTCGCGAGGAACGGGACGGCGCGCGTGAACGCAGTGCCGACGAGGAGCGCGATCGCGATAACCGTTGCGAGGATGACCGACGCCGGCGAGACGAGCGTGCGGCGGTTGAGCCTGCCGAACATAGGCGGCAGCTGTCCGTGCTCGCCCAGGGAGTACGCAAGACGGCCAAAGCCGGAGAGCGACGTGGTCATCGCCGCGAGCAGGACGAGCGCGCCGGTCAGGCCGACGTAGATCCGCAACATATGGCCGAACCAGTGCGGCACGTGCGTCTGCAGCGCGGAGACGATGCCCATGAGCGGCGCGCGGATCCACTCGTGGCCGAGCGCGGTCGTCCCGTTCTGCACGGGGAACGCGGACAGGCCGACGAGCGCGATCAGGATGTAGATGACGACGACGCAGCTGATCGCGGCGAAAAGGCTGCGCGGCACGTCACGTCCGGGCCTGCGGACTTCCTCCGCGTAGTTTGCGACCGTCTCGAGCCCCGTGTATGCGAGCATTGCGAGCGGCAGCGCGAACGCGATGTCGTGCCACGTCGGATGCGTGCCAAGCGAGACGCCTCGTGTAATCGCACTGCCGGAGAAGATCAGCGCGAAGCCGAGGATCACGAGTAGCAGCTGCGTGATCAGATCGAGGACAGGGACCGTGAATCCGATGCTGTAGAGGCGCGTTCGGCGGAAGAGCCGCACCCCTGCGATCACGGCGACAACGACGCACGCGGAGATGACGTCGCCGGGGTGCTTGGCGATCGAGTCGATGCCGAGCGCGATCCCGAGGTAGTGCGGCACGAAGAGCGCCGAAAGCGCGATCACGATCAGGTAGTCGAGGAAGAGCGCCCAGCCCGTGAGAAAGCCTGCGAGGTCGTTGAACGCGACGCGGACGAACGTCGCGGCGCCGCCGGTCTCGCGGATCGACGTCGTGCCTTCGGCGTACGACATGGCGACGACGAGGAAGAGCAGCCCGGCGATCCCGAGCACGATCGGCGCGAAGCCGAGTGCGTGGAGCGCGATGATGCCGAGCGCGAAGTAGATCGACGACGCGATCTCCCCGTACGCGACCGACGCGAGCGCCGGTGCGTCGAGGACTCGCTGCAGCTGCGGAAGCTTGCGTGCCACTAGTGCCCCTTCCAGTGACGCCGTCCAGCTTCTGGGGCGCGAGCACCAAGCGCTGCAAGGACGCAGGGAGCATTCGTAGCTCTAGCTACGGATGCGACCGAGGACGCGGCAGCGCGCCGTGTGATCGCGTTCCAGAAGCGGACATGTGTTGCTGGAAGGGGCACTAGGTCTTGCTCAGCAGGTAGAGGCGCGCGGCGCCGAGCGCGATGAAGAGGGCGCCGATCGTGTAGCCGACCGTGCCGCCACCGTCGTGCGCCGTCTTGAAGAGGAGCGCGAAGCCGAGCACGATCGCGAGCACGCCGACGACGAGCACGGACTTGCGGTACATCCCGGTCACGAGTGCGTCACCGAGACGAGCGTGTTGCGCTCGTCGCCGCCCTTGACGGTCTGCTCGAGGATCGTCCCCACGCCGCGCTTGTAGAGCTTGTGGTCGATGACACCCGGCTCGAGCGGCGTCCACTCTTTGGTGAGCAGCGTCGTCTTGTGCACGGCGAGCACCTGGAAGTGATCCTCCGCCTGGCCTTTGTAGAACTCCTGCTGCGCGTGTTGGCCGACCTTCGGCCTCGCGAACATGAAGATGCCCGGTCTGGCGCCGTTCACTCCCGCGCGCCACGAGCCTTCGCGCGACGTGACGTGCCCGTCGGGTGCGAGCTCTTCCGTCGCCTCGCCGAAGTACCAGACGTTGCCGGCTTGATCCTGGCTGTACCAATCGGTTGTCTTCTCCTCGAGGCGGCCCGCGAGATAGAGCTTGTCGCTGACGGCGACGCACGGTGCGCCGTCGATCGTCTTCGTCTGGCGCGTCACCGTCATCACATCGCGCGACGGCTTGCCGTCCTTCACGCCCGTGTAGTGGTACGTCGTGCCGGGCGTGAGCGGGAACCACGGGTTGTCGACCGTCGCGCTGAAGTGCGGTCGGTCGGCGCTGCCGGTGAGCGCCAGCACAGCGAGTGCGATCACCGCCTTCATGCGGCGGACCCCCCGGCGGCGACCATCACCCGAACGGGCGCGTGCTTGAGCACGAAATCGACGGTATCACCGAAGATCGCCCGCTTCCCGTGCTGGAGCCGGACGCGGCGCGGCCCACCCATGACGATGATCTCGGAGCCCCGGCGGACGCTCTCGTCGACGACCGCACGGCCTGCGTTGCGCGCGCGGACGATCCGCGCGACCACGTCGACGCCGTAGGAGTCGCCGATCGCGCGCGCCTCGTCGAGCTGTTCGTTCGCCTCGCGCACCTCGTCTGGGAGGTACGCGTCGAGCGGCAGCTCGAGCGGCACCTGGATGACCGTCATCGCGACAATCCGCGAGCCGCGCTCGCGTGCGAGGCGGCACGCGACGTCCATCGCCTCGTCCGACGGATAGCCGGGAGCAACGGGCACGAGGATGCTGCGGTACTCGAGCTGCGCGCCGACGATGACGACCGGAGCGCGGATCGTCTGCTTGAGCGGCTCGCCGAGCTTGCGGCGATAGAGCGGATAGAAGATGAAGCCGAGCGCGAGCCAGCCGAGGCCGGCATAACGCGTCGGCGCGTCCTGCTCCACGACGACGAGCCAGGCGATTCCGGTGCCGAGGCCGCCCACGATCGCGAAGATCGGCCAGTCGATCCCGCGGATTCGGATGCTCGGGCGCGCGCGCCAGATCTGCTCCTCGCGGCGCTTGCGGACGCGCAGTGCCGTGACGGCGACGTGCGCGATCGTGAACGAGAGCATCGCGCCGAACGCGTACATGCGGCCGAGGAAATCGACCTGCCCGGAGAGCAGGAAGAGCGTCGGCGCGACGCCGCCGAAGATCATCAGCGAGAGCCACGGCGTGCGCAGGCGCGGGTGCAGCGAGCGGAAGATCGACGGCAGCTGCCGGTACGACGCCATCGAATACGTGATGCGCGACGCTCCGATCACGCCGGCGTTCGTCGCAATGAAGAGGATCGTCGCCGCGAGGATGCCGACGTACACCTTCGCCGTCGAGAGGATGAAGCCGTGCAGGCCGAGGTTCTCGACGAGGCCGAGCACCGGGTCGTTCTTGAAGCCGTGCGGCGGGTTCTCGCCGAGCTGCGTGACGAAGTGCTGGCCGTGGTGCACGACGGGCATCGCGGAGAGCGCGATCCACGGCAGCGTGAAGTAGATGGCGAAGACGGCGATCGCCACCCACGAGATCGCACGCGGGATGGAACGCAACGGGTCGCGCGCCTCCTCCGCGAGGTTCGACACCGTTTCTATCCCGGTGTAGGCGATCATCGCCACCGGGATCGCGAGCGCGAACGCCGACCACGTCGGCGCGGTGCCGAAGTGGATGTTGTTCGACAGCGTGTGCGGCGAGAAGATGAGAACGAAGCCGAGTCCGACGAGCAGCAGCTGCGTCGCGAAGTCGAGGACGGCGAGGAAGACGTTGAGCTTCGCGGCCTCCTGGATCCCGACGATGTTCAGGCCGACGAGGATCCACGTGAAGATGATCCCGACGATCACGTCCCACGGCGTCGTGCGCAGCGGCTCCCAGAAGATCGAGAGGTAGTGCGGGACGAAGATCACCGAGATGGCGACGGTGATCACGTAGTTGAGCATCTGCGCCCACGCGGCCCCGAACGAGACGAGCTCGTTGAACGCGTGGCGGGCGAAGGACGAGGAGCCCCCCGCCTCCGGGTACATGACGGTGCCCTCGGCGTAGGTGGCGGCGGTGGCCGCGAAGATGATCCCGCTGATGATGAAGACGAGCGGCGTGAGGCCGAGCGCAATCCCCGCCGTCAGGCCGAGCGCGTAGTAGATCGAAGAGCCGACGTTCCCGTAGGCGGTGGCGAAGAGCGCGTTCGCGCCGAGGACGCGTTCGAGCTCGTGTGCCTGCCTTCTCCGCCTGGCCACCGGCGGACTGTATTCCTCGCGTCGGTTCTCTAACGCAACAGCTGATACGGAACCGACGCCAAAATCACGCGCGGCTCAAACAGCAAGAGCCGCTTGACGTACAGCGCCCGCTGGTTGTGCAGCAGCCGCCGCCAGCCGCGCACGTACAGCTCCGGCATCAGGACCAGGACCGCCGTCCCCTCCTCCGCCGTCAGGCCCCGGAGGTACCGCAGGAGCGGCTGCCCCAGGTCGCGATACGGCGCCTCGTCGACCTCGAGCGGTATACGCGGGCCCTGGCGAGCCCAGTCCTCGCGGAGCTCGCGAGCCTCCTCGGCGCTGAACGCGAAGTTGACGGCCCGTACGTCATCGACGGCGAGCGTCGAGGCGTAGTTGACCGCCCGCATCGAGGCTGCGCTGACGCCCGAGACGAGCACCCGCGCCACGATCCGCTTCGGCGCAGCCGGCGCGTGGCCGGCGAGCACGGGGACGTCCGTGACGACGACGCCCGGCTCCGCCAGCAGCCGCAGCTTCAGCGCGAGCTCCCGTGGATGCCGGAACTGCTCACGCAACGACTTCTGCCGGAACAGCTCGGGAATGACGACTGTGACGAACTCCGACTCGCTGCGCGGCAGCCGCCACACCTGCTCGAGCACCGCCTCCGTCGCTCCCAGCGACCCGTCGAGCTGGTCGAGCGGCTCGCCCGAGCAGCGGAACCACCGCGGCCTGATGCCCGGATCCGTGTTCCGGCACGGCACGTGGATCGCGCGCACGCCGCCGCCGTTCGAGATCTCGCGCGCAACGCCGAGCGCCGCCTCGCTCGCCTCGTCGATCGACTCGACGAGCAGCAGCGTCGTGTTGCGCGGCTCGTCCGCGGCGATCACCGCCGCCGCGCCTGCGCGCATGCGGCGCGCGAGACGCTCGTAGTGGCGGCGCACGCCGAGCATCCCGACAACGAGCACCGGGATCGCGACCGTGACGAGCCACGCTCCCTCCGCGAACTTCGTATAGACGACGATCAGGGTCACGAGCCCCGTCGCGGTCGCGCCGGCGCCGTTCACGGCGAGCTTCACCTTCCAATGCGCTCCGCGCCGGCGCAGCCAGTAGCGCACCATGCCGGCCTGCGAGAGGGTGAACGCCGTGAACACGCCGATGACATAGAGATGGATCAGGCTGTTCGTGTTCGCGCCGTAAATCCAAAGCAGGAGCCCCGCGACCGTCGCGAGCACGAGCATCCCGTTCGAGAACACGAGCCGGTCGCCGAGATTCGTGAACTGCCGCGGCGCGAAGCGGTCGCGAGCAAGCAGCGCCGACAGCCGCGGGAAGCCCTGGAAGGAGGTGTTGGCGGCCAGGATCAGGACGAGCAGCGTCAACCCCTGCACGGCGTAGTACATGAAGCTCGCGCGGGATCCCGCGGGGAAGACAGCGCGGCCGATCTGAGAGACGACCGAGTCGGTCGAGCTCGGTGCGGCGTGCAGGTGCACGGCGAGGTACGAGACGCCGAGGAACAGCGTGACCGCGATCACTCCGAGAATCGCGAGCGTCGCCGCCGCGTTGCGGCCGTGCGGACGGCGGAACGCGTTGACCCCGTTCGCGATCGCCTCGACTCCGGTGAGAGCCGTCGACCCGGACGAGAACGCCCGCAGCAGGACGAAGAGGGTGAGCGTGCCCGTGCCGACCGGCAGTGCGTTCGGCGTCACAGCGCGGTGGGCGTGACCGGTTGCGAGCTCGAGGAGACCCGCAACCACCAGCGTTCCAACCGCCGAGACGAACAAATAGGTCGGCAGCGCGAAGAGCAGTCCGGACTCGCGCACGCCGCGCAGATTGGCCAGCACGATC
>DATAOK010000078.1:0-74682 GCA_036265735.1 Gaiellaceae bacterium
AACTTCGGCATCTTCATGTTCTGGTACGTGTTCGGGCAGGGCCTGCTCATGTCCCAGTACACGATTACCGGCTTCGACGCGTCCGCGCACATGGCCGAGGAGACCGGCAAGGCATCTCGGATGGCGGCCGTCGGCATGTACATGTCGGTCGTCGTCTCCGTCGTCTTCGGCTGGATCCTCCTGCTCGCGGTCACGTTCGCGATCCCCGGCGCCGACAAGCCGGTGCTCGACGCCGTTGGGAATGCAGTGATCAACATCTGGCAGACGGCGATGAGCCAGAAATGGGCGGAGGCGCTCCTGTTCATCTGCTGCGTGGCGCAGATGTTCTGCCTGACGGCGTCGGTCACGTCGGCCTCGCGGATGATGTTCGCGTTCTCGCGTGACGGCGCGGTGCCGGGACACCGCTTGTGGCGCAAGATCGCGCTGAACCGCGTCCCGGTGAACGCCGTGCTCGCGATCGGTGTGCTCTCGTTCGCACTGATGATCCCGACGTACTGGAACGCGTACACGGGGTATCTCGTCGGCACGTCGATCGCCGTGATCGGCCTCTACATCGCGTTCATCCTTCCGGTGATCCTTCGCTACCGACGTCGCGACGAATGGGAACCGGGCGCCTGGAGTCTCGGCGCGCATTACAAGTGGATCGACCCGCTCGCGATCGCCTGGGTCGGGTTGATCACGCTGTTGTTCCTCTTGCCGTTCTCTCCGGCCGGGATTCCGTTCAAGAGCAACCCCGGTTGGGACTGGAACCTCGTGAACTACGCCCCCGCGACGGTCGGTGGTGCGTTGGTCCTCTTCGGAGGCTGGTACGCGCTGTCTGCGCGGCACTGGTTCAAGGGGCCGGTCCGGCAGGGCACCGAGGAGGAGCTCGCACGGATCGAGTCCGGCCTCGACGCGCCGCCCGCGGCGCCGGCACAGGCCTAGACGAGCTACGCGGAGACGGGCGGCCCTCGCGGCCGCCCGTTATCCGTGCAGAAGGCTTGCGACGACGTTGATCGTCACGCCGACGATCACAGCGCCGAAGAGATACGAGAGCAGCGCGTGCCGCAGCGCCATGTGGCGGAACGGCTTCGTCTGCAGGTTCGTGTCGGAGACCTGGAACGTCATCCCGATCGTGAGCGCGAGGTACGCGAAGTCGCGGTAGTCGGGCTGCGTGTCGCCGCCGAAGTCGATGCCGCCGATCGGGTCGCCGTAGTACGCGCCCGCGTAACGGAGCATGTAGACGGTGTGCACGGCCATCCACGCGAGGGCGACGCTGACGACCGCGAGCCCGATCAGCAGGGCCTCGGTCGTTCCACTCCGGTTCCCCGCGGCGATGAGCGTGTAGCCGACGGCGACGAGACTCGCGACGCTCGAGCCGACGAGGAGCAGGTCCGCCGTCGGGCGCGACACGTCGTCTGCCCGCGCGTGCCGCTTCGTGTCGGCCCCGTCCTTCGGGAGCAGGACGCTCCAGGTCAGGAGGAGAAACACGAGCGCGAGGGCGCTCCAGCCGACCGAGAACGCGACGCCCCATGCGGCGCCGCCGGCCAGCGAGCCGGCAAACGTGGCGATCCCGACAAGGAGCGAGGCGCCGAGGCGTATCGCGGCGTAGCCGGTTCGGGTCGACAGGACGGGGTTGGGCACGGCCCGGAGTATCGCCCGTCCGGGGGTCTCCGAGATCCCGGACCGCGATGTACCCTGGGACTGTGACGCGTCGTCTGCTCCCTGGGTTGCTCGTGCTGCCGGTCGTCGCGGTCCTTGCCGCCGGCTGCGGCAGCGGCGGGAGTGCGCTGTCGCTCGATCCCGTCGCGTCTGCTGCGACGAAGACGCAGCAGACCGGGACGTATTCGTTCGACTACACGGCGAGCATGCAGGTGCTCGGGCAGCAGTTCTCGTTCACGGGCAACGGCCAAAGCGACACCGCGAACGGTCGCATGCAGATGTCGATGGACTTCGACGGGCTGCCGGCGCAGCTGACGCAAAACGGCTCGACGGCAGAGTTCGTCCTCGCCGACAAGGTCATGTATCTGAAGATGCCGTTCCTCTCGGGGATGCTTCCCGGGGGGAAGGAGTGGATGAAGGTCGACCTCGGCGCTGCTGCAAAGCAGGCGGGGACGAGCCTCGGCTCCTTCGGCCAGCTCGACCCGCAGCAGTGGTTGCAGCAGCTGCTCGCCTCGAGCGACACGCAGAAGCTCGGGACGGACACCGTTCAGGGCGAGCAGATGACGCACTACCGGACGACGATCGACCCGGACAAGGCGATGTCGAAGGTGCCCGCCGCGCAGCGCGCGGCGGTGCGCAAGGCGATGAAGCAGATCGGTATGAGCACGATCCCCGTCGACGTCTGGGTCGACGGTAAGGGCCTCCTCCGGCAGGAGTCCCTCTCGCTGACGCTCGGCCAGGGACTGCAGAACGCGGCGATGAAAATGACCTTCGACATGCACGACTTCGGCGCCCCGGTCAGCGTCGAGGTTCCGCCGGCCGGCAAGGTCTTCGACGCGCTGTCGGCGCTCAAGAGCGGCGGCCTCGCGCCGTACCTGAAGCAGAAGAGCTAGCCCCCTTCATCGCGTTACGAAGCTGCGCGGAAGCCGTCATACACGCGTGACGGTTTCTCTGGCTGACTGACGGCATGCCCGGAACACCCGCCACACGGCTCGCGCGGCAGCTCGGCGTCGACCTCCATGCACGCGGCGTCTGCCCGGCATGCCTCGGCATGGTCGCGATGGAGCTCGAGTTCGGGGACGACCCGTCTGTCGCCCGAACGGTCCGCATGGTCGTGCCGAATCTCTGGGCAGAAGGGCTCGGCGGCACGGTCGAGGACGCCCTCCATAGCGCCACGCGGAGAGGCGTTCCCGACGCACGGGAAGCGCTTCGCGACTTCGAGGCGCGAGGCCCGCGGAGCGACATCTTCAAGGCGATCGTCCGCCGGCTCGCCCGAGACCTCAAGGAGGAGGTGGATCGGACCTATCGCGCATCCCTCAATTAGGCGCGTGATACGAGTTCATCGCGCCCCACCTGAGCGGCGACGTCACTGCGAGAGCACCTGTCCCGCGTCGAGCAGCGCGCCCTGCAGCTCGTCTATCGCGACGTCTTGCACGGCTACACCGCGACGCGCGGCAAGGGCCGCTGCACACCCGGCTGCATGCCCGAGCAGCATCAACGTCGGTTCCATCCGCACCGAGCCGAACGCGACGTGCGACGCCGACAGGCAGATCGGCACGAGCAGGTTCGTGGCATCGTCACGCCGCGGCGTCAGCGAGCGGTACGGGATCGCGTAAGGCGGCACGGCGACCGACAGGTACCCCTCGTTGAACACGGCCGGCGTCCTCGTGTACTCCGGCAGGTAGCGCCATGTCCGCTCGATCTCGCGAACGTCGATGTTGTACGCGCCGAGCGCAACAACGTCGTCGTGCATCGCCCCGTCGAGCAAATCGCGTTCGCGCAACATGTGCTCGCCGAGCATGCGACGAGCGTCGCGGACGTAGAGCTGATGCGGCCAGCCGTCCGTATCCGCGAACTCGTCCGAGCAAAGCCCCCACGAGGTGACGTCGGCGCGGACCTGCGAGAGGAAATAGAGGATCCCCTTCGTGTAGCGCAGGTGATGCTCGCGCACCGCTTCTCGATCGCCGTCGAGGTAGTCGCGGTTGCTGCCGTCGAGCAGGTTGAGCGAGAACGGGCCGATCGAGTTGACGTCGCACTTTCCGTTCGGGAGCAAATCCGGCACGAGGCCGAGCACGTCGGCCTCGGGTATCGCGTCGAGGTAGCGCCGCAACAGCTCGAATGCGCCCTCGTCGTAGCCCTCAGGCTCCTCGAACGGGATCGGGTCGCGGTTCGTGAGACAGACGCGGAACCCGTACGCCTGGAGGCCGCCGTCGCCCTCGCCGAGCCGCTCCGCCGGCCAACCGCGTGCGTCGAGCTCCGGCTCGCGAATGAACGGCAGCAACGCCCCGTCGCCGTCGAACGGCGACAGCGTGACCGGAAAGTTGTGCTTGCTCGGCCGGTATGCCGGCTGGCGCCCGGCCCATGTCTCGCCGTAGCGCTCGCACGATTCCCGGCCCACCGCAAACGGGACGCCGAACTGCGGCAACAGGTCGCCCTCGTAGCTCGCATCGACGTAGACGGCGGCATCCGGCAGCCTCGCTGTACCGAGACGCACATCGACGCCGGCGAGCAAGCCGGTCAGCAGCGCCTCCGCGACGTGCGGCTCCGGCCCCGTCAGCTCCCACAGCCGGGCACCGTAGTGCTCCGCAACCGCACCGTAGAACCGCCGCGCGAAGCCGCCGAGCACGCGCACGTCGCCGACGTCGGTCCACGAGAGGCCGCCCGACACCATCCCCCCGATGTGCTCCCCCGGCTCAACGAGGACGGTCGTCGCGCCGGCCTCGTGCGCGGCGACCGCAGCGGCAACTCCCGCCCCCGTCGCGCCGTACACCGCGACGTCGGTCATACGAAGGGCTCCAGCAGCGCAGCACCATTCGCCGCATCGACGCCGTACGCGAGCGCCGCGACCAGCGATTGCAGGTCACTCGGCCGCGGCACGGACACAGTCGACGAATCCAGCCGCCGCAACGCCTCGACGACCTCTGCACCATAGGCACGCAGCGCGCGCTCGAACGACGCATGCGGGTCGTACGAAACCGGTTCGCGCGCCCAGTCGGCGACGGTCGCAAGCCCGAGCTTCGACGGCACCGCCTGCACCATCGCGTTCGCGACGATCCCGCGCAGCGGCCCGTCCGCAAGCCGCGGGTCGCGCCCGCGCAACGGCCCAAGGAAGAGCGTCGCCGGGTTCCAGTCGTTGACCGGGTAGTTGTCCCAGAGCAGATGCTCGTGCCCGGCATACCGGTGCACGCTCATGTCGAGCTCCTCCCGGACGATGCCCTGCGACACGACCTCCGGTCCCGTCCAGTAAAGGACGATGCCGTCGTCGAGCGCGGGTGCAAATGAACGGCGATAGGCGCCGTCGCCGGTCCCCGCGTAGGCCATCGGGCAGACGACGAGCGGCCCCGGCTGCTGGACCTCGCGCGCGAAGCGGTTGCTGAACAGCGCCTGCGCCGCTCCCGTCGGCCGCTCGGCGTCGCCGTACAGCGCCTCGTCCTCTGCACAGTGCAGCGCATGCTCGACGTCGTCCCACAGGAGCTGGAAGTGACGCACGCCGATCGACCGCACCTGCTCGAGCTTCGTAAGCACCCGCTCGAACTCGGCATCGCTCGAGTAACAGATGTCGAGGCCGGGAGCGATCGCGTACGCAAAATCGACTTCCGCCCTCTCCGCCTCGTGGACGAGCTCAGCGAGGCGGTCGAGCTCCTCGTTCGGGTACGGCTCACGCCAGCGGGTGCGGTGGTACGGGTCGTCCTTCGGTGCATGCACCCAGGTGTTGAGCCCATGCTCCGCGCAGAAGCGAACGAGGTCGAGCCGCTCCGCGTGCGTCCACGGCGTCCCGTAGAAGCCCTCGATCAGCCCGCGAACCTTCACTCTCCTGACCAGGGCCGCCCGTGCTCGTCGACGATCCGGGCAAGCTGTTCCAGCCGCGGGATCGAATACGACCGCAAGGACGGCGTGGGATCGTCGTCGGCGAGCGCAGGCGTCCACACTGCACGGCCCGCGAGCATTCCCGAGGCGCCGCCCTTGCACGCCGCCTCGACCGCGTGCGGGAAGTCCTCGGGCGCGACACCCTGCGAGAGCACGACCCAGGGGCACGGCAGCGCCGCGTCGATCTCGCGGCAGCGGCGCGTGATCTCCGCGGCTTCGCCCCGGCCTTGCGTCGGCACTTCGCACTTGTAAAGCGACGGCTCAACCGCTCCGAGCTCCCGCGCGGCCTCCGCGATCCGAGCGTCGTCACGCGTCACGGGCTCGAGCACCGAGAGCACTCCGAGCCGGCGCGCAAGCTCGACGAAGCGCCGCGCCATTTCCACACGCTCAGCACGACAGTCGTCATTGCGCCAGATCACGAGCAGCTTCAGCGCGACGACGCCGTTTGGCACCGAGTCGATCTCCTCGAGCGACGTGTCCTCGACCACGCCGCCCTCCGCCTGGTCGAGCCGGTCGACCGCCAGGATCAAGCCGTGCGGCACGAACGGCGCGACGGACTCCACCTCGGCTCCGTCGATGAGGAAGCCGGACGCATGCGGAGCGAGCTCGCGCGCGACGGCGGTCTTGAAGCGACGCACCCGCGCGTCGGTCGAGTCGTGCCCGTGCTCTCGCAGCATTGTCCGCAGCGACTCGCGCTGATCCATCGCGACCATCAGGAATCTCCCGCCGGGCCGGGCCAATGCGTCGAGCGTGATCACGGGGCGAGCAGGATCTCCGCGTCGTCGTGCTCGTGCACGATGCTCACCGGCCAGGCCGGGTCGTACCGACCGAGTGCAAGCAGGTGCTCGGTCGCGGCACGCTTGTCCGGCCCGTGCACGACGAGGCGGAGCGCGCGCGCATCCGTGATCGTGCCGAGGCCAACCGAGACGCCGTGCGTCGGCACGTCGTCGAGCGACGAGAACTCGGGAAACGTCGCGAGGTTGTCGCGGCGCGTCGTCTCCGCGAGCTCGACGACGGATGTGCGACCGTCCCGCGGCGCACCGGGGCCGAGCATCGCAACGTGCCCGTCGGACGCGCCGCTCGCGAGCAGGAAGATGTCGATGCCACCCGCTGCGTCGATCCGCTCGTCGAAGAGCTCCGGATCGCGGGGGTCGGGGATCCACACGTCACGTGCCCTGATCTCCCGTTCCGCAAAGCCGCGACAGCTGTAGTGCGCCGACGTCGACGGCACGGGGACGTACTCGTCCATCAGAACCGCAGTCGTCTCCCACACGTCGGGTAACGCGCGATACGTCGTCAGCAAGCTCCGTCCGCCGGGACAGCCGAGCAAGGACGGCGACGCGGCAACGATCTCCGCCGCGAGCGTGCGGCCGAGCTCGTCCGCATCGGCGAAGCGACGCACGTCAGCCATGCGGCTCCCAGCCGCCGAACGCATCGCGAAAGCGCGCCGCCGCATCGCCGTCGAGTGCAGCAAGCACGGCGCCGGCGACGGGCGGCAGCTCGGGCACGATCGGCGCCGACGGCAGGCGCGGTGCGACGAGCTCGACGAGCCGTCCGCCAAGCTCGAGCATTCCGCCGCCAAGCACGATGTCCGCGTCCTCGAGCTCGAGATCGTTGAGCGCCCGCTCGACGAGCAGCACGATCTCGTCCGCGAGCCGTGCGGTCAGCGCGCCGGCGACCGCGTCGTCGCTCGCCACGATCGCCGGCGCCAGCTCGCCGAGCCGCGTGCGCGGCAGGCGCTTGTAGTGGAAATCGGCGCCCACGTGCGCGACAGGCTTGCCGAAGTGCGACTCGACAAGGTCGACGAGAGCCGTCTGCTCGCCCCGGCCGTCAACCGCACGATTCGCGTGATAGACGGCCTCCTGACCGAGCCCCTCCGCCCCGCCCCAGTCGCCGGTCTCCCAGCCGAGCGCGGGATACCGCGCGACGCGGTCGCCGCTCCGGCCGACGCAGTTGATGCCGGAGCCACAGACGACGGCGACCGCGTCGGCGCGATCCGTCCCCGCGTGGAGGAGCGCGAAGGTGTCGTTGTCGACGAGCGCCTCGCGCGCCCAGCCGCGGCGCGCGACCTCGTCGTTCAGGCCGCGGATGTCGTCCGGCAGGTCGGCGCCGCACATGAAGAGGACAGCACGCTCCGCGACGCCGTCGAACCTGAGTTGCGCCACCGTCGCGGAGACAATGTCGATTGCGCCCTCGTACAGACCGCGCGCGTGTGCGTTGCTGCCCGGCCCCCGCACATACGCGAGCGGCTCGCCCTCGACGGAGGCGAGGACGACGTCCGTCTTCGAGTTCCCGCCGTCGACGCCGAGCACTACGCCCATGCGAGGTACGCCTTGTTCGCGTCGATCATCGCGTCGGCGAGCCGCTCGGCCACCCGCGCCTGTCCGATCAGCGGATGGGCAAGCAGCGCCTGGAACACGCGCTCGCGGCCGCCGCGGAGCGCCGCGTCGAGCGCGAGCTCCTCGTAGGCGGAAACATGCGAGACGAGCCCGCGCTCGAGCGGGCCGAGCGACGGCAGCTCGGCCGGGCGGACGCCGTCGTGCTCGACGATCGCCGGGACCTCGACGACCGCGTTGTCCGCGAGGAACGCCAGCGCGCCGCCGTTGCGCAGGTTGATCACGTGCCGTCCTGCCCCTGCCGTCCCGAGCAGGCTCGCGATCAGCTCGACCGCAGCCTCTGAGTACCCGGCTCCGCCGCGCTGCTTCAGGAGCTCCGGCTTCTCGTCGACGCTCTCGTCGGCGTAGAGCTCGAGCAGCTCGCGCTCGATCTCCGAGACGACCTCGGCGCGCGAGGTGCCTCGCTGCTGCTCGCCGACGACAGCATCGTGCTCGTAGAAGTAGTGCAAGTAATAGGAAGGAACGGTCCCGAGCCGCTGCACGAGCTCGGCCGGCAGACCGGTCGCCCGGGCAACTCGCTCCGCGTGCGCGTCGAGCAGCGTCGGCAGGACCTCGCCGCCGTCGAGCCGCACCCCGACTTCCCAGGTCAGATGGTTCAAGCCGAGATGATCGAGCTCGATCCGCGCCGGGTCGACATCGAGCAGCGTCGCGAAGTGCCGCTGGAACACCATCGCCGCGCTGCACAGCCCGACGGCGCGATGGCCCTCGTCGAGCAGCGCCTTCGTCACGATGCCGACCGGATTCGTGAAGTTGACGATCCACGCGTCCGGGGCGAGTGTTCGCACGCGCTCGGCGATGTCGAGCACAACGGGCACCGTGCGCAACGCCTTGGCGAGCCCGCCGAAGCCGGTCGTCTCCTGCCCGAGGCACCCGCACGCGAGCGGCACCGACTCGTCGACCATGCGCGCCGCCTGCCCGCCGATGCGGATCTGCACGAGCACCGCGTCGGCGCCTTCGACCGCATCCTCCAGCCGCGTCGTGGTCTCGACACGAACCGGATGCCCGGCGCGGTCCAGCATGCGGCGCGCGAGCCCGGCGACGATCTGCAGCCGCTCGTTGTTCGTGTCGTGCAGCCAGAGATCATCCACGTCGATGCGGTCGCGCAGCCGCACGAGGCCGTCGATCACCTCCGGCGTGTACGTCGAGCCGGCGCCGACGACCGCGAGCTTCATGCCGGCACCACGGCGTTCGCGCGGGCGCAGGTCCCGTAGTAGCGGCCGCTGTCCTTCACCGTTCTCTCCTGCGTCTCGTAGTCGACGTGCACGAGCCCGAAGCGCTGCGCGTAGCCGAGCTTCCACTCGAAGTTGTCCAGTAGCGACCAGTGGCAGTAGCCGAGCACATCGACGCCCTGAGCGATCGCGGCCTCGAGCGCGAGCAGGTGGTCGCGGATGAACTGGACCCTGCGCTCATCATGCACACGCTCCGGGAACACGCCGCCGTTCTCGGTGATCATGATCGGCGGTGCGCCGTAGTCGTCGCGCACACGCACGAGCAGGTCGGTGAGCGCGTGCGGGACGATCGGCGTTCCTGCGTCCGTGCGCGCGACGCCGTCCGTGAAGCCCGCCGTCGTCCGCACATATTCGGGCACGATCACGCGCCACGGCCAGGGCGTGTCCCCGGGCACAGCCTCGATGACGCGCGGCGCGTAGTAGTTGATGCCGAGGAAATCCGTCGGGCGGGAGATCGCCTCGAGGTCGCCGTCGCGGATGAAGTCGAGCGGCCCCACGATGTGCTCGTACCGCTCGCGCTGGTCGTCGGGATAGCTCCCCTTGTAGATCGCGTCGAGGAACCAGCGGTTGACGTAGCCGTCGGACGCGTAGGTCACGTCGGTATCGCCGGGTGTCGCCGGATAGTGCGGCGCAAGATTCGGCGCGAGTCCGATCTTCCCGCGGCCGTCGAACGCCTCGACCGTGCGGCCGTGCGCGAGCAGCAGATGGTGGAACACCGTCACCTCGGCGCGCACGTCGCCACTGATCCCGGGTGCATGCAAGCCGAGCAGGAACCCGAGCAGGCCGACGATCCACGGCTCGTTGATCGTCAGCCACCAGTCGACGCGGTCGCCGAATGCTTCGAAGCACACCTGCGCGTACTCGACGAAACGCTCGACCGTGTCGCGCTCGCGCCAGTCGAGCGCAGCGGGGAGATCCCAGTGGTACAGCGTCACGACCGGCTCGATGCCGCGCTCGAGCAGCGCGTCGATCAACCGCGAGTAATGGTCGACACCGCGCCGCTCGACGGCACCGCTCCCGGCCGGCACGATGCGCGGCCACGCGATCGAGAAGCGGTACGCATTGACTCCGAGCGCGGCGAGTAGATCGACGTCCTCGCGCCAGCGCCGGTACGAGTCGCATGCGACCGCGCCGGTCTCACCAGCCGCGCTGGGGAAATCGTCCCAGATCGACGGCCCGCGCCCATCGGCGTCGAGCGCTCCCTCGATCTGGAACGCCGACGTCCCGACGCCCCAGAGGAACCCGTCCCTCATGCGAGCAGCTCCTCGCAGGCGAGGAGCACGAGACCGACAGCCCACGCGTGCGACTCCGCGAGCAGCGAGCCCTTCGGGCCGAAGCAGTCCGTCTGGAGATAGCGCTCGGCCGCCATTCCGCGGAAGGCGCCGAAGTCGCCGTCGTAACGCGCAAGGCACTGCCGGAAGCACTCGAGGTGCTGAAGCGCCGACGTCGCGTACGGCTCGCCGAGCGCGACGAGCTCCGGCAGGCACACGAGACCAAAACAGTGCAGGTGCTGGTTCGGCGGCGACGCTTGGTCGGCACCGAACGACTTGAACCCGAGCTCGGCGAGCGGTGTGCCCGCCGGGAAGTCGACGTCGTAGGAGTAGCGGAACGTAAGCGCCCAGTCGGCGGCGCGGCGGGCCGCCTCCCGGTCTTCGAGCGCGACGAACGCCATGACGGCGGCGTAGCCGTCCTCAGACGTCGGCGCGAGGTCGACGTCCTCCGGCGCGCCGTACCAGTGGTCGAAGCGCCGGTAGTAGTCGCCCGCGCGGTGGGCCGCGTCGGGCTCGCCGGCTGCGACGAACGCCGGGATCCACGACATCCCTGCGGTGCCGTCCCACGAGAGCGGCTCGCCCGTTTGCAGATCGAGCGCGGACGGGAGTGCACCGTCGTCGCGCTGCGTCCGGAGCGCGACGGCGACATTTGAGCGTGCCGCGTCCTCCCAGCGACCGCCCGCGCGCAGCAGGAAGAGCGCGGCATCCGCGATCGTGCGCGCGTGGGCGCGCCGATGGTCGTGGTGCCAGCCCCAGGTCCAGCCGCGGTCGTGCGTCCACTGCGGCCAGAAGATCCCGGCCGGTGCGAGATTGCCGGCGATGTGGTCGAGGACGGCTTCGGCGGCGCCCACGTACTCGTCGTTGCCGACACGGCGGCCGTGGCGGAGCAACGCGTACGCGTACGGCGCGCCGCTCACCCACGAGACGTGCATGTGGTCGCGCTCCTCGCGCGCGTCGAACGAGCGCGTTTCGATGAGCCGCGCGGGATCTGGCTTGTAGTGCCAGTGGTAGAGCCCGTGCGCGGCGAGCTCCGCCGCCTCGTGGACCGAGACCCAGGCGGCGGGACGCACAGATGCCGCCCGGGGCCGCAACACCTCGCGCCAGTCGTCGCCGACCACCTCGACGTCGAGCGTCACACGCTCACCGGGCTGCCACGTGTGCGTCTGCACGTCGGGGGCGGCCGGCGTCTCCGTGCCGTCATACCGGAGCGGCTCCTCGCGGTAGGGAAAGTCGAGCCAGATCGTCGGCGCGCCGTCGCGGAGCGCGAAGCCCACACCCGCCTGCCCGAGCGGCGAGCGCTCCGTCGTTGCGAGGCCTCCGCCGCGCGCGAAGACCGCCGCCGTCGCGCAGCGGTCGGCGCGGAACGACCACGCGTCGGACTCCATCTGCGCGATGTCGACACGCCCCCGCGTGAATCGTGGGTAGCGACGCGTGCACGCCTCGACGCGGTTCTCGCCGTAGAAGATGCCGGGCACGAGCCAGGAAGGATCCTCCGTCGCAGGCAGCGCGAGGGAGAGGCGAATGCCGGCATCGACGGGCTCCGAGCCCCCGTAGGTCACCGTCCGCTCGCCGTCGAAGACGAATCCCTCGACGGGCGAGCCGTCGGGCGCGAGCGCACTACAGACGAGCATTCCAGCCCTCCGCCCGCTCGCCTTCGATCGAGACGGACTCTCCCGGCAGAAGATCGAGCACGTCGCCGGCGGTGACGACGCCGATCGCGGCGACGGCGCCCGTGTTCCGAAGGACGCCGCCGTCGAGCTCGAGTGTCGTCGCGGGCAGGTCGAGCAGCGGCGCGAGATTCTCCGTGCGCGACATCACGTACCGGTTGCCCGGGAGGTCGAGGATGAAGACATCGTGCGCGAACGCGTCGAGCGGCGCCAGAACCTCGCCTGCTCCCTCGGCGACGACGCGCCCATCGAGGTCGACGAGCCGTCCGTGGGCCGCGACGGCCCGCACCTCACCGAGTCCGCCCCACGCGCACGTTGCGAACTGCGCGCTCGGAGCGCCGCGGTACGCACGCGCGACGCCGTGATACGCAGGCTTCGGCTCGCCGTGCCAGTCGATCGCGCACGTACACCACGCATTCGGAAACGACTCGTTGAACTGCCAGGGAATCACGCCCGCGCCGCGCCGCAGCGCTGCTTCGACCGCGTAGCGCAGCCCGTCGTACTGCAGCCACTGTGACGCGCGCCGCATCGTCTCGACGTCCTCGAGTCGCCCGCCGAAGCACTCCTGCACGAGCGGCGCGTTGTTCCACCAGGCACCGAGGTGCTCGTACACCGGGTTCGAACGGTCGGCCGGCCAGCGGTGCTCCTCGGCGATCAGCGCCTCGAGCGCGGCGCGGTTCGTCATGCCCTCCACTCCGAACTCGCTGTGCAGCCTCGACGTGTGCGAGTCGTAGTGCGCGTAATGCTCGCGCAGGCCCTGGTGCTCCCACGGCCCGTGCACGTCGAGCTCGCCGACGGGCGACGTCGGCAGCCACGCTCGTCCCGGATCGAGCTCCTGAACAACCTCACGCAGCGCTGCGGTCGCAGGCGTCGAGTCGTCGGCGTCGAGCTCGTTGCCGCTGCACCAGATCGCGAGCGAGGGATGCCACGCCCGTGACGGGACGATCTCCCGCGCGTCCGCGGCCAGCGTCGCGACGAACTCGGGATCGTCCGAGGGGATGCTCTCGAGCCCGGAGCTCGACTGGCTGAACTCCTGCCAGACGAGCAGCCCGAGCCGGTCACACCAGCCGTAGAACTCGTCGCTCTCGATCACGCCGCCGCCCCACACGCGCAGCAAGTTGACGCCGGCGCGCTGTGCGAGCCGGAGCAGGCGCTCGAGCTTCTCCGGCCGCGGCACGCCGTAGTTGACGTCGAGCGGCACCCAGTTCCAGCCGAGTATCGGCGTCTCGGCGCCGTTGACGACGAGGGTGTAGTCGTCGCGCAGCTCGACCGTCCGGAATCCGACGTCGAAGCCGCCGGCTCGGTAGAGACGCGGCTCGCCGGAGCGGTTCGGCCACCAGAGCTCCGGCTCCTCCACCTCGAGCAGCACCTCGCCGTCGAGCTCGACGCGGCCGGTGCGGCCGTCGAACCACACGCGTGGGATCGCCCGCGCCTCACCGACGGGACGCCAGATGCCTTGGTGGATGAGGCGCGGGCAGAAGTCCCACCCGTAGCCCATCCGGGACTTGTGCACGCGGACGCGGCTGGTCTTCCCGACCTGCGCCTCGCTCGGCGGCGCAGGATGGATCGCCACCGCCAGGAGATGCTCGCCGTCTGGCACGTCGACGCGCAACGGTGTGAAGCAGCCGATGTGATGCGCGACCTCGTCGCCGTCGACGAAGACCGTCGCCTCGTAGTCGACGCCCTGAAGCTCGAGCGTGCCGGCGGTCACCCGCGTGCGGTAAACCCACGTCCGCTCCGCGGCCCACTCCGCGAGACGGCTGTTGCGCTCGAAGTAGACGTTGGGCACCTCGCCGGCGCGCATGAGGTCGTCGACGACGCTGCCGGGCACGCGCGCAGGCAGCCAGCCCGGCGCATCCCATGGCTTCGCGACGTGCCAGCGCCACTCGTCGCCGAGCCAGCCTCTGAATTGCCAGGCGCCGTCGAGCGTCACGATTCGAGGAGATCGGTCTCCCGCGTCTCCACGAACGTCTTGATCTCGTTCGCGCCGAACTCGGCCTCGATAACACGGCCGAGGAGCTCGATCCGTGCGGGTGACGAACGCCCCGACGATTCGTAAGCACGGACGACGTAGCCGTTCCCGTCCTCTGCGCCCTTCACCGCGGTGACGACGACGTCGCCGCCGCCGTCGTCCGCAAACGAGTCGCGCTGCGCGAGCGGTCCGTCGTGGTAGGTCTCGATGAGCGCGAACGGCGGCTGGTTCAGCTCAGCGGCGAGCCGGACGACGCCTGCCGCTCGCCAGTCGCCGTTGTGCTGCACGAGCCGCACCGTGAACGTCTGCCGGCCCTGATCCATGTACTCGAAGTCGCCGCCGTCCTCGAGCGCGCGCGGGTCGTGCCATGCCCAAACGGGGCTGCGCACCGCGCTGATCCCGATCTCGCCGCCGCGCACGTCGTAGCCGTGCTTCGCGTCGTTGATCACCGTCAACCCGCCGCGGCCGTTCGAGACGTCGACCCACGATTGACCCGGCTCTTCGTTCCCATTCGTCACGCGCTCGACGTGACCGTACGGCACGTCGTACGTCGCCACACCGGCGTCGACACCGCTGCCGTACCGCAGCTTGAGAAGCTTCAGCCGCTCATGCCAGTCGAGCGTCACCCGCACGTCGACGTACGGCAGCCCGCGCGTGACGACATAGTCCTCACGCAGCGTCGACGAGCCGTAGCGGCTCTCGACGCGCGTGATCGTCCGCACCGGGCCGCGCTCGATCACCGCGACGGAAGCACGTTCGAACTCGCCCGCTTTGCGGTGATACGACGTGACGCCGTGCCCCCACGTGTCCGAGCGGTCGTCGATCACAACCGCCCGCGAGAAGACGGTCGGCTCGCCGTCGAACGGCTCCGCCTCGACGGCTCCCGGCCGGATCCGGTAGACGCGGTACCCGAGCGACGGCACGTCGACCGGGAAGACGAGCCGTCCGCGCGAGCTGCTCATCGTCGTCAGCGGCTGCGTCAGCTGCATCGGCACCGGCTCGCCGTCGTCGTCGACGACGTGCGCACCCTCGGCTCGCAGCCACGTGTACTCGACCTCGACCGTCGTCCGCAGGCGCCACGTGTGGGGGTTGAAGACGACCACCGGACGCATGTCCGGCTCCTCCTGGATCAAGATCTGCCGCGCGACCGACTGCACGGCGGCGTTGAATGCATTCGTCGCGAGCGAGGACGCGTGACCGATCTGGTCGCGCGCGTCGTCATACGCAGGCTCGATCGACGTGCCGGCGAGCGTGTCGTGGAACTGGTTGAAGAGCAGGAGCTTCCACGCCTCTGTCAGCTCACGCAGCGGGTACGGACGCGCACCGAGCGAGTCGGCGACGACCGACCACTTCTCCGCGCGCAGGAGGAGGTTCTCGGCTCGGCGGTTCCAGCGCTTGATGCCGGAATGTGTCGTGTAGCAGCCGGGCGCGTGATGCTGCAGCTCACCGCGCACGACCGGCAGGTCGCCGTTCCGCGCAGCCGCAGCGTCGAAGAAGCGGCGGAGCGAGCTGAGCGCCAGCCGACGGTCGCCTTCGCCGTTCAGCCGCTCGATCTGGTCGAGGTTCGCCCTCGTCGGCCCGCCGCCGTGGTTGCCGACGCCGTAGAAGACCGCGTACTCCGCGTCGTCGGCCGGCAGAGACTCGATTGCCCGCTGCACGTGCTCGCCGATGTCGTCTTTCGGCGCGCAGTACTCGTGCGGGATGCGGTATGCGAGGACGCGCGAGCCGTCGGGCGACTCCCACCAGAAGAGCGGGCCCGCGAGCTCCTTCTCGTGCACCTGAGGACGCAGGAACACGTACGAGTCGCAGCCGCTCCGGCAGAGGATCTGCGGGATCGACGCGTTGTGGCCGAACGAGTCGAGGTTCGCGCCGGTGGTCGCGGTGATGCCGAATTTCTCCCGGAGGTAGCGCTGCCCGTAGAGCGCCTGCCGCACGAACGACTCGCCGCACGGGATGTTGCAGTCCGGCTCGATCCACCACCCGCCGATCACCTGCAACCGGCCGTCGGCGATGCGTTCACGGATGCGCTCGAAGAGCGGCGGATCGCTTTCCTCGACCCATGCGAAGAAGAGCGACGAGTCGCACGTGAAGACGAAGTCCGGATACTCCTCCATGCGGTCGATCGCCGACTGGAACGTCGCCCGCACTTCCTGGTATCCCTCCGGCCACTGCCACAGCCACACCGGATCGATGTGGGCGTTGCCGATCATGTGAATCAGCTTGGAGTCGCCCACGCGTCCACCTCCTCGACGAAGAGGTGCATCAACAGAAGATGCATCTCCTGCACGCGTGCGGTCGAGCTCGACGGCACGACGAAGCTATGGTCGGCGTGCTCGAGCGCCCGGCCGCCGCTCCCGCCTGTGAACAGCACCGTCGTCGCGCCCATCCGCTTTGCGGCAGCCAAGCCGCGCACGACATTCTCGGAACGGCCGCTCGTCGTGTAGCCGACGACGGTGTCGTCCCGGCCGGCGAGCGCCTCGACCTGCCGCGCGAACACATCGTCGAACGAGTAGTCGTTCGCAATGCACGTCACCGCGGACGGGTCGACCGACAGCGTCACCGCGGCGAGCGGCCGGCGCTCGCGCGAGAACCGCCCGATCAGCTCTCCGACGAGATGCTGCGCGTCGGCCGCGCTGCCGCCGTTCCCGAACGCGTAGACGCAACCGCCGCGCTCGTAGGTGCCGATGACCGCCTGAGCGACCGCCGTCACGTCGGGCAGCAGATCACGAACCTTCGCGACGAGCGCGACATGCTCGTCGAGCGCTTCGTCAGACACCTGCGACGGCTTCGCCTTCTCGGGCGTCGAACACGATCGCGGCCGCGCCGACCACGCCGACGCGGTCGCCGAGGGCCGCGGGGACGATGTCGACCGTCCGGCCGGCCGGCGCCATCGCCTGCGCGCGCACGGCCTCGCGTACCGGTCCTATCAGCAGGTCGCCCGCGCGCGTGACACCGCCGCCGAGCACGACGAGCTCGGGCTCGAAGAGATTCACGATCGACGTCAGCCCGCATGCGAGCGCTTCGATCGTCTCCTCCCACACGGCCCGCGCATAGGCATCGCCCGCCACGGCCGCCGACACGACGTCGGCTGCGGTCGGCGTGCCGAGGGCGGCGAGGGCGCTCGACGACGCCATCCCTTCGAAGGCGCGCTCGGAGATCGAGGTGCCGGAGACGTACGCCTCCAGACAGCCGCGCCGGCCGCAGCCCCGGCACACGCGCCCGCGCCAGTCGATCGTCACGTGGCCGAACTCGCCGCCGTTGCCGGCCGCGCCGCGATAGAGACGCCCGTCGATCACCGCACCTCCGCCCACGCCGGTCGAGATCGTCAAGTAGACCATGTTGCGCACGCCGACGCCCGCCCCGAAGCGATGCTCCGCCGCAGCCGCGGCGGTGCCGTCGTTCTCGAGCAGCGCCGGCCGCTCGAACGCGTTCTCGGCGAGCGCGGCAACGGGCACGTCGCGGAAGCCGGGCAGATGCGGCGGCGCAAGCAGGATCCCCTCGGCCGCGTCGAGCGGGCCGCCGCAGCCGATGCCCACGGCGGTGATCTCCGTCCACGGAACGCCGGACTGCTCCACCGAAGCGCGCCCGAGCTCGAAGAGGTCGGCGAGGACGGCCTCAGGCCCGCGCTCGGTGCGGCTCGGCGCGACGTGGAACGACCGCGTCTCGCCGTCCGGTCCGACGACACCCGCCGCGACCTTCGTCCCGCCGATGTCAAGCGCGAGCACGAAGTCCTGCAAGATCTAGCCCTTTCGCCCCTGGAGCGTGATGCCCTCGATGAAGTACCGCTGGCCGAACGCGAAGATGAGCAGCATCGGCAGGGTCGAGAGCACAAGCGCCGCCATGATCAGCTGGTAGTCGCCCTGCCCGCCTGCAGACGGCGCGAATTGCCCGAGCAGTGCATACAGACCGCGCGGGATCGTGAACTGGTTGTCCGAGTGCAGGTAGATGAGCGGTGTCATCAGGTCGGTCCACTTCGCCTTGAACTCGAAGAGCGCAGTGACGATGAGCGCCGGCTTCGCGAGCGGCAGCGCGATGCGCCAGAACATCGTGAGGTAGTTGTCGCCGTCCATGCGGGCCGCCTCGAAGTACTCGCGCGGGATCCCGAGGAAGAACTGACGCTGCAGGAAGATGTAGAACGCGCTCCCGAAGAGGTTCGGCGCCCAGAGCGGGAACTGGGAGTTCTCGAGCGACAGGTGATGCCAGATCAAGTAGACCGGGATCATCGTCACCGCGCCCGGCAGCATCATCGTCGCGAGCACGCACCCGAAGAGGAAGTTCCGCAGCGGAAAGCGGAAGTACGCGAACGAGAACGCAGTGAGCGCGCTGGCGAAGGTCACGGAGATCGCCGCGGCGAGGTCGATGTAGAGGCTGTTGCCGAACCAGCGGAGGAACGGCGCCGCGTGCCAGATCTGCACGTAGTTGTACCAATGCCATACCTCCGGGATCAGCCGGTTGCTGAAGACGAAGGCGCGCGGCTTGAGCGACGAGCTGACAAGCCACAGGAACGGGTAGATGAAGAGGACGCTGAACGCGAGCAGGAGCAGGATGAACGGCAGTTGCTTGAGCCGCGACTCGCTCGGCCTCCAGCCACGCCGCGGCGGCGCCGTCGTGACGACCGGGATCGCGGGATCCGGCGCGCCCGCGCGCTCAGGCTGGCCGATCGCACTCACCGCTGCTGCGCTCCTTCGTAGTAGACGAACCGCCGGCTGACCGTGATCTGGACGATCGTCACGATCATGATCAGGCAGAAGAGCACCCAGGCGAGCGCGGACGCATACCCCAGGTGGAAGTACGTGAACGCCTGCTGGAACAGGTAGATCACGTACATGAGCGACGAGTCCGACGACGTGTTCTGGTTACTCGGGTTGTAGAAGGCCGTGTAGATCTGATCGAAGATCTGCAGCCCGTAGATCGTGAGGATGATGAACGTGAAGAAGAGCGTCGGGCTGATCATCGGCAGCGTCACGTCCTTGAAGCGCCGCCACGCGCCGGCGCCGTCCATCGACGCCGCCTCGTAGAGGTGCTGCGGCACGTTCTTGATCGCCGCGAGATAGAGCACGGTGTTGCTGCCGACCTGCCAGATCAGCATCACGACGAGTCCCGGCTTGATCCAGTTCGGATCGGTCTGCCAGTACGGGCCTGGGATCCCGACGAGCGACAGCCCACGGTCGAGCAGGCCGTAGTTCCCGTTGAAGATGAGCAGGTACATCGCGCCGATCGCGACCGTCGGTGTCATGACCGGCAGATAGAAGATCGTCCGGAAGAAGCCGCCGAACTTCGTGATCCGCGCGAGCATGCTCGCGAGCAGGAGGGACAGCAGCATGTCGGCCGGCACGTACATCGCCGTCATGATCAGTGTGTTCTTGAGCGCCTTTCCGACGTACGGGTCGTCGGCGATCTGGCGGTAGTTGTGCAGCCCGACGTTGTGCGTCGTCTGGATCACGCTGTAGTCGGTGAACGAGAGGATCGCGCTCGCGACCATCGGCCCGGCCGTGAAGACGACGAAGCCGAAGATCCACGGCGCGATGAAGAGGAACGCCCACCAGGTATCGCGTTCCCGGAAACCGGACACCCTGCGGGGGGCCCACCACTGTGGGCCCGCCGCAGGTCTCAGGGTCGTCGTCGCCGCCACGGCGCGAGGACCGACCGAACTACTTCTTCGCAGCCTTGATCGCTGCGACCGCCTCGCTCTGAGCCTGGTCGAGCGCCTGCTTCGGCGACTGCTGGCCCTGGAGCACGCGCGTCACCGCGTTCATCCACGCGGTCTGGAACTCCGCGCTCGCCGGCGACGCCGGGATGCTGAACGAGTACGGCATGACGCCTGCGAGCGTCTTGATGTTCTGACTGAACCACGAGCCGAGCTTCGGCTGCAGCTTGTAGATCGCCTGGTCGGCCTTGAGGTTCGCCGTGCGGAGGCCGGTGAAGACGCCGCCCTTCTGCGCGCGGAGCGTGATGCGGTTCTTCGCCGCCGCGACCCACGTGTCGACCGCGGTCATCGCCTTCGCCCACTTGCACGCGTCCGTCGCGTTCTTCGAGCCCTTCGGGATGGCCCACGCGCTGCCGGACGTGTAGTTGATCGGCTTGCCGTTCACGGTGCTGCGCATCGGGATCGTCAGCGAATGCACCTGCGGCGACGTGCCGGCGAGGACGTTGACGTACCAGTCCTCCATCGGCCACGCGCCGACTTGGTCCTTGGCGACCTGGTTGCCGGCACCGAAGAAGTCCCACGTGTTCCGAAACGCGAGGAACGCGTTGTACCCGCCCTGGGCCTGGATCAGGCCGTAGGCATACGTCAGCGCCTTGACCGCCTTCGGGTCGTTCAGGTGCGGCGTGAGGCCGTTCGCGCTCAGGATGTCGACGCCGAAGACCTTCGCCCAGAGCGGGAAGAACTCAGGCAGCTTCGGGTCGAACCCGATCCGGGTCACCTGGCTGCCGTTGTGCTGGTACATCTTGAGCGCGGCTGCCCGGAGCGTCGCCGGCTTTGCCGTGTTCATCTGCGCCAGCGTGACGCCGCTCGACTTCATGACGTCGTAGTCGGCGATGATCGTCCGGACGTCGAAGAACTCGGGGATCCCGTAGACCTGCTTCTTGTACGTGACCTGCGACAGCGCCGCCGGCCGGTATTGGCTGATCGGGATCTTCTGGCTCGAGATGCACGACGTCAGCGGCTGAAGCGCGCCGTCGGCCGCGTACGTGCCGACCTTCGCGCGATCCATGTAGACGAGGTCCGGTGCGTTGCCCGACGCAACGGCCGCGAGGAACTGCTGATCGTTGAACCCACCGTTCGGCGCGGACACCGTGTCCGGCGCGATCGCCTGCTGGGCAATGGCAAAGCGGGATTTCGCGACGTCGTCGCCGTTCGTCCCAAACCCCATGATGTTGAGCACGTCTGCGTGCCTTGCGCTCGCACCGTCCGGATGCGCACTTGCTGCCGTCGTCGTGACGGCCGCGAGGAGCCCGAGAAGCGCGAGGACGACCCCAATCCTCTTCCAGCTACCCGACATTCGGTTTGACCCTCCCAGGGAAGGGGCGCTGCGGCCCCGTTTTGCGCCAGTGTGGGAACGTAACCACATTGGCTCACCGCTTTCAAGGACGTCAGCAGACCCTGAATGGTTAGAGGCGCGGAGGCGCCGTCGAGGCACGGACGAGCAGCGAGGGCTGGAGCAACTCGACGGTCGGGGCCGAGACGGGCTCCTCGAGGCGGCGGAGGAGCAAGGCGGCGGCCCGCCTGCCGAGCTCGAAGGTCGGCTGGTCGACGACCGTGATCGCCGGGGTCACCATCTCCATCCACTGGACGTCGTCGAAACCGACGAGCGACACCTCGTCCGGCAGCGAGAGCGCACGCGCGCGGATCGCCCGCCAGGCCTGCATGGCGAGGATGTTGTTCGCGGCGAAGATCGCCGTCGGGCTCTCGCGCGCGAGGAGGCCGGTGATGCGCTCGGCGACCGTCTCGTCGTGGAGGGCGACCCGCAGCACGAGGCGCTCGTCCACCGGCACACCGGCCGCCGCGTGCGCCTGCCGGTAGCCCTCGAGCCGGCCGGCGTCGCTCGTGAACTCCGTGTGCACGCCGAGATGCGCGATTCGCGTGTGCCCGAGCGCAAGCAGGTGCTCGACCGCCATGCGCCCGCCGCGCACGTTGTCGATCACAACGGCGTCACACGGATGCTCGGACATGCGGCGGTCGACCTCGACGACGGGCAGGCCGCGCCGGAGCAGGAAGCCCGTCGCGTCGGGCGCATCCGGCGTGATGATCACGCCGGGCGCATGCATCGCCAGGAATGTGCGCGCCGCCGTCAGCTCTTCGGTCGCGTCGCTGTTGTCGCCGACGATCACCATGTGGTAGCCGCGCTCACGCAGCACCTGCTCGATGCCGGCGGCAAGCTGCGCGTAGAACTGGTTCCCGAGGTCGGACACGATCACGCCGACGACGTTGCTCCGGCGCTGTTTGAGGGTGCGCGCGGAGGCGTTCGGGACGTACCCGAGCCGCTCGGCGGCCGCCATCAGGCGGACGCGCGCGTCCGGCGAGACATACCCGCGACCGCTGAGCGCGCGCGATGCCGTCGAGCGCGACGTGCCGGCCTCGCGCGCGAGATCCGCGAGTGTCGGCGTGTGCGGCAGTGCGTGGCCGTTCCCCGGCTCGGGCGCCATGGTCACCGTGCTCTCCCCCAGGCTGCGCGCAAGGCCACGTAGTCGTCGTCGCCGAGCTGCTCGCCGCTCACGTCGAGCTCGGTCGCATAATAGAGCGACGGCACACCGAGCTCCGGCTTCGCATCGAGGTACGCACGCCACTCGTGCTTGTTCGGGACAGCCCAGTCGTCCGTGTCGATCAGCAGCTCTGGACACGCGGCCTGCGCGATCGCAGCGCGATGCCGCATTTGCGCGACGACCGGCAGCAGCGGATCCGGGTCGTCCAGCCGGAGCATGTCGTTGAGGCGAACCATGTCCGCGACATCGACGAAGCTTGGATGCGGTGTCTGCGTGATCACGAGCGCGTCTCGCTTCGCGTCCTTCACTGCGACATACACCACCCGGAGCAATTCGTGCAAGAGCGAGATGCCCCAGAGGTCGCCGGCGAGCGTCAGCCCGGCACCCGACGGCGTCCGCGCGGTGAAGTCGACCTTGAGGCCGTCCGCGTCGAGGCCATCCGGGCTCATCAGCTCGGTCATCGCGCGCCTCAGGAGGTCGCGCGCCGCCGGGCTCGTCGGATCGAGAGCGATCGGAGTGCCGTCCGCGGTCCGGATGCAGAGCTCTGGGTCGAGGCCCTCGGGATCCCAGGCCTTCCACCACAGAAGGACGTGCTGGTCGCGCTCGTGGCGTTCCGCGATCCACCGTTTCAGGTCCGGCCACTTCGCGTCGTCCGGCTCGTTGCGCCCATACGTCGTCTGCCACTTGTCGTCGATCACGACGGTGCCGGGGACGACGTCGTGCTCGGCGAGCGCAGCGAGGAAGCCGTCGTAGTTCTCCTGCGTGGCGAGCTCGGACGCCGGCCGCTGCAGCCGGCGCGAAAGCGCGCACTGCGCTCCCCAGCCGCAGAAGATCGGCTCCGTCCACCAGGTGGGTGAGCCGGCGTCGCGGGGCGGCACAGGTGCGGCCGCGCGGTAGCGCGCGATCGCGTCGTAGCCGTCGGTGACCCCCGGCGTGAGGACGACCAGCGGCGCATCGAAGCGCGATGAGACGTGGGTGTGGCCTTCGTAGTCGAGGACGAGATGCGCTGCGCGGTCGTCGCCGCGCAGCTCCGCCTGCACGAAGCGCAGCTCGTCGAGCGGTGCGGGCAGCGAGACTCCGAGCCACGAGCCAGTGGGTGACTTGAAGGCGAAAACGAGCGGCGCAGGCGTGAAAAACCAGTGTCCGCGGCCGGGAAGGCCGTCCCCGTTGACGCCGATCACGGCGGACTCGCCCGCCCCGAGCACGAGCCGGCCGGGGTCGCCGGGATTCGCGGTGAAGAGCTCGGTTGCGTTCACGCCGCTCGGGAAGAAGCCGGTGACAGGGCGCAGGGCGCGCCCGCCGAGCAGGTGCACTGCGCCGAGCACGGCCGTCCCCTCGACGTAGGCGTGTAGTTCGAGCGCATCGTCGCGACAGACGACCCGCGTCCCCGCGCGCTGCCAGAGCGTCGAGCGCCGCTCGACCGTGATCGTCGTCCCTTCGACGACCGGCTCCTCGAGCGCAAGCGTCTCGTCCCGCGCGTCGACTGCGTCGACGGCCGCGAGGAGCGCCAGCCGCAGCCACTGCTCGGAGCCGTCCGGGGACGAGAGGCGCGCGTACGCGCCGTTGCCCTCGAGCTCGAGGCGGTAGGAAGGCGTCTCGATCATTCGATGTCGATCAGTGCTTCGGCCTGCTCGCCGAAGCGAACGTCGCCGACGGTCAGATCCGCGGCGACGCGCGCCCTGCGCACGCGCTCGGACGACGCGCGAACGACGAAGCGGACGGCGCCCTCGCCGTGCGGCGACAGCTCGACGTCCTCGGCGGCCGGCTCACCGGTGAACCCGGCCGGCAGCGCGAGCTCGACATGCGCGCGCTCTGCGCGCGCGAACGGGTTGCGCACGGTCACCTCGAGCTCGACGGCGCCTCCAGGCTCGACGGCGCAGCGATACGGCTCGATTCGAGCGCCGAAGCCCTCCTCGCCGAAGCCCTCCTCGGGGAGCAGCGCGTCGTGCAGCGTGCGCACGCGCTCGCCGATCGGAGCAAGCGCTGCAACCTCGTCACGGTCGACGGCGCGCGGAACCCAGTGACCGCTGATGACAAGGTCAGGTTGGAGCTCCGCGAGCAGGTGTGCGGTCGTCACGTAGTCGCCGCGGCGGAAGCGATTGCGGTACTGGTAGTTCGCGAGTCGCCGACCGTTCTCTTCGAATGCGTACTGGTCGCCCGTCGCGACGACGCGCTTGCCGTCCACTTCGAATGCAATCGCAGCGGCGTAGAGCGTGTGCCCCGGGAACGGGTACGCCGTCAGCTCGTATTCACGCCATGTGAACGGCGTTCCGAGCTCCAGCACGCGGTCGACCGCGATCGGCTCAGGCCACAGGCACGGCAGGTCGTAGCGGTGCGGCTCCTCCAGCACGGGCGCAACGTTTGCCGGCGACCACACCTCTGTGCCTCTGGCTGCGCGCAACAGGTTCAGTCCCGCGACATGGTCGTCGTGGTAATGCGTCGTCACGACTGCGTCGATGCTCTCGACGCCGAACTGCTCCGCGAGCGCGTCGAGCGACCAGAGCAGCGGCCGCTGCCACGGTGCGGTGTCGTAGCCGAAGTCGATGATGAGGGCGGCCCGTTCCTCGGAGAGCAGAACGTGGCTATTCGCAAACGACACGCGGTTGCGCAAAAGGTGCGGCGTGACCTCTTCGAACGGTGACGCAAGGCGTTCGCGCATGCCGGACGACGCACCGAGCCGCAGATCGATCAACTCGATCAGCCGCTCCTGCATGGTGACGAGTGATTGCTGCACATCGTCGATGACGGGCCCGTGCGACGGCAAGAGCACGGCAGGCTCCAACCCGGCGAGCACGTACGCCGACTCGAGCGTCGACGCCTGACCCTCGATGCCGCTGTACGTCCATTGCGTCGCGGCGAGCGACCAGAGCTGGCCGTTGCCGTAGACGAGGTCGCCCGTGAAGGCGACCCGCCGGCCGCCGGCCGTGACGAGATAGGTCACGGAGCCGATCGTGTGTCCCGGCGTCGGGAGCGTGTAGACGTCGAAGCCGCCGACATCCACGGTGCGGTTCTCCGCAACGGCGCCGGTGACCGGCACCGGCTCACGGAGCGCGAAGCGATCGTCGCTCAGGTCGTAGTCGCGGTCGACCCGGCGTTCCTGCCAGTGCCGGTCGACGCCGGCGATGAGGTGCTCCTCGAGCGGCGGCACCCAGATCCGCGCCCCGTGGGCCGCGGCGCGCGCCAGCCCCTGCACCTGGTCGCGGTGGTGATGCGTGACGAGGACGTCCGTGATCCGGTCGAGCCCGAGCTCCCCTAGCCGGTCGAGCACCGCACCCGAGCCGAAGTCGACGACGACGCCCTCGCGGCCGTTTCGGAGCACGTAGACGTTGCAGGTGTCCCGGACGACCGCAATGCCCGGGGCTGCCTCCTCGATCATCCGCGGAGCATATGCAGGCTTCAAGAAGTGTGGAAACGATTGCACGTTTTCGCCGCTCCGGCTAGATTCCCGACGCGATGGCGGAGATCGTCCTCGAGGACGTCACGAAGCAGTTCGCAGGCGGCGTCACCGCGGTCGACAACGTCTCGCTGACGATCGCGGACGGGGAGTTCATGGTGCTCGTCGGCCCGTCGGGCTGCGGCAAGACGACGCTTCTGCGCTCGATCGGCGGCCTCGAGACGATCTCGGCCGGGCGGATCAAGATCGGCGAGCGCGACGTCACCAAGGTCGCCCCCGGCAAGCGCGATCTCGCCATGGTGTTCCAGAACTACGCCCTCTACCCGCACATGACCGTGCGGCAGAACCTCGGCTACAGCCTGCGCGTCCAGGGCAAGGGCCGGGACGAGCGCGAGCAGCGGGTGCGCGAGGTCGCGCGGATGCTCGAGCTCGACGAGCTGCTCGACCGCCGGCCGCGTCAGCTGTCGGGCGGCCAGCAGCAGCGGGTCGCGATGGGGCGCGCGATCGTCCGGCACCCGGCCGCATTCCTCATGGACGAGCCGCTCTCCAACCTCGACGCGAAGCTGCGCGTCGGCATGCGCACGTCGCTGCAGGAGCTGCACGCGCGCCTGGAGACGACGACGATTTACGTCACGCACGACCAGGTCGAGGCGATGACGCTCGGCCACCGGGTCGCGGTGATGCGCGACGGGCGGATCCAGCAGGTCGACGCGCCGCAGAAGCTCTATGACGATCCGGCGAATCTCTTCGTCGCCGCCTTCATCGGGTCGCCGGCGATGAACCTCGTCCCGGCGACGCTCGAGGGCGACGAGGTCGTGTTCGGGCAGTACCGCGTGACGGTGCCGGAGCACCGTCGCGTCGGCGTGCCCGAGGGCAAGGTCGTCATGGGCATCCGGCCCGAGGCGTTCGAAGACCCGGCGTACGGCGACGCCGGGCTGCCGCAGATCGACGTGAAGGCGCAGGTGATCGAGGAGCTCGGCGCGGACATCCACGTCTTCTTCGAGGTCGACGCCGAGCCCGTCGTGGTCGAGCAGGCGCTCTCGGACGACGAGGAAGAGGACGCGACGCTCCTGATCCGGCGCGACCGCGCGCTCTTCACCGCCCGCGTCGACCCGCGGACGACTGCACGCGTCGGTCAGGACGTCCGATTGTGCCTCGACCCGGCGCGAATCTACTTCTTCTCGTCCGAGACGGGTGACAGCCTTGTCGCCGGCCGGGTCGCAGTAGCCTCGGCTGGTTGATCCGCCACATCGAGTACAGCCGGGCCCGGCTCAGGCAGCTCTCGCAGCGGCTGTTCGCCGCCGTCTACGCGGAAACGCGACCGGTCGACGAGCTGCTCGTCGCCGGCCCCGTCGACCGGATCTCCTGGGAAGACGCGCGGGCCCTCGACTACGGCGCCGCCAAGCTCGGCGAGCGGTTCGGCCCGCTGTGGGCGACATACTGGTTCCGGCTCCGGGCGACCGTGCCGGACGACTGGAGCGGCGCGCGCGTCGACCTGCTTTGGCAATCCGACAGCGAGGGGACGCTCTGGGACGACGGCCGCGTCGTCGTCGGCCTGAACCCACATCACGCCGAGGCGACGCTCACCGACTCCGCACAGCCGGGCGAGCTCTCGCGGCAGATCGAGCTTGCGTGCAACGGGTTGTTCGGACAGCAGGACAGGCAGGTCGAGCTGACGCGCTGCGAGCTCGGCCGCTTCGACGCGGCGGCGTGGAGCCTCGCCTACGACTTCGAGGTGCTGCGCGCGCTCGAGGCACATCCCGCCACCGATCGCACGCTCGCAGGGGAGCTGCGGATGCGCCTCGAGCAGTTCGCGGACGAAGGCGACACCGCGGTCCTCGACGAGCTGCTCGCGCAGCGCAACGGCTCGTTTGCGCACGAGATCTACGCAGCGGGCCACGCGCACATCGACACGGCGTGGCTCTGGCCACTTGCCGAGACATATCGCAAGGCGCTGCGCACGTTCAGCACAGCCGTCCGGTACATGGACGAGTACCCGGACTACCGGTTCGTCTGCTCGCAGGCGCAGCAGTACGCGTGGATCAAGGAGTGGAATCCGGACCTGTGGGAGCGGATGCGCGCGAAGATCGAAGCCGGGCAGTTCGTCCCGGTCGGCGGGACGTGGATCGAGCCAGACTTCAACATCCCGTCGGGCGAGTCGCTCGTGCGGCAGCTGTTGCACGGTCAGCGCTTCTTCGAGCGCGAATTCGGGAGCCGTTGCACGGAGCTCTGGGCGCCCGATGCGTTCGGCTACACCGGCCAGCTGCCGCAGCTGATCCGCGGAGCCGGCATGACGCGGTTCCTCACGCAGAAGCTGTCGTGGAACCGCTTCAACCGCCCGGACGAGAGCACGTTCGTCTGGCAGGGCGACGACGGCAGCGAGGTGCTCGTGCACTTTCCGCCGGAGGACACGTACAACTCGATGGCGGACGTGCCGGCATTGCTGAAGACCGCGAACGAGTCGCAGAGCCTCGACCATTCGCACACGAGCCTGCTCGTCTACGGCTACGGGGACGGCGGCGGCGGGCCGACGCGCGCGATGCTCGAGACGCTCGGCCGCGCGCGCGACCTGCAGGGCCTGCCGCGGACGCAGCTCACGAACGCCGACGCGTTCTTCGCGGCGCTCGAGGTCGAGCCGGCCGTGCGGCCCGTCGTCGTCGGCGAGCTCTACTTCGAATACCACCGCGGGACGTACACCACGCAGGCGTTCGTCAAGCGCGGCAACAGGCTGGCCGAACAGGGCCTCCACGACGCAGAGTTCCTCGCCGTCGCGCGCGGCGGCGAGTACCCGCGCGCCGAGCTGGACCGGCTATGGAAGCTGCTGCTGTTGCAGCAGTTCCACGACATCCTCCCCGGCTCGTCGATCACGCTCGTCTACGACGACGCACGCCGCGACTTCGCCGAGCTCGAGCGCGGCATCGCCGCGCTGATCGGCGGCGGGGAGACGCTCGTGAACACGACGCCGTTCGCACGGCGAGAGCTCGTCGACGGCACGCTCGTCGAGGCCGCCCCGTATGCGGCGGCGCGTGCGGTCGAGGCGGACGACGACGTACGCGTGGACGGGCTGACGCTCGAGAACCGGTATCTGCGCGCGACGCTCTCGCCGGCCGGCTCGGTCGAGAGCGTGCTGCACAAGCCGACAGGCCGCGAGACGCTCGTGTTCGCCGGAAACCGGCTCGAGCTCTACGACGACGACCCGGTCATGTTCGACGCGTGGGACATCGACCCGTACACGCTCCACACCGGCCGCGACGCCCCGCCCGCCGAGTCGTACGACGTGCGCGCGACGTCGCTGCGCGCCGAGGTGACGTTCGAGCGGCGGCTCGGCGAGTCGAGCCGTCTCACGCAGATCGTGCGACTCGACGCCGGCTCCGAACGGCTCGAGTTCCACACGACCGTCGACTGGCACGAGTCGCACACGCTGCTGAAGGCACGCTTCCCTCTCGCCGTGCGCGCACGAAATGCGACGTACGAGACGGCGTTCGGCTACGCAGAGCGCCCGACGCATTACTCGACGTCGTTCGACCGCGCACGGTACGAGGTACCGGGGCATCGATTCGCGGATCTCTCGGAGCACGGCTTCGGCGCGGCGCTGCTCACCGACTCGAAGTACGGCTACAGCTGCTACGACGGCGTGCTTTCGATCAGCCTGCTGCGCTCGCCGAAGAGCCCGGATCCGGAAGCCGACATGGGCGTGCACGAGTTCGCGTACGCGCTCGTTCCCCACGCAGGCGACTGGCGGGAGGCGGGCGTGCTCGCGCACGCAGCGACGTTCAACGCTCCGCTCCGGCGGACGCGCCTCGAGCTCGAGGGATCGTTCGCCACCGTCGACGGGGGGCTCGTGCTGGACACGATCAAGCTCGCGGAAGACTCGGACGCAATCGTCCTTCGCCTCTACGAGCCGTACGGCGGACGCGGCGTCGCGCGTGTGCGGCTCGCCGTGCCGGTCGCGGGCGCGCGCCGTACGAACTTGCTCGAGGACGACGGTGATGCGCTGGAGGTCTCCGACGGAGAGATCGTCGTGCCGTTCCGCCCGCGCGAAGTCGTCACGGTGAAGGTGTCGTGATCATCTGCGCCGGGCTCGCGACGCGAGACACGATCTACGCGGTGCCGCGACATCCCGGCGCAGACGACCTCGTCGTCGCAAGCGAGCGCACGGTCGCTGGCGGCGGGCCGGCCGCGACGGCTGCCGTTGCGATCGCGCGGCTCGGCGGCACCGTGCGCTTCATCGGCGCGGTCGACGAGCTCGACGGCCTCGACGTCGTGCGGATGCCGGGCCGTACGGTCGAGAGCACGATCCTCGTGAGCGGGGGAATGCGCTCGATCGTCACGGAGGTGCCGGAGACCTTTACGGTCACCGCGGAGATGCTCGAGGGAGCGGACTGGCTGCACGTCGATCACGTCGGCTACGCATCGCTCGAGCCGGAGTGCTTCGACGCAGGCGTCCGGATCTCGGTCGACGCAGGCCATCCGATCCCGACGCTCGACGTCGACAGGATCGATCTGTATGCACCGCCGCAGGAGCGCGACGACGGCAGGCGGGCGAAGGTCACGGTCGTGACGCGCGGTGGGCTCGGCTGCACCGCTTACGCAGACGGTGAGACGATCGAGGTGCCGGGATTCAAGGTCGATCCGGTGAGCACGCTCGGTGCCGGCGACGTCTTCCACGGCGCGCTCGTGGCCTCGCTCGACCGCGGCCTCGACCTGCGGGACGCGCTGCGCCGCGCAAATGCATGCGCCGCGATCTCGTGTCGCGCACTCGACGGCCGCTCGGGCATCCCGACGTGGGACGAGGTCGAGGCGGCGGTCGCGTGAAGATCGGGGTGATCGCCGGCGACGGCGCCGGGCCTGAGGTCGTCGCGGAGGCGCGGAAGGCGGTCGATGCGCTCGGTCTTGATCTCACGTGGCACGAGCTGCCGTGGGGCACCGCGCACTACCACGAGCACGGCACGATGATGCCGCCGGACGCGCTCGACGTCGTCCGGCAGCACGACGCAGTGCTGCTCGGAGCCGTCGGCGACCCGTCGTTGCCGGATCACATCACGCTCTGGGGACTGCTGCTGCCGCTTCGTCAGGGCCTCGACCTGTGGGCGAACCTCCGCCCGGCGCGGTTGCTCGACGGCATCCCGTCGAAGCTCGACGGTCGCCCGAGCGTCGACATGCTCTTCGTGCGCGAGAACACCGAAGGCGAGTACTCGGGCGTCGGCGGCCGCGCGCATCAAGGGCTCGACCTCGAAGTCGGGATCGAGACGAGCGTCTTCACGCGCGCAGGCGTCCGCCGCGTCGTCGAGTACGCGTTCGAGCTCGCCGAGCGGCGGCGCCGCGTCGTCACGAGCGCGACGAAGTCGAACGCCTCGCGTTACGGCTACGTGCTCTGGGACGAGGTCGCCGATGAGGTCGCCGCCGACCATCCGGACGTGAAGCTCGAGCGCGTGCTCGTCGACGCGCTCGCCGCGCGGATGGTGAGCGATCCGTCGAGCCTCGACGTCGTCGTCGCCTCGAACCTCTTCGGCGACGTCCTCACGGATATTGCGGCGGTGCTGCAGGGCGGCATGGGCATGGCGGCGAGCGCGAGCGTCGCGCCGGGCTCGGACTCAACGCCCGTCTTCGAGCCGGTGCACGGAAGTGCACCCGACATCGCGGGCAAGGGAGTCGCGAACCCGATGGGCGCGATCTGGAGTGCCGCACTCATGCTCGACACGCTCGGCGAGGGCGAAGCATCAGCCCGACTGATGCGCGCACTGGAGGACGTCGCACGTCACGGTCCGAAGACGGGCGATGTCGGCGGCACGGCGTCGACCTCGGAGGTCGGCGACGCGATCGCGGAGCGTGCCCGTGGCTGACGCGCGTAGACTCGACGAAGCGCGTCAGCGGGAATGGTGGCGGGACGCGGTCTTCTACCAGGTCTACGTTCGGAGCTTCGCGGACGCGAACGGCGACGGGTTCGGCGACCTGCCGGGCATCACGTCGAAGCTCGATTACCTGCGTGAGCTCGGCATCGACGCGCTCTGGCTGACGCCGTTCTATCCGTCACCGGGCGTCGACCACGGCTACGACGTCGCGGACTACATCGATGTCGATCCGCTCTTCGGCACGCTTGCCGACTTCGATGCTCTCGTCGCGGCGACGCATGAGCGAGACATGCGGCTGATCGTCGACATCGTCCCGAACCACAGCTCGGACAAGCATCCGTGGTTCACGGGAGACCGGTCGCGCTACGTCACCGTCCCCGCAACGACCCCGGAGCCGCCGAACAACTGGCCGTCGAATTGGGGCGGGCCGGCGTGGACGCTCGACGAGGAACGGAACGAGTGGTACTTGCATCTCTTTGCGCCGGGGCAGCCGGACCTCGACTGGAACAACCAGCAGGTGCGGGCGGATTTCGAAGAGATCCTGCGCTTCTGGCTCGACCGCGGCGTCGACGGGTTCCGCATCGACGTCGCGCAGGCGCTCGTCAAGGTCGCCGACCTACGCGACGAGCCCGCGCCGCGACCTGCGCACGGCTTCTCGTCCGACTGGCGCACCGCGACCGACCAGCCCGAGGTGCACGACGTCTACCGCAGCTGGCGGCGAATCGCCGACGGGTACGACGGCGACCGCATGTTCGTCGGCGAGATCTTCTTCATGGAGCAAGACCGCGTTGCTCCATACCTCCGCCCGGACGAGCTCCAGCTCGCATTCAACTTCTCGCTCGTCTTCCAGCCGTGGGATGCAAACGCCATACGCGCGTCAATCGACGAGTCACTGGCGAAGCTGCCGGTCGTGACGTGGGTGCTCGAGAACCACGACGTCACCCGGATCGTCACGCGATTCGGCGAGCGAGAGGCACGTGCGGCCGCGCTGCTCCTGCTCGCCTTGCCGGGGCCTGTATTCATCTACCAGGGACAGGAGCTCGGCCTCGAGGAGGTCGACCTGCCCGACGAGCTCCGCCAGGATCCCGTGTTCCATCGAAGCGGCGGAGAGCGCAAGGGACGCGACGGCTGTCGCGTGCCGATGCCGTGGACGCGCGAGTTGCAGGCGAATGCCTGGCTGCCGCAGCCGCTCGACTGGGCTGCGCGCTCCGTCCAGGCGCAGACCGGTGACGAGCGCTCATTCCTCGAGCTCTACCGCCGCGCGCTCGCGTTGCGTCCGGAGGGCGATTTCGCGTGGCGCCACGTGCCTGCCGGCGCGCTCTCGTTCGCCCGCGGAGACCTGACCTGCGTCGTCAACGTCACCGCGGATCCGTTCCCGGTCGAGGATGTTCTCCTCGCGAGCGACAAGATCGGCGACATGCTCCCACCGAACACGGCAGCATGGCTCCGATGACGAGCTACAAGCTCCTGATCGGCGGCGAGCACGTCGATGCCGTGTCCGGCGAGACGTTCGACTCGGTCAACCCGACGACGGGCGAGACGTGGGCGCAGCACGCGCGCGCCGGCGCCAAGGACGTCGACCTCGCCGTCCGCGCCGCGCGCTTCGCGTTCGAGAGCGACGCCTGGCGTTCGCTCTCCCCCACGCGCCGCGGCCGGCTGATGATGCGCCTCGCCGACCGCATCGCCGAACGCGCCGAGGAGATCGCGCGGGTCGAGGTGCGCGACAACGGCAAGCTCTACAAGGAGATGCTCGCGCAGCTGCGCGTCATCCCCGACTGGCTCTACTACTACGGCGGGCTCGCGGACAAGATCGAGGGCCGCGTCATCCCGCTCGACAAGACGAGCGTCCTCAACTACACGCTGCGCGAGCCGCTCGGCGTCGTCGGGATCATCGTGCCGTGGAATTCCCCGGTGCTCTTGCTCCTCTACGCGATGGGGCCTGCGCTCGCCGCCGGGAACACGATCGTCGTCAAGCCGTCAGAGCATGCGTCGGCGAGCATCGTCGAGACGCTCAGCCTGGCCGACGACGTCGGCTTCCCGCCCGGCGTCTTCAACGTCGTCACCGGAATGGGCGACGCCGGCGGCGCGCTCGTCGACCATCCCGGCGTCGCAAAGATCGCGTTCACCGGCAGCGAGACGACCGGTGCGCGCATTGCCGCGGCCGCCGGCTCGCGACTCGCGCCGGTGACGCTCGAGCTCGGCGGCAAGAGCCCCAACGTCGTCTTCGCCGATGCGGCCCTCGACGCTGCGGAGGCGGGCGTGCTCGCAGGGATCTACGGCGCGGCCGGCCAGAGCTGCGTCGCGGGCTCGCGTGCGCTCTTCGAGCGGCCCGTGTACGACGAGCTGCTCGATCGCATCTCGCGGCGGACGTCGTCGATCGTGCTCGGCGATCCGATGGCGGACACGACGCAGATGGGCCCGATCGCGAACATCCCGCAGCTCGAACGCGTCGAGTCGATGGTCGCGTCGGCACGCGACGAGGGTGCTCGCGTCGTCTCCGGTGGCGCACGCCCGTCGCTCGACGAGTTCCCGCAGGGTCTCTTCTATGCGCCGACGATCCTCGCCGACGTCACGAACGACTCGGGGATCGCGCAGAACGAGGTCTTCGGCCCGGTGTTGAGCGTCCTTCCCTTCGACAGCGAGGAGGAGGCGGTCGAGCTTGCGAACGCAACACGCTTCGGGCTCGCAGCCGGCGTGTGGACGCGCGATGTCAAGCGCGCGCACCGCGTCGCGAAACACATTCGCGCCGGCACCGTGTGGGTGAACACGTATCGCGCCATCACGTTCAACTCGCCGTTCGGCGGCTACAAGGAGAGCGGCTTCGGGCGCGTGAACGGCGCGGAGGCGGTCGAAGGCTTCCTGCAGACGAAGAGCGTGTGGATCGAGACCTCCGAGGAGGTGCCTGACCCGTTCGTGATGCGCATCTGAAGCCGGCGCGCCTCCGCCCGACCCGCGTCTACCGCTTCTACCGCGGCGGCGCGCTCATCGACCGCCTGCGCGGCGAGCCCGAAGAGGACACCGAGTATCCGGAGGACTGGGTCGGCTCGGTCGTCGCGGCGAACAACCCCGCTCGTGACGACCCGTTCGCCGGCCTCTCCCGGCTCGAGAGCGGTCCGTTCCTGCGCGACGAGATCCGCAGGCAGCCGGAGCTCTGGGGCACGCCGAACCTGCTCGTGAAGTTGCTCGACCCGGCCGAACGGCTGCCGGTCCATGCGCACCCGGATCGCGAGTTCGCGCTGCGAGAGCTCGGGTCGGATTACGGCAAGACCGAGGCGTGGATCGTCGTTGCGACCCGTGCAGAGCAGGCGGAGGTCTGGCTTGGGCTCCGCGAGAACATCTCGCGCGAGCAGTACCGGGAGTGGCTCGACGAGCAGAACACCGAGGCGCTGCTCGAGTCGCTCAACACGATGACGGTGCGCCCAGGCGACGTCATCTTCGTTCCGGCAGGCGTCCCGCACGCGATCGGCGCGGGGGCGCTGCTCGTCGAGTTGCAAGAGCCGTCGGACTTGTCGATTGTCTGCGAGTGGCACGGGTTCCCGATCGCAGCGGAGAACGCGCATCTCGGCCTCGGCTGGGACCGCGCGATCGAGGCGCTCGACCTCGACGCGTACGAGCCGACCCTCGGCATGCCTGAGAACGAGTTCTTCACCGTCGACGACCGCGCCGAGCCTGCCGGGCGCTTCGGCGTCCTGCTCGTGCTCGAGGGCGAGGGCGAGCTTGCCGGTGAGCGCGTGCGCCCCGGCGACGCGTTCGTCCTGCCTGCCGCCTGCGAGCCGTTCGAGACGCGCGGCACCTTCACCGTCATCCGCTGTCTAGGAGGAGATCTATGAAGACGTCGCTCGGCATCTGGGCGCTCGGCCCGATGATCACGCGGTTCGTTCCCGGCGGCTACCAACCCGACCGGAGCGGCGAGCCGGTTGCAGAGAAGGTGCATCGCGCGGTCAGCGGCCTCGGCGACCTGATGGACGACTACGAGTTCCATTACCCGGGCGAGCTCAACCGCGACAACCTCGACGAGGTGCGCGCGGCACTCGACGGGCACGGCATCTACTGCCTCGCGGGCGGACTGCACGTCGACCCGCGCTTCGGGAAGGGCGGGCTCACGTCGCTCGACGACTCCGTGCGCGCGGAAGCGCTGCGGCTCTTGCTCGAAGCCGCCGATCTTGCCGGCGAGCTCGAGGCGCAACTGATCATCTGGCCGGGCGGCGAGGGCTTCAACTATCCGTTCCAGGTGCCGTACGTCGAGGTCTGGTCACGCCTGATCGACGGCATCGGGCAGGTCGCGGAACGGCTCGCGGCGAAGGGGCGACTGCTCTTCCTCGAGCACAAGAACTCCGAGCCCGCGATGAAGATCCTCATGCGGAACATCGGGATGACGCTGCACATCATCCACACGCTCCGCGCGCGCGGGATCGACAACGTCAAGGTCAACATGGACTGGCAGCACCTGATCATGAACGGCGAGCACCTGCCCGAGTACGCCGCGCTGCTCGCGGGGGAAGGATTGCTCGGCCACCAGCATGCGAACTCCGGCTGGGGGACGTTCGACGACGACAACATGGTCGGCGCGACCGCGTTCATGGAGACGCTCGAGCTCGCGCTCGAGCTGCGCCGCGCCAACTACGGCGCGAACGGCGAGCGGCTCGGCTTCGACCTCTATCCGTACACGGAGGATCAGGTCGGCGCGGTCAAGCGCTCCGTCCTGCAGTGGCGGTTCATCGACGGCGTCGCCGCCAAGATCGACGAGGCGGCGTTGCGCGAGGCACAACACGCAAAGGACGCGGTGCGCGCGTACGAGCTCGTCTACGCAGCACTGGGCGCTTGATCGTAGGAGTCGATGTCGGGACGACGGCGGTCAAGGCCGTCGGCATCGACGCGGACGGCGCGGTGCTCGAGCGGCGCGAGGAGTCGTATGCGCTCTCGACGCCGCAGCCAGGCTGGGCGGAGCAGGATCCGGACGACTGGGTGCGCGCGACCGACGTTGCGCTCTCATCCCTCGATGCGGATGCGGTTGGGTTCTCCGGGCAGATGCACGGGCTCGTCGCCCTCGACGAGCACGACGTGCCGCTGCGGCCGGCGATCCTCTGGAACGACCAGCGCACCGCGGCGGAGTGCGCGGAGATCGAGCGGCGGCTCGGGCTCGACCGGCTGATCTCACTCACCGGAAACCGCGCACTCGCCGGCTTCACCGCGCCGAAGCTGCTCTGGCTGCGTACGCACGAGCCCGACGTCTACGCGCGCATCCGCTCGATCCTGCTGCCGAAGGACTACGTGCGGCTGAAGCTCTTCGGCCGGCGCGCGATCGACGTCGCAGATGCCTCGGGCACGCTGCTCTTCGACGTTGCCAACCGCCGCTGGAGCGACGAGGTGCTGTCGGCGCTCGAGCTTCCGGGCGAATGGCTGCCGCCGTCGTACGAGTCCCCGGAGATCGCCGGTGCGGGCGACCAGGCCGCGGGCGCGCTCGGTGTCGGCGTCACCGGCCCCGGCCCGGTGTCGGTCGTGCTCGGCACGTCGGGCGTCGTGTTCGGGACGCTCGACGCGTACAAGCCGGACGTCGAGGCCCGCGTGCACGTGTTCTGCCACGCGGTGCCGGCGACGTGGCACGCGATGGGCGTGATGCTGTCCGCGGCGGGCTCGCTGCAGTGGCTCCACGACACGATCGCGCCGGAGGTCTCGTTCGACGTCCTGCTCGCGGAGGCGGCAGAGTGGCCGCCCGGCTGCGAAGGGCTGCTGTTCGCGCCGTACCTCGCCGGCGAGCGCACGCCGCACGCGGATCCCGACGCGCGCGGAGCGTTTGTCGGGCTGTCACTCCGCCACGATCGAGGCGCGCTCGTGCGCGCTGTGCTCGAAGGCGTCGCGTTCGGCCTCCGCGACTCGCTCGAGCTGCTACGTGAGCTCGGCGTGCAACCCGAGGTCGGCCGCATCTCCGGCGGCGGTGCGCGCAGCGACGTGTGGCGGTCGATCGTCGCGTCCGTGCTCGACCTGCCGCTCGAGTTGACCGCGGTGACGGAAGGGGCTGCGTATGGCGCCGCGCTCCTTGCGGTCGGCGGCGATCCGCGCGAGACGGCGGCGCGCGTCGTGCAGGTGCGCGGGCAGACGAATCCCGACCCGGACTGGGTGGCGCAGTATGCGCAGGTGTACGAGCGGTTCCGCGCCCTCTACCCGGCGCTACGCGGCGTATAGAAGGATCCACTCGCGGAGGAACGGCTCCGCGATCCGGTAGGCGCCGTCCTCGCCACGCGTGGCGAGCTCGTCGGACGCGAGCGTCTCGACCGCGCGCTGGACGGTCGACGCCGCGGGCAGCCCGTGCCGGTACCGATACGCCTCTCCCTGCACCCGGCCCGGCTCGGCGGCGATCGCCTGCAGCACGAGACGCTGTGCGCGGGACGCGCTCTCCCACACGAGCGTGAAATGCGCGTTCTCTCCGTGCAGCACCGACTCGAGCGCGCGCTCGAAGTCCGCCTCGCCGGCCGTGAAGCCCTCCGGCACGACCTCCCACAATGCGTAGGCGAGCTCTTGGGTGGCGTACGGATGCCCGCCGGTGATCGCGAGGATCGCGTCGAGGACGTCGTCGGCGATCGCGCGGTCCGTTTGCTCGAAGCGCGAGACGATGAAGGGCCTGAAAAGGTCCGGCGCGATCACGCCGAGCTCGACGACCTTCGCGCTTCGGAAGAACGGCTCGTTCTGGTGCGTGAAGAGGTTGCGCATCATGTCGCGGCGGCTGCCGGAGTAGACATGAGCGACGTTCGGCTGCTCCTGGAACACCGCGCGCATGAGCGAGGGAAGCCGCGGATCGATCGACGTCACTTCCTGGAACTCGTCGAAGAAGACGACGACGCGCCGATCGCGTTCCGCGGCGAGCTGCGCCGGCAGCTCGAGCAGCCGCTCGAGCGTCGCGTCGATGTCCTCCTCGTTGTGCGTCGCCGAGAAGCTGAAGCTCGGAGACCCGTCGCGCGGGTCGACCGTGATCACCGGAGCGATGCGCAGCGTCGAGAAGACGCGGAGCCGCTCCTTCACGTTGAAGAGCGCGCTCGCGATGTCGTCGTGGATCGTCTTCGAGAGCTTCGCGGCGAGCTTCTCCTTCGTCGGCGTCTTCATCAGGTCGACCTCGGCAACGAGGACCCGCTCTGCGAGCAGCTCTTGCGCCGCCCGCTTCACGAGCGACGACTTGCCGAACCGGCGCGGCGCGATGATCGCGACGTTCTGGCCGTTCTGCATGTCCGAGGTCAGGGCGTCGAGCTCCGACCGCCGGTCGGTGAACGCCTCGTCGAGGGCCAGGTCGCCGTAGTGGAAAGGGTTCGTCGTTGTCACGCTTCTCTGCATGATATATGACACGCGCGCGAATGTCATGCACTATTGCGTGACGCTGATTTGCGTGACGGATAGCCTCTCAGCGTGATCGCGGCGCATCCGAACCGGCACCTCTTGCGGGCGAAGGACGCGATCGACACCGGCTACCGGCGGCCGCTCGACGTCGCCGCCCTTGCGCGGGTCGCGCACCTGTCGCCCGCCCACTTCAGCCGCGAGTTCCGGCGCGCGTTCGGCGAGACCCCGCACCAGTACCTCCTGACGCGGCGGCTCGAGCGGGCCGCGTCTCTCCTGCGGAACACCGACCACTCGGTCGCGGAGATCTGCTTCGAGGTCGGGCTCGCGAGCGTCGGCTCGTTCACGACGAGCTTCCGTCGCGTCTTCGGCGTGACGCCGACGGCGTACCGCGCCGAGCACCCGCCGCAAGTCGAGGCACTCCTCATCCCGACGTGCGTGTTGCAGGCGTACGCACGCCCGCAGTCGCGCAGTTTTCGAGAAGACGGCGCGCCGGCGCAGGGCTAACGTCGCGTCCAACGCGAATCGAGGAGGACACGATGTTGAAGCTGAGGTACGCGCAGGTCTGGGTCACCGACCAGGACGAGGCGCTCGAGTTCTACACCGAGAAGCTCGGCATGGAGCTCCGCGAGGACGTAACCGTCCCCGAGCTCGGGAACTTCCGCTGGCTGACGGTGGGCGTCCCGGGGCAGGACGTCGCGATCACGCTGATGGCGATCCCGGGCCCGCCCGTCTTCGACGAGGAGACGCGCGCATCGATCCACGAGCTGCTCGCGAAGGGCGCGTCCGGCGGGCTCTTCTTCACGACCGACGACGTCCAGGGGAGCTACGAGGAGCTGAAGGCGCGCGGTGTCGAGTTCGCACAGGAGCCTACGGAGCAGCCGTACGGCGTGGACGCAGGGTTCCGCGATCCGTCGGGCAATCACTTCCGGATGGCTCAGCGGACCGCCTGATTCAGACGTGAACGCCCATCGAAACGGCGCCGATATAGCCGGCGCCGTTTCGCTTGAGCGACAGCATGCCCTTGTCGCCGCCGTTGCGGAAAATCGAGTCCTGCGCGTTCGTCGTATCCGGATGCGTGCCGTGCGTCTTGTACGGCGAGCGCGCGTACACCGCGTTCGTGACCGCGGCCGGGAAGAAGAGCTGGCCCGTGTGCACGACGTTGCCGCCGACGTGCACCTTCACGTGGATGTGCACTGCGCGGCCCTGGTAGAAGCCGGGATAGACCGTCTTGAACGTCGCGACGCCCTTCGCGTTCGTGCGCTGCATGCCGCGCAGGAAGTTCGTGCCGGGATTGTTCGCGACCGCGCCGGAGTAGACGCCGAGCGCGTCGCAATGCCAGATCTCGACGGCGGCATTCTTCACGAGCGCGCACGTTGACGCGTTCATCACGGTGAGGTTCAGCAGCAAGGCAACGCCGGGCTCGCCCTCAGTGATGTCGCGTCGGATCTTCTCGCCGGCGACGTAGTACGGCCCTTCGGTCAGCTCCGGCGTCAGTACGCACTTGACGAGGCCGGCCGACACCGCCTTCGGGCCCGCGTCTGCCGACTCGACCTTCCAAGCAGCTCCGGTTCCGGCTGCTGCAGCAAGCCCTGCGAGCCGCAGCAGGGATGTCCGCCGTGTCAGTTTCTCGTTCTCAGTCATGGCTCTGAGCGTAGACCGGCTCCCTGGGAGCCGGCTGTGTGTCCGCCGCGAGTGGGATGTCGATGTGGAACGCCGATCCCTCGCCGAGCGTCGACTCGACCGAGACCGCACCGCCGTGCGCCTCTGCGACCGCCGCGACGATCGACAACCCAAGCCCGACGCCGCCGCTCGCACGTGCCCGCGACTCGTCGGCGCGGTAGAACCGCTCGAAGGCGTGTGCCGCCTGCTCCTCGCTCATGCCGGGGCCGTCATCTGCAACGGTGACACGCGCTGAGGAGCCGGCGCGAGACAGCCGCAGGTGCACAGGCGTCCCGGGCGGCGTGTGCGAGCGGACGTTCGCAAGCAGGTTGTCGACGATCTGGCGTAGGCGTTCGCGGTCGCCGACGACGTCGAGCGCCTCGAGCTCGGCGTCGAGCGGCCGGTCGGGATCGACCATTCGCGCCGTCTCGACCGCTTCTCCCACCACTTCCTCCAGCGCGACGGGCTCCTGGACGAGTGGTCGCCCCTCGTCGAGGCGCGCGAGCAGCAGCAGGTCGTCGACGAGCAGGCTCATCCGTTCCGACTCCCGCGTGATGCCGGTCATCGAGCGCTCGAGGTCGTCCGGCCGGGTCGCCGCGCCGCGCGTGAAGAGCTCGGCGTACGCGCGTACCGCGGTGAGCGGTGTGCGCAGCTCGTGCGACGCGTCGGCCACGAAGCGCCGGAGCTTGCGTTCCGAGGCTTCGCGCGCTTTGAACGCCGTCTCGATCTGCGCGAGCATCGCGTTCAGCGCGAGCCCGAGCCGTCCGACCTCGGTGCGGTCGTCAGCGCGCTCGATCCGCCGCGAAAGGTCCCCGCCGGCGATCGCGGCCGCCGTCGAGCCGATCGCGTCGAGCGGCCTCAGACTCAGTCGAACAACCCAGAGACCGACGACGACAAGGCCGGCGAGCACGAGCCCGGTGACGAGCAGCTCGATCCAGAGCAGGCGATGCAGGGTGCTGTCGACATCGCGCAGCGAGGTTGCGACGACGAGAATCGCGTTCGGCTGAGTCGCCTCGATCGAGGCGCGCACGCGGTAGCGGTCGCCGCCCTTCACCGCGGAGACGGTGAAGTAGCGGACGCGATCGCCGCCGCTCGAAGCCTGCGGCAGCGAGATCGCGGCGGGAAGCTTCGGTGCCGGCGGCGTCGTGCCATCGGGCAGCCGGTTGTTCGCAGATGTCCGGACGATCGCGCCGCCGAGCGTCCGGAGCTGAACGAACTCGTTCAACCCCGGGCCGCCGCCGCGGGGGCCCCCGAAGTCGTCGCCCTCGATCGAATGCTCAGCCTGCTGGTGCGACTGGTCGAGCGTCGAGTCCGTGCGGTCGATCAGGAACGAGCTCAGCGAGGAATACGTCGCGACGTCCGCGGCAACGAGGCCGACGGCACCGAGCGCGATCACCGCCAGGATCAACCGGGCTCGCAGGGAGAGCCGCTCGAACACGCTTACGTCCGTGCTTCGAGCATGTAGCCCGCCTGCCGCACCGTCTTGATCAACGGCGGGCCCACTGCATCGAGCTTTCTGCGCAGGTAGCTCACGTACGTCTCCACCACGTTCGTGTTGCCGCCGAAGTCGTAGCGCCAGACATTCTGGAGGATCTGCCCCTTGGACAGCACGCGGCGCGGGTTGAGCAGGAAGAACCGGAGCAGCGAGAACTCGGTCGCGGTCAGCTCGATCTGCGTGTCGCCGCGGAACACCTCGTGGCGCGCCTCGTCGAGGCGGAGGTCGGAGAAGCGGAGCACGTCCCCGGGCAGCGCGCCCGAGGTTCGCCGCAGGATCGCGTGCACCCGTGCGACGACCTCCGCAAGGCTGAACGGCTTCGTGACGTAGTCGTCGCCGCCGGCGCGCAGCGCCTCGACCTTGTTCTCGACCGCATCCTTTGCCGTGAGAAAGAGGATCGCCGTCTTGAAGCCCTGGTCGCGCAGGCGGCGCCCGACCTCGAGGCCGTTCAGGTCCGGGAGCATCCAGTCGAGGACGACGAGGTCGGGCTCGAGTTCGCCGGCGACGCGAAGCGCGTCCCTGCCAGACTCGGCCTGGGAGACCTCGAAGCCTTCGTACCGAAGTGCGGTCGAGACAGCGTCGACGATCGAGGGCTCGTCGTCGACAACGAGAATGCGCACGCTCGGCGCGTCGAGTGTCGGAAGCATCGGTTCACCGTCGCGGCGCTTTCTGTGAATCGCCTGTGAGTGGGTAAGACGAGGCTGAGAACCTCCGGATGCACAGGAGCCTCACAGCTGCGTTCGCTCTCATGCGTGCATGGCCCCATCGCCACGGCGACTCGCAGACCAGCGGCGCATCCGCATCGCGACGATGCTCATGGCATCGGGCGCGGTCGTCGGCACCGGCATCTTCGAAGGCCTCGCCGCGGCGGCGTCGCACAACACGGGGACGGGAACAGCGTCGCAGTCGAGCGACGACTCGACGGAGTCCGACCTCTCGTCGCCGTCGAGTGCACCCACGCAGTCCTACTCCCCGCCCGTCGCGCAGTCGGGAGGCTCGTAATGAGCGCGTCCGCGACGTTCGAGGCAATCGGCGTGCTGAATCAGGTCACAGTGGACGAGCCCGGCGCGCTGGACGAGGCCGTCCGAATCGCGACACAGCACGTTGCGGCGCTGGACCGTGCGTGCAGCCGCTTCCGCGAGGACTCGGAGCTCTCGCGACTCAATCGAAGCGGTGGCGTGACGTTCGCCGTCAGCGCGCTGCTCTTCGAGGCGCTCGACGCCGCGCTGCACGCGGCGTCGGCGACCGGCGGTCTCGTCGACCCAACCGTCGGCGCCTCGCTCGCCGCACTCGGCTGGGATCGCGACTTCGCCCAGGTGCTCGTTCGCCCACACGCGGAGGACCGATTCGCGTTCGTTCCTGCAGCAGGCTGGCGCGCGATCCAGGTCGACGCGCGGACGCGCAGCGTGCGCATCCCGGCCGCAGTCGAGCTCGACCTCGGCGCGACGGCGAAGGCGTTTGCCGCCGACCGCATCGCGGCGCGGATCTCCGACGCGACCGGCGCGCACGTGCTCGTCAGCCTCGGCGGCGACCTCGCGGTTCACGGCGCGCCGCCCGGCGGCTGGCCCGTCCTCGTCACCGACGATCACCGGCATCGAGCGGCGGGTCAAGTCGTCGCGATCTCGGCCGGCGGCCTCGCGACGTCGAGCACCACGGTGCGACGATGGCGCCGAGGCGGCCGTGATCTTCACCACATCGTCGACCCGGCCACGGGCGAGCCGGCCGCCGAGCACTGGCGCACAGTCAGCGTCGCCGCGGCGACATGCGTCGACGCGAACACCGCGTCAACGGCAGCGATCCTGCGCGGACCTGATGCCCCGGCGTGGCTCGCCGCGCGGAGCCTTCCGGCGCGGCTTGTCGCGGCGGACGGCGGAGTCGTTCACGTCGCCGGCTGGCCTGCGTAGGCGCTCGCTGCGTGACGACTGCGCTGCCGGTCTGGTACCTCATGCGCGCGAGCGGCGTGGTTGCGCTGCTGCTCCTCACGCTGTCGCTCTCGCTCGGAATCGCGACGTCCAATCGCTGGCGGCTGCGGGGCTCCGCCTTGTATGTGACAACGACCGTTCACCGCAACGCGTCGCTGCTCGCAGTCGTCTTCCTCGGCGTGCACATCGTCACCGCAGTGATTGACAGCGACGCAGCCGTGAGTCTTGCCTCTGCGCTGTTCCCGATCGGGCCTGGCATCTGGCTCGCGCTCGGCGCCCTCTCGTTCGATCTCGTCGCCGCGATCGTCGTCACGAGTCTCATCCGCAACCGCCTCCCGTACCGGCTGTGGCGCGCGATCCACTGGGCGGCGTATGCGTCGTGGCCGTTCGCAATCTGGCACGGAATCGGGATGGGCAGCGATACCGGCACGTGGTGGCTTCGCAGCGTCACGATCCTCTGCGTCGCGTGGTTCGCCGGCGTCGTCGTCTGGCGGGTCAGCCGGCAGGACGACCTCGCCGCCGCCTAAAGTCTCTCGCGTGGAACGCCCCGCTATCGACAAACCCGAAGGCGACATCCCCTTCGAGCTCGGGATCGACGACCTCTTCGTCGGTGACGGCGACGAGGCGACGGCCGGCAAGCGTGTGACCGTGCACTACGTCGGCGTCGCGTTCCGCTCAGGCGAGGAGTTCGACGCGTCGTGGAACCGCGGCGAGCCGTTCCAGTTCAAGCTCGGGAAGGGCCAGGTGATCCCGGGCTGGGATGCGGGCGTCGCCGGCATGCGCGTCGGCGGGAGGAGAAAGCTCACGATTCCGTCCGCGATGGCGTACGGCGCGCGCGGCGCCGGGAACGGCGTGATCGCGCCGCACGAGCCGCTCGTGTTCGTGGTCGATCTCCTCGCCGTCGACTGAGCCTCCCTAGACCTCGTGATTCGAGCGGATCACGTTCGCGGGATCGACCGCGGCCTTGATCGCCCGCAACCGCGCGTGCGTCTCGCCTGAGAAGAGCCGCTCACCCGTCGACTCGTCCTCGCGGAAGTTCAGGTAGTCGCGGCCCGAGTCCCACGGATCGACTGCCGCAAGGACGCGCGCGACGTCGCTCCTCGTCTTCGCAGCGAGCTCCGGCATCGGCGCCATGCCGACCGCGAACAGCGCGAACTCGCGGTCGAGGAACGCTGCGCCGTCGCCCTCTGCGCGCCGGGCGAGCGCGCCGCCGAGCTGGCGCACCTCGACCGACAGCAGCGTCGAGCCGGACTCCGCGCCCGCGCTCTCGACGATCGCGTCGACCGCTTCGATCGACAACGCATCGAGCAGCCGGCCGTCGCCGATGCCCGGCACCGGAGCCGGCGGGTCCATGTGCAGCTCGCTGAGACGCTGCGCCGGGATCATCGCCGTCGTGTCGAGCACGGGGCCGAGCTCGCGCAACGGCCGCGTCAGCTCGATGCCGTCGTCCTCGCTTCCGAGATATGCGACCTCGACGAGCGCGAACTCCTTCCCACGCACCGGCTCTGGAACCATCGGCAGGTCGGGGAACCGCATGAGGCGGCCGACCGACATGAGCTCCTCGGGCGCGCGATCCGTGAGTTCGAGCCATGCGCTCAGCACCTCGCGTGCACCGTCGATCGGAAAGAAGAGTGTGCCCGCGTAGATCTCGGCGATCGGGAAGAGCCGGATCTCGAGCGCCGTCACGACGGCGAACGCACCACCGCCGCCGCGGATCGCCCAGAACAGGTCCGGGTCGTTCTCGTAGTCGAGGCGGCGCTGGTTGCCCTCTGCGTCGACGATCTCGGCTGCAAGAACGGCATTCGACGAGAGGCCGTACTTGCGTGCGAGCCAGCTGATGCCGCCGCCGAGCGTGTAACCGACGACGCCGACGTCGTGCGAGGAGCCCGCGAGCGCTGCGAGACCGTGCTCGGCCGCAGCGTCGGTGACCTCCTGCCAGAGCACACCCGCCTCGACGCGCGCTGTCCGGCGTTTCGGGTCGACGCTGACGCCGCGCATCCGTGTCGTGCGCAGCAGGATCGTGTCGGAGAGGTCGCCGAGCGGCGTCGCACCGTGGCCCGTGCCCTGCGGCGCGACGCGGAGACCGGCCGAGCGCGCGATCTGGATCGTCTTCGAGACGTCCGCCGCCGACGCGGCGAGCACAACGGCCGCGGGCCGCTGGTCGACCGCAAGATTCCACGCCGTGCGCGCCTCGTCCCACGTCGGGTCGCTCGGCAGCACGAGCTCGCCGTCGAGACTCGTGCTCAAACGCTCAAAGATCGTCGTCGTCCTGGTCAGCAAGCTGCTCACGATTCACCCCTTGGTCGATTACCTGCCGTGATCGTGGATGCCAGGACGTCCCGTACGCATTAGGGGGGCCCCAAAGCGTGCCCCTACTGTTTTCCGTAGGCTCACGACGCTTGCCGTTCGCGCATCGCGTCACCCGCCGAGGGCTGCTTGCAGGCGGCGCCGCGCTTTTGCTCGCCTCGCGGGGGCTGTTGGAGCACGCGGAGGCGCTCGCCGCACCGGGAGACAACCTGCAGCAGTTCGTGTCGCGCCCGGATCTCAAGCCGCCGGTCGTCACCGTGCTCCGTGCGGGCATGACGGCTCCGGGTTACGTCTTTGCGGCGCCGTCCTCAGGCCCGGGCCAGAACGGCGCGATGATCTTCGACAACGCAGGCGGCCTCGTGTGGTTCCACCCCGCGGTTGACAAGGCGGTCACGGACTTCAAGGTGCAGCACCTCCACGGGAAGGCTGTCCTGACGTGGTGGGAAGGCAAGGCCGTACGCGGCCTCGGCGACGGCGAATGGGTCGTGCTCGACACGTCGTACAGGCAGGTCGCGCGCTTCGGCGCGGCGCGGGGGCTTCACGGCGACCTGCACGAGTTCCTGATCTCGCCGCAGAACACGGCGCTCGTGCTGAGCAACGAGGTGCGAGCGTGGTCCGGCGGGCAGGTCGTCGGCGGCGTCGTGCAGGAGCTTGCGCTTCCGAGCGGCAAGCTCCTCTGGGAGTGGCACACGCTCGATCACGTCGCGATCTCGGAGACGGAGATCAAGGCACGACCGGGCCCCCGCTTCGACTATTTCCACATCAACGCGATCGATGTGGCGCCTGACGGCAACCTCGTCATCTCCGGCCGCAACACCTGGGCCGCGTACAAGGTCGAGCGGCGCACCGGACGCATCATCTGGCGGCTCGGCGGCAAGCGCAGCACGTTTGCGCTTGGGCCTGGTGCGAACTTCGAGTGGCAGCACGACGTGCGCGAGCATCCGGGCGGGCTCGTGACCGTCTTCGACAACGCAGCCGCGCCGAAGGAGGAGCCGCAATCGCGTGCGTTGCTCCTGCAGCTCGACGTGACGCGGAAGCGTGCGACGCTCGTCCATGCGTACACGCACAAGCCGGAGCGCGTGTTGTCGCACTTCCTCGGCAACACGCAGCTGCTATCGAACGGCGACGTTTTCGTCGGCTGGGGCGGGTCGCAGTACATGACCGAGTTCACGCGGACCGGCGAGATCGTCTTCGATGCGCACCTGCCGCGCGGCGGCCAGAGCTACCGTGCGTTCCGCTTCCCGTGGGTCGCGCAGCCCACCGACAAGCCGGCCCTCGTTGTGCGCAACGGCGCCGCCTTTGCGAGCTGGAACGGAGCGACGGAAGTCGCGTCGTGGCAGCTCGTCGAGGGAGCGAGCCGCACGAAGACGGTCGCACGCACGGGCTTCGAGACGAAGCTCGACCTGAACCCGGAGACGAAGAGCGTCACGGTCAATGCGGTCGACCATGCCGGCCGCGTGATCGGCACGTCAGCGACGGTCTCCGTCTAGCGTGTCTGGTGTGAGTGCGTCGGTGACGCTCGAGCCCTGGGGAAGCGGCGACCTGCCGTTGCTCGAGCGGTTGATGGGCGACCCGCGCATGACCGAGCACCTCGGAGGCCCCGAGAGCCCCGAAAAGCTGCGTGAGCGGCAGGCGCGCTTCGAGCGCCTCGAGGGCGGCGATCGGATGTTCAAGATCATCGACCTGGCGAGCGGCGCCGGAGTCGGCTCGGTCGGCTTCTGGACGAAGGAGTGGCGCGACGCGCAGGTCTACGAGGTCGGCTGGATGGTCGTGCCGGAGTTCCAGGGCCGCGGCATCGCGGCTGCGGCGACGGCGCAGGCGATCGAGCTCGCCAAGCGCGATGACAAGCACCGCTTCATGCATGCGTTCCCGAGCGTCGACAACGCGCCGTCGAACGCAATCTGCCGAAAGCTGGGCTTCGAGCTGCTCGAGGCGTGCGAGTTCGAGTTTCCGAAGGGTCACCCCATGACCTGCAACGACTGGCGCCTTGACCTGCGAAGTACCGGTGTCTGACACCAGGTCTCGCCCGGAACGGCCGCGGACGTCTGCGCCAACCGCGGCACCTACGGCGACGCGGAAAGTGTCACGGAAGTGTCACGTCTGACACCGGGACGTGTCCGCACCCGGCGCCCCACGGCGTCCCCGGGCCTTAGCGAACCGGCTCGGTCTCGAGGCTGCGCAGGTACTGGTGCACGAACGCGATTGCCATGCTCCCCTCGCCAACCGCCGCCGCGACGCGCTTCACCGGACTGAAGCGCACGTCGCCGCACGCGAAGATGCCCGGCACGCTCGTCTCCAAAAGGTACGGGTCACGGTCGAGCTCCCACTGCGGGACGTCCGGCCCCGTCAGCACATAGCCGCCGCGGTCGAGCGCGATCTCCGACGGGAGCCAGCCCGTCTCGGCATCGGCGCCGATGAAGATGAAGAGGCCGCCCGAGTCGAGCCGCGTCGTCTCACCCGTAGCGTTGTTCCGCGCGTCGAGCGCTTCGAGCGACTCCTCGCCGTAGACGGCGGTGACTTCCGTCCTGAACTCCGCGTGAACGTTGTCCCGCGTCGCGAGCTGGTCGATCAGATACCGCGACATGCTCTTCTCGATCCCTTCGCCGCGACAGAGAATCGTGACGCTGCGCGCGTGCGTCGCAAAGAAGAGCGCGGCCTGACCCGCCGAGTTGCCCGCGCCGACGATGTGGATGTCGAGGCCGTGCACGTTCGACGCTTCGCTCCGTGCCGCACCGTACGCAACGCCCTTGCCGATGAGACGGTCGAAGCCCTCGATCGGCAGCTGCCGCCACGACACGCCGCAGGCGAGGATGATCGTCTGCCCGGTGAGCACGTCGCCGCCGTCTAGGTGCACCTGATGCGTCGACGGATCGATGCCCGAGACCGAGCGTGTGACGAGGATCTCCGCGCCGAGCCGCCGCGCCTGCTGCAGCGCACGGCTCGCGAGCTCATCGCCGGAGACGCCGGACGGGAAGCCGAGGTAGTTCTCGATCCGGGACGACGTGCCCGCCTGCCCGCCCGGCGCCTCGCGCTCGACGACGATCGTTCGCAGGCCCTCGGACGCGCCGTACACCGCTGCCGCAAGGCCGGCGGGGCCCGCGCCGACGATCACCGCGTCGTACTCGGGCGCGCGCGGCCGAGTCGTCAGGCCGAGCAACTCCGCGACTCGGCGATGCTCTGGCCGCGGCAACGTCCAGTGCCCGTCGACGATGCGCAGAACGGGCAGCTCGTCCGGCAACGGCTCCCCGAAGTGCTCGATCGCCTCCGGCAGGTCGGGCGTGATCCACGTGAACGTGATCTCGTTGCGGTCGAGGAACCGGCGAAGCTGCGCGCACGCCGGATCCCAGCGGTCGCCGAGCACGAGCGCGCGCGGCGGCGGCCGGTCCGCCGTGATGCCCTGCAGCCCGCCGATCCGCTCGCGTGCGAGCGCGCCGACCTTGACGCCGATCGCCGGAACGGTGGCGACAAGCGCGTGGTAGTCCTGCGCGCCCAACCGCAACAGCCGCGTCGGCTCGGCCGCGCGGAACCCGAGCGGGAACGGCGTTCCGAGCGCGATCGGGACCTCGCCGACGAGATCACCGACGGCTCGCCCGCCGACGACGCGCGGGATCCCGTCCGTGACGCCGATCGTCTCGAGTCGGCCTTCGAGCACTGCGTAGAGCGCGCGCTCGTCGCCCGCGTGAATCGCGTACTCGCCCTCTTGAAGGCGGATGTCGGCCGCCGCGCGCGCGAGCCGCGCGCATTCCGAGTCGCTCAGGTCGCTGAAGATCGCGACGCTCCGAATTTCGTCGGCGGTGACCACGACCCTGAGGTTACGGCTTGCCGACGTGCACGTGCTCGCAGTCGCGCACGGTGTCGCCCTTGTCGATGTACGCCGTGTCGTTCCCCGGCCCGCAGCCGACCTTGTCGCGCCCCGGCCCGGCGTAGACCGTGTCGTTCCCGACGCTCCCCGAGAGAATGTCGTTTCCCGCCCCGCCGTAGATGACGTCGTTCCCCGGCCCGCCGCCGATCTCGTCGTTGCCGGCGCCGCCGTAGACGACGTCGTCGCCGCCGTGACTGAAGATCGCATCGTTGCCGCCGTTGCCGTAGATGAGGTCGGGATACGGCGTTCCCTGAATCGTGTCGGCGCCGGCCGTCCCGTCGATGCGGCACTGATTCGACCGGCGGACAGGCTTGAACGGCGCCGTCGAGCTCACGACATAGACGCCGAAGCGACCGCAGTCGTGCGCCGACGCGACCGCGAGCGCCGTCCCATTCGGAGACCAGCGCGCCGGCGAGTCCGGTGACACGTCGTCGATCACCTCTTGTTGTGTCCCGTCCGGCGCACCGACGTAGAGCCCGTAGCCGGCCGCGCGGTCGCTGAGGAACGCGAGCCGGCCGTCGACGGGGCTCCACTGCGGATAGCGGTTGTTCGAACCGGTCGCGATCGCCTGGTGCGCGTTCGTGCCGTCGGGCGCCACGAGCCAGATCGACCAGCCCTGGCCCTCGTTGCTGTCGAAGGCGAGCGACGCGCCGTCGTGCGACCAGCTCGGATTCACGTTGTCGCCGGGCCCGTCGTACGCGTTGTGCGGTGTTGTCCCGTCGAGCGGCACGATCTCGATCGCTGTGCCGGCCGCGCTCGCCGTCGCGATTGCGATCGACGCGCCGTCGGGCGACCACTCGGGCCCGTTGACGTCGGTCGCCGGCGGGACGATGCCGGTCGCGAGCTGTTGCGGGTTCGCGCCGCTCGCGGCGGCGACCATGAGCGCGCCGTTCTGCAGGTATGCGATCTGCAACCCGTCGGGCGACCAGCTCGCATCGGTCCCGGGAACGCTCCCGAGCGTCCGGTCCGTGCTGTCCCGCACGACGGTCGCGGATCCGGTGTCGACCAAGACATCGCCGCTGCCCGGTCGGAAGCCGCGCAACGTCCCGGCGCCGAACAGGTCGATCTCCTTCCCGCGGACGACCGGCGTGAAGTAGACGTCGGTGCCCCCGGTGACCGGCAGCAGCCGCTGGAACGCGATCGTCGTCCCCTGCGGCGCCCACCACGGCTGGAAGTCGCGGGGCACGACCGGCGGTGCGGCCGAGTGCGCGATGCCACCGACGACGAGGGCTGTGGCGGCGCACAGCATGAGGGTCGTCCTCACGGCGGGACAGTCTCGCAGCAGCCGCAGACGCCGGAATGATGAAGTGTGACCGTGGCGGACGAGCCGAACGAGCAGCCCCAGGGACGCAGCCTCGCCGAGGCGACCGCCGAGGCGGTTGTGCGGGTCGTCACACACGCGCTCGGAGGGCGAGAGCGGGCGCGCGTGATCCTGCTGCTCGCAGGCGTGCTCGCACTGAGCAGCGCAGACGCCTCCACTGTGGGCGCCGCCGCGGCGCCGCTCCGCTCGAGCCTCCACATCAGCAACACGGACATCGGGCTCCTCGTGTCGGTGACGTCGATCATCGCGGCGCTCGCCAGCCTTCCCTTCGGTGCGCTCGCCGATCACGTCCGCCGCGTCAGGGTGCTCGGCGCGACGATCACGCTCTGGGCCGTCGCGATGTTCTGGAGCGCGACGGTCTCGAGCTTCGGCGAGCTACTGCTCACGCGCGTCTTCCTCGGCGCAGTGACCGCATCGGCCGGCCCGCTCGTCGCGTCGCTGATCGGCGACTACTTCCCGTCCTCCGAGCGCTCGCGCATCTGGGGCTACGTGCTCGCCGGCGAGCTTGTTGGGTCGGGCATCGGCTTCGGCTTCACGGGGGGCATCGCCGCGCTTTCCTGGCAAGCGGCGTTCCTCGTGCTCGCAGTGCCGGCGCTCGTCCTCGCGGGGTTCGTGTTCAAGCTGCCCGAGCCCGACCGCGGCGGCAGCAGCGTGCTCCACCACGCTCGCGCGAAACCGGACGAAGAAAAACGCACCGGCTTCGACGTGCACGAACTGGCGAAGCAGAAGGGCATCGAGCCGGATCCCGCGCAGGTACTCGATGAGGATCCGGAGAAGATGGGCCTGATCGCGGCAACGAAGTACGTCCTGCGCATCCGCACGAACGTCGTCCTCATCGTCGCGAGCGCATGCGGGTACTACTTCCTCGCTGGCGTGCAGACGTTCGGTGTCGAGTTCATCTCGCGCCAGTACGGAATCGCGCAAGCGCTTGCGGGCCTCCCGCTGCTCGTCGTCGGCACCGGATCCGTCGTCGGCGTCCTTCTCGGCGGCGCGCTCGGCGACCTGCTGCTGCGCCGCCGCGTGCTCAACGCGCGCATTCTCGTGAGCGCGGTTGCCGCCACGATCGCGACGATCCTCTTCGTACCGCCGATCTTCACGCGTTCCGCGCTCTCGGCGGTGCCGTACCTCATCTTCGCGGCGCTCTTCCTGTCGGCGCAGAACCCGCCGCTCGACGCGGCTCGCCTCGACATCGTCGTGCCGCGCCTCTGGGGTCGCGCCGAGGCTGTTCGCACCGTTGTGCGGACCGGAGCGCAGGCGCTCGCGCCGTTGCTCTTCGGAGCCGTCTCGGACTACATCTTCGGCGGCGGCCGCAGCGGTTTGCAGTGGACGTTCTTCGTCATGATCTTCCCGCTCGGGGCGAGCGCGTTCTTCCTCTTCCGCGGCCTCTTCACATATCCGGCCGACGTCGCGGCCGCCGGTGCATCGATGGAGCGCCGTGCGCCTCGCTCACCGGAGATCTGGTAGCGCCTAGCGCGCCGCAGCGAACACGAACCAGATCAACGAGCTCACAAACCTGCGCAGGTCGCCCAGATCGAGGTGCACCGACACGCTGCCGCACGTTCCCGTCTGCGTCGTCGTCGTCACGTCGTCGGTCGCAGTGACGACGACACTGCACGCTTGAGCCGAGCCGTTGCAACCGGACGTCTGCGTCGTCACGACGCCGTTCACCGATGTGGACGAGACAACGCATGACGATGACGCACTGCTCGACGCGCTCACCGTCGAGCCGTCCGTCGTCACTGTTGTCGCGACGGTGGCGACTGCGGACGCGGTCGTGTCAGCGGGAGCGCCGGAAGCAGATCCGAGTGCGATCAAAATGCCGGCAGCGGCGACGGCGGCGAAGGCAAGAACTGCGGCGATCCACTTCATTCCGCGCACCTCTTGGCGGTCGAAACGCCGCAGACATCAGGGAAATACCCGCTCAGCGCCGGGGTTACCCAAGTCAACTCATTGTGAGGACTCGTACGCAGCGAGGTTTAGAAATTGTCTGTAGGTTGCCCGCCGGTCGTAACCCGCAGAGGGGCATCCGATGGCCCTGCAATCGTGGGCGACTTCGTCGGGGGGCGAATGACGGTTGATCTGCACGACATAAGTCCAGAGCTCGTGCTGGTGGATCCGGAGCTGGCAGCAGTTGCGCGGCTCCACCTGCCGGAACCCGGCTCGTTCGGCCGGCCTCCGCAGACCGCGAGTGTCGAGGTCGCAACGTCGGCGTCACGGTCAAGCCGTCACCGCTGGTGGTTGAGCCAGCCGCTCATCCTGCTCGTGTTCATCGGGCTGATCGGAAGTGCACTGTTCATGGGACGGGCGATGTCGTCCGTGCCGCGGCCGTGGTTGAGCCAGACGGCAGTGCAGTCGATCACCTGGCGGCCCGTTGCAGGTGCGACGTACTACGACCTCGTCGTCTGGCAGGACGGTCGACGAGTGCTCGATCTGTGGCCGACCGCAGCGGCCGTGAGCGTTCCGACGAACGCGAACGACCTGGGCGGCGACGGCCTCGGGGCGGGCCGGTACCTGTGGTTCGCCTATCCCGGATTCGGTGCGAAGTCCTCGACGCAGTACGGGGCACTCGCCGGATCCGGTGCTTTCGTCGTACACCAGAGGGGGAAGAGTGACGTTACGGACGTGGGCACAACTCTTAGCGGTCCTGGGGCTGCTCGCAGCCATACCGGCGGCGGTTGAAGCCTCGAACAGCCACAGCAACAACGGCAACAACAGCAACAGCTCAAGCTCGACAGTTGCCTCTGCGGCGACGGTCACATCTCAAGCAACGACCGCCGGGCAGCAAGTCCCGCCCGGGCAACAAGTTCCGACCAACCTCGTCGCGCCTGCGGCCACCGGAACGGCGGCGATTGGGAAGGTCTTGACGGCGAGCACCGGCGACTGGGACGGAAACGGGTTGACGTACACGCTCCAGTGGCAGCGATGCTCGACAGACGGCTCGGGCTGCGGCCCGATCGCCGGATCTGTGAGCTCGACGTACACGGTTCTCTCAGCCGACGTCGGGCACGTGCTTCGGATCGCGGTCACCGCGACGAACCACAATGGATCGACGACGGCATCCTCTGCGGCAACGGGAGTCGTGGCTCCTCCACCCGCACCTGCGCCGTCGACGACGACGACCACCACCACCACCACCAACAGCACCACGACAACGACGCCGACCACGACGACGACCAAGACGACAACGACGACAACGACGACACCGACCACGACCACTACGACGACGACCACCCCGCCGCCGAGTGGAACCGTGTACTTCGACGGTCGCGCCAAGAACATGACGTCGATCTCCTCGTACGAGTCGACGCCCGGCGACCTGTCGACGCTCCATCAGGGCCAGTCTCCGCAGCTGTGGGACGGCCTGCTGTTCCTGAACAACGACATCCAGCTCGCGAGTGACAGCCGCTACGGGCAGATCTTTTCGATCCGCACGGGCTCGAACTCGCACAACCCGTACTACACGCCGACCGACGGCAGGAGCTCCGAGGTGTCGCGTCGCCGGCCGATGGTGCTCGGGAGCTGGGATTGGTATGGCAACGCGTTCAACGTGAAGTCAGGCTGGACGCAACCGAGCTGGGCGGACCTCTACCAGTTCGGGTATCCGACGCTCTCGTCGCCGCCGCTGTCGATCAACATCGACCGGCCGACCGACGGTGTGCCGCGCTTCCAGGTGTTCCAGAACGCCGGCCTGCTGACCAACAACGGGTCGGGCTTCTACCGGGGCACGAACATGGGCGACACGAACATCGTCGCCGTCCCGTTCGACAGCTGGGTCGAGATCATCGTCGGCGTCAAATGGGAGACGAACAGCACGGGGGAGCTACGCGTGTACTACCGCATCCCCAGCAAGGGCACCGGTTGGGTGCTCGCCGTTTCGAAGTCGAGCGTCCCGACGGAGCAGTACGGCACCACGCCGTCCGGGAGCGTCAACGCGACGTTCACGAACTCGAGCGGCGGCCCGATCAACGTGCTCGATCACGGCGGTCTCTACTTCGGGTACGGCAGCATGCCGTCGTCGTTCCCGACGAACTCCGTCTCGCAGAGCGGGCTCACGCGTTCCTCGAGCCTCTCCGCAGCGCAGTCGACGTTCCCGTCGTGAGATAGGCAGGCGGCGGCTCCTCCAGGGGCCGCCGCCTGGTCTAGCCGCGCGGGCCAGATGGACGGGGCAAGACTACGCTGCTCTCTGTGGACGAGCAGGCGCTGCGTGCACTCGAGCTCGACGTCGTGCTCGAGCGGCTCTCTGCATCGGCGTCGACGCCGTACGGCGTCGAGCGCGCGCTGTCGCTCGAGCCGTCGACGGATCCGATCGAGATCGCGAAGCGGCAATCACTGACGGACGAGGCGGTTGAGCTCCTCGACCACGCGGCGGAGCCGCCGCTCGACGGGATCCCCGACGTCCGTGGCGCCGCCGAGCGCGCCGGGCGCGGCGGCGTCGTCTCGGTGCGCGAGCTCTTCGAGCTCGCGGCGGCGATCGAGGGAGGCTTGAGGGCGCGAACCGCACTGCACGAGCACGCGCTCGCGCCGCAGCTGCGCGAGATCGCCGACGCGATCGCGCCGGCGCTCGGCGCCGTTGCAGAGGAGATCCGCCGCTGCGTCGACGATGAAGGGCTCGCGCTGCGGGACACGGCATCTTCGCGTCTGCGCTCGCTGCGCGCCGAGCTGCGCGCGGGCATGCGCCGGGCCGAAGAGGCCATGCAGCGGCTCGTGCAGTCGTCGAGGCTGCGTTCGCATCTCCAGGAGACATTCGTCACCGAGCGCGCCGGGCGTCCCGTGCTCGCCGTCAAGCTCGCGTCGCGCGGCAGCGTCCCCGGCATCGTCCACGACGCGTCGGGCTCGGGCCAGACGCTGTTCGTCGAGCCCTTCGAGGTCGTCGAGCTGAACAACAAGCAGTCGGAGACCGCGGCCGAGGAGCGCGAGGAGGTCGCGCGCATTCTCGCGGAGCTGTCGCAGGTCGCCGGCGAGCGCGAGGAAGACCTCGCCGCGCTCGTCGACGCGATCGCAGAGCTCGATCTCGCCGTGGCGCGCGGCTCGCTCTCGCGGAGGTGGCACGGAACGCGTGTCGAGGTGGGCGGCCAGGTGCGGCTGGCCGGCGTCCGCCACCCCCTCCTCGATCCGGCCGGCGTCGTGCCGGTCGACCTCGAGCTCGACCAACTGCGTGCGGTCGTGATCAGCGGCCCGAACACGGGCGGGAAGACGGTTGCGCTCAAGACGGTCGGGCTCGCGGCGGTGCTGCACCAGGCGGGGCTGCGCGTGCCGGCGGACGAGGCCGAGCTGCCCATCTTCGATGACGTGCTCGTCGAGATCGGTGACCAGCAGTCGATCGCAATGAGCCTGTCGAGCTTTGCGGCGCATGTCCGCAACCTGATCGAGATCCTCGGCGCGGCGACCGAACGGTCGCTCGTGCTGCTCGACGAGCCCGCATCCGGCACCGACCCTGTCGAGGGTGCGGCGCTCGCGCAGGCGTTGCTCGAGCGGCTGGCGGCGCAGGCACGGCTGACCGTCGCGACGACGCACTACGCGGAGTTGAAGGAATGGGCGAGCGCGGCCGACGCAGCGACGAACGCCGCGACCGCGATCGATCCGGTCACGCACGAACCGCGCTACCGGCTCACGCTCGGACGTGCGGGGACATCGCATGCCCTCCAGACCGCCGAGCGGCTCGGGCTCGACCCGGCCGTCGTCGCGCGGGCGCAGGCTGCGATCGAGCCGGCGCGTCGCCGAATCACGACGCTGCTCGCCGAGGCGGAGGCGGCGGAGCGCGCCGCCGAGGACGAGCGGGCGCGCGCAGAGGATGCGCGGCGCGAAGCCGACGCCGCACTCCGGGATGCGCGGGCGCACGAGGCCGACCTCGTCGCCGAGGTCGAGCGCGTCCGCGCGGGCGCGGCGACCGAACGCGAGCGTGCCGTCGCCGAAGCGCGTGCCGAGCTCTCCGGCACGCGCGCGGAGCTGGACTCCCTGCGCAGGGAGATTCGCGAAGCGCGGCGACTGCAGCGCTCCGCAGCGCCGGAGGCCGAGCGCGACCGCCGGCTCGGCGCGGCCAGCGCGCATGCCCAGCGCGCGGAGGAGCAGCTCCGGCGGCTCGACACGCCGCTGACCAGCACCGCGCCGCTGGCGGTCGGCGACCCTGTGGTCGCGCCCGGAATCGGCGTGCGCGGGACGATCGTCGAGATCCACGGCGACGACGCCGAGGTCGTCGGTGCGACCGGCCAGCGCGTGCGCATCGCCCTCGACCGGCTGCAACCGTCGGCAGAGCGTGCGGCGCCGGACGCCCCCGGCGTGCGGGTTCGGGCCACCGTCCCACCCGATCTCCGCGACGAGGTCGATGTCCGCGGCCGGAGCGCGCAAGAGGCGCGCGAGGCCGTGCGCTCACTCGTCGACGACGCGTCGCTCGGCGGGCTCCGGAGCGTGCGCGTCGTCCACGGCCGCGGCACCGGCGCGTTGCGCGACGCGGTGCGCGACGAGCTGCGGCGACACCAGCTCGTCGGCGAGATCGCATCCGAGTCGGCGGACGGTGCGACCGTCGCGCGGCTCGCCGAGTAGCAACTGCCAACTGCGCTCGCTACATTTGCGCGCGTGGAACCAACGCGCGTGGCGCGAGGCCTGTCGCAGCACGCGGGACTCATCGCCGTCGCCGTGGCTCTCGCCCTTGCGCTTCCTCTGTCGGCGGCCATCGCGATCGGAGGCGTCAAGGACATCAAGCAGCGCCGCGAGACGCTCGTCGTGACCGGCTCGGCCCGCTTCCCGATCTCGGCCAACCTGGCGACGTGGCGGCTCGTCGCGTCCGCCCAGATGGGGACGCCGGCAGCGGCGATCGCTGCGCTGCGCTCCAAGATCGCCCAGATCGACTCGTTCCTCGCGGGCGGCGGCCTTCCGGCCGATGCGATCTCGAAGCCGCCGATTCAGGTCACGCAGGTCTCGGTCAGTGTGCCGACCGGCCTGAAGAAGCCCGCCTTCCGGCGAGTCCCGGCATGGCGCGTGAGCCAGGCGTACGCGATCGAGACGTCACAGATCGACACCCTCGTCCAGACCGCGTCGAAGGTCGGAAATCTTCTCGCGGGCGGCGTCGATGTCTCCGTGTCGCAGATTCAGTACCTCTCGACGCAGCTGACGGACGCGAAGTTCGCGGCGCTGAAGCTCGCGGTGGCGGACGCACGGAAGCGTGCGAGCACGATCGCGGCGGGGCTCGGCGCACACCTCGGGCAGGTTCAGAAGACCTCGCTGGGCGTGTACCAGATCACGCCGCGCAACTCGACAGAGGTCAGTGACTACGGGATCGACGACACGACGTCACGCCTGAAGGACGTCGAGTCCGTCGTCAGCGTGACCTTCCGGATCAGCCACTGACGTCGAGTCACCGGGGTTAGGGGAGCGTCACCCCCTGCAGGACGACGGGGGTGTGCTTCGTGTAGTCGAGCTCATCCGACTGCAAGACGCCGGGCGGCGTGAGCACGTCCATCACCTTCGGGACGGAGCCGGGGCTCGCCGTGCAGTGCGGGTCGCTGCTCGCGGTCGCGCAGACGCCGAACGCGAATTCCTGCGGCGTCGCCTCGAATCCGCGCGCCTTGTCGTCGGAGAACCCGTCCTGGCCGTGGAGCACGACGGTGAACGCCCAACCGGCGCCGGGCGTGCCACCGAGGCTCGCTTTCGAGACCCGGAACGTGATGTAGCGCGAGATCTGATTCGCGCTGATCGCGATCGTCCCCACCGTGCTCCCCGACGCGTCCTCGTACCGCTGGCCGAAGCCCTGCACCTGCAGCAGGCGATTCCAGGCGAAGCCCGGCGCGATCTCGAAGTTCCGCGACGCGTTCGACGCCAAGGTCGAGGTTGGAGACGCACCGGGCGCGTGCACGTAGACGTCGACGAGCTGCGCGCCGTTCGCCGGGCCGAAGGTCGGCGTCAGATCCTGCGTCTGCACCCGGAACGTGACATCCGAGCCCGAGTCCCACACCTGGAAGTCGCGGATGTCGAAGGCTCCGGCGTGGAAGACGGTCGACGTCGGATACGCGTAGTTCCCCGGCCCGTTGTCGTCACCCGCCGGATCCGATGCGTCGAACACGAGTGTGCCCGGCACGAAGTCGAAGACGATCGCGCGCTGGTCGTGCGCGGTTGCGCCGCTCGGTGCAACCGCGACGGTCGTGAACACCGTCGTGCCGCCGTCCACCGGCACCCCCACGCTCCACGATCCATCACCGGCGGCGTGCGTCGTTACGGTGCTGGTCGTGAACGTGTTGTCGGTGTTCGTCGCCGCGACGTAGATCGTGTTGCCGGCGGTCGACGTGCCGGACACGGTCACGGGCGAGCCGGCGACCGAGCTCTGATTCGCCGGGCTCGTCACGGTGAGCGTCGTCGCGCCTTGCGTGTGCTGCACGTAGCGCGAGAAGGTCGCGGCGGGACGATCGAGGAGCTTCCCGGCGGCGAGATCTCGCGCGAGCCGGACGAACGCGCCGGCGGACCAGTCGAGTGGTGCCGCCGACCCGGCCGGGCCGCCGTTCGCGAAGCCGATCGACGCGGTCGTCGGATCGGTTCCGAACGGCGAGGCCGCGAGGTCGGGGTTCTCCCAGTTCTGCTCGGGGATGAGCCCCACTCCGCTCGCCATCCGCGCCATGCTGTTGAGGAACGTCGCGGCGCCGGTGCTGTCCCCCGCCTGCAACTGCTGCTCTGCACGCTCCGCCGAGAGCGCTGGCCAGAGGTGGCCGTCGCCCTGGCCCGACGGTGCCCAGGGGCGCCCGTCGGTCGACCGGTCGCCGTAGCCGTCGCCGTTGTAGCGGTGGAACCCGTCGCCCGCCGCAGTCGTGCTGCGAATCTTCGCGTCGACGACGCCGAGCGAGGCGACGATGTCCGGATCGCTCTGCGACAGCTCGCCGAGCCGCGTGAGCTCGAGGAAGCCCTGGTCGATCACCTGGCGCTGGTCGAGCGTCGGCCCGCCGTTCCCGACGTTGTAGGAGATCGCGGCGTTCGGATCGCCGATCTTCGAGAGCCGGATGAAGTAGCGCGGCGCGAACGGGCCGGTCGTCGTCACCGTCCACGCCTTGATCGAGCGTTGGAACTCGTCGGCGGTGCCGCGCCAGATCGCGGCCGATGCCGGGTCGTTGTTCGCATCGGCGAGATCGGCGGCCGAGACGAGGCCGGCGATCTCCGCTGCGATCGTGGACGGTGAGTAGCCGTCCTGCTCCTCCCAGCGCTCGACTCCGAAGCTGGGACCGTGCGCGGCCACGAAGTTCGCAGCCGGCTTGATGTGGCGCTCGTAGAGATCGTGGTCGGTGAGATGCAGCTGATCCGCCATGAGCAACGGATAGGCCGTCTCGTCAAGCTGCGTGTTGAACGAGTCGGGTGCGGTCTTGCCGTTGACGAGGCTGTTGCGCGGCATCGACCCGTCGGGCTGTTGCTGGCGGTTGAAGAGGTAGAGCGTCGCGTCCGTCGCGGTCGCCGTGTCGCCGTCCGCCATGAGGCCGGTCCAGATCTCGTAGAGGTCGCGTGCAAAGACCTCCCGATAGGAGCCGAAGTACGTGTTCTGCGGGTCGCCCGCGGAGATCGCCTGGCCCCACGGCGACGCCGGCGCAGCGACGAGCGCGCCGGGGAAGGTCTTGTCCTCGACCGCCTTGAGGACGTTCGCCGAGGTGAAGTACTCGTCGCGGAGCTGCGCGACGCGCGGGCCGGAGATGCCCGGCAGCGTGCTGGGCGGGCGGTTGAGCCCGGCGTCGTACGCCTGCCAGCCTTGCTTGAAGACGTCGGACGCGCCGGGGAAGCCGTCGCCGAGCGCCGACTCCGCGGTTGAGACCGCGTCCGACTGCGTCGCGCCGAACCCGAGCGCGGCGGTGAACTGGATGTTCTTGTCGCCGCCCGCGACGCGGGCCGTCTGGACGACGTTGCCGTTGTTCGCGTCCGCGTACGACGTCGTGAGCGCGTGCGATGCATCAAGCTCGACGAGGCCGTCGGACGCGCTGCCCGCGAAGCCGTTCGTGATGTCGGAGCTGAACGGAGCGTCGAGCGCCATGTAGACCGGCTGCGCGTAGTCGCGGTTCGCGGCGTTCGTCGCCGTGTTGGGATCGTCCGAGACGAGAACGGGATGACCGGTCGAAGTGTCGGTCAGCGCGGAGTCCGCACCGCCGTTGCCGCTGCCTCCTCCGCCGTTGCCGTTCACCGTCGGGTCGATGCGCATGTACAAGCGAAGGCGGCTCTGAGCCTTGAACGACACCCTCATCAGCACCGCGTTCCGCGCCGGGTCGGTGATGTAGTCGGTGCTGATCTGGTACTTGCCGCTCTTGGCGGTCGTGGTGACGGTGCAGCCCATCCCTCCGCTGCCGGCGAGCGGCGCAACCGTGTACGTCGTGTCGCGTCCCTGGACGTCGGTGAAGGTCGATCCGTCGGTGACGACGTAGCGCAGCGTCTCGACGTTCGTGTTGTCGATCGTCGGGTAGTACACGTCGCTGAGCACTCCGCCGGCGACCGTGTACCAGACCTTCGAGGCCGTGTTGCGCGCCGTGCCGAAGCAGTCCTTGCGCGCGAGATCGAAGTGCGAGAGCGCACCGGGTGCGCCCTGCGGGTCGGCGACGGAGATCGTCAGGACGTGCGAGGTCGTGTCGTAGCTGAACGTGACCTTCGCGTTGTTCGTCGGGACGAAGAACGGGATATTGGCGCCGTTCGGGATGCCGCCCGCGCCGTAGTTCTCGTCAAAGCTCTCGTTCACGGCGACCTTCGCCTCGTACGAGCCGGCAGGAAGCGCCGTCGTCTCGAAGCTGGCCGTGCCGTCCCCGTCCGGATCCTCGAGCCATGAGCGCAGGCAGTCTGGCTGCCAGTCTCCCGGGCAGCCGAGCTCGGACTGGAAGCTCCCGACAGCAACCGGGATCGCCGTGCTGTGGTTGTCCGTGATCCAGTGCGTCTTGTCGTCGAAGTAGAACCTGACGTTCGCCGCCTGCGGCAGGCTGAGCGGGATGTTGTCGCCGCCTGCGACCGCGTGGAGGCCGTAGTTCTCGTCCCACGAGTCGTTGAGCGCAGCCTTGTACTGGTAGCTCCCGGCGGGGAGCGCGAACGTTCCCTGCCAGACGTCGTCGGATGCGTCGTACGTCAGGTGCGTCGCCGCGCACGCGGGATCCCAATCCCCTCCGCAGCCGGCCTCGGATTGCAGGTCTCCCGCGACGGTCACGGATGCCGGCGCGGGCGTCGAAGCAGCCGACGCGGGCAGCATCCCGAGCAGCCCTGCGACGACGATCAACAGGAACAGACGGCGGCTACGCATGGGTCTCCCCTCCCCTACTCGCTCAGCGCGAGCATATGCCTTGAAGCCGCGCAGCAGATCGGTCAGGGTTGAATTTGCTCTGACCCGCCGCGCGAGCGGCGAGCCGCAAGCCGGAGAAGGGAGTCGGAATGATCAGCTCGATGAGGGTCAAGCGGGCGACTGCAGCGCTCGTCGTGACAGCGTTCGCCGGGGTCGCGGCGACCGCATCGCCTGCCGGTGCGACACGAGCCGCCGGCTGCTCGTTCACGTTGAAGATCGGGACTGTGCTGCCGTTCACGGGCGACCTCGCACCGTACGGCGGCAACATGGACAAGGCGGTACGGCTTGCACTGAGCCTGCAGAACGCTGCACTGAAACAGGCAGGGCTCGCCGGCAAGATCAAGGTTCAGCTCGTGGACTCGCAGGACGGACAGTCGCAGGCGGCCGCATCGGTCGAAGCTGCGAAGAAGGAAGTCGGCGAGCACGCGAACGTGATCATCGGCGAGATGGCATCGGGGGCGACGATCCCGATGGCCCAGTCGGTGACGATCCCGAACCACGTCGTCCTGATCTCGCCGACCGCGAGCGCTCCGCAGATCACGTCGCTCAAGGACAACGGCTACGTCTGGCGCGCGTATCCGTCCGACACGCTGCAGGGCAAGGTGCTCGCGACGGCCGCCGTGTCGAAGTTCGGCAAGGGCGCGACGATCAACGTCGGCGCGCGCAACGATGCCTTCGGCACCGCGCTCGAGCAGCTGTTCATCACGCAGTGGAAGAACCTCGGCGGCAAGGTCGGCGTCTCGCTCGCGTGGAACCCCGATCAGCCGACGTTCGACACCGAGGCGCAACAGCTCGTCTCGGGCAGCCCGAAGGGCTGGGTGATCATCGACTTCCCGGAGACGTTCCAGAAGTTCGCGCCGTCCCTCGTACGCACGGGGAAGTGGAGCGCCTCGCAGACACTGATGACCGAGGCGCTCAAGAACGGGCAGACGCTCGACGCGATCGGCTCTCCGGTCGTCGGCCTGAGCGGCACTGCTGCGAGCGCCGCGGGCGGGCCTGCGGGTAACGCGTTCCATGCGCTGTGGAACAAGTCGGTGAAAGGCGCAAAGCCGTACACCGGCTTCGAGGGAACTGCGTTCGACGCTGCGAACGTCGCGTTCCTCGCAGCGCTGCGAGGCTGCTCGTCGTCGCCGGCGAAGATCAAGAACAACCTCGTCGCTGTCTCCGGGCCACCGGGGACGAAGGTCACCTTCGCGAAGATGAAGCAGGCGATCAAGCTCGTGCTCGCGCACAAGGAGATCGACTACGAGGGCGCGTTCAGCCCGGTCGACTTCGACTCCCACGGAGACATCGGCTCCGCGGTGTACGAGATCTGGCAGTACACGGGTCCGAACACGTTCAAGACGCTGCAGACGATCACGTTCCGCGGGAAATAGCGTTCTCTCGGGGTCAGACCCTATGGGGTCTGACCCCGCTGTCCGCCGAGGTAGAGCTCGACGACGCGGGGATCGTCGAGCAACGCAGGGCCGGCTCCGGCGTACGCATTCCGGCCCGTGTCGAGCACGTAGCCGAAGTCCGCGAGCGCAAGCGCGCGGCGGGCATTCTGCTCGACCATCACGATCGCGATCCCGAGCGCGCGGATCTCGAGAAGCTTGTCGAAGACGAGGTCGATCGCGATCGGTGAGAGCCCGGCCGAAGGCTCGTCGAGGAGCAGGAGGCGCGGCCGCGCGACGAGGGCGCGTGCGATTGCGACCAGCTTCCGCTCGCCGCCCGAGAGCGAGCCCGCACGCTGGCGGCGACGCGTGGCGAGCAGCGGGAAAAGCTCGAGCACGCGGTCGATCTCGGCGTCGCGCTCGGCACGAGGCAGGACGAGCGCCCCGATCTGGAGGTTCTCGGCGACGGTGAGGGTCGGGAAGACGTTCTCGACCTGCGGAACCATGTTCATCCCGCGGCGTGTGAGCCGGTCTGCGCGCAGACCGGTGACGTCGTCACCGGAGAGCCGGACGATGCCGGCGCTCGGCAGCACGAGGCCGTAGACGGTCTTGAGCAGCGTCGACTTCCCCGCGCCGTTCGGTCCGACGATCGCGACGATCTGCTCGGCCGCAGCCTCGACTGACACGCCGCGCAGGATCAGCGCGTCGTCATACCCGGCCTCGAGCGCGTCGACCTGGAGGAGCGGCGCGCTCAATGCGCCTTCCCGAGGTACGCATCGACGACGTCCTCGTTCCTCCGGATCTCGTCGGGGCTGCCGGTCGCGAGCACGCGGCCCTGGTTCATCACGACGACGCGATCAGCAGCCTGCATGACGAAATCCAGGTCGTGCTCGACGATCAGGAACGTGATGCCGCGGTCGCGCCGTATCGCGAGGATGTGCTCGAGCAGCTGGACGCGGAGCGTCGGGCTCACGCCTGCCATCGGCTCGTCGAGCAGAACGAGCGACGGGCGGAGCATCAGGACGCGCGCGAGATCGAGGAGCTTCCGCTGCCCGCCGGAAAGCGTGCCCGCGTACTCGCGCTCGTACGCCTCGAGACCGACGAGGGCAAGCAGCTCGCGTGCCTGGTCGTGCAGATCTCTGTCGCGAGCTCGCGCCGCTCGAGGGCGCAACACGACCCCACTCAGACGCTCGCCCGGATGGCCGAACGATGCGAGCAGCAGATTCTCGAGCACGGTCATCCGCGTCAGCACGCGTGCCGACTGGTACGTGCGCACGACGCCCCACCGCGCGACGCGATACGCCGGTCGCCGGTCGATCCGGCGGTCATCGAAGACGACCTTGCCCGCGTCCGGCTTGAGCGAGCCGGCGATGATGGCGAACAGCGTCGACTTGCCCGCGCCGTTCGGGCCGATCAGCGCCGTGATCGAGTTCGGCTGGACCCCGAACGACGCGCCGTCAACGGCGCGAACGCCGCCGAACGTGCGCACGACATTCTCGACCTCGAGGAGCGCGCTCACTCGAGCACCATCTCCCGCTTGTTCCCGAGCAGCCCCTGCGGCCGCAGCACGACGAGCAGAAGGATGATCGTGCCGATGATGATCAGCCGCAGGTACGCGCGCTCGTCGGACGCGAACCACGAGAACGGCGCGAAGTTCAGGAAGCGTGTTCCGGCGAAGATCACGCCGAAGACGAGCGCGCCGACGGGAACCGCAAAGACGCGCCCGACGCCGCCAAGCAGAAGAATCATCCACGCGAAGAACGTCAGGAGCGGCTCGAAGTCTGTGGGACTGAAGAACGAGAACTCCCACGCGTAGAAGAGCCCTGCGACACCGCCCAGTGCGGCACCGAGTGCGAGCGCCTGCAGCTTGTATGCGAAGACGTTCTTCCCCAGCGACGCCGCAGCGTCCTCGTCGTCGCGGATCGAGCGCAGCACGCGTCCCCAAGGCGTGCGGACCGCGAGCCACGTCAGCGTGAGCAGCACGATCGCGACGCCCCAGACGAGCACGAGCATGGTCGCGTCGGACGACGAGAAGCCGAGTGCGTGTTGCACGCGGCCCTGGAAGCTCGCCCACTGGCCGTTGTACTGCGAGGCGGTCCCGACCTTTCCGAGTGCAATCGTCCCCTGCGAGCCTCCGGTGAGGTTGTTCTCGTTTGTCGCGACGTAGCGGATGATCTCGCTGAACGCGATCGTCACGATCGCGAAGTAGTCGGCGCGCAGGCGCAGGGTGGTCAGGCCGAGGAGGGCGCCCCCGGCGCCGGCTGCGACGACGCCGAGCGGGGCGGCCAGCCACATGCTCCAGCCCTCCTTCACGACGAGGATGGCCATCGTGTATGCGCCGATCGCCATGAACGCGACCTGACCGAAGTTGAGGAGACCGGCGAACCCGAACTGGAGCTGAAGCCCGAGCGCGAGGATCGTGTAGATGCCGGCGACCACCGCGACGAACGCCCAGAAGCTCCCGCTCGCGAGGACGTTCATGCGACGCGCGCGCGGCCGAAGAACCCCTGCGGGCGGAGCATGAGCGCGAGCGCGAGCACCGCAAAGGCGACAACCGGCTTGTAGACAGGGTTGACGCCGCCTGCGAATCCGGACCAGGTCGAGAGCTCCTGCGCCACGCCGAGGACGAGGCCGCCGGCGAGGGCCCCGTACGCGCTGCCGATCCCGCCAAGCACGACGGCGGCGAAGACGGGCAGCAGCAGCTGGAAGCCGAAGTTCGGGTCGAACGAGTACTCGACGAGCGCGGCCAGCACCCCGGCGAGGCCTGCAAGCAGGCCGGAGATGAGCCACGCGACGCGGATCGCGCGGCCGACGTCGATGCCGGCGACGGCGGCGAGTGCACGATCGTCGGCCATCGCGCGCAGGACGCGACCGGTTGTCGTAAAGGCCAGGAAGAGTCCCGCGGCGACGATCGCTGCGGCGGCGCCGGCGATCGCGATCACCTGCGCCTCCGAAAGCCGGACGCTCCCGAGCACGAACACGCGATACGGATTCACCTTGTAGGTCCTCGGCTGCGCGCTCCCGAACAGGAGCAGCGACTGCCGGAGCACGAGTGCAAGTCCGATCGACGCGAGGAAGAGGCTCATGAAGCCGGCGCGCCGCGCGCGCAGAGGCCTCCAGAGGACGACGTCGATCAGGAGCGCCAGGATCGCCGTCGCCGCCATTCCCGCGAGCGTGGCGAGGATCATCGACTGGTGCAGCGGCCCGTTGACGCCGTAGGTGATGAGCGCCGCGAACGCCATCATGTCGCCGTACGCGAAGTTGACGAGTCGCAGGATCCCGTAAATCAGCGAAACGCCAAGCGCGGCGATCGCGTAGACCGACCCCGTGACCAGACCGTTCGCGAGCAGTTGCAGGAACACGTCAGACGAGCGCAACCCTGACTCATAGCCAGGAGCGGCGCAAGCCGTCTGCTATGCGGCCGTGCGGCTTCGGTGCGACGGTGTTGGAGCGGCCTCCGCCGCTGCAACGTCGGCGGCCGCGGTCGGCCGGAGCAGGCGTCCGCCGAACACGACGGCGCAGAGCGCGAACCACGCCCAGCCCAACGAGAGCCCGCCGATGACATCAGACAGCCAGTGCAGGTCGAGCAGTACCCGGCTCGCCGCGACGGCGACGGCGATGCCGACTGCCGCGGCGATCGCGAGCTGTCGTACGGGCCGGCGCAGCGTTCGCCCGATGATCAGCGCCGCTGCAGCGTAGAAGGCCGCCGCGGTCGCCGAGTGTCCGCTCGGGAACGAGGGCCCGAGCGTCGCAGCGGCCGGATTGAGTGTCGGGCGCAGACGCCCCACGATGTCCTTGACGAGGAGCATGGCCGCCTCCGTGCCGGCCATGACGGTGAGCAGGAAGAGGATCGACCACCGGTTGCGACGCCGGAGCAGCTCGAAGAGTACGAGCACGATCGCGACGGGGACGACGACTCGGATGTTGCCGAGCTCGGTGATCGCTTTCAGCCCGCTCGTCGACCACGCGCTCCGGTGATCGTTTCCCCAGGCGGCGACGGAGTTGTCGACGTGTTGGATGGCCGCGACACGACGGACGAGCACTGCGAGGATTCCGAGCACGAGGCCGCCGAAAAGCGTCATCGCGAGCGCGAGCGTCAGCAGCATCCCTGTCGTGACCGAGCGATCGAGGCGCCGCACAACGAGTCGGCGCAGGCCCGTGTGTTGCCGGACCTCCTCGCCGACGGCGCGGGCGACCTCCTCGGCCGGTCGCTCCGGCGTGAGCGGTGACCGTGCATACCACCATACGGCGAGAAGCGCCAGAACCCCGGCTGCGAACGCTGCGATCAGATCGGCAAGAAAAGGCACGACGTTCACAAGTGTGCTCCAGATCGACAAATGAGTAACCATTCGCCCGCGGCTTTCGTTCCAACCCCATGAGCCAGACGAAGCCCGCCATCGCCCCCGAAGGGATTGCGCGGACGGACTACTCCGCCACGCGCGTTCGCCGTACCGGCAACGATGCGTTGCTCGAATTCCCAGCGCTCGACAAACAGCCGGGTCCGCTCGGCCGTCGTCTCGCGGCGCTGCCGGGCAAAGGCCATCCGGTGTGGACGTACCTTTGCGGAATCCTGATCTCGTTCGCGCTCATCGCCGCGCTCTCGATCGTCCTCGGGCTTCTGGTGACCAGGGTGCTCCTCCATATTCACGGAGTCGCCGGAGACGACGAGCGCTTCGTCGCCTTTCTCGCCCGCCATCGGTCAGGCGGGCTGACGGACGCGTCCCTCGTGGGCTCGATCATGGCCGGCGGCGTCGTCTTGCCCATCGTCGCTGGCGTCGCCGCACTCGTGTCGTGCCTCGCAAAGCATTGGCGTCTGGCCGGTTTCCTGCTCCTCGCGCTCGGCGTCGAGTCCGGCTCGTACCGCACGACGACGCTCGTCGTGCACCGTCATCGTCCCGAGGTTCATCGTCTCGAGAACCTGCCCGTCAACGCGAGCTATCCCTCCGGGCACACCGCGGCTGCGATCGCGATCTACGGCGGCATCGCCCTGCTGCTCACCTCGCGGATCAAGGACCGCGCGGCGCAGGTGGCAATCTGGGTCGTCGCTGCGCTGATCCCGGTGTTCGTCGCGCTTGCCCGCATGTATCGCGGCATGCACCATCCCCTCGACGTCGCGGGCGGCGTCGTGATCGGAATCGCCGCATTGAGCGCGCTCGTCCTCGTCACCCGTGCTGCCGGGAGGGCGGCTGAGTGATCAAGGCGGCCGTCATCGCGCACGCTGCAAAGTCATTCGGCGGCGGCCTTCCGGCGCTGCGCAGCGAGTTGGAGCGCCAGGGAATCGGCGACCCGCTGTGGATCGAGATTCCGAAGAGCCGGTACGCGCCGAAACAGGTGAAGCGCGCTCTCGCCAAGGGGGCAGAGCTGATCTTCGTCTGGGGCGGCGACGGGACCGTGCAGCGCTGTATCGACGCAACGGCAGGCTCCGACGCTGCGCTCGCGATCCTCCCGGCCGGCACCGCGAACCTGCTGGCGACAAACCTCGGCATCCCGCAGGACATCGCGGAAGCAGTTCACATCGGCCTCCGCGGTGAACGGCGCAAGTTGGATGTCGGCCGCTTCAACGGCGAGCGATTTGCCGTCATGGCCGGCGCAGGCTTCGACGCCTCGATGATCCAGCAGGCCGACGGGTCGCTCAAGGACCGCCTTGGGCGTGTCGCGTATGTCTGGACCGGCTCGCAGCAGCTTCGCGCGAAACCTTTCAAGGCGAAGATCAAGGTGGACGGCGTCCCGTGGTACGCAGGTGCGGCGAGTTGCATCCTCGTCGGCAACGTCGGTCACCTCTTCGGAGGCGTTGAAGTGTTCGCGGATGCGCGCCCGGATGACGGTCGCCTCGAACTGGGCGTCGTCAACGCCGACGGCCTCGGCGACTGGGTACGCACCCTGGCTCGGACCGCCGTCGGTCAGGCGGAACGCTCGCCGCTCGTCCAAACGACGTCGGCGAAGACGATCAAGGTCAAGCTGAACCGCAAGGTGCTCTACGAGGTCGACGGCGGGGATCGCGAGAAGGTCAAGTCGTTCACGATCAAGGTGCAGCCCGCCGCCGTCACCATCTGCCTACCACGTGAGGAGTGGGTGAACAGTGTCAACGGCGCAGCCTGATTCGAGACGGGTCGACCACGCACGCTCGGCCGGCGAGGGATTTGTGAACTCGCGCGCGTTCGAGATCTTTTCCAGGGCCGGGTTTGTCGCGCGCGCATTGATCTACGGACTGATCGGCGTGCTCGCATTCGAGGTGGCCGTCGGCCACGGCGGCAAGATCACGAACCAGCAAGGCGCTTTGCGAACGGTCGCGCAGCACTCGTTCGGGCACTTCATGCTCACGCTGCTCGCGATCGGCCTCGGCGGCTATGCGCTCTGGCGGCTGTTCCGCGCCGCGCTCGGCCACGGCCCTGAAGGCGCCGACAAGGGCGTCGAACGACTTGGCGCACTCGGCAGCGGCATCGTCTACGCGGCGCTGTGCGCCGTCGCCGTCCAGATCCTGACCGGCCCCGGCACGTCCGGCGGTAGTTCGAAGAAGACGGCAGGAGACGTCTTCTCCTGGCCGGCCGGCCGCTGGATCGTCGGCCTCGCAGGGCTCGTCATCGCAGGCGTTGCGATCTACCAGTTCATCCGCGGCGTCCGGCACAAGTTCCTCGACGACTCGAAGACCGAGCAGATGGCCCGGACTGTCAAGAAGTGGTTCACGATCCTCGGCACCGTCGGCCACGTCGCGCGCGCGATCGTCTTCGGTCTCGTCGCCGTCTTCCTCCTCAAGGCGGCCTACGACTACAAGGCGAACGAGACGATCGGTCTCGACGGCGCGCTCGGGAAGCTCTACAACGCATCAGGCGGCCCGGTGCTGCTGGGCGCCGTGGCTCTCGGCCTGATCGCATTCGGCTGCTTCTCGCTCGTCGAGGCCCGCTACCGGCGCATCTGAGTGCAGAAGCCGCCGCCCGTCGAGCTCGTGCTCGGGCCGCTGCTGCGCTACGCCGGCACGGTGAGCGCGACGTTCTGGGTCGAGACGAGTGCTCCCTGTACGGTCGAGATCCTCGGCCACCAGGCGCCGACGTTCACGGTCGAGGGCCACCACTACGCGCTCCTGCTGGTCGACGACCTGGCGCCGGACAGCGTCGTCCCGTACGACGTGCGACTCGACGGCGAGCTCGTGTGGCCGCCCGACGACGGCCGGCCGGAACCGGTTGTCCACACCCGCAACGACGAGCGCCGTGCACGCCTCGTCTTCGGCTCGTGCCGTGTGGGCGACCCGCAGCCGACCAACCTCGGTCGAACGTGGCCGGAGGACGTGAAGGCGCTCGGAGTCGACGCACTCTGGACCTACTCGAAGCAGTTGCAGCGCGGCGAGCTGGAGTGGCCCGATGCGGTTCTTCTGCTCGGTGACCAGGTCTACGCCGACGAGGTCTCGCCCGAGACGTGCGCGTTCATCGAAGCGCGGCGCGGCAAGGACACCGAACCGGTCGGGGAGGTCGCGGACTTCGAGGAGTACACCCGTCTCTACCGCGAGTCGTGGTCGGAGCCCGACATCCGCTGGCTGCTCTCGACTGTGCCGACCGTGATGATCTTCGACGACCACGACGTCCACGACGACTGGAACATCTCGTGGCTTTGGGTCGAGGAGATGCGCCGGAAACCGTGGTGGGAGGCGCGCATCACCGGCGGCTTCATGACGTACTGGATCTACCAGCACCTCGGCAACCTCTCGCCTCCCGAGCTCGAGGAAGACAGCATCTATCCCCAGGTCCTGGGCGCAGAGGATGCGGGCTCGGTGCTGCGGCGTCTCGCGCATACATGGGATCGCGAGTCGGCGGCCAGCCGCTGGGCGTTCTATCGCGATTTCGGCGACACGCGCCTGCTCGTGCTGGACTCGCGGGCGGCGCGCGTGCTCTCGGACGGCCGGCGCCAGATGGTCGACGACGACGAGTGGGAATGGATCGTCGCGCACTCGAGCGGGGACTTCGACCACGTGATCATCGCGAGCACGCTGCCGGTGTTCCTGCCGATCGGGATCCATCACCTGCAGGCGTGGAACGAGGCGCTCTGCACGGGCCGCTGGGGACGGCTGATGGCGTATCTGAGCGAGCAGCTTCGAAGGGCAGTCGACCTCGAGCACTGGGCGGCGTTCAACCGCTCGTTCGAGCAGCTGTGCGACTGGCTCGCGACGATCGCACGCGGAACGGAGGGCTCGCGGCCACCGGCGACGATCCTCGTGCTTGGCGGCGACGTGCACTGCAGCTCGATCAGCGAGGTGAATCTCGGAGCCGGTGCAGAGTCCCGTGTGCACCAGCTCGTGTGCTCGCCGTTTCGCAATCCGCTGTCCGCGAAAGAGCGGCGGATCGTCAAGGCGACCGGCTCGCGCGCCGCCGCGAAGGTGTTCGCGCTCCTCGCCAAGCTGGCGGGGGTCGAGCCGACATCGGTGAGCTGGGAGCCGCTACGGAAGCCGACGTTCGAGAACGGGCTCGGTGAAATCGTGCTCGAGCGCCGAGCTGCGACCGCGACGATACGGCGCAGCCCGCGCGAGGGCGAGGACCCGGAGCTGCTCGTCGCCGAGCCGCCGCTCGCGCTCGCCGACGGAAGCCACGAAGAAGAGCCCGCAGCGGCGACGATGGGATAGCTGTGAGGAGCGTAGGATCACGCCGTGCAGCGCGGTGTTCCAGCAGCGGAGCGCGTCCGCGCCGCGGAGCTCGTCGGCGCTCTCTCGCTCGCGACTGACCTCGGAACGGGACAGCCGCTCGAGCACGCTCTGCGCACGTCGGTGCTCGCGACTCGGCTCGCCACGCTCGCCGGGGCGTCGACCGAGGAGCTCCGCGACGCGTACTACGTTGCGCTCCTCCACGCCTCCGGCTGTACGTCGAACGGGCACGAGGCGACGCAGCTCTTCGGCGAGGACATCGAGCACCGGGCAGCGTTCTTCCTCATCGACCCGGCCGATGTGAACCAGGTCGTGGCGTTCTATCGCTCTCACGTGGCGCCCGGACGCCCACCTGAGGTGCGCGAGCAAATCGTTGCAGCGGCGCTCTCCAGCCCGGAGAGAGCCGCCGACTCGTTCGCGGCGATGTGCGAGGTGGCGCAGCGGTTCGCAGGGTGGCTCGGCCTCGGTCCAGGGATCGCAGCGTCACTCGAGTTCGTGTTTGCACGCTGGGACGGACGAGGCTGGCCGAGGGACGTCGCGGGCGAGGCGATGCCGCTCTCGGCGCGCGTGCTCCACGTGGCGAGGGACTTCTCGCTGTTCCTCTCCGCTGCGGGCCGCGACGACGCGCGCGCAGTCCTCGAGCGTCGAGCCGGCGAGGCGTACGAGCCGCGACTCGTCGAGCTCGCATTGGCCGACTTCGACGACGCGCTCTCCGAGCTGGACGAAACGCGGATGTGGGATCACGCGCTCGACATCGAGCCGTTTCCGCAGGTCATCCTCTCGAACGACCGCATCGATGCCGGCTTCGGCGCCGTCGCAGCGCTGACGAACCTCAAGTCGCCATGGCTGCGGGAGCACTCGACGAACGTTGCCGAGCTCGCCGAGGCGGCAGCGTGGCGCCTCGGACTGCCGCCGGAGACCGTCGCGACGATCCGGCGTGCCGCTCTCGCGCACGACCTCGGCCGCGTCGGCGTGTCGAACGCGATCTGGGAGAAGCCCGGGCCGCTCGGTTTCGGCGAGTGGGAGCGCGTCCGCCTGCACCCGCACTTCACCGAGCGCGCGTTCGCGCAGTCGCCGACGCTCGCGCCGATCGGCCTCCTTGCCGGCTCGCATCACGAACGGCTCGACGGCTCCGGGTATCACCGCGGCGTCGGCGGGACCGCGCTCGACCCGGCGGCGCGCATCCTCGCCGCCGCGGACTGCTACTCGGCCATGCGCGAGGCGCGGCCGCACCGCCCGGCGTTCGAGCCGGACGCCGCGGAGGCGGAGCTCAAGAGCGAGGCGGCGCAAGGACGACTCGATCCGGATGCGGTCGACGCCGTGCTCGCCGCTGCGGGCCATCACGTCCCCAAACGGTCTCACGAGCTGCCGGCAGGCCTGACGCAGCGCGAGCTGGAGGTGCTGCTCGCGCTCGTGCTCGGGCAGTCGAACCAGGCGATCGCCGACAGCCTGGGCATCTCCGCCAAGACGGTCGGGCACCACGTTCAGCACGTGTACACCAAGGCCGGCGTCCGCAGTCGTGCCGCCGCGACGGTCTGGGCGTTCGAGAACGCCCTCGTCCACGCACGGTAGGGCGTTCGCCCGATGCGGCCCGGACGGCACCGGGGCCACACTCGCTCGGACAGGTCGCGCCGAGACGCGACGCGACGAGCAGACAGGAGGCCGACATGATCCTTGCAACGACCACCGTCGAGGATTTGGACCGGTTCGTCGAGATCTACTCGACGAAGGGCGCCGAGAAGCGCAAGCTCCACGGATCGAAGGGCTCGACCGTCTTCCGCGATCCCAACGAGGAAGACCGGCTCTGGGCGATCTTCGACTGGGACATCGAGGGCTGGGGGAAGTTCGCCTCCGATCCCGAGGTCCCCGCGATCATGCAGGAGGCCGGGCACAAGAACAGGCCTCAGGTGGGCGAGCTCGTCGGCCGGTTCGACGCCTAGAGGCGCGCCGACCGGGCGGGCTGTGCCCCCCGGCCGGCGCGAAAGACGCTCAGCGGCCGGATCGGCGCAACCGCGCCGATCC
>DATAOK010000079.1:0-26389 GCA_036265735.1 Gaiellaceae bacterium
GTACGCACCGGTGACGACGGCGAGCACGACCTCGCGAACCGAATCGAGGATCGACGGACGAGGAACCCCGAACAGCGAACGCCGCAGCTGCCAGAGAGAGCGCGCCGACAGGACGCGGCCGGTCCGGCGAGAGAACTCGTCGAGCGTCAGGTAACCGCCGGCATAGCCCTCACGCAGCTGAGCCGCCGCACGTTCGCGATCGAGATCTCCGGCGAGCGCGACGCGGCGACGAGCCAGAGACAAGACGAACCATGCGATTAGTCGCCAGACCATCAGAAGTGTGACGTCAAGCCGGCGCCGCTCGCGTCGCCCTCGCCGTCCACCGACGCTTCTGCGCCGCTGCCGTCCTCCGCGTTCTCGTACCACGAGTACGCGTATTTGCCGTCGTCGAGCTCTTTCGCGAGCGTCGACAGTTTCAGCGGATAGAACGTGTCGCACATCACCGCGAGCTCGTGCGTCTCGTGCATGCCGATCGACTTCTCGGCGAGCCCGGGCTGCGGGCCGTGCGGCAGCCCAGAGGGATGCAGCGTGATCGAGCCGACGTCGACGCCCCGCCGCGAGCCGAACTTGCCGGAGACGTAATAGATCATCTCCTCCGACTGCAGGTTCGAGTGGTGATACGGAATCGGCACCGCGAGCGGGTCGAAGTCGAGCTTGCGCGGACAGAACGAGCAGATGACGAAGTTCGGACCCGCGAACGTCTGGTGCGACGGCGGCGGCTGGTGGATGCGGCCGGTGATCGGCTCGAAGTCGTGGATCGAGAACGTCCACGGATAGAGATAGCCGTCCCAGCCGACGACGTCGAAGGGGTGATAGTCGACGACGTAGGTCTGGTAGCCGTCGCGCACGCGCACCTTCACGGGAAACTCGCCGTGCTCGCGCACCGTGTGCAATTGCGTGGGCGGATGGATGTCGCGGTGGTAATACGGCGCGCCTTCCATGATCTGCCCGTAGTGGTTGCGATACCGGCGCGGGATCTCGATCAGTCCCGGCGTCTCGAAGACGAGGTAGCGCTGCTCTCCTTGCGGCTGGAAGCGGTAGGTCGTGCCGCGCGGGATGACGATGTAGTCGCCGTCCTTGTACGGCACGTCGCCGAAGATCGTCTCGAGTGTGCCGCTGCCTTCGTGCACGAAGACGACCTCGTCGCCCTCGCCGTTCCGGAAGAAGTAGTCCATCGACCCGGACGGGCGGCAGAGGGAGATCTCGACGTCGTTGTTCCACATCAGCAGGCGTCGACCGGTGATCTCGTCGCCGCCGGCCTCCATGCCGTACGTCGTCAAGTGGCGGTGCGCATGTTGGTCAGGCACCCACTCCTGGCGCTCGATCGGCTCGAAGCCGCCGAGCTCCTGCACGCGGCACGGCGACTGCAGGTGATAGAGGATCGACTCGTTGCCGGTGAAGCCCTCGAGGCCCATCACCTCTTCGGTGAGGAGCGTCCCGTTCTCGCGGAACTGGATGTGCCGCTTCCGCGGGACGTCGCCTAGCCGTTGATAGAAGGGCATCGCCCCTAGGCTAACCAATTGCCAGATCGGCGAGCCGCTTGCCGACAGCGGGCGCGAACTTGAACGCGTGACCGGAGCAGGCGGAGCCGACGACGACGCGGCCGCGGCGCTCGAGGATGAACGACTCGTCGTCCGTCGTCGTGTAGACGCACGTCTCCGCGGCAACCGGCTCGGGGTCGATATGCGGGAACCGCTCGTTGACCCAGCTCGTGATTTGCTCGACGAGCGCGGTGTCGGGCGGGGTCGCGACGTCTGGGTCCGCTACCGGCCCCGCATGATGCGCGCCCGCCTTCAGCCCGTAGACCGGATCGTGCAGCGCGTACATCGCGTGGTGCCGCGTCGCCTCGTCAAGCTCGACCACCGACGGCAGCGGCGCGCCGTCATGCGCGAAGTACGCCACCGTCTCGCGTGTCACGCGTACCGGAAGATCGGGCAGCAGCAGCGGCGCCCATGGTCCGGCGGTGACGATCACGACGTCCCCGTCGACGTCGTCGAGCGATTCGACGCGTCGCTGCTCGACCGGCAGGTCGCCGCGGAATGCCTCGAGCGCGAGATCGGCGCGCACGATTCCGGCATCCCGCTGCCAGAGCGCGATCCAGCCGTCGGGGAGCGCAACGTCGAACTCGTCCCGGCCGAGCAGCCGATGCTCGATACCACAGGCCTCGAGCACGTCCCGCGAGCTGACGGCGACGCTCGAGCAGAGCTCGACAAGCCCGTACAGCTCGAGCAGCGTCGCGCCCGTCTCCTGCTCGAGCTCGCGCCAGCCGATCAGTGCTTCCTCGGCGAGCTCGACCCAGTGCCGCTCGGGATACGCGAGCCGGAAGATGCGCGAGCGTCCGTGGCTCGAGCCGCGTACATGTCCGGGCTCGAACTGATCGACGAGCGCGACCTCGACCCCGCGACGGCGGAGCGCCCACGCGGCCGCGCAGCCGTTGATCCCGGCGCCGACGACCGTCGCCCTCATGCGATGACGTTGCGGAGTGCGCCGATCTCGTCAAGCTCCACCTCGACGACATCGCCTGCGCGATAGGGGCCGTCACGCATGCTCCCTGCGGCGAGGATGTCACCGGGAAGCAGCTGCGTGTTGCGCCCGGCGTAGTCGATGAGCGCGTGCCAGTCGTCACGCGATGGAAACTCGTCGGGCGTGACGACGACCGGCCCGAGGGACGTTGCGAAGTCGCGCGCCTTCGCGCCGCCCAGATCGGGCGCGAGCCAGTCGTTCATGAGCGTGAAGCCACCGATCTCACCGCCGGCGCCGATCACGGCCGCGATGCGCAGGTCGGACTCGATCACGTCGACGCCTTCCGGCAAAGCGATCGTGTCATCCGGTCCGAAGATCGCCGTCGGGCTCGCGAACGCGAAATCACCGGTCGTCCCGAAGATCCGGATCGAGGGCGGATGCAGGACGGGAGCGCGGAGCACGACGTCGTCGAGCGCGTAGTGGTCGTGCTCGCGAGCCTCGCCGCCGCCGGTGAAGAAGGACTGCAGCGTCTGCGCAGCGAGCTGGATGACGCGGTCACCGTCGATCCGCCCCGGCCAGCCGCGCGGCAGGTCGCGGTCGCGCGGCGAGAACATGCAGAGCCTCACGAGCGCGGCTCCGTGTGCACGATTACGTCGGCGATCTCCGGACGCTCCCTGCGGATCGTCTCCTCGATGCGGCTCGCCTGGCCGTGTGCCTCGGCGAGCGGCGTATCGCTGCCGAGCCGCAAGGTGAGATAGGCGACGAGCCCTTCCTCCGTCTTCAGGAAGCGGAGCTCCTCCGGCTCGAACCCGGTCGCGTCGCGGACGATGCGCGCGACCGTCGCCCGGTCGTCTGCGACATCTGCGGGACGCGGCCTGCGTCCGGCTCCCTCCTCCTCGAGCGGCTCGAGGTGCGTCTGTACCGAGGAGACCTCGGGCACAGCATCGTGAATCGCGCGCTCGACCTGCTCCGCGATCTCGTGCGCTTCCTCGAGCGAGAGGTTGCCGGGCAGCTTCAGGTGCAGCGACAGCTCGTTGCCGGTTCCCACGTCGAGCACGCTGACGTTGTGCACCTCGCGCACCTGCGGCACACCGAGCGCTGCGGCGTGTGCGCGCTCGCGCACCGCGATGCCCTCCTGCATCGGTTCCACGTGTACGACGACGTCCGCTTCCGGGAGCGCGGACTCGAGCGCACGCTCGACCGCATCCGCCGCCGCATGCCCCTGCCCCACGGCGGCGTCGAACTCGACGCCGATCACAACATCCGCAAAGACCCGCCCGGCCGCCTGCCGCATGCGCATGCGTCGAAGCTGAACGGCCGGCTCGATGCTCGCAATCGCAGCGCGTGCGGCCCGTTCCGCGTCGGTGGGCACGCGGTCCATGAGCACGTCGATGTTCCCGCGCATCAAGCGCGCGGCGGCGACAAGCACGATGCATGCGACGACGAGCGCAGCGATCGAGTCCGCGTCCGGGTAGCCCGCACGCACGAAGAGCAGCCCGATGAGCACCGACACGCTGCCGCCGAGGTCGGTCCCGAAGTGGAGCGCGTTCGAGGCGAGCGCGGCGCTGTGGTACCGGCGCGCGGACCGCCACGACGCGAACGTACGCGCGAGATCCAACACGATCACGACGCCGATGACGACCAGCGCGTACCACGCGGCATCCACGTGCGGATGCGTGCTGCCTGCGAGCCGCGCGATCGAGCGCCAGACGATCAGGAGGCTCGCGAGCACGAGAATCGACCCCTCTCCGAGCGCCGACAAGTGCTCGGCCTTCCCGTGCCCGTACTGGTGGCCGACGTCGGCCGGCCGGGCCGCGACGCCGACCGCGAAGAACGTCAGCAGCGCGGCGACGAGATCGGTGCCGGAGTGCGCCGCTTCGGACAACAGGCCGAGGCTGTGCGTCACGATGCCCGTCACGAGCTTCAGCGCGATCAGGGCGACCGCGGCCAGCACGGAGATGAGCGCGGTCCGCCGCTGCGGAGTCACGGGCGAAGCGTATTCAGGCGACAGGCCGAAGCGGCCAGACGAGCACGTCCTGCCGGCGCGAGAAATGGCAGATCGGGTCGCCGTCGAGCGCGACCGGCGCGATCGAGGCGAGCTCGATCTCGGCCTCGGCCGGCTGCAGCGGCCACGGCGGATGGTGGATCTCGGCGCGGTGCAGGCGGTTTCGCTCGTCTGTGCTGTAGAGGCAGTACCGCTCGACGAGGAATGCCTCGAGCGACCCGGGCTTCGCGGCTGAGGCGTCGCCGGTCGGCCGGTAGCGCCCGCTGAACACCCGCCCCGGCTCGGCGATGCGCGCGCACTCGTAGGCGATCCACTCGCCGTCGGTCGTCGCCGACATCCGTGCGTGGAAGTACGGGAGCTTGTAGGTCTTCCGTGCGGCCTCGACGGCGAGGCGACTCGCGGCGTCAAGGCTGAGGAACCAGACGCCTTGCTTTCCGTCGGCTGCGCGTACGCACGTCCGCACGTTCACTTCGAGGAACGACGAGACGCCCGGCAGCGGCAGGAGCCCGCGCGCTCGGAGGCTGGTCAGCGTGAACGGCACGACGCCGAGCCACGCGCTTCCATCGTGCTCCTCGATCTCGAGCTGCTCGGGCACGTAGGCGCGCAGCTCGTCCGCGGGCACACGCCAGTGCGCGAAGAGCAGGTCCTCCCAGGTCTGCCCCATCGTCCAGCCGCGCGGTGCGATCGGCCACGGCCGATGCTCTGTGTGCTCGAGCGATCGGGCCTGCCGCGCAGCGGCGTCGAGGACGGACACCGCTACAAGTTGCCGCGGAGCGCTTGTTCTCGTTCGATCGCTTCGAACAGCGCCTTGAAGTTGCCGTCGCCGAAGCCGCGCGCGCCGTGACGCTCGATCACCTCGAAGAAGACGGTCGGGCGGTCCTGCGCGGTCTTCGTGAAGATCTGCAGGAGGTAGCCGTCCTCGTCGCGGTCGACGAGGATCCGGTGCTGCTGCAGCACCGCGTAGTCCTCGTCGATCTCGCCGACGCGGTCGGGGACCTCCTCGTAATACGTGTCGGGCGTGTCCAGGAAGATCGTGCCGCGCTGCTTCAGCGCTTCGACCGTGCCGACGATGTTCGTCGATGCGAGCGCGATGTGCTGGGCGCCGGCTCCGTTGTAGAACTCGATGTACTCCTCGATCTGGCTCTTGCGCTTGCCTTCGGCGGGCTCGTTGATCGGGAACTTGATCTTGCCCTCGCCGTCCGACATCACCTTGGACATGAGCGCCGAGTACTCGGTGTGGATCTGCTCGTCGCCGAAGTGGAGGATGTTCGTCATCCCGAACACGCGCTCGTAGAACTCGACCCAGTGGTCCATGCGGCCTAGCTCGACGTTGCCGACGATGTGGTCGATGTTGAGCAGGCCGACGCCTGCGTCAGGCGCGCCGTTTACCGCCGTCGAGACGAAGCCCGGCTTGAACGGCCCGGCGTAGTCGCTGCGGTTGACGAACGTGTGGATCGTCTCGCCGTACGTCGCGATCGCCGACCATTCGATCGACCCGTGCTCGTCGTCGACGCGCTGCGGCTCGACGACCCCGCGCGCGCCGCGCGATACCGCCTGCCGGTACGCCTCGGTCGCGTCGGGGACTGTGAGCGCGATGTCGCGCACGCCATCACCGTGGCGGGCCTGGTGCTTCGTGATCTCGTGGTCTTCCCGTAGCGCGGAGGTGAGAACGAAGCGAACGTCGCCCTGCTCCAGCACGTACGACGCGCGATCTCGTATGCCGGTCTCCGGCCCCGCGTACGCCGTGCGCGTGAAGCCCATGCCGTGCTCGTAGAAGTACGCCGCCTGTTTCGCGTTGCCGACCCAGAACTCGACGTAATCCCAGCCGAGCAGCGGCATGAAGTCTTCGGCCATCGGACGGATTCTAGTGCGGGTCATTCGCGACCGGCCGGGACCGGCTCGTGGGCCGTCGCCGCTGCCGGTCGGCGTGAGATCCGCTCGAAGGCGATGCCCGCGAAGATGAGCACGCCGCCGGCGATCTCGAGGCCGTCGAGCGACTCGTTGAGCAGGATGAGCGCGAAGAAAACGGCGAAGAACGGCTGCAGGTTCCCGAAGAGCGCCGCCCGCGAAGCACCGACGCGGTCGATCGCCGTGAACCAGAGGATGTTCGTGAGGAACAGCGGCCCGAGCACGGCATAGCCGAACCCGAGCCAGACTTTCCAGCCGAATGAGAACTGCTCCTCGCCGAGCTGCGGGATCGCGGCGAGCGTGAGCGGGATCCAGCCGATCGCGAGGACGACCGCGCTGATTCGGTACGGCGAGTACCGGCGCATGAGCGGCGCGATCGCCGTCGTGTAGCAGGCCCAGGTGAAGGCAGTCGCGATCGCGATCAGCGTCCCGTTGAGGCTCGAGCCCACGCCGCCGCTCGCGGCGACTGCGATCAGCGCGACGCCTCCGAAGGTGATCGCGGCGCCGATCCAGAAGGGAACCGGCAGGTGCTCGAGGCGGAGCGCAAGCGCGATCAGGCCGATGAAGATCGGCGTCGTCCCGAGTAGGAGCGCGACCGTGGAGGCGTGCGCGAGCTTCACGCCGTACACGAAGCAGAGCTGGTTGAGGAAGATCATCAGCGCGGCGATCCCGACGAGCCAGAAGTCGGAGCGCGCGATCCGGAACGAGCGCTCACGGTAGTACGTGAAGCCCCAGAAGAGCGAGATCGCGACGAAGTACCGGATCGTCCCGTAGGCGAGCGGCTTCCAGCCGTGGTCGAACATGTACTTCGTGACGGTGATGTTCAGCGCCCAGAGCAGCACCGTCCCGAGCAGCATCGCGTCAACGGGAGAGGCTCGGCGCACGGCTCCGAGGCTATCGTCGGTTAGGGTTTCCGCGATGCCCGAGCCGACCATCGCCGAGATCGACGCACTCGTCGGTCCTGCGACGCCGCACTTCGCGTATCAGCTGCGTGCGCGGGTGCGCGAGCTCGTGCTCGACCTCCCCGAGGAGCATCCGGTGCGCCGGTATGCGGAGGAGAAGATCGAGCTGCTCGACCGGCTCGGCTACGCGTCGTCGAAGGCCCAGGACGGCGGACGCGAGCCGCGATCCCGCCCCGGCTGGACAGACCTGCCGAGCTCTGCGCCGGTCGACGAACCGCTCCCCCGACGGCGATGAGCCTCGACGGTTCGTCGGTTCTCGTGACCGGCGGCACGCGGGGGATCGGACGTGCGATCGCGCTGCGGCTCGTTCGCGACGGCGCTGCTCGTGCGGTGCTCGGCTACATGCGGAACGACGCGGCCGCTGAGGAGGCGGTGGCGCTCGTTCAGGAGGCAGGTGCGGAGGCGGTGGTCGTGCGCGGCGAGGTGTCGAAGGAGCATGTCGTCGCCGAATTGGCATCGCACGGGCCGTATCGGGTCGTCGTCCACAACGCCGCGACGGGTGTGATTCGGCCGGCGCTCGAGACCGAGGACAAGCACTGGGACTGGACCATGAACGCGAATGCGCGCGCACTGCTCTCGCTCGCGAGGGCGACGGCACCGTCGATGACGCCCGGCTCGTCGATCGTCGCGATCTCGAGCCTCGGCTCCGAACGGGTGCTCGACCACTACGTCCTGGTCGGCACGTCCAAGGCGGCGCTCGAGTCGGTTGTCCGCTATCTCGCGGTCGAGCTCGCGCCGGCGATCCGCGTGAATGCGGTGTCTGGCGGAGTCGTCGACACAGGAGCCCTCGACTTTTTCCCGAATCGCGAGGAGATGCTCGCGTCGGTTACGCGGACGCCCGCCGGGCGGCTCGTCGGGGCAGACGACATCGCGGCGGCGGTGTCGTTTCTCTGCTCGGACGACGCCGAAATGGTGCGCGGGCAGACGCTCGTGGTCGACGGCGGGTTCTCGCTGCCTGCGTGATGGAGCCGACCGACCACAACCGGCAGGCATTCGATGCGGCGTACCGGCGACGCGCGAAGCGCGGCGGCCTTCCCGCGATCGTGAAGGCGACGCTCGGCGAGCTCGTAGGCAAGCGGGTTCTGCATTTGCACTCCGGCGGCGGCGAAGCGACGGCGGAGCTCGCGGAGCTTGGCGCGGTCGTGACGGCGGTCGACGAGTCGGAGGCGGTGCTCGATGCGGCGCGCGAGCAGTGGCCGAAGGTGCTCTGGATCCAGGCGAGCGCCGGCGCACTTCCTGCCGAGCTTCGCCGGGGCCGGTTCGATCTCGTCTACTCGCCCGAGGGCGTGCTCGCGGGGGTCAACGATCTCGAGGCATGGGCGCGCGGCATCGACGATGCGCTGCACGAGCACGGCGAGCTGCTCGTCTACGACGACCACCCTGTCGCGCTGTGCGTCGACGCGTTCGCGCGCTGGCAATACGACTACTTCGGCGAAGGCCTCTGGAGGCTCGGGACGATCGTCACGATGCTCGTCCGCGGCGGGTTTCGCATCGAGGCGCTCGAGGAGTATCCGGGCGAGCGGAAAGTCCCGGGCACGTTCCTCTTGTACGCGACTCGTTCGAAGCAGTGATGGAGGTGGCTGTAGACATAGATGTAGGTGTACACCTACATCACTTGCGGCAAAGACCCTGCAAATAGGCCTACCCAAGTCGTTCGAGAGCCTCCTCGACCTCAGCAGTCGTAATCGTCAGCGGCGGAGTCGCTTGGATGAGCGATCCGTCGAGGCCCGCCGGCACGACGAGCACTCCGCGTTCGAGCGCGTCTGCGGCGTCGCCGCGACGTGCTCGTAACAGCCCCGCCCCGTGCCAGCCTGCTCGCTCAAACCGGTCGCCCTGCGCCGCGACATTGCCGAGGAGGCGTGGGACTTCGTCGAGCACGACGAGCCCGGCTGCACAGGCGAGCGGACTGCCTACATGCGTGTGCGTGTACACGTCCTCCGGACCGAGCTGCCATACCTCTGCGAGTCCAGCCCGGTAGAAGAGCGCGGCCGAAAGCGGCAGTCCGCCGCCGAGTGCCTTGCCGACGCAGACGATGTCTGCGACGTCGTCCCCGGGCCAGAGCTCACCGATCCGCCCGAGCCCGGCATAGATCGAGTCGACGATGAGCAACGCGCCGACTTCGTCGCACCGCCGGCGAAGCAGATCGAGGTAGCCGGACGGCGGAACGCGCGATCCACTCCGGCCCTGCACGGGCTCGACGATCACGCAGGCCGCGTCCTCCGGCAGCGGGCCTGGATCCTCGCCGTACGCGCGGCGATGCACCGGTCCCGGCAGCCAGTCGGCGAAGGGCGCACGAAAGGACTCGAACCCGGTCGCAGCGAGCGCGAGCAGCCCCGTACCGTGGTACGCGCCCTCGAACGCAACGATGCCGGCTCTGCCGGTCGCGAGATGCGCCGTCCGAAGTGCAATCTCGACTGCGTCCTCGCCGGTGACGCCGAGCTTCGCAGGCCGCGGCAGCGCCTCACGAAACCGCGCCGTCACCTCCGCGTCGGCGAGATCTCCGAGCGCGTGCACGACAGGCTGCGCCTGCCACGCCGCGAGGACCCGCGGGTTGCCGTGCCCGAGCACCGCGACGCCGAAGCCACCCGTCAGGTCGATCACCTCGCGGCCGTCCGCGAGGGTCACTCGACAGCCCTCCGCAGCCGCCCAGATCACGAGCGGCCGAGCACGCGACCGACGGTCGCACGCGCGATCGTGCCCGCCATCGCCGGGTTCTCCTGAAGCCGGCGCAGCGAATACTGGTACCAGTGCTCACCGTAGGGCACGTACACGCGTAGTCGATGACCGTCTGCGACGAGCTCGCTCGCGCGCTGCTCGCGCACGCCGAGGAGCATCTGGAACTCGTAGTCCTGAACATCGAGGGGTCTGACGCGCTTCAGCGCCTCGCCGATCAGCCACTCGTCGTGCGTCGCGACGCCGACGTATGCGCCTGCACTGAGCAGCCCGTCGAGCGCGCGCACATAGTTCGCGCGCACCGCGTCGTAGTCGGTGAATGCGATCGACGGAGGCTCGACATAGATGCCCTTGCAGAGACGGACGTTCGGCGTTAGATCTGCGAGCGCCGCAACGTCGTCGAGCGTCCGCCGCAGATAGGCCTGGAGGACGACGCCGACATTGTCGAACCCCGCCGATCGAAGCTCGCGGTAGAGCGTCAGCGTCTCCGACGTCGTCGACGAATCCTCCATGTCGATGCGAACGAAGTTGCCGTACCGCTGCGCCTCAGTGACGACGCGCTCGAGGTTCTCGCGGCAGAGCTCATGGGACAGGTCGAGCCCGAGCCCGGTGAGCTTCACGCTCACGTTCGAATCGAGCCCTTCTCGCTCGATCACGCTGAAGACATCGCAATAGGCCTGTGCGATTGCGCGCGCCTCGCTCTCGCGCGTGATCTCCTCGCCGAGGACGTCGATCGTCGCCATCTTCCCCTCGTCGTTTCGCGTGCGCACCGTTGCCACGGCATCGTCGATCGTCGAGCCGGCGATGTACCGCGACGAGAAAAGCTGCACCACCGGCTTCGGCACGGCCGGGAGCATGCGGACGATGGCCTTGTCGAGCAGCGTCACGGCTGCGCGATTCTATGACTCGCGCATGAAGCCCTGGCGCGCAGCGCTCACAAGCGCCACCGCTTCAGGGAAGAGGACGCGCATCGCGTCCCGGAGGGCGATCGCCTGCTCGTCGGCTCCGCCGGTCGGCTGAAGCTGCGACAACGCCGCACCCGTCAGCTCGACGGCGGTGTTCAGCGTCAGCGTCGCGAACTGCTCGCGCTGCGCCTCCTGCACACTCTCCGCCTGCTGCTCCGCGAACTCGCGCAGACTGCGCATGAGGTCTTCGGGGTCGCCCCCGAACGGGAATCCGAAGCCACCGCCTTCCATAGGAGTCAGGCTAGCGGTCCCTTGTAGGTGCGCTCAACGTCAGCCGCCAGCTCCTCGACCGCGGGCAGCGCCTGCTGCATCGCGGCGCCGAACGGCGAGCCGGCATCGTCGCCGAGCGCCTGCTCGAGACGCCGCGCAGCCGAGCCGAGCCGGTCGAGGTAGTCGGTCGACGCGAGCCGGGGCTCAGGCTGCAGGGTCTCGGCAAGCGCGCGCGCCGCGTCTTCAGCCTCTTCGATGCCCTCCGGCGCCTCGGTCTCGTGCAGCTCCCGCAGCCGCGCGCGGAGCTCAGGCACATCGCCGCCGCCGGCGGCCTCCTCGGCGACCTCGCATAAGGCCGCGAGCTGGGCGGCCTCACGCACAGCCTCCCGGCTCCTGACCGGAGCGCCGGTCGCGTCGAGCGCGATCCAGGTGTGTCCCGCGTCCGACTCGAACGCGCACAGGTAGACGCGGCCGAACGCGAGCGGCTCGGCCGCAAGCACGCCGGTCAGCCGCTCACCGGACGACGCGAGCGCTGCCGCCGCTTCCAGGACCGGCTCGAGCTCGTCGGAGAGCGCCACCGCCCCAGCGTATGCTCGACGCGTGACCGAGGCCTCGGCGAGGACCCACCACGCGCAGGAATTGTTCGCGCCGCTCGGCCCCACATACGACCGTTACGCGAACCTCCTGTCCTTCGGCCAGGATCCTCGCTGGCGTCGCTTCCTCGTGTCGCGCATTCCGGACGACGCGCTGCACGTCCTGGACGTCGCCTGCGGCACCGCAGCCGTGTCGATCGAGCTTGCCCAGCGCGTGCCGGCACGATCGATCACGGGCATCGACCAGAGCACGGACATGCTCTCCGCCGGACGCCGGCGCGTCGCGTCCGCCGGCCTCGCCGACCGGGTCGAGTTGCTCGAAGGCCGTGCAGAGTCGCTCCCATTCGGCGACGCCGATTTCGACGCGCTCACCTTCACCTATCTCTTGCGGTACGTCGACGACCCGCGGGCGACGTTGACGGAGCTCGCGCGGGTCGTTCGCCCCGGTGGTGTGATGGCAATGCTCGAATTCGCCGTGCCGCGAGGGGTGTGGCGCCCGCTCTGGGAGCTCTACGTCCGGGTCGGTCTGCCGGCCGCCGGTTCCGTCGCGGGCACCGGGTGGCGGGAGGTCGGAACGTTTCTCGGCGGCAGCATTCGCGACTTCTATGCACGCGTACCCGAGCCGGCGCTTCTCGAGCTCTGGCGCGATGCAGGAATCCGCGACATCCAAGCGCGGCGCCTGAGCCTCGGCGGCGGCATCGTCGTCTGGGGAACGCGATCGTGAGCAGTGCCGGGACCCGTCCGGCGTTCTATGCGCTGCGGCCGGGCGGCTGGCGTGACTACCTGACGCTGCTGCACCCGCCGTACACGCTCTGGCATCTCTCCTACGTCGCGCTCGGCGCCGGCCTCGCGCCGCGCATGAAATGGGGGCTGCTCGGCTGGACGGAGCTCGCGTTCTTCCTCGCAATGGGCATCGGCGCGCACGCGCTCGACGAGCTGAACGGACGGCCCCTGCAGACACGCATCCCGGACGGATTGCTCATTGTGCTCGCGGGAGCGTCGATCGCGGCAGCGTGCGCCATCGGCTTCGTCGTCGCAGCGCACTCGACGTGGTGGCTCGTCGCTTTCATCGTCAGCGGTGCGTTCATCGTCGCGGCCTACAACCTCGAGTTGTTCGGCGGCGCGTTTCACGGCGACCTGTGGTTCGCGGGCGCCTGGGGCGCATTCCCAGTGCTCACCGCCTACTTCGTGGCGGCCGAGAGGCTTCGTTTGGAGGCCTTCCTCGGCGCGCTCTTCGCGCTCCTCGCGAGCCTCGCCCAACGGACGCTTTCGACGCCCGTGCGTGCCGCGCGGCGACAGGGCGGCGACCCGGTTGCAGCGCGGCCTGCGGAGCTGGCGTTGAAACTGATCGCCTTCGCGATGCCGATCCTTGCCGGGGCGCTGCTCGCGGCCCGGTCCGGCTAACCGCCTACCATTCGTCGTCGTGGCGATCACCAGCGTCTTCGATCTCGCGTTCGCCGCAGGCATCTGCGTCGCAGCGCTCACGCTTGTCGGCACGGCGGCCCGCAGGGTCTCCGACGCGACGCGCACGTCTGCCGCCGTGATCGAGGTCGCCGCTGCGCTCGCAGCGTGGATTGCGTTCGCGCTTCGTCACTCCCACCCCCGTGAGCTCGCCGTCTCGTCTGCCGGACTCACCGTCTGCGCGCTCGTCGTCGGCGCCGCGCATCTGCTGCACGCGGCTCTCGCACGCGCAGCCGCGATCGACGCGCAGCTTGCCGAAGGACGAGCAGGAATCCTCGAGACGATCGAGCGCGAAGCCGCAGAACGCACGGCCGAGCTCGAGCGCACGCTCGCGCGCGCCCGCGCCGACTCCGTCTCACTCCTCGTCGAGGAGGAGCGCAAGCTCGCCGAAGCGCACCGCCGCGAGTTCGCCGACCGGGACCGGGAGGCAAGCGCCGCCCTCACTGCTGCGCTGACGACGACGCAGGCTCAGGTCGAGAAGCGCCTTGCAGGCTGGTCGCAGGATCTCGATCGCGTGGCCGACGCGATGAAGGGGCACATCGCGGAGCTCCACCAGCGACAGAAGCAGCTGGTCTCCGAGGCCGAGCTGCGCATCGCCGCGGATGCCGAACGGCTTGCGGCCGAGAGTGAGGAGCTGCGCGCAGCTGTCCAGCGGATCAGGGTCGAGCTGGAGAAGGCGCTCGGCGAGTCGCTCGCATCGGGGCGCACCGAGCTCGACACCCACGCGGCCGAACGGCGGCGCGCCTTGCACGAGCTCGACGATCGCATGCGGCGCCGGGAGCGAGAGCTGCTCGAGCGGATCGAGCGGGAAGAGACAGAGGCCGCCCAGCGGATCCACGTCGGTTTCGAAGACGTGCAGCGCAGGCAGGTCGAGCAGCTGCAACGCGTCGTCGAGCGCGCGGCCGCGGCGTATTCAGACGAGGCCGCGCAGCAGTTCGCCGGAGCGGTCAAGTCGAGCCGCGAAGAAGCAGCGCGCCGGCTGTCACGCGAACTCGACCGCGCCGTGGAGGTCTTTGCGCGCGAGGCCGAGTCGGTTCTCGCCGAGCGCCTCGCGCACGTCGGCGACGCCGGCGCGCAGCGCCTCGAACGTCGCCTTGCGGACGCGACCGGCGTGCTCGCGCAGGAGCGCGAGGTGCGGCTCGTCGAGCTCGAGACACGCATCACAGAGTTTGAAGCCGCGCTGCGCCGCCGCCTGGAGGAGCTTGCGGCAGACGCAGACGCCCAGCGCGAAGTCGTCGAAGCTCGCGTACAGGAGCTTTTGCGACGCCTCGAAAGTGCGTCGTCGCTGCAGCGCACGTCATAACCGAACCCAAACGTTTTACGGCCAACTATCCCGTGCAGGGTTCGTCGTAGCGAGCACGAACGTACGGGAGCCATGAGCGAGATGACCGAGATTGCAGAGTCTGACACCAGCGAGCGCTCGAAAGTCGAGAGCTGGCGGCTGCATGTGCTGATCGAGGCCGGGTATCCCCTCGGGCTCGCCGAGCGCTTGGCCGCAAGCGAGGCCGACCTGCATGTCGCCGTCGAACTCGTCTCGAACGGCTGCGGGCACGCAACGGCCGCCGAGATCCTGCTCTAGCATCCGCGCCCGAGTACGCTGACGGCGTGGCCAAGGTCGCGCCGCTTCCGTACGACGACCGCACGGTGTACTCCGTTGCGAGCTTCAACCGTGGCGTTGCACAGTGGCTCGGCCGGCTGCCGACCGTCTGGGTCGAGGGCGAGGTGACCGAGCTCAAGCGCAACGCTCGGTGGGCGAGTGTCTTCTTCACGCTCAAGGACCCGTCGGACGGATCCTGCGTCGCCGTGCAGATGCCGCGCGGCCAGTTCGATGCGCTGCGTCTCGATCTCGCCGACGGCGAGCGCGTACAGGTCTATGGACGCCCCGAGCTCTTCGCGCAGAAGGGCGACTTCAGACTGCGCGCGTTGACGATCGAGCGCTTCGGCGTCGGCGCGCACCTCGTCGCGCTCGAACGGCTGAAGCGGCAGCTTGCGGCTGAGGGGGTCTTCGCCGACGAACGGAAACGCGAGCTTCCGATCCTGCCGCGACGCATCGGCCTTGTCACCGGAAACGACGCGGCTGCCAAGCGCGACGTCATCACAACGATCCACGGCCGCTTTCCGGGCGCGGACATCGTCGTCGCCGAGACCTACGTCCAGGGACCGCGGGCCGCGCTCGGCGTCATCGATGCACTGCGGACCGTCTGCGCCCAGCCTGGTGTCGAGGTCGTCATCCTCGCCCGCGGCGGCGGCAGCTTCGACGACCTGCTTCCGTTCAGCGACGAACGCGTCGTCCGCGCGGTCGCGGGCTGCCCGGTGCCGATCGTGTCCGCCGTCGGCCACGAGCAGGACACACCGCTCTGCGACCTCGCCGCCGACAAGCGCGCGTCAACGCCGACGATGGCAGGCAAGCTCGTCGTGCCCGAGCTCTCTCAATTGTCGGGCAGGCTCGATCGCGCGCGCGGGGCCATGGCTAACGCAGTGCGCCGCACCCTCGAACGCGATGCCGCCCGGTTGACACGCACTGCTGAGCGCCTTCGCGCGGCGCCGCGGACGATGCTCGACCGGCGGGCCGAACAGCTCGAGCGCGGCCACGACCGCCTCAGGCGGGCGCCGGCGCTTGCGATCGAGCGAAAGCGGGCGGCGCTCGAGACCACTGCCGCCCGGCTGCGTGTGTTGTCTCCCCAGAAAACACTTGAGCGAGGATACGCGATCGTCCGGACGGACACCGGCCTCGTCACCTCACGCGTAGCGGTTGCACGGGGCGACCATGTCGACGTGCGCGTCGCCGACGGCTCCTTCGGCGCGCGTGTCGAGGACGTCGACGAATGAGCACCGCGGAGCCGTCGTTCGAAAACGCGCAGGCCGAGCTCGAGCGGATCGTCGAGCGGCTCGAGCAGGGCCATGCCTCGCTTGACGAGGCGCTTGCGCTCTGGGAACGAGGCGAGGAGCTCTACGCGTACTGCAAGTCAAAGCTCGACGGCGCGCAGGGGAAGGTCGAGGAGCTAGCGCGCCGCGTCGAGCAGGCCCGCCCCGAGCCGAGCGCCTAGCTCAACGAGATCTGCGACAGCCCGGCTGGGGTCGCCGGAGAGCGCGACGCACTCGGTGTCCGCGAGCGACGCCTCGACACGTCCTCCGAAGACCACGCACGGCGTCCCGACCGACGCGGACCGCGCCGCAACGACGGCGGGAGCCTTCCCCGCTGCGGTGGTCGCGTCCACTCGACCCTCCCCGGTCACGACCAGGTCGGCCGAAGACGCGTCAAACCGAAGCACGTCGAGGATCGCTGCCGCGCCGGGAACAAGCTCGGCTCCGAGTGCTGCCAAGGCAGCTCCAAGCCCGCCCGCTGCACCCGAACCGGGAAGCTGCGCGAAGGGCGCGAGCCGCAAGTTCGAGCGGAAGCGCCGCCCGAGCTCCGCAACCTCATCCGGCGTCGCTCCCTTCTGCGGCCCAAATGCGGCGGGCGCGTCGTAATACGTCGTCGCGACGTCGCAGAGCACGGTCGTGGGAGCCGGCAGTTCGCTCAGTGCCTCGAGCAGCCCGATCCCGCCGTCCATCGTCGCCGTGCCACCCAGCCCGATGACCAGGCGAGGCGCATTCAGCCGGGCAAGCAGCTCGCCGAGCCCGCGGCTCGACGCGACGACAACGTCGAGCCGAGACGGATCGAGCGGAAGCACCTGCGCCGCCTCCACGACCATCGCATCGCCGTGACGCCCGACGAGCGCGCTGCGCGGCCGGCCGAAGGCGTCGTGAACGTCGAAGTGGCCGACGTCCTTACACAGCGCGGCGATCGTCCCGTCGCCACCGTCCGCGACTGGCAGCTCGACGGCAGCCACCCCCGCCTGCTCGAATCCCGTCGCCAGGGCAGCCGCGGCGTCGACGTTCGAAAGGACGCCCTTGAGGCTAGCCGGACATGCGAGCGCGCTCGGGCTCGGCACTCCCCACCGCTTCCCCGCCGTTGTCCGACTCGTCGAGCTCGGCCTGCGCTGCCGACGGCATGACGCGCAGCATCGCGAACGACAAGCCCTCGCGCGCAAGGAAGAGGAGACCGACGCCGATCCCGACCGAAGCCTCGATCGCCTGCAGGCCGAATCCGAACGCGACACCGTGCGCGTACGCGACGCCGTAGCTCGCCTTGAGCGGCGTCGCGATCGCGACCTGGACGAGCCCGACGTTGCCGGGCCACAGCGGGAAGATCGTCGCAACGTTCATCAGCAGAAGCACGAGGCCGGCCGCCGGAAGCGGCGCGTGGATATGAAAGGCGCGCATCGCCGTGTACACAGCGAGCAGCTGGCAGAGCCAGCCCGAGATCTGAAAGAGGATCGCGACCGACGCACCGACGGGTGACCGCATGACGCCGAGTCCTTGTCGCGCCATCGTGATGACGCGCCGCGCCGCGCCGATCCCGTCGAGCGGCGAGGAGTTGGGCCTGCGGGCGCTCGCAAATGCAAACGTGAACAACCCGACGCCGACTCCCACGACTACGAGCAGGCTCGTGATCGCCCACGCCGGGATCTTCGCGGTCGCGACGACGTAGAGGATCAGCAGCAGCACGGGAACGAGATCGAAGACGCGATGCGCGAAGACGGTGCCGACGAGCGTCGCCCACGTGCCCCGCCTGCGCGGCAGCTTGCGATTGAGCACTGCGACGCGCGCAAGCTCGCCGATCCGCCCGGGCAGGACGGCGTTCGCGAACAGTCCGACCGAGAACGCGGAGAAAACGAGAAGCGCGCCGGGATGCGGCGGTGTCGTCGCCTGGCGGATGACCGTGCGCCAGGCGAGTGCGCGAACAACGACCGACGCGAGATTGATGCCGATGGCCAGCGCGACCCAGTGCCACTCCACCGTCGTGAACGCGTCGCCGATGGCCGTGAGACTCGGACCTCGCCAGAGCAGCAAGAAGACGACGAGCCCCATGAAGAGCAGTGACACCGCGACGCGGGCGAGGTTCGACTGCGGCAGCCGCAGCTGCGACAGCTTCACGCGGCGACCGCCGTATAGATGTCGAGCAGACTCCGGGCGATCGCGTCCCAGCTGTAACGATCCTGCGCGAGCGCGCGGCCGGCGGCACCCATGGCCTGACGACGCGGCTCGTCGGCGAGAAGCGACTCGACTGCGTCCGCCAGCGCCTGCCGGTCCGACGCGGGGAACGGCACGGCCGTCTCGGGCGTCATGACGTCACGGTATCCAGGAATGTCAGACGCGATCACGGGTGTCGCGCACGCCATTGCACGAACGAGCACGATCCCAAAGCTCTCGCCGCCGAGGGAGGGAGCGATGAGCGCCTTCGCGGCGAGCAGCTCCTCGGTGAAGACCTCCTGCGGCAGGAAGCCTAGAACCTCGATTCCTTCCTCCGAGACCCGAAGCCGCGTGAGCAGCAGGCGTACCGCCAGCGGATCCGCGCCGCAAATACGCAGGGTCGCGCCCGTGCGGCGCCGGATCTCCGGCCACGCCTCGAGGAGGACCTGAAGCCCTTTCCGAGTCTCGTGCCTGCCTGCGAAGACGACGCGATGCCGGCGTCCGCCCGCCTCTGCGTGCGGCGGGATCAGCACCCCGTTCGGCACGAGCTCATAGTCGCCCGGCAGCCAGCGCGCGGCCGACTCGCGCGCGCGCTCGGACACTGCAATGCGACGGTCGAGCCGCTCGGCGAGAAAGCCCCAGGCCGGCTTCCCGAACCGCATCCAGCCGAGATCGCCGTTCGCATGAAACGTGCCGACCATCGGCGCCGTGCACATCGCGAGCGTCGCGATGCATGGTGTGGGCGTCATCGGCTCGTGCAGGTGCACGACGTCGAACCGCTCGCGCTTGAGCGCCTGCTTGATGCGAAAGACCGAGCGCGGACTGAGGATGATGTTCGGCAGCGTCCCGTTGGCCGGCACGATCACCGAGCGGCCGATCGCGATCACGTCGGGCGGCGGCGTGCCGTGCCTTCCGTGGCGCGGATGCAGCACGCGCGTGAACTGTCCCGGCGGATCGTTGCCCATGATCGTCTTCACCTCGCAGCCGAGCGCGCGCAGTGCGTCCGCCTGTAGCTCCGCATGCTCGACCACGCCGCCCCAGAAGGACCACGAGTACGGAACGACGATGCCCACCTTCACGGCGACCATTATCGTCCGCGCGCGGTGAGACTCCGCTCCCCGCACGATCGCGAGATCCTGCGGCTCGCCCTGCCGGCGCTCGGCGCGCTTGCGGCCGAGCCGGTCTACGTGCTGGTCGATACAGCGATCGTCGGCCATCTCGGGAGACCGCAGATCGCAGCGCTCGGGCTGGCCGGGACCGTGCTTTCCGGGGCATTCACGATCTTCAACTTCCTGACCTACGGGACAACGGCGATCGTCGCCCGCGCTGCGGGGGCGGGACAGCAGGAGCGCGCCGCGCGACTCGCAGCCCAGGCGCTCTGGCTCTCGCTCGCGATCGGAGTCGTGCTCCTCGCAGTCTGCGAGGCGGCCGCCTCACCGATGCTCGATGTGCTCGGCGCGCACGGCCGGTCGGGCGTGTACGCCCTTTCGTACTTCCGCATCGCCGCCTTCGGCCTACCCGCGGCGCTGATCGCGCTGGCGGGCCAGGGCTACCTGCGCGGCGTGTCGAACCTGCGCCGGCCGTTCGAGATCGTCGTTGCCGCGAACCTCGTCAATGTCGTCCTCGAGCTCGTCTTCGTCTACGTCTTCCACTGGGGTATCAAAGGATCGGCCGCGGGGACCGCGATCGCGCAAGCCGGCATGGGCATCGCCTTCATCCTCGAGCTCCTGCGGCCGCACGCGCACTCGAAGCGCCCGAGCCTCGCGGAGATGCGGCCGATGATGCGCATCGGCGGGCAGATCTTCGTGCGGACGACCGCGCTCTACGCATCGTTCCTCGCGGCGGCATCCGTTTGCGCGCGGATGGGCGACGCACAGCTCGGTGCGCACCAGATCGCCGGTCAGCTCTTCTTCTTCCTCGCGCTGATCCTCGACTCAGTGGCGATCGCGGGCCAGGTGATCGTGGGGCGGTCGCTCGGATCAGGCGATGCCGACGGCGCGTACACGGCGGCTGCACGGATGATCGGCTGGTCGGTCGCCGTCGGGTTCGCGTTCGCGGTCGTCCTGCTGCCGCTCGCGGATGTCGTGCCGCGCGCGTTCACCGGCGACGTGCGAGTGCTTCACGAGGCTTCCGCGCTCTGGCCCTATTTCGCCGTGATGCAACCGCTCGGCGGAGCAGTGTTCGCGTTGGACGGAATCCTCATCGGTGCCGGCGACACGCATTACCTCATGTGGTCGATGCTCGCCGCGAGTGCAGTGTTCATCACGCTTGCCGTACTCGCGCTCGAGCTGGGCTGGGGCATCGTCGGCGTGTGGGTCGCGCTCGACGTGTTGATCGCGACGCGACTCGCGTTCCTCGGCGTCCGCTTCGCGGGACGGCGCTGGGCCGTCGTCGGGTGGGGGTAGACTGACTCGATGGAAGGCCTCGCCGAGCTTCACACGCACCTCGGTGGCTCGGTGTCGTCCGACATCCTCTGGACGCTCGCGCACGAACAGGGCATTGCGCTGCCGGTCAAGGACTACTGGGACTTCGACCGGCTCGTCACGGTCAGTGACCCGCGCGGCGTCGCCGACCTGAACGCGCTCGACCAGATCTATCACTGGACCGAGCTCATCCAGTCGAGCCCGCTTGCGGTCGAGGTCTCGGTGCACGCCGCGATCGGCGGCGCGTACCGGTCGCAGGGGATCACGACGCTCGAGCTGCGCTTCAACCCGATGAAGCGGAACCGCGGCGGCGAGCGCGATCTCGATCACATCATCCTCGCTGCGATCCGCGGGCTTGATCGTGCGAGCCTCGAATACCCGCAAGTGCAGGCAGGCCTGATCCTGATGATGGACCGGACGTTCAGCGCACGACAGAACGAGATCATCGTCGAGAAGGCGATCGGCTGGGCCTCGCGAGGCATCGTCGGTATCGACATCGCAGGGCCGCGGCCGGGCGGCACGCGCTACGACTACCGGCAGGTGCAGCCGATGGTCGACGAGGCACGCGCGGCCGGACTCGGCGTCACGATCCACGTCGGCGAGGAGGGCGGCGACTTCGGGCGCGAGGAGATCGCCGAGGTCGTGGAGGTCTTGCGCCCCGACCGGATCGGACACGGGATCCTGGCCGCGGGCGACGAGGAGCTGATGCGCGAGCTGCGCGAGGCGGAGGTCGTCCTCGAGATCTGCCCGACGTCGAACCTCCTGACGAAGGCTTTGGCCGACGAGGACGCGATCCGGCAGGTCTTCCGCGCCTTCGTTGACGCCGGTGTGCGGTTCACGATTGCGACGGATGGCCCGGAGATGATGCGGACTCACCTCCGCGACGAGCTCGACCTCCTCCTTCGGATCGGCGCACTGACGCAGGACGAGCTCGATGACGCGAATTTGCGCGGCCATGACGCAAGCTTCGTCCGCGGCCGGTTCCGCGCGGCGCACGTCTAGTCCCGGCGAATACTCCCTCCGGCCGATGGTTGCCGCGCGGCGCAGCACGTAGCGTCGGCGTCCATGACGAGCACCCGGATTGACACGGACTTCTCGCTCACGGATCGGCAGCGCCAGGTGGTCGAGCTGATCGCACGGGGCTGCTCGAACGATGAGGTCGGGGAGAGACTCGGCATCTCCGCGCGAACGGCTAAGGCGCATTGCGACGTCTTGCGCCAGAAGCTCGGAGTCTCGAGGAGGCGGCAGATTCCTGCCGCGTTCAGGACGCTCACAGGCGAAGACCCCCTTGCCTGCGAGCTCGCGCCGGCGGCGGCCGCCGGTGCGGTCGGGGGCTGACGGCAACCGCGCCCGGCGCATGGGCGCCGGGCGCGGGCCCCCTCGCACTTGGCTCGAGGTTCGTACCGTGTTACACAATTGCCGTTCCCATGGGGAAGCACCCGGGTCTGGCGTCGGCCCGGCAGGCGATAGGTGGGTGGTGAGGGGTGGTCGCAACGCGACCAGAGGCGCACAGCTACATCATCAAGCGGCCCCGCTTGACCAACATGTTGGACGAGTCCCGCGCGCGGATCATTCTTCTGTGCGCGCCGGCGGGATATGGCAAGACGACGCTCGCGCGCGAGTGGATCGCGACTCGATCTGAGCCTGTGGCTTGGTACCGCGGTGGAGCCGAGATGTCGGACGTTGCGGCGGTCGCACTTGGGCTCGCAGAGGCATTGGCCCCTGTGACGCAACGCGATCTCGCCGATCGGGTCGCAGCGCTAGCGGCGCGAAACCCACATCCCGCAGCGCTCGGTCGCTCGCTAGCAGCCGCCTTGTCCAACGCCCAAAACCTCACGCTCGCCATCGACGACTACCACTTCGCGCTTCCATCGTCCGACTCGGAGACGCTCATTTCTTCCCTCGTCATCAACTCCGAGCTACGCGTGCTCCTGACGAGCAGGGTAAGACCCGCTTGGTTCACACCGCAGATGAGCGTCTATGGCGAAGCGCTCCTTATAGGGCAGGCGGACCTCGCGTTCACTGAGAGCGAAGCGACCGAGGTAATGGGCACGCCCGGGTATCCCGGGGATACGGAAATCCTCGCCGATTCGCGCGGATGGCCTGCGGTGATCGGGTTGGCTGTCTTCAGCAAAGACGCAGGGACTGATCTCGCGCGAAACACACTTCCGGCGGAGCTGTATGAGTACTTCGCTGAGGCTCTGTTCAAAGACGCAAGCCCCGCCCTTCAGCAGGCTCTCTTCGCTCTTGCGCTGTCTGGCGAACACCCGAAAGTCTTTGCCCAAGTCGTTGGCCCAGATTCCGAACGCCTTCTGTCCGAAGCGTCTGCCAGAGGATTCACAAACAAGACAGCAGATGGACAACTAGGCCTTCATCCTCTACTCCGCACGTTTCTGCTCCGCAAGTTCCGCGAGACCACGGCCCCGGAGTCGAGTCTCGTGACGTCGACAGTCGAAGCACTTGGACGCGGGCGCCTGTGGGACGAATGCCTAGCAGTGCTGATCGAGTTCCCAGTCGCGCAACAAGTAGCGGGGATCCTCGAAAACTGCCTAGGGGAACTACTCGCGAGCGGCCGCGTGGCAACTCTCAGGCGCTGGATCACACTCGCCAGCGAACTTGGCTGCACCGATCCCGTCTTCGCCCTCGCGGAAGCAGAGATCTCACTTCGAGATGGAGACGAATCGCGCGCGCAGAGCCTCGCCGAACATGCCGGTGTGCGTCTCAGCAACGCCGAACTCGGAGCACGGGCATTTGTTGTCGCCGCTCGGGCAGCTCATCTTCGGGGCGAGAATTCGCAAACAAAGGATTGCGTGCAGACGGCGAAGGATCTGGCTCCCAGCGAGGACATCCGCATCGATGCGACATGGCTCGAGTTCTTGACCGCCCTTGAAGAGCAAGACCCAGCCATACATGACATCGCCGCCGGACTAAGGGGAGCGAGCGATCAGAGTGCCGAACACGCCCTCCGGCTCCAAACGGCTGAGGCCTTCATTCAAATCGAAATCATCGGCGATGTCCGGCAAGCTGAACGTGGGATGGCGCTCGCACCGGGTTTGCTCGAGCGTGTGTATGACCCATTGGTACGCACGACATTCATGAACATTTGGTCCTCGTGCGCTCTCTGCCTGGCGGAGTACGCCACAGCGCTCGAGCGCGCCGAGAGGCAGATTTCGGACGCGCGTTCGACCGGACTTGAGTTCGCCGCCGATCACGCGCTCGCGACGAAGGCAGGCGCCTTGCTGGGCCTCCGCCGGATAGGACAAGCCCGACGCATTCTTCAGCAGCTCGAATCCAGAGTCGGCGGCGAGTCAGGTCATCTCGCGGGCCAAGTCCTACTCAAAATGGCTCGCTTGAAGGTCGCGAGCGGAGACGTCGACCGTGCTGAGATCATGCTTAGACGGGAGCCGCCCTACGGTCTCTCCAAGGCGTTCCAAGGAGAATGGCTCGGTACGAGGGCAGTTCTACTAGCCGCATTAGGCAAAGTCCATGATGCGGACATCGCGATGAAAGGCGCTTGGCAATCGTCAGCGAACGGTGACGCAAGACACCTCGCAGACCTCGCCTGGATCATCCTCTCGCTTCGCAGCCAGAGCGACGAAATTGATCAGTCACGCGCCTACCTGCTGCATGTCTTGCAGCAAGGTCATCTCGACGATGTCGTGTTCGCTTCACGTGCTTACCCGGCGCTCGCCCGCCTCGGCGCCGAGGATTCCCAGATGCGGAGTGAACTGACACGCATCTTTGCCAATTCTCGAGACATCGGCTTAGGTCGCGCTGTGGGGCTCGAGATGCCGAGAGAACTCCGTAGGAAACAAGGTCTAACGCCACGCGAGCTTGAGGTCTTTGAACTCCTTGCACAGGGTCGTTCAAACCGCTCGATCGCGGAGACTCTCTTCATTAGCGAGTCGACGGCGAAGCTCCACGTTCGGCACATCTTCGAGAAGCTAGGCGTGCATTCGCGAGCAGAGGCCGTCGCAGTTGGCGACGACTCGACTAGGCCGTCGCCGTAGCCAATGGAGTACCAAGGCTCGCCATCAGCTCGCCGACGAGCTCTTCCTCCCGCTGCGAGGCCGCACCCTCGAGAGCAAACTCCTCCGCGATGCCCATACGGTAGTCCTCTGACGCACCGGTCAGTACCGCCTCAAAGGCTGCGACAACCGAAGTATCGAACTGACTCTCGACTGCCTGTGCTAGGCGGAGCCGGGCAACGCGGCTCGGCATTGCGTCACGGTAAGGACGATCGGACGTCATCGCGTTGTACGCGTCAGCTACTGCGATAACGCGTGCAAGCAGCGGGATCTCGTCCCCCTCAAGGCGATCGGGATAGCCATTGCCGTCGACCCGTTCGTGATGGTGGCGAACGACACCCGCGATCTCTCCGTAGTCGTCGACGTTACGGAGAATTCGCTCCCCGATCATTGAGTGTTGTTCCATCTGGCGCCGCTCATCAAGGGACAGGGCGCCGGGCTTTTCCAGCAGACCGGCAGGCAGCCCGATCTTGCCAACGTCGTGGACGAGACCGCAAAGATGGACGAGATCCTGTTCGCGTTCGGTTAGACCCATTCTCTTCGCGATGTCTCGCGCGTAAATCGCCACTGCAGCGGAATGCCCCGCGGTGTAGCGGTCTCGCGCATCGAGCGTAGCCACCAACGCGGTCGCGAAAGAAAGGTTTGCTTTCGCCAATCGTGCATTTGCAAGACCAAGCGCCTCAGTGTCCTCCCGCTGTTTCCTGTAGAGGAGGAGGAGCTTCTGGGCTGCGAAGGCCGGAGCGGCGAAGAGCGCCACGCTCCATGGAGACACATGTGTGTAGGCGTAGATGAGCACGGCCACCATCGGGGTATGGAGCGGGATGCTCAGGATCACCGTTGGCCCGACGGAGGTCACCGTGTCGAACAGCGAAGCCGTCCCACGAATGACCGGCGTGATCGAAGCGAGAGTGATGTCTATGACGCTCTCTGCAGCGAGCGCGGCTGCAACGGCCGCGCATATCGCTAGGAAGCTGGTGCCCAGGCGCTCCATGACCGCAAGCGCCGTTAGCCCAGCGAAGCCGGCGACGATCACGCGAATCGCCGTCCAGGTAACCCAACGAAGAATCGGACGCGCCGTATCCCGTCGCGGAAGGTCGGCCAAAAGCCCGGCAGCCGCGACCACGACGCCCGCCAGCGGCCCAAAGACTACGGCCGCGAAAACGTAGGCAAGCGGTGCGACCGAGACCTCAAGGTTTGGTCGCAGGCGGATGCTTTCGCGTTCAGCCCCCATGGCCAGTAGACACAAAACGGCCACTGGCCACGGGTCGCTGAGCGTATGGCCCGTGAAGACGATTGCGGAGCACATCGCTCCTGCGCCGCAGATTAGGGCGGTAACCCAGGCAAGGAGGAGCGTTTCTCGTCTTCGAAAAGCCGCAGGAACCTCAAGAAATCGTGTCATTAGCTCTTCAAGGTCTTGAAGTCTCCCCCGAAAGGGGTATACCGTTCCGTTTGCCGTCAGTCCCCAACCGGAGGAGATCCCCGGTGCATAAGCGCATTGCGTCTGTTGTCGTACGCGTCGCCGTGGCCGGCGCGACGAAGACCTGGTAGAAGCCGTCACACTCTCCGTTTTCCACACTTAGAGGTGAATCCCTCAGTAGGGGGATTTCCACAGAGTGTGAATAACGGCTGAAGTCCTGGAAGCGGCAGGCCTCCCGGGCGGGGCACGCGCCCGGCGAGCCGCC
>DATAOK010000080.1:0-15600 GCA_036265735.1 Gaiellaceae bacterium
TGCGCCCTCCTGACGAAGCCGGATCGGCGGGAGATCGCCGTCGACGTCCGCTACACCGGCTTCGAGATCCCGAACGAGTTCGTCATCGGATACGGGCTGGACTTCGGCGAGCGATACAGGAATCTCCCGTACGTCGCCGTACTCGACCCAGACGCCGTCCCGTAACCAGCCTCTAGCCCCGCTCGTCGGGGTATTAGAGCGCTGGTACCCTGCCGATCAGAGGATCTGTGAACCGTTTTCTCCGTAGCGCGCTCTTCCCGGTCGTGGTGATCACGCTGATCGTGTGGCTGGGCACGCAGACGCTCCTCAGCCACAAGAAGACGGAGGCGAAGCAGACACTCTCCCAGCTCTACTCGCGCGTCCAGACGCAGCCGACGACCATCAAGGAAGTCGTCTTCAACCCGAACAAGCACCAGGTTCAGGTGCAGCTGGACGACAGCACGAACACGAAGTTCAACGTCAACTACGCGAGCGACCAGTCGCAGGCGGACCTGCAGAAGCAGCTCGAGGAGAAGGCGGTCCCCTTCGACTCCAAGGGCATCGGCACGTCGGCGTGGTGGACGATCCTCACGAGCCTGCTGCCGTTCGTGCTGCTGTTCGGCTTCTGGATCTTCCTGATGAACCAGGTGCAGGGCGGCGGCTCGAAGGTGATGAGCTTCGGCAAGTCGCGCGCGAAGCGCATGACGCCGGACTCGCCGAAGATCGGCTTCAAGGACGTTGCAGGCGTCGACGAGGCGGTCGAGGAGCTCGGCGAGATCAAGGAGTTCCTCGAGAACCCGAAGAAGTTCCAGGCGCTCGGCGCGCGCATCCCGAAGGGTGTGCTGCTGTACGGCCCGCCTGGCACCGGTAAGACGTTGCTCGCGCGCGCAGTTGCCGGCGAGGCGGGCGTTCCGTTCTTCTCCATCTCAGGCTCCGACTTCGTCGAGATGTTCGTCGGCGTCGGTGCGTCACGCGTGCGCGACCTCTTCGAGCAGGCGAAGCAGGCTGCGCCGTGCATCGTGTTCATGGACGAGATCGACGCTGTCGGCCGTCACCGCGGCGCCGGCCTCGGCGGGGGTCACGACGAGCGCGAGCAGACCCTCAATCAGCTGCTCGTCGAGATGGACGGCTTCGAGATGAAGGACAACATCATTCTGATCGCCGCGACGAACCGGCCGGACATCCTCGACCCGGCGCTGCTGCGCCCGGGCCGCTTCGACCGGCAGATCGTCGTCGACCGCCCCGACCGCATCGGCCGCCGCAAGATCCTCGAGGTGCACACGAAGGGCAAGCCGCTCGCGCCGGAGATCGACCTCGACACGCTCGCGTCGGGAACGCCGGGCTTTACCGGCGCCGACCTCGCGAACCTCGTCAACGAGGCTGCGCTGCTCGCGGCGCGCCGCGGCAAGAAGATCATCGAGCAGGAGGAGCTCGAAGAGGGAATCATGCGGGTCATCGCCGGTCCCGAGAAGAAGGCGCGCCTGCTCTCGGAGCATGAGCGCAAGATCACGGCCTACCACGAGATGGGCCACGCGCTCGTCGGTCACTTCCTCGAGCACACGGACCCGGTGCACAAGATCACGATCGTGTCGCGCGGCCAGGCGCTCGGGCTCACGATCTCGCTGCCCACCGAGGACCGCTATCTGACGACGCGCACCGCGCTCATGCACCAGATGGCGATGACGCTCGGCGGCCGCGCCGCGGAGGAGATCGTCTTCCATGAGGTGACGACGGGCGCGGCGAATGACCTCGAGAAGGTCACGTCGACGTCGAAGTCGATGATCATGCGCTTCGGGATGAGCGAGAAGCTTGGCCCGCGCGTGCTCGGCCGCGGCCACGACCAGCCCTTCCTGGGCCGTGACTACGGCGCCGAGGCCGACTACTCCGAGGAGATTGCGCGCGAGATCGACGACGAGATCCGCCGCGTGATCGAGGAGGCGCATGAGCTCGCGCTGCAGGTGCTGCGCGAGCACATGGACGACCTGCACAAGATCTCGCAGATCCTCATCGAGCGCGAGACGATCGACCGCGACCAGTTCGAGCGGCTGCTTGCCGGCGAGGACGAGGACGCGGTGTTCCCGGAGGAGAAGCCGGTGATCGAAGCGCCGAAGCCCGAGGCGGAGCCGAAGCGCGAGCGCCAGCCGCGGCCGAGGCCGTTCCCGCTGCCGGGGGCGACCATGCAGCCGCCTCCGGATCCGGCCAAGGGCTAAGCAGTCTCTCTCGGCCCCGGTTTTCGCGCGAAGAAAACGAATTCGCGCCCGGGTCGGTCCGGTGCGTCGCGCACCTCATCCACGGCGTAGCCGTACGCCTGCAGATCTGCTTCGACCTCGCCGCGCTCCCGAAAGCGGAGGGTCGACTCCGACTCGATAACGGCGCGGTCGGCTGCGAACACGACGGTCGACCGGAACGTGACGAGCGGCCCGTCGACCTCGAGCAGGTCGTGCCAGCTCTCGACCTCGCCGATGCCGTCGATCTCCGTGACGCTGTACGACTGCTCGCGAGTCCACGTCTCCCAGGCGCGCCGCGCGGGGTTGCGCGTCTCGAAGACCAGCCGCCCGCCGGGGCGCAATGCGCCGCGAATCCCGTCGAGCGTCCCGTGCCAGTCCTCGTCGCGCGCGATCGCCTGCGCGACGTTCGCCGTCATTGTGGCGAGGTCGACCTGTAGTGGAGGAAGCGACGTCGCATCGCCGTGCAGCCAGCGCACGCGTTCCGCGCCCAGCTTCGCCCGAGCGACGTCGAGCGAGGCGTGCGACGGGTCGACGCCCACGACGTCCACGCCGCGACCTGCGAGCAGCAGCCCGAACGTCCCGGTGCCGCAGCCGACGTCGAGCACCGACCGCGCACCGAGCTCCTCGACGATCGCGACGTAGACGTCGAGATCGCCGCGGTCGGGATCGAGGGGGTCGGAGACCGCCGCAAGCCGTGGATCTTCGAAGATCGCGTCGGGCATCCACGGGACCATAGGTAAGACTGCAGCTGCGATGGCTACTGCCTCGATCGAAGAGCGATTCCCTCGGCCGTCGGTGATGGGCGTCATCAACGTCACGCCGGACTCCTTCTCCGACGGCGGAGTCCATCTCGATCCCGACGCTGCAGCCGCCGCCGCGCGCCGCATGGTCGACGAGGGCGCGGCGATCGTCGACATCGGCGGTGAGTCGACACGCCCGGGCTCGGACGGCATCTCGCTCGACGAGGAGTTACGCCGCGTCATTCCAGTGCTTGAGCGCATCGCCGGGGAAGTGCCGGTGTCGATCGACACGGCGAAGCCGGAGGTCGCGCGCCGCGCGCTCGCGCTCGGCGCCGAGCTCGTGAACGACGTGACCGCATTTCGATCCGACCCGGGCCTCGCCGATGTGTGCGCGGAGCGCGATGCATACGTCTGCCTCATGCACATGCAGGGCGAGCCGCGGACGATGCAGGACGATCCGCGCTACGACGACGTTGCGAGCGAGGTCGCGTCATTCCTGGAGGAGCGCATGCGCTTCGCGATCGGGCGCGGCGTGCGCGAAGATCGCATCTGCCTCGATCCCGGTATCGGCTTCGGGAAGACGCTCGAGCACAACCTCGAGCTGATCCGGCGGCTCGACGTCTTGCTGGCGCTCGGCCGCCCCGTGCTGATCGGCTTCTCGCGCAAGAGCTCCCTCCGCAAGCTCGTCGGCGGCGACGATCTCGTTGGCGCGAGCGTTGCGGCCGCCGTCGCGGCGTTCGAGCACGGCGCGACGATCATTCGCGCGCACGACGTGAGGGCGCACGTCGATGCGCTCACTGTCGCGAACGCCTTCGGCGGGCGTAGGCTCGACGGAGCACGCCAAGGAGCGGAGGTGCCGGCTTTGCCGGCGCCGAAGCGGGCATGATCACCGTTGAGGTCAGCCGCCTTCGCCTGTTCGGCCACCACGGCGTCCACGAGCACGAGAAGCGCGACGGCCAGGACTTCGTCTTCGACGTCGAGCTCGCCGTCGGCGACCGCGGCGCGTCCGACCGGCTCGAAGACGCGGTCGACTATCGCGACGTCGCACTCGCGGTCCAGGACGTTTCGGACGCACGGTCGTACGACCTTCTCGAGGCGCTCGCGACTGCGGTGGCCGACGAGCTGCTTCGCCGCTTCCGCGCCGAGCGCGTGGTCGTTCGAGTCGAGAAGCCCGCCGTGAAGCCCGGCGGGCTCGACGGCACGGCGGGGGTCAGCGTTTCGAGGCCGTGACGTTCAGCGTGTAGCTTGCGGTGCTGCTCTTCCCTGTCAGCAGCACCTCGACGTACGCCTGAATGCCCGTCTTGCCGGCGGTGATCGACCCTCCGCGCAGATCCCGGCGGCGTGCAGCGATGTCCTCGTTGATCGAGATCGTCTTCGGCCCCCAGATGCGTGCTGCCGCCTTCCCGACCGGGCTGACCTTCACGCGCACGGTCTGCCGTGCGGGCACCCAGATCCGGTAGATGTCACGCGGGTCGTCCGCCTTGTCGATCGTCGCTGCGATCCGCGAGGCGGGGCTCCGCTTCGTCGTCAGCGCCGGCTGGCCGAGATGGAAGAGCTGCAGCGGCTTCACCTGCTCGATGTCGTCGTTTGGCTCGTCGGGATCGATCGGGGGGGCGGGCGCCAAGAGCGCGGCCGGAATGTTCAAGAGCCCGTACCCGCTTGCGTTGTCGAACCCCGCCGGGCCGATGTCGGTTGCGCTTTCGTGCAGGACGCCGGCGAGCTGTCCGACGGTCAGCGTCGGGCGCATTGTCCAGATCCAGGCGGCGGCTGCCGACACGATCGGCGCGGCAAAGCTTGTCCCGTCGCCGTTCACGAACCCGGTCGGATCGTGCGACAGCGGCACGGCACCGGTGATCCCGACGCCGGGGGCGGTGATGTCGTTCGCCGGAGATAAGGTCGTGAACGGCGCGACGACGTTGTTCTTGTCGCTCGCCGCGACGGTGAAGACGTGCGGCCAGTCGGCGGGGTAGGTCGTCGGACTGCCTTGGAGGCCGTCGTTCCCGGCCGCGGCCACGACGAGGCAGCCGGCTTCGTAGGCCTGCAGGATCGCGTCGTGCATCTGCAGGTCGTCCGCGTTGCCGCCGAAGCTGAGGTTGATCACGCCGGGGCAGTGCTGCGCTGCGGTGAGAAGCCCGGCGATTGCGGTCGGATCGGTGATGCCGTGTGGATCGGGGCTCGCGTCGAAGACCTGCAGTGCGGCGGTGGGATAGACACCCGCCATGCCGGTGCCGTTCTCCGGTGCGGCTGCGATCGACGCCACCATCGTCCCGTGGAACTCGCCCGGGCCGAGAACCGTCTGCGGCGTGTTGAAGAACGTCGTGTTCGGACGCCCGGCGAACTCCGGCTGCATCGGGTCGACGCCGCTGTCGATGATGGTGATCGGCACGCCCGGGCCCGGTGCCTGCGTCAGGTTCGCCCCGATCGCGGTCAGCCACCACTCCTGCGGCTCGAGCGGATCTGCGGTGACACGGATGCCGGCGGCGGCGGCCGCCCCGCACAGTGCGAGCGCCGCTGCGACAACGGCGAGGAGGCGGCGGGCCAAGACGTCAGGGTACCGTGGCTGTCAGTGGCGAGGGCCTTCATCGCGCTGGGGTCGAACCTCGGCGACCGCGAGGCCACGATCCGCTCAGCCGTTGCCGAGCTCGGCGCGACGGAGGACGTGGAGGTGGTCGCGGTCTCGTCGCTCGCGGAGACCGAGCCGGTCGGCTACCTCGACCAGCCGCGGTTCCTGAACGGGGCCGCCGAGCTCCGAACCGAGCTCCCGCCACGGGAGCTGCTCGATCTGCTGCTGGCCGTGGAGGCTCGGTTCGGGCGAGACCGGTCTGCCGGGCCGCCCCAGGGGCCGCGGACCCTCGACCTCGACCTCCTGCTCTATGGGGCGGAGCGGCTCGAGGAGCCCGGCCTGGAGCTGCCGCACCCCCGGCTCCACGAGCGGCTCTTTGTCCTCCGGCCCCTGGCCGAGCTGGACCCGGCCCTGGAAGTCCCTGGAAAGGGGCCGATTCAGGGATTGCTCGCGGGGCTACACTGACGCTCAGAGTGTCCCACCTCGACGACCTGGACGAATACGAGGCCGAGCTCGAGCTGCGCCTGAAGAAGGAGTACCAGGCCGTGTTCGGACTGTTCCGGTACTGCGTGTTGACGCCCGACGCGACGTACCTCTGCAACAAGCTCGAGCGCACGTACACGTCGCAGCCTGCGTACCCGTTCATTCGGTTGCGGCTCGAGGATGTGTGGGTGTGGGACAAGAACCGTCCGACGCGCATCATCCCGCGCGCAGAGATCATCGTCACGACGGGTGATGTGACGATCGAGGAGCTGCGCGGCGAAGGCGACGAGCCGACGCTGACGCCGGAGGCGCTCGCCGAGCGTCTCGGCGGCGACATCAGTCCGCCTCAGGACGAGTTCTAGTTACGCTCGGCCGCGATGCTGCTCGCGGTCGACGTCGGCAACACGCAAACCGTCTTCGGGCTCTACGACGGCGCCGAGCTCGGCGATCGCTGGCGCATCGCGACCGAGGCGGAGCGAACGGGGGACGAGCTCGGGCCGCTGCTCGCGAGCTTCTTCGATTTCTCGCGGCTCGAAGGGATCTGCCTGTCGTCGACCGTGCCGCGGCTGACGCGGGAGTACGAGCAGCTCGCGGAGCGCTGGGCGAAGGCGCAGCTGCTGATCGTGGGGCCGGGGGTCAAAACCGGGATCGCGCTGCAGTACGACAACCCGCGGGAGCTCGGGCCCGACCGCATCGTCAATGCGGTCGCGGCGAAGGAGAAGTACGGTGCGCCGGCGATCGTCGTCGACTTCGGCACCTCGACGAACTTCGACGTCGTCTCCCCTGCGGGCGACTACGTCGGCGGCGTGCTCGCGCCGGGCGTCGAGATCTCGATGGAAGCACTGTTCGCGCGCGCCGCGCGACTCGTGAAAGTCGATTTCGACGAGCCGCCGGCAGTGATCGGCAAGTCGACGGCAACAGCACTGCAGTCGGGGCTCGTGTACGGCTTCGCCGGGCAGGTCGACGGGATTGTCGACGCGATCCGCGGCGAGCTCGGCGCTGCGGACGCGACTGCGATCGGCACTGGGGGGCTCGTGGATCTCATTGCACCGCATTCGCGCACGATCTCTCGGATCGATCCGTTTCTCACGCTCGACGGGCTGCGCCTCGTCTGGGAACGGAACCGCTAGCCGCCGCCGTACACGGAGATCGGCATGCCCTCGAGCAAGAACTCCTCGTCGGGCACATCCGCCTCGAGCACGGCAACCAACTCCGCTGCGCCGGGCGCCGCAGCCAGCAGCCGCGTCACGACCTCATCGGTCGACGACAGCTGCACGAGCTCGTTCTTGAACGGCTTCGGGAAGCGGCCGTGGCCGAGGTACCACGCGTAGAACTTCTTCAAGAACCCCGACGCGCGACGTTCGCCCAGTTCGCGCACCGTCTCGCGGATGAAGTGGATGAGCTCCGCGGCAACCTCTTCACGCGACGGCTGCGCGCCGTCGCCGAAGACGATCTCGCGAATCGCCCACGGGTTGCCCTGCGCGCCGCGTCCGACCATCACCGCGTTCGCACCGGTGGCCGCGAGCACCGACTCTGCCTTTGCACGCGACGTCACGTCGCCGGACGCAATCACCGGCACGTCGACGAGCGACACGAGCTCCGCCGTCAGCGTGTGATCCGCATAGCCTGTGTACATCTGCTTGGCGGAGCGGGGATGCAGCGTGAGGGTCGCAGCGCCCGCCTGCACCAGGCGCGGTCCGAGCTCGAGGCACGAGCGCGAGCCGTCCTCGACGCCGCGGCGCATCTTCACCGACACAGGGACGGACACCGCATTCGCAACCGACTCGGTGATGCGGCAGGCAAGGTCAGGATGCTCGAGCAGGTGTGCGCCGGCGCCGGTCTTCGTCACCTTGCGAACCGGGCAGCCGAAGTTCATGTCGACAAGGTCGGCCCCCGCAGCCTCGACCATGCGCGCGGCCTCCGCCATCGCGCGCGGCTCCGAGCCGAAGATCTGGATCGCGAGCGGATGCTCGTCGGACGAGACCCGGAGATAGCCGAGCGTCTTCTCGTTCCGGTGCTCGATCCCGGCGCAGGAGACCATCTCGGAGCAGACGAGTCCGGCTCCGTAGCGCCGGCCTTGCCGCCGGAACGCCTGGACGCTGACGCCCGCCATCGGGGCGAGGACGACCCGGGTGGGGATCTCGACGTCCCTGATCCACCACGATTGCCTGAGATTCACCTGCATTTCAGCCCATCGTAGCCCGGCTATTGACGAGCATCGGAGGCCTGGGTACCATCCGCCCCCGCCGGACGGGCCGATGCGGGCCGCCTCCGGCTTTCTCCATATGGGTCTAGGAGGACCGAGGTCTTGAAGGAAGTCATTCTCACTCCCGACGGGTACAAGAAGCTCCAGCAGGAGATCGAGCACCTGTCGACGCAAAAGCGACGCGAGATCGCGGATCGGATTCGCGAGGCGCGCGAGTTCGGCGACATCGCCGAGAACGCCGAGTACGACTCCGCGAAGAACGAGCAGGCGCATCTCGAGGCGCGCATTGCGATGCTCGAAGAGCGGCTCAAGAGCGCACGCGTGGTCACGAAGAAGGAGATCAAGTCGGGCGAGGTGTCCGTCGGGACGAAAGTGCGGCTCCGCGATGTGAAGGCGGGCAAGACCGTCGAGTACCACATCGTCGGCTCCGCCGAAGCGGATCCCGCCGAGAACAAGCTCTCGAACGAGTCACCGGTCGGCAAGGCGATCATGGGTCGCAAGAAGGGCGAGACGGTCGAGGTCGCCGCGCCACGCGGCAAGCTCACGTTCAAGATCATGGACATCAAGGCCGCCTAGCTTCGGGGTCTGACTCCGCGCGAAGCGCGGCGTCTGACCCCGCTCTTCTCAGGCGTACCGGTCGTACCAGGCCGCGAACGAGAGCAGCGTCCAGAGCTGCTTCCAGTTCTCGCGCCTGCCCGCAACGTGCTCGTCGAGCAGGCGCGTCACCGCTGCGCCGTCGAACAGCCCACGGTCGTTCGCGAGCAGCTCGCGTGCATACGGCTCGAGCGGCCCGCGCAGCCACTGCGCGGCGGGGAGCGTCAGGCCCTGCTTGCGCGCCGAGAGGATCTCCGCCGGGACGATCGGTTCCAGCGCCTTCCGAAGGAGCCGCTTCTTCGCGAGGCCGCGCACCTTGAGCCGCGAGGGAAGAGCGAACGCGAACTCGCTCAGAACCGTGTCGAGGAACGGCACACGCAATTCGAGCGAGTGCGCCATGCTCGCCCGGTCGGCCTTCACGAGCAGCTCGTCCACCAGGTAGGTGCCGACGTCGAGATCGAGCACGCGCGCGAGATCGTCGGAGCCGTTCGTCTCGTCCCACCGCGATCGGAAGTGCGTCGTCGGGTCGGCACCGCGCGAGCGCAGGAGCCCGTGTCTCGCCTCCGGCGTGAACATCCGCTTCCACGCGAGATGCCGTTCGAACACCGGCAACGTCGCAGCGCCGGCGAACCGCTGCACACGCGGTGACGGCAGGCGCCGCATGAGCGGCGTGAACGGCCGCGCGAGGCGCGCGATCGAGTGCGCGGAGTACACGTCGTAGCCGCCGAACAGCTCGTCACCACCTTCGCCGGCAAGCGCAACCTTTACCGTTTTTGCCGCGAGCTGCGACACGAGATACGTCGGGATCGCGGCGTCGTCCGCGAACGGCTCGTCGAACGAGGCGGCGACCGCAGGAAAGAGCTCGACGATGTTCGGGTTGAGCCGCAGCTCATGGTGTTCAGTGCCGAACCGCTCAGCGACGACGCGCGCCTTCGCCAGCTCGTCGAACGACTCCTCGGCGAAGCCGATCGAGAACGTGTGCAGGGGCTCTGACGTCTGCTCCGCCGCGAGTGCGGTCAGCGCAGACGAGTCGACGCCACCCGAGAGCAGGACACCGACCGGAACGTCGGACAAGAGATGCGCACGCACGGAGTCGCGCAGCAGTGCGCGCAGCTGCTCGGCGAGGTCGTCGTCCGATCCTGTGACACCAGCGGTCGGGGCAGGACGCGCGTACCGCGCAACCACCGGTTCGCCCTCACCGACGCGAAACGTCAGCAGGGAGCCCTGCGGCAGCTTGCGCGTCCCGCGGAAGATCGTCAGCGGCGCCGGGACGTACCCGCCGTCGAAGTACGCCTCGAGTGCATCCGGGTCGAGCTCGCGCGAGAAGCCCGGCAGCGCGAGGAGCGCCTTCAGCTCCGACCCGAACGCGAGCGTGTCGCCCGCGACGCGGTAATACAAGGGCTTGATTCCGAACCGGTCGCGCGCGAGGACGAGCCGCCGCTCACGCGTGTCCCAGATCGCGACCGCGAACATCCCGCGCAGGCGCTCGACGTACTCCGGCCCGTGCAGCTCGTACAGATGCAGGTGAATCTCCGTGTCGCAGCGCGTCCGCAGCCGGTGTCCCGCTGCCTCCACCTCGTCGCGGAGCTCGGGGAAGTTGTAGATCTCCCCGTTCTGCACGACCCAGACCGTCTCGTCCTCGTTCGCGATCGGCTGGTCGCCGCCGGCGAGGTCGATGATCGAGAGGCGGCGCGCAGCGAGGCCCGCTCCGGGCGAGAGCACGACGCCGCCGCTGTCGGGCCCCCGGTGCAGAAGCGTCTCGTTCATCCGGTCGAGTACGGCGCGGTCGACGGGGTCGCCCCGGAGCGACACGATTCCGCAGATCCCGCACACGACGCGCAGTGTCGCAGCAGGCGGTTCGGGCTTCGTTAGGGTCTCGCCCGACGATGGCTGCGCCGAAGCGTTTCCCGGACCGCGACGAGATCGCGGTCGCCCGCGCCGAGGCGGAGCAGCTCGACGACGGCGCGACAGCCGAGTCGAAGCGCCGGCTGGCCGGCCGTGTGCTCGCGCGCCGCGACATGGGCAAGCTCGTCTTCCTCGATCTCGTCGATCGCAGCGGACGCATCCAGCTGCTCTGCCCGGTTCAGAAGACCGGCGAGGTCGACGTGCATCTCGGCGACATCGTCGGTGTGGAAGGGTCGCCGGCGAAGTCGCGCCGCGGCGAGCCGTCGCTCATGGTCGACTCGCTCGAGCTGCTCTCCCGCATCCGCACGCCGCTGCCCGACACGTTCCACGGCCTGACCGACGTCGAGCAGCGCTACCGCCGCCGGTACCTCGACCTGCTGATGAACGAGGAGTCGCGGCGCATCGCGATCGTGCGCGCGGGCATCGTCGCAACTATCCGGAAGACGCTCGACGCGTGGGGGTTCCTCGAGGTCGAGACGCCGATCCTGCAACCGCGGTACGGCGGCGCCTTCGCAGAGCCCTTCGTGACGCACTGGAACTCGCTCGACGAGGACCGCTACCTGCGCATCGCGACCGAGCTCTACCTCAAGCGCCTGATCGTCGGCGGGCTCGAGAAGGTCTACGAGATCGGCAAGGACTTCCGCAACGAGGGCGTCTCGTTCAAGCATCACCCCGAGTTCACGATGCTCGAGTGGTACGAGGCGTACGCCGACTACCGCGACACGATGGAGCGCATCGAGCAGCTCGTCTCGATCGCGGCGCAAGAGGTGCTCGGGACGACGAAGGTGACGTTCCGCGGCGCCGAGATCGACTTCAAGCCGCCTTGGCGGCGCGTCAAGTTCGCCGACGCACTCGCGGAGCATGAGCTCTGGACGCGCGACGAGGCCGACTTGCGCAAGCGCCTGCAAGACCGCGACGTCGACGTCTCGCATGACCCGACGTGGGCCAAGCTGATCGACCACGCGCACTCGCATTTCGTCGAGCCGGCACTCGTGCAGCCGACGATCCTCTACGACTATCCGATCGAGCTCTCCCCGTTCGCGCGCACGACCGACGGCGACGACACGCTCGTCGAGCGGTTCGAGTACTTCGCCGGCGGCATGGAGCTCGGGAACGCGTTCACGGAGATCAACGACGCAGAGGAGCAGGCGGACCGCTTCTCGTTCCAGCAGGGCGAGCGCGAGGCGGGGGACGTCGAAGCCGAGGAAGGCGATCCGGACTACGTCGACGCGCTCTCGTACGGCATGCCGCCCACGGGCGGGATCGGGCTCGGCATCGACCGCCTCGCGATGCTCTTCACCGGCAGCGAGTCGATTCGCGACGTCGTGCTGTTCCCGGCGCTGCGGCGGACGGATTAAGCAGTCGCTGCGGCGCCGCGTGTGGACGCGATCACGTCGGTGAGAATCTCGTCGAGCGTGCGATCCGGCTGCCAGCCGGTCACAGCCGCGATCTTGTCGATCGACGGCAGGCGGTGGAGCATGTCGTCGATCCCGGTGCCGTACACCTTCTCGTACGGCACGTAGACGATCTCCGACTTCGAGCCGGAGAGCTCGAGCACGCGCGTCGCGAGATCCTTGATCGAGATCCAGTTGCGGGAGCCGACGTTGTAGATCTCGCCCGTCGTCGCCGGAGATTCCATCAAGCCGTGGAGCGCGCGGATCGTGTCCTGCACGTGACAGAACGTGCGCGTCTGGTTGCCGTCGCCGTGGATCTCGAGCGCCGTCCCGGCCACGGCTGCCTGGACGAAGCGTGCCACGACCATGCCGTACTGCCCGCTCTGCCGCGGCCCGACCGTGTTGAACAGGCGGGCGATCACGAAGTCGAGGTCGCGCTCCTGGCGATACGCGAGCGCGAGGTACTCGTCCATTGCCTTCGAGTCCGCATACAGCCAGCGCTTTTGCGTCGTCGGCCCGTAGACACGTCGCGCATCCTCGTGCAGCGGCTCCGTCGTGCGGTGGTCGCCGTAGACCTCCGACGTCGACGCGATCAGCACGCGCTTGCCGAAGCGCGCGCAATGGTCGAGGACGATCTCGGAGCCTTCGAGGTTCGTCACGATCGTGCGCACCGGCTCTTCGACGATCAGGCGCGGACCGACCGCTGCCCCGAGGTGATAGACGACGTCGACCTTGTTGACGAGCTCGTTCACGACCGTGCGCGAGAGCATCGTGTCGACGACGAGGTGGAACCGGTCGTCGTCGCGAAGATGCGCGACGTTCTCGTAGGAGCCGGTCGAAAGGTCGTCGAGCACCCAGACGGACAAGCCGTCGGAGAGCAGAAGCTCGGCGAGGTGTGAGCCGATGAATCCGGCGCCGCCGGTGATCAACGCGCTCTTTGGTGCCTCAGGCATGCGTCGATCCTAGCCGCGGCCTCTGTCGGACCTGTTACGACCACCGCGCTCCCGATAATGGTTGCGTGCGTCGTTTTGCGACCAATTCTCGGCTTGCGCTCGTCCTCGTGGTCTGCACCGCGGCCGGGGCGGCCGCCGCTGCGGGCTACGGCCTGACCGCGCCGAAGCGCTATCGCGCGACCGCCCAGGTGCTTGTCTCGCCGATCTCCCCGAGCGACCCGACGTTCGCCGGCCTCGGCGTGCTCCGCGATACGGGCGGCAAGCGGACGGCGGCGGCGGACGTCGCCGCTCTGCTCCGCGGCCCGCAGCTCGCGGACGCGGTCGCAGCGTCACTCGGCCTGCGGCGGTCGCGCAGCTCGCTCGAGCACGCGTTGCATGTGAGCGTCGTCGATTCGAGCGATGTCGTCGACGTCTCCGCGGAAGACTCGACGCGGACCGGTGCCGCGGAGCTCGCGAACTCGTTCGCGAGTGCGCTGATCTCGCAGCGCAGCGCGTCATTCCAGTCCCAGTTGTCGAACGCGATCCGTCGCGACCAGAAGCTGGTCGCCCAAGGCGCCGACGCAGCGGTCGCGCGCCGACTCACGACGCTGAAAGGTTTCGTCGGCCAGCCCGATCCGACGGTCCGCGTTGCGTCCGAAGCTGCGTCGCCAGGCTCCTCTTCGTGGCCGAACCTGCCGCGGCTCATCGGGATCGGCGCGGCGATCGGTGCTGCTGCCGGCGCGGTTGTCGCGCTCGTCCTCCTCGCGCTACGCGGCGCGGGGCGCGTTCGACCCGGGGAGTACGATCCGGCTGTGAGCGAGGCCGCGCTCGAGAAGCTCGTCGACCGGCTCGAAGCGCGCCTGCTCGCGCGCGAGTCCGCGCTCGCCGCCCGCGAGCGTGACGTGCAGGCGAAGCTCGACGAGCTGCGTCAGGCCGCCGCGGCGGCTCCAGCTAAACCGGACGACTCTGGTCTCCGCGGCCGCGAGGAAGCGCTCGAAAAACGTGTCGAAGCGGTGACGAAGCGCGAGGCGGAGATGGCCCGTCACGCCGCCGAGCTCGCGGTACGCGAGCGGAAGCTCGCCGAGGACGAGGCGGCCGCTGCGGAGCGTGCGGCCGTGGCCGCTGCCGTGCCGGAACCGGTGCCGATCCCCACAAACGGCGCCGCGGGCACGTATTCCCTTACGGATCTCGAGCAGCTCGTCGCAAACCACGGCGGCGAGCACCCCGAAAAAGTCGAGGAATGGCAGTCCTATCTCTTCTTCCTGCGGGACTACGTCAGGTCCGACGGCCGGATCCCCGCGAGCTTCGACGGGCTGATCACGGAGACGTTCTCGGACTTGTTGTAAAGGCTTGCTCGTTTCGCTTAGCACCGAGGGGAAAATGGCCGATAATCACGAAATGGCGTACTCGGTAGCGAGGAGACCCTTGGCTACGATGATCGAACCTTCGACCGGCGGCAATCAGACGGGATTGCTGCGGATGAGCGACTGAAAGGGGGGTCGAGGGACTTTGTTCGAACGCTTCACTGAACGGGCTCGCCAAGTTGTCGTCCTCGCACAGGACGAGGCACGGGCGCTCAAGCACAACTACATCGGCACCGAGCACATTCTGCTCGGGCTGCTCCGCGAGGAAGAGGGTCTCGCGGCGCGGGTGCTCGAGTCCCTCGACATCACCGTGGAAGAGGTGCGCGCGCAGGTCGCACGCATCGTCGGCCAGGGCGATGAGGTCACGACCGGACAAATCCCGTTCACACCGCGCGCGAAGAAGGTGCTGGAGCTCGCGCTGCGCGAAGCGCTGTCCCTCGGACACAACTACATCGGCACCGAGCACATCCTGCTCGGACTTGTGCGCGAGAACGAAGGCGTCGCCGCGCGCATCCTGCTCGACTTCGACGCCGACGCAGAGAAGATTCGCAACGAGATCATCCGCATGCTTTCAGGCCCCGGCCGCAGGCAGGGCTCGGGCGGCGGCGGGCCGGCCGGCGAGAAGTCGAAGAGCTCGAAGCTCCTCGACCAGTTCGGCCGCAACCTGACGAAGCAGTCGCAGGAGGGCAAGCTCGACCCGGTCGTCGGCCGCCAGACCGAAATCGAGCGGTTGATGCAGATCCTGTCGCGGCGCACGAAGAACAACCCGGTGCTGATCGGCGAGCCAGGCGTCGGCAAGACCGCCGTCGTCGAAGGGCTCGCGTCGCGCATTGCGTCGAATCAGGTGCCCGAGCTGCTGAAGAACAAGCAGATCTACACGCTCGACCTCGCGGCGCTCGTCGCCGGGTCGAAGTACCGCGGCGAGTTCGAAGAGCGGCTCAAGAAGGTCATGAAGGAGATCATGCAGCGCGGCGACATCATCCTGTTCATCGACGAGCTCCATAACCTCGTCGGTGCGGGTGCTGCGGAAGGCGCGATCGACGCTGCGTCGATCCTGAAGCCCGCGCTTGCGCGTGGCGAGCTGCAGACGATCGGCGCGACGACGCTCGACGAGTACCGCAAGTACCTCGAGCGCGACGCAGCGCTCGAGCGGCGCTTCCAGCAGGTGCGCGTCGAAGAGCCAACGGTCGACGACACGGTGCAGATCCTGCG
>DATAOK010000081.1:0-29715 GCA_036265735.1 Gaiellaceae bacterium
CGGATCATCGAGCGGCTGCCGGGCTCGCGTGAGCTGTCGATGACGTTCGCGGGAATCGACCCGATCTACGAGCCGGTGCCGGTGCGACCTGGCGCGCACTACCACATGGGCGGCATCGAGACCGACAACTTCGGGGCGACCGAGCTGACCGGTCTCTACGCGGCGGGCGAATGTGCATGCGTGTCCGTGCACGGTGCGAACCGGCTCGGCGGCAACTCGTTGATGGAGACGATCACGTTCGGCCGGCGTGCGGGCACGGCGGCGGCGGAGTGGGCACTGACGCACACGACGATCGAGGTGCCTGAATCGCTCGAGCGCGACGCGGCGCGCAGCATGCGCGCGCTGCTCGACCGCGGCTCCGGCGAGCGCCCGTGGAAGATCCGCGAGGAGCTCGGCAGCTCGATGCTGGAGAACTTCGCGGTCTTCCGCCGCGAGGATCAAATGGTTCGCCAGCGTGAGATCCTGCTCGAGCTGCGCGAGCGCTACAAGAAGGTCTACGTCGAGGACAAGGGCGAGGTCTTCAACAGCGATCTGACGCAGGCGATCGAGCTCGGCAACATGCTCGACACCGCGCTCTGCATGATCGAGGGCGGTATCTGGCGGAAGGAGTCGCGCGGCGCGCACGCACGGCCGCACGACTATCCGACGCGCGACGATGAGAATTTCATGGTGCACTCGATCACGCGTTGGCGGGACGACGGCGTCGAGCTGTCGACGAGTGACGTCCGCGTGACGAAGTGGGAGCCCGAGGAGCGGAAGTACTGATGCAGGTCGCGCTCAAGATCTGGAGGTACGACTCGTCGACCGGCGATCGCGTGCTGCGTGACTACGAGTTCGACGCACCGGACGAGGCGACGCTGCTCGACTGCCTCGACATCGTCAAGGACAAGATGGACGGCTCGCTCGCGTTCCGTAAGAGCTGCCGGATGATGATCTGCGGCTCGTGCGGCATGCGGATGGACGGGGCTGCGGTGCTCGCGTGCAAGACGCGCATGTACGACATCGCGCAGTCGGGCCACATCCCGGTGATCTCGGCGATGGGGAACCTGCCGATCGTCAAGGACCTCGTTGTCGACATGGATCCCTTCTGGGCGAAGTTCAAGGCGATGAAGCCGTACCTACAGCCCGGCTACGACCAGCCCGAGGACGGCAAGGAGTACCTCATCTCGCAGGAGCGCATGAACGCTGTGCACAAGGAAGCGCTCTGCATCAACTGCGGCTGCTGCGTCTCCGAGTGCAATGCGATGGAGTCCGATCCGGAGTTCCTCGGCCCGCAGGCGCTCGCGAAGGGGATGCGGTTCGTCGGCGACCCGCGCGACGCGCGCAAGGTCGAGCGGCTCGAGCAGTACAGCGGCGAGCACGGCATCTGGGAGTGCACGCGCTGCTTCTTCTGCAACGAGCGCTGCCCGAAGGGCGTCGACCCGCGTGACGCGATTGCGAAGCTCGGCGCCGAGGCGGTCAAGGAAGGCATCGATCGCGACATGGGCGCGAAGCACGCGAAGTGGTTCATCCGCTCGACCGAGACGACGGGCTGGCTGCGCGAGACGGAGCTCGTGCCGAAGACGCAGGGCGTCGTCTCGAGCATCAAGCAGATGAAGTTCGCAATGGGGCTCATCAAGCACAACAAGGCGGGACTCGCGTTCCCGCCGCACGTCGCCGCCGACGTCAACGAGGCGCGGAACTTGCGCAAGATCGTCCACGCGCAAGGGCGTCTCGGCTACGAAGGTCACGTGCAGGGCGAGCACGCGCTCGCGAAGCTTGCGCACGGGTACGAGGAAGGCCGCGACCCGTACGGGCCGGGCTCGTTCGCAAAGCCGTATCTGCCCGGCGAGGGCAGCGCCGAGGGACAGGGGAGCCTGACGCAGGCTGATGTGACGCCTGGCGCGGAACCGACGAAGAAGCCGGAGGGCGGAGCGTGAAGCGTGTCGCGTACTACAAAGGTTGTCTGGCGTCGCTCTCGGCGAAGGAGCTCGACACGTCGACGCAGGCGCTCGCGCCGCAGGTCGGGCTCGAGCTTGTCGAGCTCGAGTCTGTGACGTGCTGCGGCGCCGGCGACATTCACGAGGCCGAGCCCGACTATTACCTCCACCTGAACGCGCGCATCCTCGCGTACGCGGAGGCGACCGGCAGCGACACGCTGATGACGGTCTGCAACGTCTGCACGCTCAATCTCCGCCAGGCGAACTTCATGCTGCAGGGCGACGCGAACCTGCTCGACCGCGTCAACGAGAATTTGAAGTCGGTCGGCGCACCCGAGTACCGCGGCACTGTCGACGTGCGTCATCTGCTTTGGGAGATCGCGGAGGGCGAGGGCTACGAGAAGCTGAAGGTCGCCGCGCACAAGGGCCTGCGCGGGTTGAAGGTCGCGCCGTTTTACGGCTGCCAGATCCTGCGGCCGTCGAAGATCATGCAGTTCGAGGACCCCGATCGTCCGTGGTCGCTCGAGCGGATCATCGAGGCGTGCGGCGGCGAGGCGATCGACTATCCCGCGAAGATCAAGTGCTGCGGGTTCCCGATCATCCAGGCGCGCGAAGAGACCGCGATGGGCGAGCTGATCCAGCCCGTCGAGCAGGCGATGGAGGCCGGCGCCGACGTGATGGTTACGCCCTGCCCGCTGTGCCATCTCTCGCTCGACGCGTGGCAGAGCAAGCTCGAGGCTGCGACGGGGCGGGCGTTCAACATGCCGATCCTCCACCTCGCGCAGCTCGTCGGCGTCGCCGCCGGCCTGCACGAGTCGGAGCTCAAGTTCAAGCGGCATATCGTCGATCCGCGGCCGGCGCTCGAGCGGCTCGAAGTCTGAAATTCCAACCGCAGGTTTTCTCTTTTCCAGGCGTCTAGTGCATGGAGGGGCGGAATCCGGCGCGGTGACCTTCGGGTACCGCGCCGGAGCCTTCTTGGGGGCTCTCGCGGCGTGGGGGCTCTTCGAGGCCTCGTGGGTGCGGCTCCGTTCGCTCGAGATCGAGGTTCCGCGGCTGCCGGCGGAGCTCGATGGGCTGCGGATCGTCCACCTGTCGGACTTCCATCTCGGCGTTCCGTCGCCGGGCGCGCGCGCGGTGGCGCGTGCCGTTGATTGGACGGTTGAACGCAAGCCGGATCTCGTATGCATCACCGGCGATCTGCTGACGCGTCCACGCGGTGAGCCGCGACTGCGGGAGCTCGTGGAGCTGTTGCCGCAGCCTGTGTTCGCGGTGCTGGGCAATCACGACTACGCGGTGGCGCGCGACCCGATGGCGCGCGCGTCGCGGTTGCGGGAGCTCGAGCCGGCGCGGCTCTTGCTCGACGAGGGCGAGCTCTTGTCGCTGCGCGGGCGCTCCGTCTGGATCGCCGGAGCCGATCCGAAGCAGTCGTTGCGACGGCGCGACCCGAACACGCTGTCGAGTGAGGCTGACCTGCGCGTCCTGCTCAATCACTTTCCTCGGGCCTTCGACCGGCTCGAGCGCGACCGGTTCGACCTCGTGCTCGCAGGCCACATGCACGACGGGCAGATCACGATCCCTTACCCGGGCGGCAAGCTGCTGCTCGCGCATCCGACCGCGCGCTATGCCGCCGGCGTCTACCGGCGCGAGGGCTCGGTGATGCACGTCTCGCCCGGGCTCGGGACGACGTTCGTCCCGTTTCGCTTCGCGGCGCGGCCGGAGGCGACCGAGCTGGTGCTACGTTCGCCGCGGTGACGGACGGTCAGGCGTCGATCTCGACCGAGATCCTCGCGCGGTACGCGGGCGACGCGGCGCGCGAGGTCGAGGGTGTGCGCGGGCTCGCGGGCCGCCGCGGCGCACGGGTGCACGACGACGGCCGCGTCGAGCTTCATCTGGCCGTCGCGTGGGGAGCGTCGATCCCAGCGGTCGGCAGGCGTGTGCAGGAGCGCGTGCGGGAATATCTTCGCCATATGGCGGACCTCGAGCCGGCGGAAGTCGACGTGATCGTCGACGAGATCGGGCCGATGACATGACGCGCATCGTGGGCCTGACCGGCGCGACGCTCGAGACGGCGCCGACCGTCTGCCACGAGTGCATCTTCTGGCAGACGCCGAGCAACCGCGAGATCGACAAGCGCAAGTGGATCCGCGGCACCGAGGAGGAGTGGGGTGCGTGGGGGACGGTCTACTACGACGACGACCGCCGGCTGCTCGGGTCGATGCAGTACGGCCCGTCGGATCTCTTCCCGCGCGCGGCCGAGCTTCCGGCCGGCCCGCCGAGCGAGGACGCCGTGCTCGTGACGTGCGCGTACATCGTCGAGTGGTCGAAGCCGTGGGTGATGCAGTCGCTGTTCCTGACGGCGATCGGCGACGCGCGCGACAAGGGCGCGCGTGCGCTCGAGGCGTTCGCGTATCGCTACGACGCGAGCGACTCAGCGTTCGAGCGCTTCCAGGTGCACAAGACGATCTTCCCGCGCGACTTCCTGGCGGACTTCGGGTTCTCGACGGTGCGCGTGCAGGGGCGCGTCGAGCTCGCGCGGCTCGAGTTCGGCGGGCTCTTGCCGGTCGTCGAGGGCAAGCGCGAACGTGTGCTGCGTGTGGTGCGCGAGGCATTCGTGCCTGCGCCGGCGCCGCAGCAGCCGTAGATCTCGCATGAGACCGGGCGACATCTACCACAGGCTTCGCCATGCGATTCGGCCGCAACACGTTCGTGCGCTCTTCCCCGCCGCGGTCGCACCGATCCGGCTCGGCGGCGACGCTGACTGCGCCCACGCAACGGCTGCTCAGGCTCTGCGACGACGTGTACGCCCAGGCTCGCACTGCCCGAGCCGCTTCGGTTGCGTCGCCACGGCCCCAAGCTTCGCGCATCAGCCCCCATCCGAGTTCCTCCTGAGCGTGCTCGCCTGCGAGGTCGTACGCCGAGGTCTCCCACGTACGTCTGTCCCAGACGATCAGCCCGACGCGTCCAATCGGCGCGCCGTTTCGTTCGACGACAAATCACCTCCAAAGCATGACGCTTGGCCCGCACTCGGGGGGTTCGTGAGCGTTCGCTTTTCGTCCCCTGGCTGTTGACCGGCCGGCCGGCCAAACAGAAGATGTGTCGCGTGCTGATCAGGGCGGCGATCGTCTGTGCTTCGGCGGTAGCTCTTCTCGCGCTCGCTCCGCAAGCGTTCGCGAAGGACTACACCATCGCCTCAGCCGCCGAGACGTTCCAGGTCGAGCCGGACGGCTCGATTCACGCGACTGAGCAGCTCACGTTCGCCTTCAACGGCTCGTTCCACGGCGCGTACCGGCTGATCCCCGTCGAGTCCGGCGAGTCAATCGACGACGTTCAGGTCTCTGACGGCGGCTTCCCCGACAACCCGACCGGTAGCGCGCTCGTCGGTTCGAGCGGAGATCCCGGGACGTTCGGGACGATGACAACCGATCAGGGCTGGATGCAGGTCGCCTGGCATTTCGACGCGACGGACACGAACCGCACGTTCGTCATCTCCTACCGGATGCACGGCTACATCCGCGTCTACAAGGACATCGCCAATCTCTACCTCCAGGTGTGGGGCGACCAGTGGCCGGTCTCCCTCACGAAGCTGCACGTCAACGTGCTCCTGCCGGGGCCGGCAACGAAGCAAGAACGCAAGGCGGGCGACCTCCGGATCTGGGGCCACCCCGCAAGCGTCTCCGGCTCCGACGCGATCGCGGGCGATGACACCTTCACGCTTGACGCGCAGAACGTGCCTGCCGGGCAGTTCGTCGAGATCGACTCCGCCTTTCCGACCCGCCTCGTTCCGCAAGCGGTGAATCGCCTCGCCACGAACGGCCTCGCGACGGTCGTCGATCGCGAGAAGAAGATCTTCTCTTCGCCGTATGGACCGGGACAAGCCGCGAAGGAGCCCGATAGCGGCGGTGGGAGTGGAGGCGGAGGGATCGGCGGCACGATCCTCTGGTTCATCCTCTTGCCGTTCTTCCTGCTCGCGCGGCTCTTCGGCTTCGGCGGTCGCGGCAGCGGCAGCAGCGGGGTCGGTGGGCTCGGCGGTTCCTTCGGCGGCGGTGGCGGCGGAGGCGGCGGTGGTGGCGGCGGCGGCGGTGCGTGGTGAACTTAGAACGCCGGCCGGCGCGCCTGATGCGCTGCCTCTAGACGCCTAACCGTCCAGCGAGAGACGAGGAGCGCAACCGCCTCGAGCACGAGTGCAATTACAAGCGCCGCGGTTGCCGAGATCACGTGGGCAAGACCGAGGACGACCGGCACGGCGAGCACGATCGCGCCGGCAAGCAGCAACACGCCGTGCGCGAGCGAGTAGTGCGCATGACTCGGCGCGCCCGCCCGCGCGCTGCGGCGCCCGCGGGCGAAGGCGGCTAACGCTCCCGCTACCTGCAGGCAGTCAGCAGCGAGCAGCACATACAGAACAGCACGCATACGCGCACCATAAGTCACTCGCTAGGCTCGAGCCATGGACGACGCCTAGTGCTCGCGTGGCTGGCGCCACGGCCAGCCCAGCAGGCCGAGCCCGCTCACGACACAGAGCCCGCCGACGACCGCCCAAAACGTACTGCCTGTCATGAACGAGCCTTGAATGAGATCGAGGCCCTGCCCGAGCCACACCGCGCCGGTCACGACGAGCAGCGCTCCAAGCACGCGTCTGGCGATTGTCATGCCACGGATTACCGACGGTTGGAGGAAGCGGTTTTGCGATCGTGAGACACGTTCGAGACCGAAGAGGGGCGACAGGCGCACCTGAACGGTGAGATCCCGCAGGCACTCGGACAGGTGGGACCGGATCTGCTCGCCTCTGATCCGGACATCCGCCCGGTCGATGTCATCGCCGTGAAGTAGCAGCGGCTCCGTTCGGTGTCACCGGCAGCACTCTGACCTCGTGCTGCGGGTAACGCGCGTGCAACTCGTCGGAGATGTCGCGCTCCGCCCAGACGATTACCGTCGGACCGGAGCCCGACAGCGTTGCGCCGAGCGCGCCGTCCGGCAGGTCGGCGCGCAGCTCTGCGAGATGCGGCGCCGCCGAGCCACGGTACGTCTCGTGCAGGCGATCGTCGGCGCTCGCGGCGAAGAGCGACGCGTCGCCGGACGCGAGTGCCGCACCGAGCAATGCGGCCCGCGCGACGGTGAACACGGCATCCTCGCGCGGCACCGACGCGGGCAGCGCAGCGCGTGACGCTGCGGTCGCGACGCGCGTCTCGGGAATCACCGCGATCGGCAGCGCCGGCACGTCGTCGGCGACCCGCTCGACATGACCGCCCCACGTGAGGCATACGCCGCCCGCGAGCGCGGGGGCGAGGTTGTCGGCGTGTCCCTCGAGCTCCAGACCGGCTGCGAGCAGCTCGTCGATGCTCGGCTCGACCCCTGCGGCGTGCGCTCCCGCCACCAGGCCGAGCGCCACGACCGCGGCGCTCGAGCCGAGCCCTCGCTCGCGGGGAATCCGGTCGGTGAAGCTGAACGACCACGATGCCGGCGACGCGAAGATCGAGAAGGCGCGCACGGCGAGATGGCTCTCGTCTCCGCCGCTGCCCTCGTCGATCTCGAGCTCATTCCACAGATCGAGCGCGGCGCCGGCGACGTCGAAGCCGGGACCAAGGTTCGCGGTCGTCGCCGGTGCGCGAAATCTCATCGGTCGACCGCTGCCGGGTCCTTGAGCCCATGGCCGGTCACGATGCAGACGACGCGTCCGCTCGCAGAGCCGTGCGCGAGCCCCGCGATGCCTGCTGCCGACGCGGGCTCCGAGAAGACGCCTTCGAGCGTGCGCAGGTTGCTCCACGCGTCGAGAATCTCCTCGTCAGGCACGGTGATCAGGGAGCCACCGGAGCGTTCGATTGCGTCGTGTACCCACGCCGCGTGCACGGGCTCGGTGATGCGAATCGCCGACGCAACCGTGTCCGGCCGTTGCGCCGCTTCGACCGGGAAGAGCGCGGGTAGCTCTCCGACGAGCTCTTCGAACCCGCGCGCGACCGCGCGCGTGTTCCCGCCGCCGCCGTACGGCAGCGTCACAACGTCCGGCAGCGCGCCGAGCTGATCGACGATCTCGCGCGCAACGGTCATCTGACCTTCGATGCGGTCGTCGCTGCCGCCGGAGTTCACGAACGCCGAGCCGGGCTCCGACGCGAGCTGCTCTGCGTGTGCGAACGCGTCCGAGAACGAGCCGTCGATCTCGACGATCCGCCCGCCGACCGCACGCACCTGCACGAGCTTCGACGAGGCGATCGCGCCGGCGGGGACGACGATCACCGCTTCGATCCCCGCACGCGCGGCGTATGCGGCGCACGATGCCGCGGTATTCCCCGTCGACGCGCACACGAGCCGCGTCACACCGCGCTCGACTGCGCGCGTCGTCGCGACGGACATGCCGCGATCCTTGAACGAGCCCGTAGGGTTCGCGCCTTCCCACTTCAGCCAGAGCTCACAGCCGTAACGCTCGCCGAGTCGAGGGGCCCGCAACAGCGGCGTGTTCCCCTCGCCGAGCGTCACCGTCATGGAGCGATGACCGGTGCGACGAACGGCGACCCGAGCACCTCGGGCGACGACGCGAGCTCCGACAACGCGGCCTCGACATCGCCGACAGCCGCGTCATGCAGGACGAGGTCGAGTGCTGCGCGGCCCGGCTCGAGATGCTGCACGAGCTGCGCGACCGAGACGTTGTGCTTCGCCAGCGTCGTCGCTGCGTGGCCGAGCACGCCGGGCCGGTCGGCCACGTCGAGGTGCACGTAGAACGGCGCGCTCCAGCGCGCGGGATCGAGGCGGGGCAGCTCGCGCCAGCACGCGTCGTTCTGCAGGAAGCCGGTGCCCGACGTCCCGACGACGCTCACGAGATCGGCGACGACCGCGGACGCGGTCTCGAGCCCGCCCGCGCCGGGACCGCCGAGCGTCACCTCCCGGATCGCATCGCCCTGCAGCACTACCGCGTTCGAGCTGCCGTCGACGCCCGCCAGTGGGTGTGCACGCTCGACAAACGCGGGTTGCACGCGCACGTCGACCGAGTCGTCGATCAACGTCGCGATGCCGATCAGCTTCACGGCCATGCCGAACTCCGCCGCCGCTGCGACGTGCGACGGCTCGATCGCATCGATGCCCCGATACTGCACGTCGTCGAGCACGACACGGGAGCCGAACGCCACCGTCGCGAGGATCGCCATCTTTGCAGCGGCGTCCGCGCCGGTGACATCGTCCGTCGGATCCGCCTCCGCGAAGCCGAGCGACTGCGCCTCCGCCAGAGCCTCTGCGTAGGTACCGCCGCGCTCCATCCGCGAGAGCACGAAGTTCGTCGTGCCGTTCACGATCCCGAGGATCCGGTGCACGTTCTCGGCGACGAGCGACTCGCGCAGCACCTTCACGACCGGCACCGCTGCGCAGACCGACGCCTCGAAGCGCAGCTGGACACCGGCGGCCGACGCGATCGCAAAGAGATCTGCGCCCTCGCGCGCGACGAGCTGCTTGTTCGCCGACACGACGGGCTTACCGGAGCGCAACAGCTCGCGCACGTAGCTGCCGGCCGGGTCGAGGCCGCCCATCACCTCGGCGACGACGTCGATCGCGGGATCGTCCCGCAACGTCGCGAAGTCGCTCGTGAGCACGCCGTCCTCGGGCGCGAAACTCCGTTCCTTCGCCGGATCGCGCACGAGCGCGCGCACGACACGCAGCCGGTGCCCGGTCGCCCGCTCGATCTCGTCGCCGCTCTCGGAGAGCATCCGTGCGACGGCGGCGCCGACCGTGCCGTATCCGAGGAGGCCTACGCCGACGTCAACGGACGCCATGCAGCGTCGAGCACCCTCTCCGCGATCTGAATGGCATTCAGCGCGGCGCCCTTGTTGAGGTTGTCGCAGGCGAGGAAGAGGACGAGGCCGTTCGTGCCTGCGCGATCGCGCCGCACGCGCCCGACGAGCACCTCGTCGGTCTGCGCGGCGGCACCCGGCGTCGGCACGTCGACCAGGCGCACCGACGGCGCTTCGCCGAGCGCGCGCTCGGCGTCTTCCGGTGAGAGCTCGTCGTCGAGCTCGACCCAGACAGCTTCTGCATGCCCGACGAGCACCGGCACGCGCACAGTCGTTGCGCTGATCGGCAGGTCGGGCAACTCGAGAATCTTCTGGGCTTCGGCGCGGATCTTCGACTCCTCGTCGGTCTCGTCGCCGTCCCACGTCCAGTCCATCCGCAGGTCGTGCTGCTCCTGCGGCTCGTTGCGCAGCTGCTCCATGCGCTGGGCGCCGGCACCCGACACGGACTGATACGTCGAGACGCGGACGCTGCGCAGGCCTGCCGCCTCATGCAGCGGCTTGAGCACGCACGTGAGCGGGATGGTGCAGCAGTTCGGGTTCGCGAGAATCCCCGCGTGATCGGCCACGCGGTCGCCGTTCACCTCGGGCACAACGAGCGGGATGCCCGGCTCGAGCCGGTAGGCCGATGACTTGTCGACGGCCACGGCGCCGCCGCGCACGGCGTGCGGGACGAGCTCGCGCGACGCCGACGTCCCGACGGAGAAGAGCGCGATGTCGATGCCGCCGGCGGCGAGTGCGTCAGGCGTTGCCTCTTCGACGACGGTTCCGTCTGACAGCGCCGTCCCGGCGGACCGTGACGACGCGAACGCGCGCACGTTCTCGAACCCGCGCTCGCGCAGGATTCGCATCGTGACCGCGCCGACGGCACCGGTCGCGCCGATCACCGCGATGCGGGCGTCACGCATTCACGCGCTCCTCGGCGTACATCCGGAACTTGTCGTGCACGGCACGCACCGCAGCCTCCACCTCGGACGCGCGTACCACACAGGAGACGCGGATCGACGACGTCGAGATGATCTCGATGTTGATGCCTGCATCTGCCAGCGCCTCGAACATGTCGGCCGCCACACCAGGATGGCTCTTCATTCCGGCGCCGACGAGGGAAACCTTGGCGATGCCGTCGTCGAGGTCGACGGACGTCGCGCCGATGTCGGCGGCCAGGGCGTCCAGGATCGGCTTCGCGATCGCGAGGTCGGTCTTCGGCAGCGTGAAGGAGATGTCCGTCGTGCCGCCGGCGGAGACGTTCTGCACGATCATGTCGATGTTCACGCCCGCGTCGGCGAGCGCACGGAAGACGCGCGCAGCGATGCCGGGGCTGTCGGGCACCGACACGATCGTCGCCTTCGCCTCCGAGACGTCGTGGGTGACGCCGGACACGATCGCCTTCTCGAGCATCAGGTCTCCTTCCTCGCCGATCCACGTGCCCTCGGTGTCGCTGAACGCCGCACGCACGTGGAGCGGAACACCGTACCTTCGCGCGATCTCGATCGAGCGGGCCATCATCACCCGCGCGCCCGTCGCAGCCATCTCGAGCATCTCCTCGTAGGAGACCGTCGGGAGCTTCAGCGCGTCCGGGACGATGCGCGGGTCGGCCGTGAACACGCCCTCGACGTCCGTGTAGATCTCGCAGGCCCCGCCGAGCGCGGCGGCGAGCGCGACCGCCGTCGCGTCGGAGCCCCCGCGGCCGAGCGTCGTCACCTCGAGGTCGGTCGAGACGCCCTGGAAGCCGGCGACGAGGACGATCCGGTCCTTGTCGAGCTCCTCGTGCAGGCGGCGTGCCCGCACCTCGACGATCTTCGCCTTGCCGTGGACGGTGTCCGTGACGATCCCGGCCTGCGACCCCGTGAGTGAAACGGCTTCGTGGCCGAGGTCGCGGATCGCCATGGCGCAGAGCGCGTTCGAGATCCGCTCGCCGACCGAGACGAGCATGTCGTACTCCCGCGGATGTGGCTGCGACGAGATCTCGTAGGCGAGCCGGATCAGTTCATCCGTCGTGTCGCCCATCGCGGAGAGGACGCCGATCACGCGCCGCCCTGCCTCACGCGCGTCGACGAGGCGGCGGCCGACGTCCTTGATCTTCGTCGTGTCGCCGACCGACGTGCCGCCGAACTTCATCACGACGAGGTCGCGGCCTGGACGCTCCGCGTCGGACGCGACTTCGGGGACTGACTCGAACTGCTCGGTCGTCGTCGCCACGTCAGCTCATCTCGCGGCGGCCGACGAGCGCGCGCCCGAGCGTGACCTCATCGGCGTACTCGAGGTCGCCGCCGACGGGGAGCCCGCTCGCGAGTCGCGTGACGCGCACGCGGCCGCGCAGGCGGTCGGCGAGGTACGCCGCCGTCGCTTCGCCGGTCATGTTCGGGTTCGTCGCGAGCACCACTTCCTGCACGCCGTTCCGGTCGACGCGGTGCAGGAGCTCGTCGATGCGCAGGCTCGACGGCTCGACGCCGTCGAGCGGGGACAGCGCGCCGCCGAGCACGTGGTAGAGCCCGCGGAACTCGGCCGTCCGTTCGAGGGAGATTAGGTCGACCGGCTGCTCGACGACGCAGATGATCGAGTGGTCGCGCCGCGTGTCGAGGCAGATCGCGCAAACCTCGTCCTCCGTGAGGTTGCCGCACTCGCGGCAGAAGCGGACACGTTCCTTGACGACATGGATCGCGTCGGCGAGCGCGTCGGCCTCCTGCCGCGGCGCCTGGAGGATGTGGAACGCGAGCCGCTGCGCCGTCCGGCTGCCGATTCCCGGCAGCCGCGTGAGCTGCGCGACGAGGTTCTCGACCGCGGGACTCAGCATTTGCGGAGCGTAGCCGTCCACTACGGACATCCCCTGCGTTCCGGGCTACCGTAGAACCGTGAGGACGCGCGCTGCCGTGAGCAACTGGGTCTGGATCGTCCTCTTCTTAGCCCTCACCGGTCTGGTGGTGTGGGGCTGGGCTTTTGACTTTGCGAGCTGAGCCTTAACCGCCCAGCCCGGGCAATCCCAGGCCGCCGAGCAGATCCGCCTGCATCGCCTGCGCCTTCGCCTCGACCTTCGCAGTTGCGGAGCGCAGCGCCTCGTTCACGCCCGCGAGGACGAGGTCGCCGAGCGACTCGGGATCGGAGGGATCGATCGCGTCCGGTGAGATCGTGATCGAGAGCACCTCGCCGGCGCCGTTCGCGGTCACCTTCACCATGCCGCCGCCGACGGAGGACTCGGCCGTCTCGTTCCGCGCCTCCTCCTGCATCTGCTCCACCTGCGCCTGCATCGCAGCGGCCTGCTCCATCAGTTTGTTCATGTCGAAACTCATTCGGGATCCTCCCGTTCGCGCGCATCAAAGGTCTCTTTCATCAGCTCGAGGATGCGCTCTTCGCCTGCCGGCTCCTCCGACTCGGCCTCGCCATCCTCGTCGTCGCCGACCGCAAACGCGATCGCAAGCTTGCGTCCCGTGACCTCGTAGAGCGCATCGCGCAGCAGCGTCACGTTCTTCGGATCCTCGGCGAGCTGCCGGTGGAAGCCCGCGCTCGCCGGGAACTCGACCGTCAGCGTGTCGTCCTCGAGCTCCGCCGGCCGCGCCTCGCCGAGCACGGCTGAGATCGGGATCGACTTCTCCGCGACGGCGGGAACGATCGTGCGCGCCCACGCCTCTTGGAGCTGCTCGAGCTCGATGTCCGGCGGGCCGCCCCCGACCGTCGCGGGCACGCGCAGCGGCGCGGGCTCCGCCGGCTCCGGCGCGAGCGGCTCAAAAGGGCCGGGCGCCGGCCCGCGCGTCTCGAGCTGCTCGAGCCGGTATGCGATCGACTCGCGCGAGAGATCTGCAGCCGGTCGCGTCACCTTCACGAGCGCGAGCTCGAGCGGCAGCCGCGGGTCGCCGCCCTGGCGCATGTCGTCGACCGCTACCGCCAGCAGGTCGAGCAGCCGCACGACGGTCGGCGCGCCGAGCTGGTTCGCCTGCGCGCGCAGCCGTTCGCGCGTCTCCTCGGTGACCGGGAGCGACTCCGGCACCTCGCCCATGTGCTGCACGAGCATGAGATGCCGCAGGTGCTCGATCAGGTCGGTGACGAGCCGGCCGAGGTCGTGGCCCTGCTCCGAGAGCTCCTCGATGAACGTCAGCGCACCGGCGGTGTCGCGGTCGACGACGAGATCGCAGAGCCGGAACAGCGCGTCTTCCTCAACGGTGCCGAGCAGCTGCAGCACCGACTGGACGGTGATCGTCTTCTCCGTCGCCGCGGCGAGCTGGTCGAGCGTCGAGGTCGCGTCGCGGAACGAACCGCGCGCCGCGCGCGCGATCAGCGACAGCGCCTGCTGCGGCGCGTCGATGCCTTCCCCCTCGGACACGCGCGTCAGCACTGTCACGAGATCCTGCAGCCGCGGCCGCTGGAAGACGAAGGTCTGGCAGCGCGACCGCACCGTCGGCAGCACCTTCGACAGGTCCGTCGTGCAGAAGACGAAGACGAGATGCGGCGGCGGCTCCTCGATCAGCTTCAGAAGGGCGTTCCACGCAGCATCCGTGAGCTGGTGCGCCTCGTCGAGGATGTAGACCTTGTGGCGGCCCTCGACGGGCTGCAGTACAACGCGGTCGCGAATCTCTCGGATGTCGTCGATGCCGCGCTGCGACGCTGCGTCCATTTCGATGACGTCGAGCGACGTGCCGGCCGCGATCGCGCGGCACGCGTGGCACGTGCCGTCCGGCGTCGTGGTCGGGCCGTGCTCGCAGTTGAGGCTCTTCGCGAGGATGCGCGCCATCGACGTCTTGCCGGTGCCGCGCGGGCCGGCGAAGAGATACGCCTGCCGCACCTGCTCGCCGGCGATCGCGTTCTTCAGCGTCCGGACGACCGCTTCCTGGCCGACGACCTCGTCGAAGCTCTGCGGGCGGTACTTCCGGTAGAGGGCGGCCACGGGACGATTCAAGCAGACCGGAGCACTCGGCCCCGGCTAGCCATGACCGCCACGGTCAGGACGGCCAGAAGGAGCGCGAACTTCGTGTGGTCGTCGAACCGGACGGTCGCGAAGGGCAGCAGGAGGAGGCCCTCGAGCCGCCGGCCGATGACCGCCCAGGCGGCCGCGGCCGCCAGGATGACCGCTGCGAGCGTGCCCCAGCTCTGGTGGACGAGGCGGTCGACACGAAGCAGCTCGGGCGCGCCGTGCTCGACGACGATCCACGCGACGACGGCACCCAGCGCGGTCAGCAGGTCTCGCCGTGTGAGCGACAGCCGGGTCGCAAAGGCGGTGGCGACGATCGCGACGATGACGAACAGGAAGAACGGGATGATCGCGATCCAGCCGTGGCCGACGCCGCTGAGGCTCACGATCGTCGCCGCGAAGTTGCCGTCGACGATGCGCGCGATCCAGTGGTGCGTGTCGTCGTCCTGCAGCAGCGGCTCGGCGGCGGTCGCGACGGCCATCGCTCCGGCCGAGATCAGCGCGAGCGCGCTCACCGTCGCGGGTGCGCGGCGCAGAGCGGGCGCGATCGCCCAGGCGAGGAACGGCAGCAGCGGGATGAGGAAGCGCGGGCCCGGCACCCAGCCGCCGAGGGCGAACGTGTACGGGTGCCGGCCGGCGTTCCAGACGAGCTCGATGACGACGAGCGCGGCGATCAGCACGGCTTCCGCGCGCAGCCCGCGCCGCCAGAGGAGGACGCCGCCGGCGCCGGCGGCGGCAAGCACCGGTGTCAGAACGAGGAGTCCTCGCTGGCTGAGCAGGAGGTCGACCAGGATGTGGCCGCTCGGCGCCGTTTGGCCGAAGAAGCCGGTCTGCTCCCAGCCGCCGGCGGCGCCCTGTCCCGGGGTGCCCGTGTAGGCGAGGTGCAGCGGGTTGCCGAACGCCCAGATGTCGAACGCCCAGAGTGGGATCAGCCCGATCAGCCCGCCGAGCCCGAACGCGACGAGCCGTCGCAATCGCGGCGCGCGCCAGGCGGCATAGAGGCCGAGCACGACCGCCGGCAGCGCGAGCGGCAGATCGACGGCAACGGCGAGGCCCGCTGCTGCGCCGGCCGCCACGACACGACGAAGCGAGGCATCGCCGAATAACAAGGAGAAGGAAAGGAACGCGAGCGCAGCAGCCGGCACATGCGCGAAGAGCAGCGTCGAGAACGGCAGGACGAGCGTCGCGATGCCGAGGATCGCCGCGACCGCGGTGCCGAGCCCGGGCTCGATCCGCTCCACCATCTTCCGAACGAGCAGCAGAAGCCCGATCGCCGGCAGCACGACCGCCCACAGCCCCATCTGCCAGATGGCGCGGAGCGGTACGCCGGCCATCGCGTCCGGGTAGCCGAGGCCGATGTTCTTGTTCGGCGGCACCGCGTGCAGCGTGCGTAGCAGCAGGTACCAGGGCGCTGTCCAGAAGTCCATCGCCGGGCCCTTCGCTGCGTAATAGTGGCCGTTCTCGCGCACGAGGTCGCACGTCTCCTCGGCCCATTTGTCGATCCGGGGCGTGCCGTCGGCGACCGCGCGTGCCGCCGCGTAGTGCGCGTTCTGTGCGCAACCGACCGACTGCATCGGGAGTGCGTACGCGAGTGCGATCGCTCCGATTGCGACCGCTCCGAGGACCCGCGCCCGCGTCACCGGCGTCACCTTACCGCCGTATGCTGACCGGCCATGAACGTGACGTTGCCGGCGCTGAGGCCCCCGTCCGTGCACCGCGTCCCGCGCGCTCGGCTCGTCGACCGGCTCGACGAGCTGCGGCGCCTGACGCGCGGGCGTCGAGTGATCGACCTCGGTTTCGTGGATGAAGGGCAAATGGAGTCGAAAGGCAGTCGCGGCAGCTGGCTCCACGCAGTGCTTGCCACCGAGGCCCGCGAGCTCGTCGGCGTCGACGCGGACGCGGGCGGGGTCGAGCGCGCGCGTGCGCACGGCTACGAGGCGTATGCCGCGGACGTCGAAAGCCGTGCGGAGATCGGTGACCTAGACCTCGAGCCCGCAGATGCCGTCGTTGCAGGCGAGCTCGTCGAGCATCTCGACCGGCCGGGTGACTTCCTCGAGGCAGTGAAGCCGCTCGTCGCGGCGGACGGCGTGCTCGTCTTGACGACGCCGAACGCACACTCGCTCACGAACGTGCTCGGTGCGTTCGCGGGACGCGAGCTTGTGAACCCTGATCACGTCGCGTGGCTCTCGTGGCGTACGCTCGCGACGCTGCTCGGGCGGCACGGCTGGACGGTAGAGGCTCTCGCGTACTACCGGTTCCCGCGGGTTCAGGGAGGCGCGCTCCCGCCACGGCTCCTGTTCAACGGGTACCAGACGGCTGCGCTGCCGCTCTTCCACTGGCGACCGAATCTCGCCGACGGCATCCTCGTCGTCGCGCGCCTCGCGTGATGCTCAGCGTCGTCGCCCCCGCATACAACGAGGTCGCCGCGCTCCCGACGTTTATCGCGCGGCTCGTTGCAACGCTCGAGGAGATCGGTGAGGAGTGGGAGGCAATCATCGTCGACGACGGGTCGCGCGACGACACGTGGGGCGCGATCCAGCGCGCTGCTGCCGACGACGAAAGCGTGCGCGGGATACGCCTGTCGCGCAACTTCGGGCATCAGCTTGCCCTGACCGCGGGAATGTCGGTTGCGCGCGGCGACCAGGTGATCACGCTGGACTCCGACCTGCAGCATCCGCCCGAGGTGATTCCGGCGCTACTCGCCGCCGCGGGTCGAGGGTTCGACGTCGTGTACGCAGTTCGCAGCTCGCAGGACGCTGCCGGCTTTTGGAAGCGGATCACGGCGCGCGTCTTCTACAAGCTGCTGAATCGCTTGTCGTCGCTCGAGCTGCCCGAGGGTGCCGCGGACTACCGGTTGATGTCGCGTCGCGTCGTCGACGTGCTGCTCGAAATGCCGGAGCGGCATCGCTTCCTGCGCGGGCTTGTGCGCTGGGCGGGCTACGAGCAGTCGTTCATCGAGTACCACCGCAGCCCGCGCGAGGCGGGGGAGACGAAGTACACGCCGCGCCGCATGCTGCTCTTCGCGTGGGACGCGGTCGTCAGCTTCTCGTCGTTTCCTCTGCGCATCGCGAGCGTGCTCGGCGTGTGCGTGTCCGTGCTCGGCTGGCTCTATCTCATCTACGTGCTCGCGACGAAGATCTTCTCCGACCGCGCCGTCCCGGGCTGGACGTCCGTGACGGCGGCCGTGCTCGTTCTCGGAGGCGCGCAGCTCGTCTTCCTCGGCATCCTCGGCCAGTACATCGGGCGTATGTACGACGACGTGAAGCAACGACCGCTCTTTCTGATCGCCGACGACACTCGAAAGGAACAAGGGCCGGGCTGATCGCGCACGAAGGAGGCAGTACTTAGCGCTGCTTCCTCCCGGACCTGACGCGGTTCGCAAAGCTCCCACTGCACGGAGCCCGACCCGGCCGCAGTGTAGCTTTGGGCGCCGTGCAGGGATACGGCGTGTTCTCGGTGGGAGGCGAAGCGCCGCGCGTCGGCTGGCGCGACGGCGACGACCTCGTCGACCTCTCCGGCCTCGGCGACGTCTACACACAGTCCTCCCTGAACGCGCTCATGGCGCTCGGCCGCGATGCATGGGCCGAGTCGCTCGCGCTCGCGCGCTCGCACGACGGGCCGCGCTTTCGCGTCGCCGAGGTCACTGCGCTTCTGCCCGTGGCGATCGGCGACTTCGTCGACTTCAACTCGTCGCTCGAGCACGCGACGAGCATCGGTCGCATGTTCCGTCCGCAGGGCGATCCGCTGCCGGTGAACTGGCGCTGGCTACCCATCGGCTACCAGAGCCGCGCAGGAAGCGTCGTCGTCAGCGGCACCGGCGTCCACAGGCCGAGCGGGCAGCGGAAGACGGGGGAGACGCCGACGTTCGGGCCGTCCGAGCGGCTCGACATCGAGCTCGAGCTCGGCTTCGTGATCGGGACGCCGAGCACGCACGGCGAGCCGGTCAGCGTGGACGCCGCCGCGAAGCACGTCTTCGGGGTCGCGCTCCTGAACGACTGGAGCGCACGCGACCTGCAGGCGTGGGAGTACGTGCCGCTCGGACCGTTCCTCAGCAAGTCGTTCCAGACGTCGATGGCCGCCTGGGTGACGCCGCTTGCGTTACTCGAGGAGCACCGCGTCGAGGCGCCGCAGCAGGAGCCGCCGCCCCTGTCGTATCTGGACGGCGGGCGCGACTGGGGTCTCGACATCCCGCTCGAGATCGAGCTGAACGGCGAGGTGATCTCACACAGCAACGTGCAGACGCTCTACTGGACGATGCCGCAGCAGCTCGCGCACGCGACCTCGAACGGCGCCGCGCTCCGCACGGGCGACCTCTTCGGCTCGGGGACGGTCTCGGGTGCGGAGCCGGGCACGGGCGGGTCGCTGATCGAGCTCACGCAGAACGAGCGCTTTCTCGCCGACGGCGACGAGGTCGTGCTGCGCGGGCGCGGCCTCGCAGAGGTGCGCGGGCGCGTCCTGCCGACCGTCTGATCATTCCCGCTTCATACGGAGACCGCGCCGCCGTTCTTCCCGCCCACAGGCAGGCTGCGCGCAGTGGCAATGGCGAAGATCCTGGTCAGCGAGGCGGACCCCGACGTCCGGCGGCTTCTCATCGTGCTCGTTCGGCGGCTCGGGCACGAGGCGGTCGTCATCGACCCCAACGTCGAGGTACCGCCTCGCGCGGATCTTCTGCTCGCGGAGCACGGCAGCCACGATCCGGAGCTGCCCGTCGTCTCCACGACGAAGCCCTTCACCCTCGCGCAGATGCGCAGCCGGATCCAGCACGGGCTCGGCCCCGCGCTCGCGTAGTTGAAGAAATCTGCAAATCGGTAATACTCGGGCGCGATCGGAGGGGCCGACGCGGCGAAGGCCCCTCCGAGAAATCCGTTTGCTCGAGGGGCGCGTACAGAGGGGCATGCGCACGCTCACTCTTTTCCTGCTCGCCGTCGCGCTCGTCACAGCCTCTGCCTCCGCCGCATCCCCTCGCGCGAAGGTCCTTGTCCGTGTGACGAGCGTCGGCGGCGTGCTCGCGGATGCGCGCGGGCACACGCTGTACTCCTACGCAGTCGACAAAGGCCGCACTCCCGCGTGCTACGGCGCGTGCGCGAGCTTGTGGCCGCCGTTCCTGACGAGCGCGAAGCCGATCGCGGGCATCGGCGCGAACGCGAAGCTGCTCGGTACGACGAAGCGAAAGGACGGAAAGCTCCAGGTGACCTACGCCGGGCACCCGCTGTACTTCTTCTCCGGCGATGCCAAGGCCGCACAGCTCAACGGCCAGGGCTACCAGAGCTCGTGGTGGGCGCTCGCCGCGTCCGGCGCGAAGGTGAAAAAGACCGCGACGACGTCGACGTCTCCTCCACCGCCCACCACGACGACCGTTCCTGGCTACGGCTCCGGTAACGGAGGCTACTAAAGCACTCGTCAGCTCAGATTAGGGTCAGACCCCGTAGGGGTCTGACCCCGCTCCTCCGGTGTTGTCTTGGCGCCGCTTCGCGGCGCCGTGCGCGCTCGCGGCGACGAACCTAGGCTGCCGAGTAGCCGTCCCGCCGCAGCAACGCCCGCGCCAGCTCCGCGCTGTCGTTGCCGGCGACGAGAATCACCAGCACGCCGCCGTACTCGGGCGACACGTGGCGTAGCTCGAAGTCTTCGATGTTAATGCCTGCGGCGCCGAGTGTCTGCGTGATTCGCGCGAGCACGCCGGGCTTGTCGGGGATGCGCACGCGGATGCGGCTCAGCATGCGCGCTTCCGTGCGGTACGCGTACTCGAGCATGCGGCTGCGCGCTTGCGCCGCCTCGGCGATCCAGCGCTCGAAGAACGCCCGGTCGCCTTCGCGCAGCGCGCGCTCGACATCCTCGAGCCCCTGCCGGTGCGTCCCGAGCGCGTCCGCGATCAGGTCGGCGTTCTCGAGGAAGATGTCGGTCCACACCGCGGGGTTCGCACCCGCGACGCGCGTCATCTCGCGCAGCGACGCGCCCGCATAGCCGAGCGCCTCGTCGCCCGCACCCGCAACGTTCTGCATCAGCAGGTTCGCAAGCGCGTGTGGAACGTGGCTCGTGACGGCGAGCAGCCTGTCGTGCGTCGCCGCGTCCAAGCGAACCGACCGCGCGCCGAGCGTCGACACGAACCGCTCGACGAGTGCGACACGCTCGGCCTCGCTCGCCGCCGTCGGCGTGAGGAACCACAGCGCACCGTCGAAGAGATCAGCAGCCGCGCGGCCGGGCCCGCCGGTCGCGCCGCCTGCAAGCGGATGTCCCGGAACGAAGCGCGAGTCGTCGATCGACTGCGCGAGCGCGCGCTTCGTCGAACCGACGTCGGTCACCGTCGTTTCTCGAGATGCGACGTCGAGCACTGCCCGTGTCGCCTCGACCAGGGACCCGACGGGCACCGCCACGACGACCAGCTCGGCCCCAGCGACCGCCTCGGCGAGCGATCCGGCCGCCTCGAGCCCGGAGGAGCGGAGAATCCCCGGATCGGCGTCCCAGCCGGCCACCCGGCGGCTCCCGGCCCGCTTCGCCGCGAGCCCGACCGAGGTGCCCACGAGGCCGGTTCCGACGATCGCAACGGACGTAAGTGCGGCTGCCCGAGGCTCCGAAGCCGCCTGCGCCGGCCGGTTGTTCCGTTGCGCATCCTGCTTGGTCACGTCGAGGACTGCGGCAAAAAATGCCTGCACAGCGCCCTCGGAGAGCGGTCCGCCGTTCGCGTCGACGAGCTCTCGCACGAGGGTCGCCTCGCGCTCCGCGTCGATGACCGGGGTTCCGGTCTCGCGCTTGTACTCGTTGACACGAAGGACGAGCTCGAGGCGCCTGTTGAGGGCCCCCAGCAGGGCCCGATCGACCTCCTCGATCTCCCCGCGGAGCTGGTCCAGGTCGTCCATCCCTGGCAGTTTGCATGGTTTCCGGCCGCCTCCGTCCTCCGCTTACGCTTGAATCCAGCCTTGACACGTCACCCTCAGGAGGTTTTTTCATGCCAATGACGCAGACGCAGCTCGCAGACGCCGTCGCCGAGAAGGCCGGTCTCTCGCGCGCCGACGCGAAGAAGGCGATCGCCGCGCTCGAGGAAGTCGTCCTCGATCAGATCGGTAGTGCCGAGAAAGTGAAGATCGGCGGCGTTGTGCAGCTCGACGTGCGCGTGCGTCCGGCTACCGAAGCGCGCCCCGGGCGGAACCCTGCGACGGGCGAGGAGATCATGATCTCCGCGAAGCCGGCGTCGGTTGCGGTGAAGGCACGGCCGCTTGCCAAGGCAAAGAACGCTGCACCGCCGCTCTCGCGCGTTCAGGGCCGGTAGGAAGGTCTCAAAGGCCGCGCCCGACAGCGTTCGGGCGCGGCCTGCTTTTCTTCACGGCGTGCGTGTGCTCGCCGTCTTTGCCGCTGCCGCGATCTGGGCGGGAACGGCGAACGCCGCAGTCACCGCCGTCACCTCGTCCTCCGCGACGCTGACGTGGGTGACGCCGTCGCCCGTCCGCGAACGCGTCGCGTACGGAGCAGGCGGGCTCTACCTCTACACGCAGCGCGAGGCAACGCCCTCGACGTCGCATTCGGTGACGCTCACCGATCTCGAGCCCTCGACGACGTACTCGTACCAGGCGGGACCAGTGAGCGGCTCGCTGACGACCGCCGCCGCGCCCGAGTTCGCGCGCTTCGGCACCGACGGCACGCGCATGACGGAGAACGGCTCGCTTTTCTTCCCGGTGATGTCGTACGAGCAATGCGCAGCGACGATCTCGCGTGCGCTCGCAGTCGGCATCAACACGTTCGTGCAGGTGCCGTACACCGGCTGCACGCAACCGGCAGGCGTGACGCCGCCCTACGTCTTCGGCGACACGTACACAACGCAAGCGGGCGCAGGCTGGTACCTCCCCGACGAGCCGGACGGCTGGGGGCTCACGCCCGGGCAGCTGCCGAAGCTCGCGCCGGACACCGAGACCGGAATGCTGCGCGTCCTCAACATCTCACAGCATTTCTACAGCGCCTTCGCGCCGATCAACCCTCAGTTCGACCGCAGCACGTACACGCAGTTCGCGGCGCTCGCCGACGTCATCGGCTTCGACGTCTATCCGATCGTGAAGTTCTGCGGCCGTGTGTCGATGACGGCGATGTTCCACGCACAGCGCGAGCTGATGACGATCTACGCACCGGGCAAGCCGACGTATCAGTGGATCGAGACGAGCCAGATGACGGGCGAGTGCCCGACGATCACAATCACGCCCGCGATCGTGAATGCGGAGACGTGGCTCGCACTCGCCGGCGGAGCGTGCGGCATCGGCTACTTCACGAACAGCTGGACCGGTCCGCTCTGGAACCGCTGGGACTTCGACCCCGGCGTCGAGGAGGCGCTGCCCGGCATCGTCTCGCGCGCGAAGGGGCTTGCGCCTGCGCTCTGCAACGGCACCTACGGCGACGTCGTCACACCGTGGGACGGCACGGTCGTCGCGAGCAGCAGAGAGCTGAACGGCACGCTCTACGTGATCGCCGTGAACGGCAGCCCGGCTGCGACGAATGTCCCCTTCAGCGTCCCGGGCCTCGCCGGTCGGCTGCTCACAGTCCTCGGCGAAGGCCGTACGATCAAGCCCGTGAAGAAGCTCATCTTCCGTGACAGCTTCGCCCCGTACCGCGTGCACATCTACATGGCCGCCCCGGCGCCGTGATCGAGGCCGTCGCATCCGCCCTCGAGGCCGCCGAGGCGCGGTATATCGAACGCAACCCCGAGTCCCGCCGGCTGCACGAGGAGCGCGCGCTCGTCATGCCGGGCGGGAACACGCGCAGCGTCATCCATGTCCCGCCCTTCCCGCTCACGATCGTCCGGGGCGAGGGGGCGCGGATAACGGACGCCGACGGGCACACCTACATCGATTTCCTCGGTGAGTACACGGCCGGCCTGTACGGCCACTCGCACCCGGTGATCCTCGGCGCGATCCGCGGGGCTCTCGACGACGGCATCGTGCTCGGCGCGCCGAACCGTTACGAGACGTTGCTCGCGACGGCAATTTGCGAGCGGTTCCCGTCCATCGAGCTCGTCCGCTTCTGCAACTCCGGCACCGAGGCGAATCTCCTGGCGCTCTCTCTCGCGCGCGTCGTCACCGGGCGCCCCACGGTGCTCGTTTTCCGCGGCGGCTATCACGGCGGCGTCTTCTACTTCGTGCACGAGGACTCACCGCTGAATGCGCCGTTCCCGTTCGTGGTCTCCGATTACAACGACGCCGAGGGCGCCGTGGCGGCGATCGCCGCGCATGCACACGAGCTCGCCGCGGTGATCGTCGAGCCGATGCAGGGCTCGGGCGGCGTGATCCCCGCCGAGCCGGCGTTCCTGCAGGCGTTGCGCGACGCGACGCGCGACCACGACGTGCTCCTGATCTTCGACGAGGTGATGACGTCGCGGCTCTCAACCGGCGGCATGCAGAAGGCGCTCGGCATCGCGGCCGACCTGACGACGCTCGGCAAGTACATCGGCGGTGGGCTCGCGTTCGGGGCCTTCGGCGGCCGTGCAGAGCTCATGCAGCGCTTCGACCCGACGCAGCCGCAGGCGCTCCCGCACGCCGGCACGTTCAACAACGCCGTGCTGACGATGGCCGCCGGCGCCGCGGGGCTGACGCAGGTCTACACCGCAGCCGAGGTCGAGCGGCTCAACGCGCTCGGAGACCGCCTGCGCGACCGGCTGAACGCCTTCGCAGCGGAGCGCGACCTCGAGTTCTCCGCCACCGGTTACGGCTCGATGGTCGGCTTGCACTTCACCCGCGGCCCGATCCGCCGGGCGAGCGACAGTCCGACTGCCGCCGAGCAGCATGCGCTCATGCACCTCGACCTGCTCGAGCGCGGTTACTCGTATGCGCGCCGCGGCTTCGTGGCGCTCAGCGTGCCGATCGACGAAACCGACGTCGACGGATTCGCGAACTCCATCGAGAGTCACCTCTCAGCGAACTCTTAGGAGTAACAGGCTTCATGGTGTTGTTGCCAGGTCGACGCCGCTATCTCGTGCTGCTCGGAATCGGGGCTGCGGCACTCGCCGGGTTTTCACCCGGCGGACACAAGCACGCCGCTTCGGCGAAGGCGCTGTCGGCATCCGTCGTGCGCGTCTGGCGCATCCCGGCGGTGACTCCCGCAGCGGCTGACGTCCCGACGGACCCGCTCGCGAACCAGGAATGGTGGCGCGCCGACATCCACATCGACACGCTGGCTCCACCCGGGCCTGGTATGCCCGTGACGCTCGTCGACACGGGGGTCGACTTCAGCCACCAGGAGTTCGTCGGGCGACCGAATCTCATCCCGCTCGACGAACAACAGCCGCAGCCGCTCGGAGGCGTGCACGGCACCGCCGTTGCGTCCGTCGTCGGCGCGCCGCAGAACGGCGTCGGGCTCGTCGGCATCTACCCGCAGGCGATCATCCGGTCGTACGACGCCTCGCTCGGCGACGGCACGCAGCTTCCCTCGAGTGAGATCGCCGCCGGCATCATCGCCGCCTCGGCTGCGGGGAAGTCGGTGATCAACTTGAGCATCGGCGGGCCGCAGGACGATCCGGTGATCGACTCCGCGATTCTGCGCGCAGTGCGCGGTGGCAGCCTCGTCGTCGCGGCCTCGGGGAACTCGGGTACGCAGGGCAACTGGCTCACCTACCCGGCTGCGGACCCGCATGTCTTCACGGTTGCGGCGACCACGCCGGACGACCAGGTCGCCGACTTCAGCACCGAGTCGCCGTACGTCGACATCGCGGCTCCCGGCGTCGGCATCCCGGTCGCGTCGGCGCTCGACAACAGCTACCAAAACGAGGATGGCACGAGCTTCTCGTCGCCGATGGTCGCCGGCGCTGCGGCCTGGCTCTGGACCGTGCGGCCTGACCTCGACGCAAGCCAGGTCGCCGAGATACTTCGCGAGTCTGCGCGCGACGTCGGCACGCCGGGCTACGACAACGCGACCGGCTACGGGATCCTCGATGTCGAGGCAGCGCTCAACTGGCCGACGCCGCAGGACGACATGCCCGAGCCGAACGACACGATCGGCACTGCGACCGTCGCGACGACACGCGTCAAGCCCGCGGGAACGGTCGCGGGACGCGTCGAGACGCACGAGGATCCGCTCGACGTGCTTCGCGTCTGGCTGCCCGCGAAACGGCAGGTCGCGCTGAAGGTCAAAAGCCCGGACGGCGTCGCCGTCGACTTCGGCGGCATCAACCACGGCGGCAAGACGCTCACCGTGTCCCTGCGCAACACGACGAAGACCGGACACACCGCCTACCTGATCGTCCGGCCCGGCAAGGCCGTCCGCGACACGACGTACTCGCTCACCTTCAGCGTCAAGCGCTGACAGGCATGATCCGCTGATGCGGAGGATCCAGGCGCAGGGCGTCCATCACATCACGCTCGTCGGAGCCGACCGGCAGACGTCGATCGACTTCTGGGAAGGACTGCTCGGCATGCCGTTCGTCTTCGAGCAGCCGAACCTCGACAACGAGACCGAGAGCCATCTGTACTTCGACCCGGGCGACGGTCGACTGATCACCGTGTTCACGAACGAGGCGCGCGAGGCCGACCCGGAGCGCACCTCGACGGACGTTGGCCGCGTTCATCACCTCGCGTTCAACGTCTCGCAGGCGACCTTCGCCCAGACGGTCGAGCGGCTCGACGAGCGCGGGATCCGGCACAGCGGCGTGAAAGATCGCGGATTCATGGACTCGATCTACTTCGACGACCCACTCGGCCTGCTGATCGAGCTTGCCTCGTATCGCTTCGAGCCGCCGGCCGGGTTCTCGCATGCCGACGTGTTGCTCGAGGCGCACAAGCTGCGCGTCGAGCGCGGCGACTACAACATCGACCGCGAGCATCTCGCCGATGCGATCGAGGTGCTTGCGACGCGTTCGCGCGAGTCGCTGTCGGACGATCGGTCGGCGAAGGACCCGTACAACGCCACGAAGGCGCAGCCGACGAGTTAGAACTGAGACCCGTTTGCGCTTCGGTGGGAACTTGCCCAGAAATCGATCCCCGCGCCCCGCGCGTTCGGCAAGACCTAGGATCGGCCTTTCATGAGAGACCTCGAGGAACTGCGGCAACGAGCACGGCGCGAGTCGCCGCTGCCTGCGGAGGAGACCGAGGAGATCCTCGGCATCTATTTCCGCCGCGTGCCGTTGCGTGCCCAGTACGCGTTGGAGCAGTTTCCACTCGAGTCCGTATCAGTGCTCGATGTCGGCTGCTCGGTGGGCACGAGCCTCGCGCATTTCGGTCCGGGGTCGCTCGGGCTCGACAACAACGCAGTCGCCGTGGCCTTCTGTCGAGCGCTCGGCCTCGAGGCGATCGAGATGGACGTGGATGCCGATTTCGACCTCGGCGGGAGGACCTTCGACTACCTGTGGGTCTCCGACATTCTCGAGCACCTCGAGGCGCCGCGTCTGCTGTTGCGGCGTCTCCTCGTTGCCGTAAAGCCGACAGGGCGGCTCCTCTTGCAGACAAGCGTGCTGCCCGCGTGGCTTCCGCGGCGTGTCCTACGCGCGCGGGGCAAGCAGCCGTTCGACGCCGATGTGCATTACCACCAGTGGACCGAGGCGACGATGACGCATCTACTCGCGCGCGCCGGCTATCGCGTGGAGCGCGTGCTCGTGCCGCGGCCTCCGAGCTGGGCGAAGCTCACGCCGGTGCTACGGCCTGCCTTTGCACCGCGGCTTGTGTTCGAGGCTGTGCCTGACGACGCGCTGCTACGCACGGTGGAGCGTTCGGAGAAGAGAAACCGGCGCGTGGACAGGGGCGTAGGCACCGACAGCCGGCGGTAACGGGTCGCGCGTTCGCGCCGCAGCCTGATCCGACCCGCGCGAAGCGAGTAGCCTTGACGTCATCGACGACGTAAACGATCAAGTCGTTGTGACTGTTGTCTCGGGCGAGGGCGAGGCCGACGTCGTGTGCGGGCTGCTCCGGTCGGCCGGAATCGAGTGCACGTATCGCGACACGGAGGCGATCGACTCCCCGCTCGAGGACTTCATCGCTGCAGGCCCACGCGAGATTCTCGTGCGAGGCACGGATCTTGAGGCGGCCAAGGAGCTGCTGGCGAGCTCCACTGGTTGAGGTCGTCGTGCGGCGGCCGTAGGCGTGATGTGCTGGCCGTCCTGCCGACGGGAGGCGGGAAGTCAGCGATCAAAGCGAGGTTCGCCGGCCCCGACGCCGCGTGAGGCGCTCACCGATTTGAGCGCCACTTGGCCTGCTGTTGGGGCGACACTTTAGGAAGGACTCCGCGCCGGAGTCGACGACCACAAGGCCTTCTGCGGCCCCCTACCTTCCCCGGCCCGGGGGTCAGGACGTGTTGTACGAGCTCGGCTCCGGCGCCTCTCCTCTAACACAGAGGGGCGGCCCGGAACCGCCCCTCGGTCCCGGGCCGCAGGCCGGAGTGCGCACGGGATGAACCCACCCCGCCATCCCTGCGCCAAGACCCCGGGGCGCGGCAGTGTGCCCGCGGTCCGCGAGATTGGCAATCGACCGTCGGCTGTTTGGGCAAATCATGAATCGCGCAGGTCAAGAAACTCGCCGTCCAGACGTCTTCTGCTCGTCGTCGTGATCCTCGCCGCTAAGGCTTGAGGGCGAGGCCGACGCAAGCGTCGCCGAGGCGGCGGACACGGAGGAGATTCACGGAACTCCGACGCACGTTTGTTGATCGCCCGGCATCTCCATCCACGCGGCAGGATTGCGCCACAAGCGACGAAGATAGGTGACGCGGGCGTAACTGCGGCCACCCTCTCCCCGGTCGCTTCGCCCGTCGGGCCGCGTCGACTTCGGCTGCAAAGGAGCGGCGCGGCCCCGCTACGAGGCCGAGCGGCTAGAGCGGCGACTGTCGGGGCACCCCGCGACGGCGGTCGACGCCACTCCGTCTGTCCGTGCCGCTCCTGCGTTCACCATTCAGACGGATCGCAGCGACAGCGATGGGATCGTCGGCGGCGATCTTCCGTCGCTCTTCTACGCGTCGGTCGAACACAGATCGTCGATCGAAGCCGCCAGGACGATTGAGGACTCGGCGACGGACAGGCCTACTAGCAGGGTGGATATGAACGCGTCCGTGCCCGGCCGTGATGCGGATCTCACTCTCAAGCCCAACCAATCGGCGGTGCTGTTCAGCGATCGCCACCGCCCGAGAAACGCTGAGCGAACCGCGGCAGGCGAGAAGGGTCGACTCGCCGTGCGCAGCCTTGTCTACCGCCCTTGCAATACGCTCGGCTGTCGCCTCGGCCTCAAATGCGCGCTCGCGCATCGTATAAAAGGGTAAGCGGCTAGACGGACGTACGGCCCCCGCCGATCAACTCGAGAGAATTGCCACCGCCAGTCGGCCACGGCTCTACCTCTCTCGAGCGCAAGCGCTCCACGTCAGCGGCTGCTAGCGGCCAATGCCAGCACGATTGAAAGCAAAGCCACGCCTAGAGCAAGCGAGATGTTGAACAGCATCTAGCGTCGTACATCGACCAGAGCCACAGAAACCGAACCCTTCTGTGCGCGGGCTTACGCAGCGCTTACACAGACTGCGCGGACCGTCGCGACACTGAATCGCAGGGAAAGGGGTCAGCGCGACTCGTCGTCTGCTGCGCCCCTTGGTGTACGGCCCGAAGCGCAATGGGGAGAGGTTCGCTCCGGGCCGTACCTCCCACTTAACTGTCTTCGGACGAACGGTGTTTCGCGAGACTCTGAGCGGATCACCGGCGCAGTTGGAGAGGGGCGGCTCGGAAAGGGCCGCCCCTCAAATCCCGGGCCTCAGCCGGAGTGCGCAACCGGGAGGGAGTCCCACCCCGTCATCCCTGGTGCCGCAGGGAGTCCCGGGCGCGCCAGTGTGCCCGAGTTTTTTGCGACCCGTGCACGGGCGTGTGCATTTGGTCTTTCTGAGACATGCCTGAACCGGGTAAGTCCTGGGTTCGGCTAGGGCTTGTAAGGCGCGTACGGGATTCGAACCTCGCACGCTCGCATGAGCGACGGCAGGTGCGAAGCGTCGTTGCGCAACCTGTTGAAAGCGGCCACAGTGCAGGGATTTCGCAGTGGGCGCGGCTGGGATCGAACCAGCGACCCCTCGCGTGTGAAGCGAGTGCTCTCCCGCTGAGCTACGCGCCCTTTCGCAGCAATTTACCTATCCGCCTCGCGCGTCGTCAGGCCGGAAAGCCTCGGTCGTAGGGCGCGGACGCATGACCATGAGGTGGCTGACC
>DATAOK010000082.1:0-24870 GCA_036265735.1 Gaiellaceae bacterium
TGACGACGGCGCGGTGTGGGTCGCAAAGGATGATGCGTGCGCCCATGCTCACCAGCTTGTCGGTGAAGAACAGGCGGTTCTCGAACATCTTCTCGAACATCAGGATCGTCCCCCGTGCCTGCGTCGCGACGGTGAGCACGACGGACGTCAGGTCGGATGGGAACGCCGGCCACGGACCGTCCTCGATCTTGGGGACGTGACCGCCGAGGTCGTCGTGCACGACCAGGTCCTGGCGCGGCGGGACTCGCACCGACTCGCCGTCCTGCTCGACGGTGACGCCGAGCTTTTCGAAGCCGTGCAGGATCGAGGCGAGGTCGGCCTGCTTGACACCGTCGATCGTCACGTCGCTCCCCGTGATCGCTGCGAGCCCGATGAAGCTGCCGACCTCGATGTGGTCGGGGCCGATCGCCCACTCGCCGCCGGTCAGGCTCTTGACGCCGGTGATGCGCAGCACGTTCGACTCGATGCCGTCGATCTGCGCGCCGAGCGAGACGAGGAAGCGGCACAGGTCTTGCACGTGCGGCTCGCACGCTGCATTGCCGAGCGTCGTGTGGCCTTCCGCGAGCACCGCCGCCATGACGGTGTTCTCGGTCGCCATGACACTTGCCTCGTCGAGGAAGACGTCGGCGCCGCGCAACTGTCCGTCCATCTCGTAGAGGCGGCCGCCGAGATCGACGTCGGCCCCGAGCTCGCTGAACGCGTGAATGTGCGGATCGAGGCGCCTGCGCCCGATCACGTCGCCGCCGGGCGGCGGCATCGCCACATGGCCGAAGCGCGCGAGCAGCGGGCCGGCGAGCAGGAACGACGCGCGGATCTTGCTGCAGAGCGCCTGATCCGGTGCGGACTTCGACGCGCCGGTTGCATCGACTCGCACCTCGTTCGCGCCCGTCCAGGTCGCGTCGGCTCCTAGGTCGGCGAGCAGCTCGAGCATCGTGTCGACGTCGCGGATGCGCGGGACGTTCGACAGCACGACAGGACCGTCCGCGAGCAGGCACGCCGTGAGAATCGGCAGTGCACCGTTCTTGTTACCGGCGACGCGGATCGTGCCGCTCAGCTTGCGGGCGCCCTCGATCACAAACGCGTCGGCGAGCGCGGGTGTGACGGCCATAGCGGGCTATGCTAGCCGCGCTGTGACGCCGACCCGTGATCAGGCCTGGACCACGCTCACGAAGTACACGAAGAGCGAGTCGCTGCTCCGTCACGCGCTCGCAGTCGAAGCGTCGACCGCGGCGTACGCAGACCAGTTCGACGGCGACGAGGAGCTCTGGCGCGTCGCCGCGCTCCTGCACGACTTCGACTACGAGATGCACCCGACGCTCGACAAGCACCCGCAGGACGGCGCTCCGATCCTTCGCGACGAGGGCTACCCGGAGGAGGTCGTCGAGACCGTGCTCTCGCATGCGGAGCATCTCGGCCTGCCACGCGACACTCCGCTCAAGAAGGCCCTGTTCGCCTGCGACGAGCTCTCGGGCTTCGTCCATGCGTGTGCGCTCGTGCGGCCGACCGGGCTCGACGGCCTCGAGCCGAAGTCGGTGCGCAAGAAGCTGAAGCAGCCGTCGTTCGCCTCCGGAGTGCACCGCGAGGACGTCTACAAGGGCGCCGAGGAGCTCGGCGTCGATCTCGACGACCACATCCGCGTCGTCGTCGCGGCGCTGCAGCCGATCTCGGCCGAGCTCGGCCTACCCGGCTAACCCGGCGACGAGCCGCTGCACGTCGTCCTCGTTCGTCCACCAGCCACACGATGCACGCACGACGCCCCGCTTCGGGATCTCGCGGACGACGACACCGCGCTCGTGCAATGACGCGACGAGCTGCTCCGGATCGCCAGGCGGGCGAAACGACACGAGCGTCGAGTGTCCCGGCGGCGTGACCACCTCGACGTGCGGCGCGAGCAGCTCTGCGCAGCGGGCTGCCATTTCCGCCCCGCGCTCATAGCGCCACTCGGGATGCGTCGCGAGCGCGGCGACGATGCCGCTCAACGCGGGAATGCCGACCCAACCGCCGTCGAAGCGGACCGACGTCGCCTTCGGAACGAACGCACCTGTGAGCTCGTACGACTCCTGTGAGAAGTAGGTCGGGATCTTGATGCGCACGAGCTCGGGATCTCGCACGTAGAGCGCGCCCGCCGGTTCAGGAGAACAAAGCCATTTCTGCGCGGAAACCGTGTAGAAGTCGAGCTCGCCGATGTCGACCGAAATCGCGCCCGCCGACTGCGCGCCGTCGACGAGCACCGGCAAGCCGCTCTCGCGACGCAGTCTGTGCACGTCGAGACGACGGCCGGTCGTCCACAGGATGTGCGACGTGGCGATCAGCCGCGTGCGCGGCGTGACGGCCCGGAGGATCGCGTCCTCGTCGCCGTCGGTCATCACGACCCGCGCGCCGGTCGCGAATAGCGGTCCGGTGAGCCCGAAGTGCTCGTGATCGGTCGTGATCACCTCGTCCTCTCCCGTGAGCCCGAAGCCCCCGAGCACGGTCGCGCAGCCGCGCGTGGTCGAGTCGACGAGCGCGACCTGCGTCGCGTCGACGCGCAACACGTCCGCAAATCCCTGACGCGCGGTCGCGCGCAGCTCGAGCACCCGTTCGACGTACCGCTTGCCGCTACGCCCGTCGCGCACGTCACGCTCCGTCGCCTCGATGACCGCGTCTGCCGTCGACTGCGCGAGTGGGCCGTTCGTCCCCGCGTTCAGGTACGCAGTGTGCTCGAGCACCGGGAATTGGCGGCGTGCTTCCTCATGCGTCATCCGACGGTGAGTTCTACCGGCGCATGGTCTGAGAGGAGGCGGCCGTGCAGCGTTCGCCGTTCGTCGGCCCAGCGCACCGGCGGCGTCGACGGCAGGCCGCGCACGAGGATCTGGTCGATGCTGTCGGTGAGCGGCAACGAGAAGCCGTGGAGCCACGCGCCGCGGATGTTCGCGTCGCCCGCGAGCACGACGCGCTCGGCGAACTTCACGAACTCACCGACCGCTTCCCACTGCGTCTCGTCACTGCCGATGTGGAAGTTCGCGACCAGGATGTCGTCGTCGAGCCGAACGCTGTGCGCGATGCGCCTCAAGGGGCGCTCGCTCATGACGGCGGAGCGCTCTTCGTCAAAGCGGAGCTTCGAGGAGATCAGCATGGCGTCCGCTTCACCCGTCACCGCCGAGCGCAGCCGGCCGTGATGGACGTCGGTGATCCGGCGCCCGAGCTCGGCGCTTCGGACACGCGGCCGCCGCGCGACCGCGCTCGTCACGGTCATGCCGCTCCACTGCCCGAGCTGCGAGAGCGCCCACAGCGGAATCTCCTGCAGGCAGACGACGTCCGGCCCGTCAGAGGTGACGAGCTCGATCATCTCGCGCAGGTACGCGCGCCGCGTCGGCGGCCAGGCGTTGCCGTGAAAGAGGTTCCACGTGCGAACGACGAGCGGCACGCGGCGTAGCCTACGGTCGGATGCGGGTCGTCCTGGCTGATCCTCCGGCGTTCACGCCGGCCTACGACCACGAGCTCGCTGCGGCGCTTGCCCGGGCCGGCGCGGACGTGGAGCTCGTGACGTCACCGTTCCGCTTCGGCGCGGCGCCCGGTCCCGACGGCTACACCCGGCGCGAGCTCTTCTATCCGGTGTCATCGCGGCTCTTCCAGCGCTCACCGCTCCGGCTGCCGCTCAAGCTCGCAGAGCACCCGCTCGGCCTCGCGGCGCTGCGGGCGCAGCGTGCGGACGTGCTCCACCTGCAGTGGCTTGTACCCGAGCTCGACCGCCTGCTCCTCCGCCCCCACGCACCGTCCGTGTTCACGGCGCACGATCTGCTTCCACGGAGGACGGCGGCGAAGCGCGACCTCTGGCGCAGGCTGCTCGGCCGCTTCGACCGCGTCGTCGTGCACAGCGAGCGTGGACGGGAGACGCTGGGCGAGCTCGGCGTCGATGCGCGCGTCATCCCCCACCCCGTCTTCCCGAGCGATCCCGACCGGCGCGACGACGGGCGGACGGTGCTCTCGTTCGGCGTCATCCGTCCCTACAAAGGGCTCGGCGACGCGATCGAGGCAGTCCGGCGTGCAGGAGACGCGCGTCTGATCGTCGCCGGCGACCCGCTCGAGCCGATGGAGCAGTATCGCGCCGCCGCCGCCGGGCTCGAGGTCGACTGGCGGCTCGGCTACCTGCCGCAGGCCGAGGTCGACCGCGCGCTCGCCGAGGCGACGGTGGCGATCTTCCCGTACCGGCCGGAGCTCGACCAGAGCGGCGCGCTGCTCCGCGCGCTCGGCGCCGGCGTGCCTGCGGTCGCGTACGACGTCGGCGGCGTCGCGGAGCCGGTGCGCGCGTTCGGTGCTGGTGCCGTTGTGCCCGCAGGCGACGTCGACGCGCTCGCATCCGCGGTCCACGTGCTGCTCTCCGACGCGGACGCGCTCGAGTCTGCGCGAGCGGGTGCGCGCCGCGCGCGCGACGAACTGACGTGGGATGCAAGCGCACGCGCACATCTCGCCTTGTACGAGGAGATCGTGTGAGGCTGCGGCGCAACCGCTTCGGCGAGGTCGTGCAGCGGCAGCTCGATGTCTTCGCGGAGGATGAGGCGAACGGGCTCTTCGTCGAAGTCCGCGACGCGAAAGGACGGTACGACCGCGCCGACCGGGAGAACGCAGAGGAGAGCTACGGCGACTACGTCGACGTCGTCGAGGCCGCGACCGAGGCGCTCGCCGACATGCGCTGGCGCTACGCGAGCACGCTGGACGAGCAGAGCGCCGCGGAGTATGAGGTCGAGTTCAACCGGGCTGTGCGCAAGCGGTGGCCCGCGCTCGGACTGGAGATCGACAACCGATGACGCCGAAGATCGAGGACTACGCGCTCATCGGCGACCTGCAGACGGCGGCGCTCGTCGAGCGGCACGGCTCGATCGACTGGCTCTGCTTCCCGCGGTTCGACTCCGGCGCGTGCTTCGCCGCGCTGCTCGGAGAGCCGGAGCACGGGCGGTGGCTGCTCGCGCCGACGCACGGCGGAAACCCGAGCCGGCGCTACCTGCACGACACGCTCGTCCTCGAGACGACGTGGGAGTGCGACAGCGGTGTCGTCCGCGTCTTCGACTTCATGCCGCCGCGCGGCAAGGCGCCTGATGTGGTGCGCATCGTCGAGGGCGTCGAGGGCCGTGTCGACATGCACTCCGAGCTCGTCATCCGGTTCGACTACGGCAGCATCGTGCCGTGGGTCAGCCGGGTCGACGGCGACACACGAATCGCGATCGCGGGGCCGGATGCTCTCTGCATCCGCACGCCGGTGCGCACGCGCGGCGAGAACATGCGCACGGTCTCGAACTTCACGATCGAGGAGGGCGAGCGCGTCCCGTTCACGGTCACATGGTTCCGGTCGCACGAGCGAGAGCCCGATCCGATCGATCCTGAGGTCGCGCTCGCAGAGACGGAGTCCTTCTGGCGGGAGTGGAACGCCTCGCGCAACCTCAGGATTCCGGACGAATGGCGCGACGTCGTGCACCGCTCGCTCATGACGCTCAAGGCGCTCACGTATGAGCCGACCGGCGGCATTGTCGCGGCGCCGACGACGTCGCTGCCCGAGTGGGTCGGCGGCGTGCGCAACTGGGACTACCGCTACTGCTGGCTGCGCGACGCGACGCTCACACTGCTCGCGCTTCTCCATGCCGAGCACACCGACGAGGCCGCCAACTGGCGCCGCTGGCTCCTGCGTGCGGTCGCCGGCAGCGCGGACGACATCCAGATCATGTACGGCGTCGCGGGCGAGCGCCGGCTGACGGAATTCGAGATTCCGTGGCTGCCCGGGTACGAAGGCTCAGCGCCGGTCCGCATCGGCAACGCGGCGAGCGAGCAGCTGCAGCTCGACGTGTTCGGCGAGGTGATGGATGCGCTCTACCAGGCGCGCAAGCACGGGCTCGCGAAGGAGAGGCCGGCCTGGCAGGTGCAGAAGAACCTCGTTCGCCAGCTCGAGCGCATCTGGCAGGAGCCGGACGACGGTCTCTGGGAGATCCGCGGCGAGCGCCGGCACTTCGTGCACTCGAAGGTGATGGCGTGGGTTGCGTTCGACCGCGCGGTCCGGACCGTGGAGGAGCAGGGTCTGGACGGACCGGCGGACGACTGGCGCGCCCTGCGCGACCGCATCCACGCCGAGGTCTGCGAGCGCGGCTTCGACGAGGAGTTGAACTCGTTCGTGCAGTCGTACGGCTCGAAGGAGCTCGACGCGAGCCTGCTGCTGCTCCCGCTCGTCGGCTTCCTGGCCGCCGACGATCCGCGCATCGTCGGAACGATCGCCGCGGTCGAGCGCGAGCTGCTGCAGGACGGGCTCGTGCTGCGGTACCGCACGCACGAGAGCGGCGTCGACGGGCTGCCGCCCGGCGAGGGCGTCTTCCTGCCGTGCTCGTTCTGGCTCGTCGACTGCTACGAGCTCGCGGGCCGGCACGACGAGGCGCATGCGCTCTTCGAGCGGCTACTCGGCCTGGCGAATGACGTCGGCCTGCTCGCGGAGGAGTACGACCCGAGGGCGAAGCGACAGCTGGGGAACTTCCCGCAGGCGTTCACGCACCTTGCGCTCGCGAACTCGGCGTTGAACATCCTGCCGCATCTGCCGTCGCCGATGCATCACCGTCACGCGCGTCCGCGATCGCACCAGCAGCATTGATCAGCGCGAGGTGGCTGAGCCCCTGCGGGAAGTTCCCGAGGAGCTCGCCGGACGACGGGTCGATCTCTTCCGAGTAAAGGCCGACGTCGTTCGCGTGCGTCAGCAGCTGTTCGAAGAGCGCTGCTGCCTCGTCAACCCGGCCGGTGCGCGCGAGCGACTCGACGAGCCAGAAGGAGCACGCGACGAACGCGCCCTCGGTTCCTGCGTGGCGCGTGGTCCGGTAGAGCAGGCCGTTCCCGGCGTCGAGCCGGTCACGCACCGCCGCGATCGTGCTTTTCAGGCGTTCCGGTGCGACGCGTCCCCACTCCATGCGTGCCGCGCGCAGGAGCGCGGCGTCGAGCCCGTCGGCGCCCGCGTACTCCGTGTACGCGCCGAGGTCCGCGGACCAGCAGCGCTTCTCGACGAACTGCGCGACCCGCTCTCGCTCCCTCCGCCAGCGGTCGGCGTGCTCGTCCGGGATCTCACCGATCTCGGCGAGACGGAGCGCCCGGTCGAATGCCATCCACGCCGAGACGAGCGACGCGGTGTAGTCGCGGTGGTCGTCGAGCTCCCAGATGCCGCAGTCATGGTCCTCCCAGATCACCGCCAGGCGGTCGACGCAGTCGACGAGCATCGAGCCGGTGTCTGCATCGAGTGCATTCCCGTGCCGCACATAGAGATCGGTCGTCTCGAGCAGGTCTCCCCACGAGCCGAGCTGCAGCTGGCTCGCCGCCGCGTTGCCGTAGCGCACCGGGCGTGAGTTTCGATAGCCGCGCAGGTTGTCGAGCTCGTCGCAGCGCGTCGCCTCTGTCCCGTCGAGGCCGTAGAACGGGCGGAGGTCGGGCGACGTCGTCCGGACGGCGCGCAGCAGACAGCAGAACGACTCGTGCACCTGCTCCGGCAGGCCGAGGCGCATGAAGGCGTCGAGCGTGTACGCCGTGTCGCGCACCCACATGTAGCGGTAGTCGTAGTTCTTGTCTTCTCCGATTCGCTCGGGGAGCGACGTCGTCGGCGCGGCGACGATCGGTCCGTCCGGCTCGAAGACGAGCAACTTGAGGGCGAGCGCGCTGCGCGCGAGCTCCCGCTCCCACGGGCCGTCGTATTCCCACGCTCCGATCCAACGGCGCCACGCCTGGACCGTCTCGTCGAGCCGCCGCTCGACCGCATGGCGCTCGGGCACCGGCAGCGGCTGGTCGTGCGTCGCGACGAGCGCGAGCAGGGCGTGCTCTCCGTCGCCGATCGTGAACTCGCCGGAGATCGAGTCGTTCCCGAGCTCCGGCATGCCGGCATTCCAGGTGTGGACGCCGACCTCGAGCCTCCCGTTCTCGGCCACTGGGACGCCGCCGCGCCGGACGATCGTGGGCGGGCAGCGGCCCCAGTCGAAGCGCGGCTCGACGCTCCAGCACATTCGGACGTCGCCCGCGAGGCCCTCGACGCGCCGCGCGAGCTCGCGCCACGGCACCTGCCCGCCGCCGTGCAGCGTCAGGGCCTCGGTGACTCGGACGACGCCGCTCCGCGTGGTGTACGTCGTCTCGAGGACGTTCGAGCGCTCGACGTAGCGGCGCTCGGCGTCGAAGCGGCCGTCCGGCCTGAGCACGAACCGCCCGCCGCACTCGGAGTCGAGCAGAGCAGCGAAGACCGTCGGGCTCTCCATCGTCGGGAGCGACATGAAGTCGACCGAGCCGTCAAGCGCCACGAGCGCCGTGGTGCGGCCGTCTCCGATCGGTGCGTACGCGCCGATCGGCGCGAATCCGTCTTTGCGTTTCATGGCGCGCTTTACGCGTGCGCGCGTTCCCGCTCAGGCGTTCGGTCACGCGAGAGCTCGAGCGAGCGATCCTCGGTCTCGGGCACGAGCGTCGCGAAGAGGGTCAACGAAATGAGGAAGTTGAGGCCCCGGTCGACGTGGGCGTTCATGGCTTGAAAACGCGAAGTGTCCGTCGTTGGGTACGCGATTCCGCGGCGAGCTTGCGGTCCTCCTCGCGGGCGGCGGCTGCGCGCGACGCGTGATCGGCAACCGCGGTGACGCCGTGTGCGATCACGTTGGCGCCGAGCGAGGAGTCGGCTTGCAGGATCGCGTCTGCGGCGGCGCGAGCTGCCTCCGCCGTCTCACGTGCTTCGTCGGGCTCGATCGCGCGCACCGCTGCCGCCGCAGCGCGGACAGCGCCGGCAGCCTCGGGCGCCGGTCGTCCGCCGTCGAGGGACCGGAGCGCACCGGTGGCGATCGAGCGCGAGTCGGACACCGACCCGTCGAGCTCGAGCCATGACTCGCCGAGCGCCTCGAGTCGCTTGCTCAGGCGTCGCCGGCGAGGTGCCGCGCGCGTGACCTCGCGGGCGAGCGAGAGCGCTTCCTCGAGCTTGTGCTCGTCGAGCGAGTCGAGCGCCCGTTCGGCCTCGCGCGCTCGCGAACGATCACCGCGCTCGAGTGCGTCCGCGACGACGTCCAGACCGTCCGCGAGACGACCTCGGAGCCGGCGAGCCTCGTCGCGCACAAGCTCGAGCGGATCGACCGGAAAGAGGAACCGTGCGAACAGGATCGCGATGCCGCCGCCGATGAGCGCGTCTACGAGCCGCTGCAGCGCGAGGTTCTGTCCGGATCGATGGAGTGCGACGACGAGGATCGTCGACGCGGCGGACTGGATGCGGATCACGGGTGAGGCGCCGATGCCGGTCGTGATCACGAGGGAGATCGCCGTTCCGAGCACCAGCTGCCAGGCGCCGACATCGACGACCGCGACGATCCCGGCGCCGAGGAGGATCCCGAGTGAGACGCCGAGCATCATGTCGATCGCCTGCCGCCCGCGGCGCCCGCGATCGGCGCCGAGCGCAATCACCGCTGCGATCGGAGCGAAGAACGGCTGACCGTGGTTGGGGATCTGCAGCGCGAGCTCCCAGGCGACGCCCGCCGCGATCGCCGACTGCGCGATTCGGCCGAGCACAGGGAGGTCGAAACGGCTGCGTGCGCGCTGCAAGCGGGCGCGGACGTCCACCGGCGGATCATGTCAACGATGTCCGAAGTGATGTGCAGGCGGCAGCGAGCCGTGCACGTCGGCACCTTCGGTGAGCTCGCGGGCGAGTGGGCCGAGTGACACGAGCTCGCGCACGAGGACGTTGCGGTTGCGGTCGGAGTGCTCGAAGCGTCCTCGCGCGAGGAGCAGCGGCTCGCCGCGCACGACCGCGCGGTAGCGCTCGTAGATCTGCGGCGGGACGATCAGGTTGATCTGCGCGTGCTCGTCCTCGAGCAGCATGAAGACGACGCCGTTCGCCGTCGACGGCCGCTGGCGCGCGACGACCATGCCGGCGACCGCGACCTGCGCGCGGTCCTGCTGCTCGGCGAGCTCCGCGGTCGAAAGCGTCCCCGGCGGCAGGTGCGGCCGCATCAGCTCGAGCGGATGGACGCCGACCGAGAGACTCGTCGTGCGATAGTCGGCGAGCATCTCCTCCCATACGGTCGGGTCCGGGAGTTCAGGCGTCTCGACCGTCGGCTCGAGCGGCAGCGCGAGCTGCTTCTCCTCCCCGCCTGACCCGGGCACCGTCGTCGGGCGCGGGACGAGCCCGAGCTGCCAGAGCAGGTCGCGCTTCTTGACACCGAAGCAGTCGCAGGCACCGGACTCGACGAGCGCGACGAGCTCGTCGTGCGACAACGGCGTTCGCTGTGCCAGCTCGCGGATCGACGTGAACGGCTGCGCGGCGACGACGCTTTCTGCGTCGTCCTCCCCCACACCCTGCACGTACTTGAGGCCGATGCGGACGGCGTCGTCCTCGAGGTCGCAGTGCACGCCGCTCTTGTTCACGTCGGGCGGCCGCGTCTCGATGCCGTGCCGCTGCGCGTCGCGCACGAGCGTCGCCGGCGGATAGAAGCCCATCGGCTGCGCGTTGAGCAGTGCCGCGAGGAACTCGGCGGTGTAGTGGTGACGCAGCCAGGCGGACTGGTAGGCGAGCAGCCCGAACGCGGCCGAGTGCGACTTCGGGAAGCCGAAGCCCGAGAACGCGACGAGCTTGTCGTAGACGAGATGGGCGAGCTCTTCGTCGACATCCTTCGCGAGCGCGCCTTCGACGAAGCGGGTGCGGTACGCCTCGAGCGCAGCGTGCGAACGCTTGCGGCTCATCGCGCGGCGGAGCCCCTCCGCCTCGCCGACCGTGAAGCCGGCGAGATGGATCGCGACATCGAGCACCTGATCCTGGAAGACGACGACGCCGAGCGTCTCCCGGAGCGGCTCGCGCAGCAGCTCGTGGTCTGCGGGCGGCTGATAGCTCGGGTCCTCGCGCAGCTTCTGCCGCCGCTCGATGTAGGGGTGCACGGCCTTGCCCTGAATCGGCCCCGGTCGGACGAGCGCGACCTGGATCGTGATGTCGTCGAGGTTCTCGGGGCGCGTGCGCAGGATCGTCTGCATCTGCGCGCGACTCTCGATCTGGAAGCAGCCGATCGTGTCGGCGGCCTGGATCTCCTCGAATACCGCAACGTCGTCGAGGGCAATACGAGACAAATCGATCTGCTCGTTGCGGTGGCGTGCGACGAGGTCGATGCATTCCTCGACGGCGGAGAGCATCCCGAGCCCGAGCAGGTCGATCTTCAGGAAGCCGGCGTCCGCGCACGAGTCCTTGTCCCACTGGCACATCTGGCGCCCCGCCATCGCCGCGGGCTGCACGGGCACGAGCTCGATCAGCGGCCGCGACGAGATCACCATGCCGCCCGGGTGCTGCGAGATGTGGCGCGGGAGGCCGGAGATCTCGGTGCAGAGCTCGCCGAATGCGCGCCAGCGCGGGGACGCGAGCTTCGTCTGCGCGTCGGGAAGCGCGAGCAGCTCCTCCCCGACCTGCTCTGCGTGCCAGCCGTTGGAGTAGCGCGCGAGGCGTTCGAGGTCGGCGTACGGGAGCCCGAGCGCTTTCCCGACATCGCGGATCGCGCCGCGCGAGCGGTACGTCGCGAAGCTCGCGACGAGCGCCGCGTGCTCGCGGCCGTACCGCTCGGTGACGCCGACGATCAGCTTCTCGCGGATGTCGCGCGGGAAGTCGAGGTCGATGTCCGGCACCGACGCGAGCTCGCGGTTGAGGAAGCGGCCGAGCGAGAGGTTGTTCGCGACCGGGTCGACGTGCGAGAGGCCGGTGAGGTAGCAGACGAGCGAGCCGACCGAAGAGCCGCGGCCACGTCCCGGCGGCAGGACGTGCCGCATCGATCCGGGACCGCGCACCTCGAGCGCGACAACCCGCGCGAGCTCGAGCACTTCCCAGTGCAGGAGGAAGAAGCCGGCGAGGCCGAGCTCCTCGATCAGCTTCAGCTCTTCGTCGAGGCGTTCGCGGACGCGTCGCTTGTGCCCGTTCAAGCCGGCGTAGCGCTCGGCGAACGCCCGCTCGCACACGTTACGTAACTGCACGATCGCGGGCTCCGCGCCGTCGGAGAAGTCGGGATAGCGGTAGCCGAGCTCTTCCGTCAGGTCGAACCGCAGGCGGTCGGCGAGCTCGGCGGTGCGCTCGACGGCGTCGCGGTCGTCCGGGAAGCGGTCGAGGACGTCGGCCGGCGCCGCGAGCACGCACTCGTGGTTGCCGCGGCGCTCACGCTCGCAGCCGTCGAGCGACGTGCGGCAGCGGACGGCAACGAGGACGTCCTGCAACGCGGCGCGGCGGGCGTCGTGTGCATGGACGTCGCCGGTTGCGATCGTACGAACGTTGAGCGCCTGCGCGAGGTCGCGCAACGCTGCGTTCCGGCGTGTGTCGCCGCGTTCGTACGGACGCTGGAGCTCGACGAAGAAGTTGTCACGGCCGAAGGCGCGCGCAAGCTGCGCGGCCGCGTTCGGGTAGTGCACGGCAAGCCCGTCGCGTGCGCAGCCGGAGAGGCAGACGAGACCGTCGTGGAGCTCCTCGACGACGCTCTGCGGGACGCTCGGCGGCAACGGCTCGCGTCCCTCCTTCGGCCGCGTGAGCGCGTGCGAGCGCGTGAGGATCCGGCAGAGGTTCGCGTAGCCCTGCGGGGTCTCGACGAGCAGCGTGATGTGCGCACCCCCGTCGAGTGTCAGCTCCGTCCCGGTGATCGGCCGGACGCCGAAGTGCTTGGCGGCGTGGGCGAACTCGAGCGACCCGTAGACGCCGTCGTGGTCCGTGAGCGCGAGCGCCTTGTAGCCGAGCTCGGCGGCCCGCGCTGCGAGCTCCTCGGGCTGCGAGGCCCCGTCGAGGAACGAGTAGGCGCTGTGGGCATGAAGCTCGACGTAGGTCATCACCTCCTGTTCTACACGAACATACGTTCGTATGGAACACTAGGCGTCGTGCCGGACGGAATCGTTCTCAAGCCTGGCGAGGGCGAGCGGGTGCGGAAGCACCGCGTCCTTGCCGAGCTGCCGGAGCTCGAGGTCTTCGAGCTCCGCTTCAGCCCGGATTTCGCGGGCGTCGACCTTCACCGCCACGCGGACCACGTCGACTCGTTCTATGTCCTCGAGGGCGAGGCCGAATTCACGGTCGACGGCGCCGTCGTGCACGCCGGCCCTGGGACGTGGGTCGCGGCTCCGGTAGGCGTCGAGCACGGCTTCCGCGTCGCGGGTGACGGCGACCTCGTGATGCTGAATGTGCACGGCCCGAACACGGGCTTCGGCGAGCGGCTCCGCAGCTAGAAGCGGTTCGGGTCGAACGGCGCCGTCTCCGGTGGCGGCTCGTCGCCCGTGAGAAGTGCTGCGATGGCGTCCGCAGTGATCGGCGCGAGCAGGATCCCGTTCCGGTAATGACCGGTGGCGACGATGTAGCCGTTCCAGTCGCCGATCAGCGGCTCGTCGTCAGGCGTTCCAGGACGAAGGCTCGCAACCGCCTCGACGACTTCGAGCCCGGCCACCGCAGGCACGGCCCTGATTGCCTGTCGGAGCAAGAGCTCCGTCGCCTCGTCCGTTGGCGTGTCGTCATAGCCCGCTTCTTCGGCGGTCGCGCCGAGCACGGTCTCGCCGCTCGCGCGCGGGACGACGTAGACATGGTCGCTGCGGATGATGCGCGTCGCCGGGAGAGGGCCGCGCAGGCGCACGGTCTGGCCTTTCACGGGACGCACCGGCAGACGCGGTGCGAGCCTGCGCGCCGTCCAGGCGCCGGCGGCGAGAACGACACGGTCGGCGCCGAGGATCGATCCGTCGGCCAGCTCGACGGAGTCCGGGGCGATCCCCACGACATCCGTGCCGGCCCGCACGTCCGTCACACGCTCGCAAAGAGCGGCGATGGCGCGCCTGGGGTCTACCTGCGCATCCGCGTCGAGAACGAGGCCGCCGACACAGTCGCGGGAGATTCCGGGCTCGAGTGCGCGGCACGTGTCGCCGTCGAGCCACTCGTCATCCAGCTCGTCGCGATCAAAGGCGAGGACGAGCGACCCGCAGCGCGTGTAACCGACGTCACCGAGCTCGTCCGCGAATGTCGCCCAGAGATCCTTGGAGCGGAGGGCGAGCCGGGTGAACGCCGGCGACTCTTGATCCGGCGCGAGCACACCGGCTGCTGCGTGCGTCGCGCCTGTGCCTGGAACGCCGCGCTCGACCACGCAGACGCGAAGCCCCCGTTGCTGGGCCCGCCAGGCGCCGGCGAGACCGATGATCCCGCCGCCCACGACCACGGCATCGAATCGTTCCATCGTGGGGACGATAGGCTGCGCCGCCGTGGACGGCACGCGTCGCCGCGCGCGTCTGGCGCGCTCCCGGCTCTACCTCGTGCTCGAAGCTCGCCCGCACGGCGAGGATCCGTCGGCGCTGCTCGATGCCGCGCTGCGTGGCGGCGTCGACGTCGTCCAATTGCGAGACAAGGATCTCCCCGACGACGAGCTCGTTCGCGCAGCCGAGCAGTTCCGCCGGGCATGCGATGCGCACGGCGCACTCTTCGTCCTCAACGATCGCCCCGAGCTCGTCGAGCGCTCCGGCGCCGACGGTGTCCATGTCGGGCAGAGCGACGCGCCGCTCGCCGATGCCCGCCGCGCGGTCGGGGATGAACGGCTCGTCGGTCTCTCGGCCGAGACCGCCGATCAGCTCAGCGGCGACCCGGACTACTTCGGCGTCGGCGCGATCTACGCAACACCGACGAAGGAAGAGTCTCCGGCCGGCGGTCTTGCGCTGGTTCGGGCCGCGCGCGACACGCTGCGTGTGCCGTGGTTTGCGATCGGTGGAGTCGACGAGACGAACGTCGATGAGCTGAACGCGGCAGGAGCTGCCGGCGTCGCCGTGGTGCGCGCGATTCGCGACGCCGATGATCCCGAAGCGTCGGCGCGCAGGCTGCGCGCGGCATTACCGCCCACAGACGCGTTTGTCGGCGCGGGCGATGCGGAGTTCTTCATCCCGCAGCTCGACTGGCTCCAGTGGTCGCTGCCCGCGGGCGATCTCGGCGCCGCACCGCACACGCACGCAGCGCACACGGACGTCTTCTACGCACTTGATGGGAACCTCGAGCTCCGCCTCGGCGACGAGACCGTGCGCGTGCCGGCAGGCTCATGCGTCGCGGCGCCTCCGCTGCTCGTTCACGGCTTTCGCAACCCTGGGCCGGGCGACACGCGGCTCCTGAACGTTCACGCGCCTGGAGGGTGGGCGCGTGGCCGCCGCCGCTTCGAGCGCGAGGAGTTCGACACGTTCACGGCGGAGCGCGGCTCGCCGAGTGTCCGCGGCATCGTCGCCGGCCCTGGCGACGGCGACCGCCTGACGAAGGAGACGCGCCTTGCGCTCGTCAAGGTGCAGTCGCCCGACCTCGACGTGCTCGAGTATGCGGTGTCGCCCGAGTACACCGGTGCGTCCGGCCATGTCCACCTTCGTCACGCGGATTGCTTCCACGTTCTCGAGGGTGCGCTCGAGGTCACGGTCGACGGACGGACGGTTCGTGTCGAGCCGGGCATGACGGTGATCGTGCCGCCGGGGGTTCCACACGCCTTCATAAGCGCCGGACGCGCTCGGTTTCTCAACGTGCACGCGCCCAGCTATGGCTTCTCGGAGTACCTACGCCGTGTGGATGCGGGCGACGATGTCGACCACGCCGCGTACGACTCGCACGCTGTCTAGGCGCCGCGTTGTGTGTACCACCTCCCTCCTGCGCCGTCGTTGAAGACGACGGTGTTCTCTCCGGTCTCGAGGACGACCTCGAAGTAGCGGCGGACGACCGGGCTCTCGGTCCACCATCGATCGAGGACACGCCATTCCTCGCGCAGGAGTGCGACCGGGACGTGATTCACCTGCCACGGCGTCCCGTCGAAGTTCGCCTCGACGCGCGCCGGGCGCGGCTCGTTCAGTCGTCCCGCGGAACGAACAGCGCGCGCGTCTCGGGAATCCGCGACCACGGTGCCACCTCGACAACAGTGCAGACGGAGCCGGTGCCGGTGCTCGCCCGGACTTGGCGGAGCCCTTCGCGCAGGCGGGTGCGGTCTTCGGCGCCGGCGGCGAGCAGCTCGAGCTGATGCCCTGACGGCTCGGTGAGCTCAACGAGCTCGAGCCGGAGCTCGATGACGGGCGCGGGAAGCTCTGCGAGCCGCGGCGCGAGCGCAATGCGGATGCGTTCGGCCTCGGTCGACGGCTCGCGCAACGTGAGCGTCCGCCGCCAAGAGCCGCCGCCGACAAGACGGGCGGCAAGCGCAACCTTGCGGACGAAGCGATCGCGCCGCTCCGGCCGGGCAAGGATCGTCTCGACGAGCGCGCCGAGCGCCCGCCGAAGTGTGAGCTCGTTGCCGACCGCCTCCGGGAACTCGAGCGCCTCGACGAGCTCGGACGGCGGACGGCGACCGCGCACGCGCGCGGCCGCCCCACCTCTCGCCAGGCCCCAGGCGCGCCGGCCGTCCGGCCCCAAACGTTCGGCAACGGCGCCTCCCGGGAGCCCGGCAAGCTGTCCAAGCCTGCGGACTCCAAGTGCTTCGAGCTCTGCGGAGCGCTGCCGCTCGAGCGGCAGCAAGCTGAGCGGGAGCGGAGCGAGGAAGTTCCCCACCTCCTCGTCGCGCACGACGAGCAGCTGACCGCCGCGCGCGACCGTCGCCGCAGCGAGCGCGGCGAAGCGGCGCCCGGCAACGCCGATGCGCGCGTCCCACTGCGGGCCGACCGCGGCGAGCGCGCGACGGAGCGCCGCGTCAAGGCCGCCGTACAGCCGCTCGACTCCGCGCGTCTCGAAATACGCGATGCCAGACGTGGCCGGGTCGACCGCGAAGCCGGCGTCCTCAAGTGCGCGGACGATCTCCTCCCACGCCTGCTCGGCCGCCGCGGGATCGGGATCGATGAGGACGAGCTGCGGGCAGGTCGCGAGCGCCTCGCCGAGCCGCATCTGCGGCCGCACCCCGAGCGCCTCCGCGGCCGCCGTCACCGGGCCGATCAGGGGCTCCGCACCGGGCTCCGGCGCGAGTGCGGCGGGCCGCAGCTCGAGCGACGGCCGGGCTCGCAACGCGGCCTTGAGGTCGAACCCGGGGATGGAGAGGCAGGCGATCATGGGAACGTATGTTCTACACGAACACACGTTCCCCTGTCAACTCGAGAACTATCCCTTCAAGCCACAACGAGAGGTTCCGAAGGTCAGGCTCCGTTTCCTCGATATGCCGCCGCTGCCACCGTCCCGTTCGTCTGCTGCCTCTCGCACCGCCCCGTCCAGGTCGCCCAGTGAGGCTGGTCTTCATAGGGAGGTCCCCGGACGGCAGGCCTACTCGTTGGGATCGCAGTGGCCGTCTAGCCACGCGCCGCCCAGAGTCAGATATCTGGCCGGACTGATCGTAACTCGTTCCAGGCAGCCGCACTCGCACACGAAGTCGAAGGGAACGTGGTTGTCGGCGTGGTCATCAAAGACGGCGGCGGTCTCCAGTACGCGCCGGTTGATATCCCGCGCTACCTCCGCCCGCGACCCGGTCATCTCTTCCACGCCGCATCCCCCTCGTTGTCTGCAGTGACGAATTGTGGACCAACAACCAACGTCCTTGCAAGACCCGGCGACCCTACGAGTGCCCTGTTCTCATGCCCAAGATCCCGCAAGAGCTCAAAGCGCAGATCGACGCCGCGAACGAGGAGGCGTCAGGCGAACGTCACGAGCGGCCCGCGCCAGCGCTTCAGCCCCACGCCGCACGCGGCTCGCAGCGACGCCGCCACCGGTGCGCAGCTGAACCGTCCGTTCTCGAGGACGCTGAACGTCTGCCCGAACCAGGCCGCGCATGTCCCCCGAGCCGCACGAGGGAACCGCGCGCACATCCGAAGCAGCGCGTACTCGCGTTTCGGCCGCCCGGCGTCGACCTGGTTCGCGACGCCGCGCACGCACGGCGCGGCATCGACCGCCGACAGCGAAGAACAGAACTGCATCTGCACGGCCGCCGTGTCGTAGACGTCCTTCGACGCGCCGGCGATGCACCCCGCGCGCTGGTTCCCGACGAGGCCGTGGCAGAGGTGCGTGAGATCGGAGGCCTTCAAGAGCACAGGACCAGGCGCCTGCTCGATCCAGTAGCGGTACCAGCACGCCATCGCGTACTGCTTCCACTCGCCGCAGAGCCTCCGGGGCGATCGAACCGGCGTCAGCGGTGACGTTGCGTCGTCGGCGCCGCGCAAGGCGATCCAGTAGTCATGGAACGCGCCCTGCGCGCAGTCCTGCGCGTACGCGCGCCCAAGCCTTGTACAGGCATGCACTGCAAGGAAAAGCGTCTCGTGATAGCCGCGCATGAGCGCGTGCCCGAGCGAGTGCACGCAGGTGAACTGGCGCATCTTCGTCGGCAGGTCGACGCACGTCTTCAGGGCGCTCTTCCCGCCCGTCGCGATGATCTTCGGGCCGAGCGCCATCACGAGCCCCATGCCGAACCCGGCCGAGCAGTTGGGATTGTTCGACAGCGGCTCGACCTTCTGCAGCCCGTCGAGGGTCAAGTGATGCTCGCGCGCCCACATTCGACCGACGGTGTGCATGAGCAGATGACAGCGTCCATAGAGCGCCGTCGGCGTCTTCGCCGCGCGCGCGTCGATCCTCGGCAGCTCCGTGGCCGGGTTCCCCGAGCGGTCGATGTCCTGCAGCAGCAGCCGGACATAGCACGCGTCCTTCGCCTGGTCGAGCCCGATCGCCTCGCACTGCCACAACCAGGGCTTCTTCGTCGCTGAGCTGCTCGGCGCCGCGCCCGCGAGAGCGGCAAGCGTGGCGAGGAGGGCGACCATCGCACCGGCCTTCACCATCCCCGGAAACCTAGCTCAGGCGGTGACTTCGGCCGCGGGGCCGATCGTGCCGCGATAGCGCGGGACGACGTCCAGCGCGTTCTCGCGCGCGCACCATTCGATGTCCGCCTCGAGACCGCGGCGGCGCAGGTTCCACCCGCTGCGCCCGGAGCCGATACCGGTCTGCGCATCCGGATAGCTCTGCGCGAGGCGGACCGCAGCCGTTGCCGAGTCTGCCCGGTCGCCGCCGAGCGCCTCCGCAATGCGACCCGCGCAGTACGCATCGTCAAGTGCAAGCTCGCCGAGAACGCCTGCGCAGAGCACGGCAACGTCCTCGCCGTGCGACGCGGCCGCAGCTGCGACCGCACTGAGATTCAGCAGTGACCCGACATACACGTGCTCGAAGCGCGCGGCCGCGGAGACGAGCAGGCCCGTTCCGTTCGTCGTCGTGAGGATGAGCGTCTCGGCCCGCTTCTCGGCGACCTCGCGAGGCGAGTTGCCGAGCTCGAAGCCCGGGATGGGCTCGAGCCGCCGCTCACCGGCGAGGATGGCCGAACCCTCCGATTCGGCGAGCGCGCGGGCCTCATCGATCTCGGCGCAGCACAGGACGCGCCCATAGCCCGCGGCGATCGCCTGCGTGATCGTCGAGGTGGCACGCAGGACGTCGACGACGATCCCGATCGGCGCAGGCGTCTGTTCCCCGGGCGTGAACGCAACATGGACGACCACAGTGCGGGCTAGGCTAGTCCGGATGTCGACGACGCAGACCGGCCTGCCGACCTGTTACCGGCACCCGGACCGCGAGACGGGTCTCTCTTGCTCGGAATGCGGACGCCCGATCTGCACCGAATGCATGACGGCTGCTCCGGTTGGACTGCGCTGCCCCGACCATGCAGGCTCGCGCCGGGCGGTCAAGCCGCCCCGCGTCGTGCGCCGGACCTCTCGCGGCACGACCACGGCGCTCGTAACGCGGTCGCTGATCGCGGCGAACGTCGTCATCTACCTCGTCACGGCCTCGCAGGGTGCCGGCATCAACTCGCCGGGCGGACAGCTCTTCAGGCAGTGGGCGCTCGACGGGCCCGACGTCGCGAACGGGGGTTGGTGGCGGCTGATCACTGCCGCGTTCTTGCACGCGAGCGTGATCCACATCGGCCTGAACATGTACGTGCTCTGGATCATCGGCGCTCCGGTCGAGGAGTACCTCGGGCGGGCGCGGTTCCTCGCGCTGTACTTCGTGTCGGGCCTGGCCGGCTCCGCAGGCGCACTCTTGATCACGCCGCTTGCTCTCACCGTTGGTGCGTCGGGCGCGATCTTCGGCATCCTCGGCGCGCTGCTCATCATCGAGTGGCAGACGACCGGCCGTCTCGCCGGGAACGCGATGACGTGGATCGTCATCAATCTCGCCCTGTCGTTCGTCATCTCGAACATCTCAATCGGCGGTCACGTTGGCGGCTTGATCGGCGGGATCCTCGTCACGCTCGCATTCGCAAACTGGGGCCGCGGGCACGCAGCTTTCGGGCGGGTCGGCACGCTGGGCATCATCGGAATCGTCGCGGTCGCCGTCGCGAGCGTCGCGATCGCGTACTTCAAAGTGCGCGGCTACGCCTAGCCGTTGAGATACCGCCGCGCGCCGATGTAGTACGTCCAGCGCACCGGCACGATGCGCACGCGGTGCGCGGAGTCGGGCGCCTCGAGCATCCGATCCCGGCCGAGGTAGATCGCGTCGTGCTCGGCGTAGCTCGGTGAGCCGAAGAAGAGGAGATCGCCCGGCCGAAGCGCGCTTCGTGCGACCGGCGTGCCGTGATGGCGTTGCGGATCTGCGTCGCGCGGGATCGTCAGGCCGTGCGCGCGGTAGACGTCCCAGATGATTCCCGAGCAGTCGAAGCCCCAGCTCGAGAGGCCGCCCCACAGGTATTGCGTGCCGAGGAACCGCTTCGCCTGCGCGATGATCGATGTGTTCGTCGCGCGGAGGGGCGGCGCTGCACCCGTGAGCGCGCCGATGCCGTCGGGCGTGCGCACGCGGCCGCCGGGCAGCGACGGCAGCGTCGTGCCGTAGCTCAGGCGGAGCATTCGCCCGTGCACGCGCAGCGTCCCGGTGCGGGCCACCACCACGACGGGCCTCCCAGCACGGTCGAAGTCGGGCGCGAGCTGCGAGACCGGAAGCCAACCGGGATAGCCGTGCGCGTCCTGCGGATCCGGCTCGTCGACGACCGCGACCTTCGCCCAGCCGCCGCTGCGCGCGAGCACGACGACCTGCTGGCCGTAGAGCGCCTGCGTCTGCACATGCGAGTCGAGCCAAACGCGTGACGCCGTCGTCGCGAGGTTGCCGCTCCATCGTGCGAGGTCGACCGGGTTCGTCAGCGACGGGCGGTCAATCGAGCGCGCGAGGTTCGGCGCCTTCCAGAGCGTCGCGACGGAGACGTCGATCGCAACACGGTCACCGGGGCGGAACGCCGCCTGCGCGGGCGCGGCGACGGCAAGGGCCACGACGACTGCGAACACGTACCGCACGGGCACAGTGTGCCGGGCGTGGATTCTGATTCAGGCGCCGTCCAGGAACGCTGCGCGGTCGACCAGCTTGCCGCCGGAAAGCCAGGACCACGCGGACAGCTGCATCACCTGGACATGCGTCGCGTCCGGATCGTCCTCGGCGTGTGACTCGCGGTATTCGACGAGCCACCGCTTCACCTCGTCGTCTGAGCCGGCGCGTCCGCGGCGCCGGCCGTCCACGAGGAGCTCGTATTTCGGCACTTACCCTCCAGCGACGACGTAGTCTGCACGGCTGCTCTCCTTCAGCACGGCCTGCGCCGCCGCGAGCCGCGCCACCGGAACACGGTACGGCGAGCAGCTCACGTAGTCCAGGCCGAGCCGGTGGCAGAACTCCACCGAGGCCGGCTCTCCCCCGTGCTCGCCGCAGATCCCGAGCTTGATACCGGGCTTCGCCGCGCGGCCGCGCTCGACGCCGATCCGCATCAGATCGCCGACGCCCTCCTGGTCGAGCGTCTCGAAGGGGTTGTGGGGGATCACGCCGTCCTCGAGATAGAAGGTCAGGAACTTGCCCTCTGCGTCGTCGCGCGACATCCCGAGCGTCGTCTGCGTGAGGTCGTTCGTCCCGAACGAGAAGAAGTCCGCCACTTCGGAGATCTCGTCCGCCCGCAACGCGGCGCGCGGCAGCTCGATCATCGTGCCGCAGAGGTACTCGAGACCCGGCGCCTCGTCCGCCATCACCTGCTCCGTCAGCTCGCGCAGCCGTCGCAGCTCCTCTCGGAACCCGACGAGCGGATGCATGATCTCGACAAGCGGCGCGTCGCCGACGCGCTCCTGCACGGCGCGCGCGGCCCGCGCAATCGCGCGCACCTGCATCTCGTAGATCTCCGGCCACTGGATGCCGAGCCGGCAGCCGCGCGTGCCGAGCATCGGGTTCGCCTCGCGCAACGTCCGGATGCGATGCCGCATGCGCTCGTCCGTCGCCTCCTCGAGCGACGGCAGGAACTCGTGCAGCGGCGGGTCGAGCAGGCGAATCGTCACCGGCAGTCCGGCCATCGCCTCGAAGATCGCTTCGAAGTCCGACTGCTGGAACGGCAGTAGACGGTCGAGCGCGGCGCGCCGTCCTGACTCGTCCGACGCGAGGATCATCTCCTGCACCACGGGCAGACGCTCGTCGCCGAAGAACATGTGCTCCGTGCGGCAGAGCCCGATGCCCTGCGCGCCGAACTCGCGCGCCTTCGCGGAGTCGGGCGCGTTGTCCGCGTTCGCGCGCACCTTGAGGCGTCGAACGTCGTCGGCCCAGGCGAGCACCGTCTCGAAGTCCTCGTTGATCTGCGGCGGAACGAGCGCGACAGCGCCGACGATCACGCGCCCGGTTGCGCCGTCGATCGTGATCGTGTCGCCCTCGCGCAGGTCGTGCCCGCCGATGCGAATCGTCCGCGCGTCGGCGTCGATCTCGAGCCCTTCGCAGCCGGCGACGCACGGCTTGCCCATTCCGCGCGCGACGACGGCGGCGTGCGACGTCATCCCGCCGTGCGCCGTCAGCACGCCCTTCGACTGGATCAGCCCGTGGATGTCGTCGGGCGTCGTCTCCCAGCGGACGAGGATCACCGCCTCCCCCGCCATGCCGCGGTCTTCCGCCGTATCGGCGTCGAGCACGATGTGGCCCGACGCCGCACCCGGTGACGCGTTCAGCCCGCGCGCGGCCACCTCGAACTCCGCCTTCGGGTCGAGCATCGGGTGCAGCAGCTGGTCGAGCTGGCCCGGGTCGATGCGCGCAATGGCGTCCTCGCGCGTGATCAGCCCCTCGCCGGTCATGTCCACTGCCGCCTTCAGAGCCGCGGCCGCGGTGCGCTTCGCCGAGCGCGTCTGCAGGAGATAGAGCTTCCCGTCCTCGATCGTGAACTCGATGTCCTGCATGTCGCGGTAGTGGTGCTCGAGCCGCGCCATCGTCTGGAGCAGCTGGTCGTAGGCCTCGGGAAGCCGTTCGCGCATCTCCTCGACCGGCTGCGGCGTGCGAATGCCCGCGACGACGTCCTCACCCTGTGCGTTCACGAGGTACTCGCCGTACACGCCCTGCTCGCCGGTGGACGGGTCGCGTGTGAAACACACGCCGGTTGCCGACCGGTCGCCCTTGTTCCCGAACACCATCTGCACGACGTTGACGGCCGTGCCGATGTCGTCGGGGATGTCGTACGTGCGCCGGTACACCTGTGCGCGCGGCGACTTCCACGAGTCGAACACCGCGATGATCGCGCGGCGCAGCTGCTCACGTGCGTCCTGCGGGAAGTCGTTCCCCGTCTGCTGCCGATACACCGCCTTCAGGCGCTCGACGTCGTTCTCGCCGCGCTCGAACGACACATCGTCCACGGTCTCGCCGTACATCTGGATCAAACGCCGGTAGCAGTCGAAGGCGAACTCCTCGTTCCCCGTCGCGGTCGCGAGGCCGCCGACGGCGACATCGTTCAGCCCGACGTTCAGGATCGTGTCCATCATCCCCGGCATCGAGATGGCCGCGCCCGAGCGCACGGAGACGAGCAGCGGATCCGACTTGTCGCCGAAGCGCTTGCCGGTCGCCTGCTCGAGCCGCGCGATGTGCTCCGCCACTTCGTCCTCGAGCCCGGCGGGCAGCCCGCCTTCCCGCATGTAGGCGCGGCACGCATCGGTCGTGATCGTGAACCCGGCCGGGACGGGAATCCCGAGCTGCGTCATCTCGGCGAGGCCGATGCCCTTGCCGCCGAGCAGCTCCCGTCCGCCCTCGGACGGCTCGTTGAAGTCGTAGACGTAGCTCAAGGCGCGCCTGATCCTGTCATAGATGTCTCCCGTGCCCTCCCGGCAAATCCTGGGTCTCGGAGGCTACCCGGACGCGGCGATGGCCCGGCATTTGCTCGGCCTCGCGCGCGGCCCGCGCGTGCTCTTCGACACGACGGCGAGCCCGTGCCCCGACACGCTGCCGGAGCTCGACGGCGCCGAGCTCACGCCGCTCTCCTTCTATCCGTGGCCGCCCGCCGGCCTGCGCGACGTGGTCCTCGCGCACGACGTGGTTTTCGTCGGGGGCGGCAGCACCGCGAACCTCCTCGCCGTGTGGAGAGCGCACGGCTTCGACGAGATCCTGCGCGAGGCGTGGGAGAGCGGCATCCTCCTCTGCGGCTGGAGCGCGGGGATGATCTGCTGGTTCGAGGCGTGCGTCACCGACTCGTTCGGGCCGCAGCTCGCCGGCTTGCGCGACGGCCTCGGGTTCCTCGCAGGGAGTGCGTGCCCGCACTACGACGGCGAGGACCTGCGCCGTCCCGTCTACGAGCAGCTCGTCCGCGACGGCTTTCCGGCGGGAATCGCGTTGGACGACGCAGCGGGTGCGCACTTCGTCGGGACGGAGCTGCACGAAGTCGTCGCCTCGACGGCGACTGCACGCGGTTACGCGGTTTCGGCCGAAGGCGTGCGGGCGCTCGACGTGCGGCGGCTCTAGCCGAGCTTCGCGGCGAGGCGCACGACACGGCCGTGTGAGATCACGGCGACGATCGAATGGTGATGCGACAGCGCGAGGCGCCAACGATTCGCCCCGAGACGCTTCGCGTACGGTGCCTCGAACAGCATGCGCGCAAACCGGTCGCCGACATGGACGCCCGTGAGCGAGCTCCAGCGGGTCGACGTAGCCGTAGCGTGGACGAGGACGGCACTTGAGGTGCACGACGTGAACGTTGCCCAGAGTCCGGC
>DATAOK010000083.1:0-33525 GCA_036265735.1 Gaiellaceae bacterium
GGATCGGCGCAACCGCGCCGATCCGAGCCGCGAGCCGGCGCTCGGTGTCCGGGCAGTCGAGGATCTGGCTCAGCGGGTGAGTGAACAGCCCGAGCCCGGCGAGTGCGAGCCACACACGCAGAAGCGCGCGCCCGTGCTCGAGCATCTCGGCGGGTGTGCCGTCCGCTCCCGCAAGGACGAGCACGCTCCCCTCTTCTCGGAGCAGCGAGGCTCCCGCAGCGGCGAACGCCCGATGCAGACGCAGCGCGCGAACCGCGGGGTACACGCGCGGATGGAGGAGTACGGCAACCGCCGCAGCCTGCCCCCGCGAGAGGCCGAGGCACTCGTAGCTCAGGCCGTCCTGCTCGTAGCGCGGGTCGCGCCGGCTGAGCCGCAGCCAACGGCGGAGCTCTGCGACGACCGGCGGCGAGTCGTACAGATGCCGGTCACCTGCGGCGGCGAGCTCCGCGATGTCGCGCGCCGCGAGGTCGTGAAGCTCCCTGCCGGGACCAAGTTGCGGGCGTGCGGCGGCGAGCTCCTCCCCGGTCAGGCGGTGCGGCGTGTAGGCCAGCCGGTTCGTCCGTCGCCGCTCGAGGTCGGCAGCTGTGAACGGCGTCTCGTAAGGCTCCTCGGCGGGAACGAAGGCGCCGAGCAACCGCTCCGAAAGGTCGACGTCGGCTGCGAAGCGCACCGCGATCTCCGCCTCGGCCGCAGCGACGAGGACGGCCTCCACGAACGCGCCGAGCGACAGGAAGAGGTCGCGCCGCGTCGGGTCACCGGCCGGCAGCTCACGCGCGGTGTCGAAGCGAAGCTCGACCGAGTCCGCCGCGTACTCGAGGAGCCAAGGCTGTGTGTTGTGCGCCGACGGCGCGCGGAAGAAGTGCGGCTCGAGGCGCCGCAGATCGCGCAGGTCGGTCATTCGACCGGCCGCGAATAGAGCGTGACGCCGTGCGCGGGACGGCCTAGGCGATCGGCGTAGGCCGATGAGCCCGTGTTCTCATGCTCGATGAACGTCCCCCGGAGCGTTCGGTATCCCGCGCCGCGGAGATTCCGCAGCAGCTCGCGGGTGAGGAGCCGGATATACCCGTGTCCCTGCTCGGCCGGGAGCGTCCCCTGAATGACGCAGATCGCCTCGCTGCGATAGCGCTTCCGAGTGAGCAGAAGCCGCAACAGGTTCGGCGCGCTCAGATCTCCCCCGACCTTCTGCAGAAACGTCGAGATGTCGGGGATGCAAAGGATGAAGGCGACCGGCTCGCCGGCCTTCAGCAGGTAGAGCGCGATCCGGCTGTCTAGGAGGTAGCCGAGCCCGGCGACCTGGTAGGCGAGCTCGTCCTCGTCGATCTCGGTGTAGTAGCCGAGCTGCGCGAAACTCGCATTCAGGAGCTGCCGGATAATCGCCAGCTCCCGCTTCATGCGGCGTGGATTCGCCCGCCGGACGACGAGCTCCTCGCGTGCGATTCGCTCTTCGTCGAACGGGATCAACTCGTCCGGCGGCGCGACGAGCTGCTCGAGCGGGATGACAAACGTCTCGCCCTCGAACTCGCGCACGAACCCATGCCGCTCGTAGAGCGCGGGATAGTACGGCGGGTTCCACGGGCTGTCGACGAACCCGCGCTCCTCGTAGCCGGATGTCACGACGCCGCCCGACTGGTTCGGCAGCAGGCTCACGGGGCCGAAGAGCCGCGCCGCGCCGATCCGGCGCGCGCGCTCCGTGAGCGCATCGGCCAATGCCGCGAAGACCTCATCGTCGTCGTCGAACTCGGTGAACCCGAAGAGCAGCTGGCGGGCGCCGAGCTTTGCGTCGAGCTTCGCGTTCGTGTGCGCGGTCGCGCGCGCGACGACGACGCCGTCACGCACGACCGAGAGAAGCTCGATCTCGCCGTGACGCAGAACCGGATCTTTTCGAGCGGGGAGCGCTCGCAGTCGCTGCCGGACGGGCGGCACGAACTGCGGCACGCCCGAATAGAGACGGTCGGTGAGCGCGATCCACTCGTCGAGCTCCCTCCGGGTCGAAACGCTCCGCGCTGCGAGCACGTCAGCCTTTACGTGGATGGACGAACGGCCCCTCGTCCTCCGTGCTGAGCGCCGTGAAGCGCTCGTCATACCCGCGCGCGTCCTCGTTGCTCCAGAGCCCGTTCGCGTAGCTCCCGCCCGGCCGCGCGTCGTAGAGCCTGATGAAGCCGGCCTTCGCATGTTTCCCGTCACCCTCGACGATCCATGCCATCAGCTCGCGGTGCAGCTTCGACCGCGCGAAGCGCAGCATCTGATCCATCTCCTCGAAGACGACGACCTGACCGAACGTGTACGGGAAGCGGTAGTACACGAAGTGGCCGCAGAAGCCCGGCATCTGCTTCAGCCGGCGGCGCAGGCGGATCCACTTGGGCAGGTGCGAGACCAGCGGCCGGATTCCGGAGTACTCGGTCGCGCCGATGAACACCGCGTTTCCGCGGCCCCAGCGGGGCACCTTGCTGAGATCGGTCGTCTTCATCGGGGCAACACGTAGACGTTCTTGATCGTCCCGCCGAGGCCTGCGAACGGCCCGGTTCCGTGCGCATGGAGGAGCACGCGGAGATCCGCGGCGGCCGGATCCTCGCGCAGCGCCTCTGCGAAGTCGCGGCTCGCGGCGGCGAGGTGGTCGACGAGGGCGGTGCGAAGATGCTCGACGGCGGCCGCTTCGTCCACGCGCGCGCCCTCGCGCAGCTGCACGTGGACGACGGCACGCGACTCGAGCTCGTCGGACTCGGAAAGCTCGAGGCAGAAGCTCTCGATCGAGCCGGCGAGGGCGGCATCGCGGTAGAGGCCGTATTCGACGTCGATCGGGTAGATGTTCGCGCCCATGAACGAGATGGTGCTGTCGCTGCGCCCGTACAGGAAGAAGAACGGCGACGCCCAGCCGCGTGGGAGCGGATCGGGGAGCACATCGAGCTGCTCGAGCCTGCGCACGAGCTCCCGGCGCGGCATGGTCAGCGCCTCGTCGCCGACGTTGTAGCGAAGCTTCGGCGAAAGCACCGAAATGTTGTTGAGCGTCACGAGCGCCTCACCTCGGTCGTTGATCTCGACGTAGTTCTCCAGCGGGTTGTACTGGAAGACCATCGGGACGCCGCGGTCGGCGCCGAGCAGCGCCTCGCGGACGTCGAGCCTCGCGACGAGAAGCTTGCGAACGAGGACGGAGAGATCGGTCTCCCCCGCGATCCCGATCTGGATGTCGGAGGCGCCGTAGCCGGAGCGAACCTTGACGAGGCGCCGCTCGAGGTAGTCGCGGAGCGCCTCGGTCATGCCCTCGCCGCCGACCGCTCCGTACACGCGCGTACGTGTCCAGTCGAAACCGTGCGCGTCGAGCGCGTCGACGACGTGCTTGAGGAACGGCGGGTACGCCGTGATGAGGTAGTCGAAGTCATCGCCGAAGCGCTCGATCGTGCCGAGGATCCGTCCGAGGTCGGGCCCCGTCGACTTGACTGTGCAGACCTGCCCGAGCGCGACACCCATGTTCGTGCCGGTCGCCCAGGCGCCCATCGAGAAGGCGTTGATCGCGAACAACCGCTCGGTCGGGTACGTGTAGCGGATCCAGTTGGCCGTGTTCAGATGCACGTCGCGCAGCTCCCGCGCCGATCGGAGCCAGTCGAACGGCGTCCCCGACGAGCCGGCAGACTCGTCGACGATCGTCCCTGCGACGGGGACGCGCCCGGCCGGGCAGCGCGCGGCGAAGCCGTAGCGCTTGACGTAGTTCTCCTTCGACGTCTCCGGAAAGCTCGTGATGTCGAGCACGCGGAGCGTGTGTCCGTTGTCGGCGAGGAACTGCGCGTACGCCGGCACGCGTTTCCGCGCCCACGCACACATGAGGTAGGCGTGCAACCGTGCGAAGCGGTCGAAGAGCGGGCCGTAATGTCCCGACGACCAGCTCCACAGGCGGTAGTGGGAGCGGAGGAAGCGGTAGGCGCTCGAGAAGGCGGCGTTGAGGAGCGTCAGGAGGGCAAGCCGGATCCGGAGCGACCACGCCGCACGCGGGGCGGCGACCGGCACAGCCTCGTTGGGCGACGTGCTCACGCTCGCCACATCGTCACAGATCGGCCGGATCTGAAGGGGAGCCGCGTGGAATGGCTCCCCGGTGGGGGTCGTTCGAACAAAAGAGATGTCTGCAGAGCTCGCGGAAGCGCACACGCCGACGCACTTGAGGGAACGAGTCCGTGACCGTGCGCTCGATTGGATCGGCGTGCTGTTCGCGGCGGCCGCGCTCGTCCTCGTGCCCTGGGTCGTGTTTCTCGCACGAGACTTGCCGAGCGACCACCGATCGGCGCACTGGGACGTTGCGTGGGCCGGATTCGACGTCGCGCTGGCGCTGCTCCTCGTCGGCGTAGCGACCGCGGCCTGGCGGCGGTCACCGTGGCTCGAGGGCGCAGCGACCGCGGCGGCAACGCTCCTCTTCGTCGATGCCTGGTTCGACATCCTGACCGCCTCGACCCGGAGCGAGGTGATCATGGCGGTCTTGGAGGCGGCGCTGGTGGAGCTCCCGATCGCCGTGTTCTGCCTGCTCCTCGCGCGGTCGGTCGAGCGCAGGCTCGCCGCAGCCGCATCGCTTGTCGTACGTCGCGACGAATGTGCGCGTGGGTTTGATTCACAGGGCTCGCCGCAGACGAGCGAGCGGGCCGCGTAGCAGCCCTCGAGGTTCTCGTGCGTGTGCTCCGCGCCGCGAGCAATAGACCGAGTGAAGCGCGCGAGCGCGAAGCCCGGCCGGACGGCCGGGCTTCGCTGACGCTCCGTGGGACTTACGGGTTCGGAACGCCGGGGAACAGCGCGTCGCCGATCGTCGGGATGAACTGCGGCGGGACGCGAATGTGCGTCGCCTGCTCATAGCCGTAGGCCAGCCCAAGTAGCGTCGGTTCGCTCCAGCGACGGCCGATGAAGGTGATCCCGATCGGCAGTCCGGCGTCGTACCCCGCGGGCACAGTGATGTCCGGATAGCCCGACACTGCTGCCGCGGTGGACGACCCTACGAACAGCTCGAAGTGGCCGTTGAGGTCACCCTGGTTGGGATCGTCGTTTGTCGGCCAGGCCGGACCGTTCGTCAGAGCGATGATCGCGTCGAGATGATTGGCAGTCATGAGACTGTCGATCGATTGCTGAACCGGCGGCGTCGTTGCCTGCCGCAGGGCTGCGCAATCGTCGTCGCGGCCGTTCGTCGCCTGAGCAGCCTCGAAGACAGCGTCGTTCCACGGTCCCTCGAGCTCAGGATGCGCCTGGTCGAACGCGATCAAGTCGGCGAGCGTCTGCGGGTACGGAGCACCCGTCACCGGGTTCGTCCCGTGCACGAAGGTGTGGAGATACGTCGCAATGTCGGTCTTGAACTCGCACACGAGCGCCGGGAACTCGTTGGCGGTCGCCGACAGGTCGACGTCGGTCGGGTCGACCACGCTCGCACCCTGAGCCTTGAGCGCCGCGATGACGTTGCCGAGGATCGGCTCGACGACCGAGCCAACGAGCGTCGGGTCGTATGTGCCGGCGCGCCAGACACCGATGCGGGCGCCCTGCAGTGCGTTCACGTTGAGAAACTGGGTGTAGTCGGAGAATGCGTGACCCGGCTGCGCAATGGTCGCGGCGTCGTTCGAGTCGACGCCGGTCGCTGCACCGAGCAACACGGCAGCGTCGGTCACGTTACGGGCGATCGGTCCGGCCGAGTCCTGGTCGGCACTGATCGGCACGACGCCCGCGCGGCTCCACAGTCCAAGCGTCGGCTTGATTCCGACGTCGCCGTTCGCGCCGGAGGGGCAGACAACCGAGCCGTCCGTCTCTGTGCCGACCGCCGCAGCCGCGAGGTCGGCGGCGGCGCCGGCCCCGGACCCGGAACTCGAGCCACACGGATTGCGATCGAGGACGTACGGCATGTTCGTCTGCCCGCCGATGCCGCTCCAGCCGCTTGACGACGGGCCGGACCGGAAGTTCGCCCACTCGGACAGATTCGCTTTGCCGATGATGAACGCACCCGCAGCTTTGAGCCGCCGGATGATGAATGCGTCATCGGGTGTGCTGCCTGCGAGCGCCCAAGAGCCGGCTGTCGTCGGCATCCCCGTGGTATCGATGTTGTCCTTGACGAGGATCGGAATCCCGAGAAGCGGACGGTGATCACCGGCCCGCCTTGCCGCGTCGGCCGCCCGTGCGTCGGCGAGAGCCGTCGGGCTGACGGTGATCACGGCATGCAGCATCGGATTGAACTGGCGGATGCGCCGGAGATAGAAGTTTGTGAGCTCGACGGCGTTGATCCGGTGCGCGTTCATCAACGCCTCGAGTTGCGGGATCGTCGTCGCGTCGACATCGATGCCGGCGACCTTTGTGTTCGTCGGATTGGCTGCGACTCGACCCGGGGCGGCGGTGCTCGATGCCACGAGCACGAGGGCCAGGAGAGTCGTCAGAAGCAGGAAGCGCCAAAGTCGGCTGCTCATCGCGTGACCTCCACGTGATCGGGTTGTGGTGGACGCTCGATCGCAGAGCCGCACGTGCGATCTGGCGGGCCGATCCTATAACGGACGGCGCTCCGGGGCCGTCAACGGCGTCTCTAACGCTGCAACCCGCGTACGGCCCAGGCCTTGCCCGTGATCGTGAAGGGCGCCTGAGGCAAGCGCGCGCTGCATAGCTCGCGCAGCTCCCGGCGCTGCGCGTCGTCGAGACCCGCAACATAGGCGCCTGCCGGTCCCACGCCGAGCTCGTACGGGGCCCACCACTCGTCGAAGGTCGCGAATTCGACACCCACCGAGAGCGACGACTGTTGCAGGTCTGCGAGGCCCGCCGCCTCGAACAGCTCGGCGAGATGCCCCTCGCGCGCGCCGGCGAGATGCGCTTCGTTCTCGGCCGCCGAGTCGAACTCCTCGAGCGCTGTCCAGAACTGCGACAACGGCGACGTCCGCCCGTAGTAGTCCCACACGCACGCAGCAACGACGCCGCCGGATCGCGTCACCCGCGCCATCTCGCTTAGACCGGCGACCGCGTCCTCCATGAAGTGCACGACGAGCTGGGCAAGCGCGAAGTCGAACGCGTCGTCGGCGAACGGGATCTTCTCCGCGGGCGCGTGGCGCACATCGACCTCGGGGTTCCGTTCGCGCGCGGCCTCGACGAATGCCTCCGACGGATCGATCGCCGCCACGTTCACGGCGCCGAGACGCGCAACGAGCTCGACCGTCAGCGCGCCGGGGCCGCAGCCGACATCGAGCGCGCGCCCGGACCGCTCGACACCCGCGAAGTCCGCGAAAAGCGGTCCGAGCTGGCCGGAGAATCGCCCCATGAAGCGTTCGTAGGAGCTCGTCGACGTGAAGTACTGACTCACGCGCGAAAGCGTCAGCGCGAGTCGGCGGACTGGTCGTCGGCGAAGGTCGTCATCTCGATGCTGAATGCGCGACCGACCGCTCCCGCACGGTTGCTCACCCCGAGCTTGTCATACACGTTGTCGAGGTGTTTGCGAATCGTTCCCGGCGCGAGATAGAGAACGGCTGCGATCTCGCGGTTCGACTTTCCTCGTGCAACCCAGAGAAGAATCTCGCGCTCGCGGGGAGTGAGCACCGCGAGCGACCTCGACTCCCGTTTACGAGCGGCCGCGTTGCGCCAGAGCTGGACAAGGTGCGGTCGGAGGATCTCGAGAACGAGCTTGTCTCGGTCGCTGAAGTCGCGCTTGAAGCTGTCGAACCCGAACCCGCCTGCTATCCCCTCCGGTGTCGCGAGCCAGAGCTCGAGCTCGTGCTCGCCGTCCAGCGGGCGACAGACCTCCCAGTACAGGTCCAGGGCATGCCACTCGCGCCGTGAGAGCAGGTCAGACCAGCGCAGCGGGTGCCTCGCCGTAGCGCTCCACGGCCGATATGGGTACTGGTACGCGAGCCGGCCGTGCGCTTCGCAGATGGCGGGCGTGACCGGCGAACGCGGCTCTCCCGAGTAGCGGACGTCGGTGCGCCAAACGTGGCCGTGACGATCGAAGTTGCCGTACGACACGGTGTCGCACGGGACGAGCTCGCGCAACCGCGCGAGCACCTGTACCGGAAACGGGTCGGACCCTTCAACCTCACCGGCCGCGTGGAGGAACTCGAGGATGCCGCGGTAGTCCGATCCCGATAGCCGCGCCATCTTTCGAACATACGTCGAATGACGTATGGCCACAACGTCGTCGGCCGCCGAGGATGATCGCAAGCCGCTCCGTCGTCGCGTTCTGAGCCACGTTGAGTGTGGACACGAAAGGAGGGAGTAGACGAATGCGCTACTTCAAAACGAGCAGGAGCGTCGCGGAAATGATCGCGTTGCTCGTGCTGGCGACGGGCATCACGACGGCCTCCGCGCTAGCCGGGTCGGCGCCTCCGCGAAGCGGAGACCTCGTGGTGACGAAGGAATGCTCTGGATTCGTTCCAACGAACGTTCCTCCGTACTGCACGATCATTTCCGCGAGCCTGCCGGCCATCCCGGAGGGCTCCAGGATTCTCTATCTCGACCCAGCCGGTCTCGCGACAAGTACGGGCGGTGCCGTAGTTCTCGACCCGCCGGGGCCTGGAAACAACAAGGCGTTCGGCACGTGCTTCCTCGGCGGCAACCCGATGCACTGCGAGTTCTCGGGCGGAACCGGAATGTTCACGTGGTTCCACGCCGGCGTCGTGGTCACGGTCACCGATCCAGGTACGACCAACGAGCTCTGGCACTGGGCTGGGACATACAGCTTCAATCCGCACTGAGTCGACCCGCGCGCGGGCGCGCGCTGCGTCGTACCTGATTCGTCAACGAGGGAAGGCACGCCACCCGGCGGACCTTCCCTCTGCCAATCGCGATCTCATGGAGGCGGCGGGAATCGAACCCGCGTCCGCAGCCGCACCGGCTGAGCGTCTACAAGCGTAGGCGGCACTTAAATCTCGCCCGCCGGCCGGAGTGCCACCGCCCTACCGACGGGCCAGCCATCCTTCAGTGTCGCGCCTCCGGCGATTGGCTTTCCTTCGGCGCCGAGCCCGTTCGTTAGCACCGCGTCAGGTCACGGGCCCAACCTGACTTGGTGTCGCTGGACTAAGTGAACTTAGGCAGCGAGTGCGAGATCACGAGGATTCGCATTTATTGGTTTGCCGGTGGATTAACGAGGCCAACCGGCGACCTCGGCTTGCAGCTCATCCGGATGAACCGACCACGTCGAAACCAGGTCGCCCCCGTATGTCGTTTACACGAAGCAAATTGTAGCCGTCCTACGATGCCGCAGTGAACCGGCGGGAGCTTCTGCAGCGCGGCGCGGTGCTTGCGCTCCCCGCGTGGACGCGAACCGTCGGGGCCGCCGACCCGGCCGTCACGGCACTCGCCCATGCGCTCGACGGTGACGTCGTGCGGCCGGGCACCACGCGCTACACGGGTGCACGGCAGCTCTGGGACTCACGCTTCGACGCGTTGCACCCTCGCGCGATCGCGTACTGCGCGAACGCAGCGGACGTGCAGCGGACGATCCGCTGGGGACGGACGTACGGCATCCGCGTCGTCCCGCGGTCGGGCGGACACAGCTATGCCGGGTACTCGAGCGGCAACGGTGTCGTCGTCGCCGACGTCTCCCGCCTCGACCACATCGCCTCGAGCGGCGGGACAGCCCGGGTCGGAGCCGGCACGAAGCTGATCGACGTCTACTCCGCGCTCTGGCACGTGGGCCGCACGATTCCCGGCGGCTCGTGCCCGAGCGTCGGCGTCGCCGGCCTCGCGCTCGGCGGCGGCATCGGCTACTCGTCGAGGCTGCTCGGGACGACGGCGGACGCACTCCGGCGCGTGCAGATCGCGACGGCGGACGGACGCCTCCTCACGTGCGACGCGTCCCACAACACCGACCTCTTCTGGGCGTGCCGCGGCGGAGGCGGCGGCAACTTCGGGATCGCAACGGAGCTGACGTTCGCGACGCACCCGGTTACGACCGTCTCCCGCTACGAGATCGAGTGGCCGTGGGCACAGGCAGAGCAGGCCGTCGCCGCCTGGCAGATGTTCGCACCGCACGCGCCCGACGCGCTCTTCTCCGTGCTGGACTTGATCGCGACCAACCCGTCGGCGCCTGGTGCGCGTGCACACGTCGTCTCCGGCGGGCAGTTCTTCGGCAGCGAAGCCGATCTGGCGTCGCTGATCCAGCCGCTCGCTTCGACGGGCACGCCGATCCGCGTCAAGACGTTCACGCTGTCGTACTTCGACGCAGTGCTGCACTGGGCCGGCTGCCGCGACGCCGGCTCGTGCACCGACCGCCGCATCGCGTTCAAGGGGAAGTCCGACTACGTCAGCACGCCACTGCCGGCCGAAGGGATCAAGCGGCTGGTCGCCGGCATCGACGCGCGACAAGGCCACGGGCTCGGTGCGTTCTATCTCGACCCCTACGGCGGTGCGATCAACCGCATGCCGAAAGCGGCGACGGCGTTCGTTCACCGCGACGCCCTGTTCTCGATCCAGTACACCGCCCAATGGAGCGGGACAGCGGCGCAGAGCCTCGCCTGGCTCGACGGCGCGTACGCGCAGATGCGACCGTACGCCTCCGGCTCCGCGTACCAGAACTACATCGACCCGCAGCTGAGCAACTGGCTGCACGCGTACTACGGCTCGAACCTCGCGCGCCTGAAGGCGGTGAAGCGGAAGATCGACCCAAAGAACGCATTCCGCTTCCCGCAGAGCATCCCGTTGCGCTAGCGGCTCTCCGCCTCCTCGATTGCGCGCCGGACGAGGACGCCGGCAAGGTGCCGTGCAGCAGCTTCTTGTCTTCCTTGCGCTCGACCGGCGTGCCGACGATCCGGCCGACGACGACTTCAGTCGGCGCGCTCATCGGGCCACCGCCCCGATCGCGTCGACGATGTTCTGGTAGCCCGTGCAGCGGCACAGGTTGCCCTCGAGCGCATGCCTGATCTCGCCCTCGGACGGTCGCGGGTTCTCCGCGAGCAGGTTGACGGCGGCGAGCACCATTCCGCTCGTGCAATAGCCACACTGCAATGCTTGATGCTCGTGAAAACTCTGCTGGAGCTCGTGCAGCTCCCCGTTCTCCGACAGCCCTTCGATCGTCGTGATCTCGACCCCGTCCGCCTGAACGCCGAGGACGGTGCACGACTTCACCGACTCGCCGTCGATCAGCACGGTGCACGCGCCGCACGACGAGGTATCGCAGCCGACGACGGTTCCGGTCAGGCCGAGTCGATCCCGCAGCACGTACACGAGTAACTCGCGCGGCTCGAGCTCGAGCTCGTAGGGAACCTCGTTGACCGTGAGGGACACACTCCTCACAACGGCCTTCTTTTCGGGACCCTTGGCAGCGCGGCGGCCGCCTCGCCGCGAGCCTATCGCCTCGACTTCAGTTCGCGCTCGATCTGCCGGCGCGCGTCACGGTCGGCGACACTCCGCCGCTTGTCGCGCAGCTCCTTGCCGCGCGCGAGGGCGATCTCGGCCTTCACCCGGCCGTCCTTGAAGTAGAGGCGCGTCGGCACGAGCGTGAAGCCCTTCTCGCGCACTTGCCCGTAGAGGCGGTCGATTTCGCGGCGGTGCAGGAGGAGCTTGCGCGGGCGGTCGGGCTCGTGGTTCTCGCGGTTGCCTTGCGCGTACTCGGGGATGTGAAGGCCGACGAGCCACGCTTCGCCGTCCCGCACCTCGGCGTACGCCTGTTGCAGCGTGGCCTTGCCTTCGCGCAGGGCTTTGACCTCCGTGCCGCCGAGCACGAGACCGGCCTCGATGCGGTCGGTCAGGTGGTACTCGTGCCGCGCGCGGCGGTTGTCCACGATCAGCTTCTCTCCGGTCGGCTTCGCCATGACGCCGAAGTGTAGGGTCGGGCGGGTGGACCTCACCCTCGCCCAGCTGAACGAGGCGGGCGGCAGCCTCTTCCCCGGGCTCATCGGCGTCGAGATCGAGTCCGTCGACGACGGCCGCGTGCTCGGGCGAATGCCACTCGACGACCGGCACATGGCGCCGAACGGCTACCTCCACGCCGCCGCGATCGTCGGGCTCGCCGACACGGCGTGCGGCTACGGCTGCATCCTCGGCCTGCCGGAGGGCGGGATCGGCTTCACGACGATCGAGCTGAAGACGAACTTCCTGCGGACTGCAAACGCCGGGACGATCACGTGCGAGGCGACGCTCGTGCACGGCGGACGGACGACGCAGATCTGGGATGCGACCGTCACGGACGAGCAGGAGCGCACGCTCGCGCTGTTTCGCTGTACGCAGCTGGTGCTCCGTTGAACAGCAGGGTCTAACGAGCGCGGTAGCCCCGCGCCATGAAGCAGCGATCGCAGAGCTGCGCCCACGGCGCGGTCCGCGCGCCACACACGCGGCACCGGCCGATCGTCGGGTCGTCGATCTCCGCGCGCAGCTCCTCGACGACGCGGCGCGCGGCTGTCTCCTCCAGCGCGGCCGCTTTCTCCATCGTCACGCCGGCGACGCCCGGATACTGCAGCGCGAACCACCGCAGGAGGGACGCCTCGCGCGCCGCTTGCTCCGCCTCGTCGAGGTCGGCGCCGTGCAAGCGCTGCGGATCGAGCACCCAACCGATCACCGTCTTCTGCGGTGTGTCGCCGGCGAGCGCGCACGCAAGCGAACCGAGCAGGTCGAGCCCCGCTTCGTCCGTCGGCGCCTGCATCAGCTTCCACACGTCCTCCAGGCGAAGCTTCCGACGGCAATGGTGCAAGGCCTCGTTCACCGCGTCGAGCCGCGCGAGCAGCGGCTGCACCGACTCGACGGAGAGCCAGCCCTCCTCGCTCCAATAGCTCATGGCAGCGCGGCGCCACGCGTGCAGCGCCGGCTCGATCTCGTCGACGCGCGACACGTTGAGATCGCTCAACTGCGGCCGCAGCCGCCCCGTGTCGACACGCCGGTAGCCGAGGTGCCCGTCCTCGATCACGACGTGCGGGACGAGCGACGTCTGCACGAGACGCGGCTCCGGGCGCGCCCAGGGCACACCGGTCAGCACGCCGACATGGCCGCGCTCGTGGAACCCGAATCGCCCTGCGCGGCCGGCGATCTGCGCGATCTCCCACGGCAGCAGGTCGCGACGCTCCTGCCCGTCGAACTTCGTCGTCTCCGCGAAGAGCAGCGTCTCACACGGCAGATTGACGCCGTGACCGAGCACGTCTGTCGCGGCACACACCTCGGCGGCGCCCGACAGGAAGCGATCGATCTCCTCGCGCCGCGACGCAAGCGGCATCGCGCCGTACAGCACCGCGACCTTCCCGGGATGCAGCAGGTTCAGCTCGCCCGCGAGCCCGATCACCGCGCGACGGCTGAACGCGACGACGACGGTCCCCGCGCCGAGCCCGACGATGCCGCGGCGACCGACCCAGTCGAGCGGCGCCTTGCGCTCGAAGAACCGGACGTCGACCTGCGGGAACGCGTGCCGCACAAGCGGCAGTGCCTCGACCGCGCCGAGCAGCAGGATGTGGCGATAGTCGCCGCCGAGCATGAGCCGCGTCCACGCGGAACCGCGCTCGTCGTCCTCGGCCCACTGCACCTCGTCGAGGACGAGTGTCTCGCCGCGCATCGGCGCCATCTCCGCCGTGCAGCAGATGATCGGCGCGTCGGGATTGACCCGTTCCTCGCCCGTGACGAGCCCGACGTCGTCCCCGAGGTCGGCCGACAATCGGCGGTGCGCCTCCTGCGCGAGCATGCGCAGCGGCGCCGCGTAGACGCCGCGTCCTGTCTCGACCAGGAACTGCAGCGCGTCGTGCGTCTTCCCGGAGTTCGTCGGGCCGAGATGCGCGACGACCGACTCGGGCTCGCGCGTGCGCTCGGGCAGCCTGACGGACAAGTCCGCAGTGGACTTGCGCACGGGCTCGCGACGGCGGTGCCGCTCGCTCCTGCTCGGACGTTTCTGGCGCCGGTTGGCCACGGCGCCTCACGGTAGCGCCCGGACTACCGGTAGAAGGACGGATCGAGCACGGCGACGGCGAGCTGCGTCACGAGCGCCGAGGACGACGCCCTCGCCGCGGCTTTCCGAGGCTGCGCACCGGGAGGGCGCCTGCCCATCTTGCGGAAGATCGCCGGAAGGTAGATCGTCCTGGGAACGACATGGACGTTCGCCCTGGAGCGGAGCGCGGCGTCCGGCAGATCCAGGTGCGCGCGCTCAACGAGAAGATGTTTGGGGTCAATGTCGCGTTTTGGGACGCGACGGGCGTCTTCCTCGTTGCGTGCGAGTGCAGCGACGCCGCGTGCACGCGTTCGGTGGAGATCACGCCGCGCGAGTACGAGGCCGTTCGGCAGAGGCCATACGCGTTCGTTGTCGACCGCAGGCACGCACCCGACGGCCAAGGTGACGCGCGCTACGCAGTCGTCGAGCTTCCAGAGCAAGACGCCGCGGACATCGCAGTCGAGACGAGTGCGCTCGAGTTCTCGTCGCATCATTTCCGGGCGCTTGTCACCCAGCTCCTCGACGTGTTGTCGGCCGCTGACCGGGAGCAGGCGCTGCATGACGCCGGCGAGCGGCTCGGCCACCATCTCGGCGCCCGTGCCCGCTTGCGGCCCGAGACCGACCTCGAACGCGGGCTCGAGCAGATCTGCTCCGCGGTACGGCAGCTCGGCTTCCATGCATCGCTCGAGGAGGTCGTCGGCGATAGGGCCGTCATCCGGACTCCGACCTGTCCTCTACGCCCGCTCGTCTCCGAGCGGCTCGAGGCGGCGACGATCGACCGCGGCATGTGGGTCGGCCTCGTCGAGCAGGCGCTCGACGGCGTGTCCGCCCGCGAGCTGAGCTGCGAGACACACGGGTGCCTCGACCGCGGCGAGCCGTGCGTCGTGACGCTTCGGCTCGCCCGCTCGTCCGGTTGAGTACGCTGGGGCATGTCGGAAGCTCGGGTCTTGTTCCTCGTCAGGCAATACCCGCACCCGCGTGCACTTGCTCGTCGCGTGCGTGACGGCTCCGTCTTCGTCGTGCTTCGCCGGCTTGAAGCGTGCGGTCTCCTTCGGCGACAACGCGGTCTGTACCGCCTCACTCGACGCGGCGAGCGCGAGCTGGCACTGACGCGGGCCTTGTTGGCCAAGTACGATCCGCACGTGGATCCGGCAGCGAGGTAGCGGTCGGGCGGCTGACGCCGCAGTGTTGTTCGGCAGCGTCTTGGGCGCTGCCTGCCCCTGCTACCTCGGAGGATCACGATGACACGACAGAACCTGTTCTCCGACCTTTGGGACGGAGATCGCGACGATGACGGATGGCGCCGTCAGGTGTTTTGGCGGCCGGACGATGCTCGGATGGGAGCAACGCTGTACGACCTCGCTCCCGGCGCGCCGGCGAGCACCCTGCACATGCATTTCGGAGCCGAAGAGATGTTCTTCGTGCTCAGCGGGCGTCCGTTCTTCCGCAACCAGCAGGGCGAAGAGATGCTGAGCGCGGGCGACGTCGTCTTCTGCCCGGAAGGGCGCGCCGGGCTGCACACGTTCGGGAACCCGACTGCTGAACCAGTCGCGCTCCTTGCGATCTCAGCCGGAGGCTTCCCCGACGTGGTCGCCTATCCGGAGGACGGGTACGCATGGGTCGCGACTCGCAATCCCGATCCTGAGCTCCTGGCCAGGGGCGGCGATCCAGGCATCATCGCCCGGTTCGAGATCCCGATCGAGTGACCGCTCGACCGTGCGGGGGAGCCGTCTCGCCTCCCCCGCTCGGCCGCGCCGGTCACGACCCAGCGAGAACGGCCTCCCACTCGTGCTCGGTGATCTGGACGACACCGTTGTCGAAGTCGGCCCTCGCGAACGGATTGGATGCGAGTCGTTCGAGCACGATGTCCATCGGAATCGGCGTGTCCCATGCCTCGACGTGGGCGAGCAAGACACCGCTGTCGGCGTCGCCCGGATACGTGCGCGCTTCTGCGGGAGTCCACGCGTGGACGGCAGAAGCAAGCTCGGCGCGGGCGATGAACTCCCACGTCGGCGCGCCGAGGTAGATGAGCACGAGATCGCCGGCGGCAAGTGCGTCGCGGTGAGGCTCGTCTCGCTCGACGCCCCACATCGCGACCGCGAGGAAGCCGGCGACCCGATCGCGCAACTGCTTTGCGTCCGCAGCGACTGAGTTGAGGATGTACTGCGACACGGCGAGACACTAGCCTTGACGAATCGTGATCGAGCGCTTCGACCGGGTTCCTCTTCTCTTCGGGCCGTCGCCGGTGCATCGACTCGAGCGCTTGGGCGAGCATCTCGGCGGCGCGGTCGACATCTGGGCCAAGCGGGAGGACTGCAACTCCGGCCTGGCCTACGGCGGCAACAAGGTGCGGAAGCTCGAGTATCTCGTCGCGGATGCGCTCGCGCAGGGATGCGACACGCTCGTCTCGATCGGCGGGGTGCAGTCGAACCACACCCGTCAGGTCGCGGCCGTCGCCGCACGGCTCGGACTTCGTTGTGTCCTCGTGCAAGAGCACTGGGTGGACTGGCCGGATGTCGTCTACGACAAGGTCGGCAACATCCTGCTCTCGCGGATCATGGGCGCCGACGTGCGCCTCGACTCCTCCGGTTTCGACATCGGGATCCGTAAGAGCTGGGAGGACGCGCTCGCATCGGTCGAGGAGACCGGCGGCAAGCCGTACGCCATTCCGGCCGGCGCGTCCGACCATCCGCTCGGTGGACTCGGATTCGCGCGCTGGGCCGGCGAGGTGGCCGATCAGGAGCGTGAGCTCGGCGTCTTCTTCGACACCGTCGTCGTTTGCTCTGTGACAGGGTCGACGCAGGCAGGCATGATCGCCGGGTTCGCGGCGCAGGAGAGCGACCGCGTCGTGCTCGGGATCGACGGCTCCGCGACGGTCGCCCAGACGTGGGATCAGATCGCCCGCATCGCGAGGACGACGGCCGAGGCGATCGAGCTCGGACGTGACCTGGACGACTCGGAGATCGTCCTCCTCGACGAGTGGAACGCCGGCACGTATGGCATCCCGGACACGAGGACGATCGAGGCGATTCGTCTCTGCGCCCGACTCGAGGGCGTGCTCACCGATCCGGTGTACGAGGGGAAGTCGATGGCGGCGCTCATCGACCTCGTCCGCTCGGGCCGGATCGCCGCTGGGTCGCGCGTCCTCTACGCGCACCTGGGCGGCCAGCCCGCCCTGAACGGGTACGCCGGCGCGTTCTGAACGACCGTCCGGATTAGCCTCCGCGAGAAGAGGCAGGTGCGCCTCTCGGCGCACCTGCTCGCATTGTCTGTCTGCCTGTGGGATTGATGATCCCGCGCGCTACGAGCGCGTGGGCACCGCAACCACGACTTGCTGCTGCCGGTTTTGCGGATTCGAGCCGTCGTTGTAGGTGGAGACGAAGCTGAACCAGTCGATCGTTCCGACACTTGCGTCATTGCCGAAGTAGTCGCCGATGAACGTCTCGGTGCCCGTTGGGCTGCCGGTGTGCGGCGCGTTCAGCTGTGGATCCCACGTGTGCTGTGTGAGCCTGACGTTCGTGCCCAACGGATGCAGCGTCGAGTCGTAGAACTGGACGCTCGTATTGACGCAGTAATTTGTTCGGCCGGCGGCCGCCGGGTCGAAGGCAGTGATCCCCGCCGCGTTTGCTTCGGCGCTTCCTGCCGTCGGACAGGCCAAGCGGCGGTCGTACCACGCGACGCTCACCGTGCCGCTTGGCGCAACCGAGAGATTCGGCTGGAACTCGTCGACGGTCGTCGTGTTGTCGTTGACGGTGATCGGCGGCTCCCAGTGCACGCCGTCGTCGTACGACACCGTGAGCAGGACATTGCTGACGCCTGCGCTGTAGTCCTCGTACGCGACGTAGAGCGGATAGTGCCCGTCTACAGGGTGGCTGCCGACGGCGAACGTGTCGATGATCCCATCCCGGAACGTCGTGTTGGCGAAGATCTCCGGCGTCACGGACGGGAGCGAGATCGGCGAGCCGATCGTCTGCCAGGTGGCGCCGCCGTCGGTCGACTTGTCGATGAAGATCGACGCCGAGCCGTACTGATGCGCCGGATCGAAGTTCGTAACGGGCGTGTAGACGTCGCCGTTGGGAGCGACGTGCGGCAGGAGGTACGTGGCACCGGTCGGGGTATGCGGCGGCTCCGGCAGCCGCTGCGGCGTTGACCAGGGCGTGTGCGTTCCGACCATCGTCGCATCGGCATACGAGACGTACGGCACCGGTGTCACGAAGTGGAAGTCGACCCACATCGCGTAGATGCGGTTGGGATGCGAGGTCGGCGAGCTTGAGGTGTCGACTGTGATCCACTGCTTGTCCGGCTCGTTGCCGACACTGTCGTACGCGGCGACGACGTCGGTCTCGGGAGCACCCCACTGCGTCGCGGTGGTCGATCCGTGCGGCCGGACCGAGGCGCCGATCACCTCGGCGGGCTCCACCGGGTTCGGCTCTTGCGACTTGCCTACCGTGAAGTTGTGGCTCCCGTCGTTCCTGTAGAAGAACTGGTACGCGAGGTTGAGGAACCAGAAGTTCCCGAACCGATCGAAGGCGCCGACTGGATCGGTGTCGTCTGTCCAACCCTCGTAGCCGGGGATGTGCCCTTCGATCCACGAGCCTGCTGAGGTCTTTTCGTAGAACCCGAGCAGGTGGTTGTACCCCTCGCTGCTGACGAACCACTTCGACGTCCCGATCACGTGATCGGCGTTTGTCGGGTCGACACGGATGTCCGACTCGGAATGATTCTTGACGAGCATGGCGGTCGTGGCGGGATAGCCCGGGTTGCTGCCGGCCTGCGTCGGATACGGGCCGAGCGCTTCGCCGGTCGTGGCTGCGCCGTTGCACGGCGTCATACCGCTGTACCCGAGTGCCGGGCCGAGGTCGACGAAGAACGGCACCTCCGGCGTGTAGCAACTCGTCTTCTGCGTCGTGGCGAAGACGTTCGCAATGCCCGCGTTCGAGGACGCGTACGCGTTGTTGGACTGCGCGCCTGCCGCGGAAGCGGCGATCCCTACAACAGTCGCCGCCGCAACGACGGCAACCAGGACATTCGTCCCTCTTCTCATCTGGTCCCTCCCCTCTCAGACTTCATGTCCCCACAGCCTTCGAAAGCCTATGCCGCCGGAAGGCCCTCTCGCCACAACGGTGGCGGCCCACGATGCCTGAACACGCGCAGCACGTGACAGCTCTCGGCAACGTTCTCCGGGCTGCTGTGCGTCTTACCGACGCCGCGAACGATGCGCGGCGCGCGGTCGGTCAACCAACCAGGAACCCGAGTTGAACCCCGATCCGGCGCGCAAACGCGGTCACTCGCCTGCGCGAGCGTCCTGTCGCCTGAGCTCGGACTCAGCCTAAGAAGCAGGCCGAGCCAGCACGCGCAACGCCGCGGCGAGCGCCTCGTCCTGCTGCGTCCGCGGATCGTCGAGAGCGCGAATCTGCGGCCGAACTCCGACGCCCGAGATGTCCGCCCCCGCGGGCGTCGTGTAATGCGCGATCGTCAGCTCGAGCGCGGCGCCGTTTCGCAGCGGGTCGATCGACTGCACGAGCGCCTTTCCGTACGTCCGCTCGCCGACGATCGTCGCACGGTGATTGTCACGCAGCGCAGCCGCGACGATCTCGGACGAGCTCGCGCTGTAGCGGTCGACCAGCACGACGAGCGGCGCAGCCGTCGCGAGTCCCTTCGACGACCGGTAGACGCGGCTCGGCTCATGCGCACCCGCCAACGAGACGACGACCGCACTGTTCAGGAACAGCGACGACACCGCGATCGCCTGGTCGAGCAGCCCGCCCGGGTTCTGGCGCAGGTCGAGCACAAAACCGCCGGCGCCCCCATGCTGGAGCCGCTTCAGCTCGCGGTCGAGCACGACCGCCGCACCGACCCGGAACGCCGACAGCCGCAGCACGCCCCAGCGCTTCCCCGCATACGAGACGAGCCGGGCCTCCACGACCGGCGCGTGCACGACTTCGCGCAGCACGCCGAAGCGGAGCCGCTGCGCACCGCGCTGCACCGCAAGGCGGACCAGCGTCCCCCGCGGGCCGAGGATCCTCGCGAGACCCTGCGACATCGTGAGCTTCGACGCCGGCTTGCCGTCGATGCCGACGATCGTGTCGCCGACCCGCACGCCGGCGCGCGCCGCCGGGCCTGGCCGCAGCGCCACGACGAGGAACCCGTGCGTCGAGGGCAGCAGGCTGACGCCGATCCCGGAATAGCTCGACGCCGTCTCCTCGCGCACAAGCTTGTACGCCTGCGGCGCGAGGTACTCCGTGTATGGATCGTCGAGGGCCGAGATCATCTCGTCGACCGAGCCCTTGTGCAGCACCTCCGGCGGAACCGCTCGGTAGTACCGCGCCGCGAGCGCCTCGCGCACCTCGTCGACGACGTTCGGCAGCGCAACAGGCGTCGTCGCGCGGTTCGTCGCGGACAGGTGATAGCCAATAGCGAAAGGAACGCCGAGGGCGAGGACGACCGACGAGAGAATCAGGAGTCGCCGCATCAGGGACGCGCCGAGCATAGTGCCCGCCGCGGCGGAACGCTAGACCTGAAGGAAGCGGCGGAGCGTGAGCCCGGACCCGGCTGCGCCGAGGAGCAGCCCGCCGACGATCAGGAGCACGGCGTTGACGGCGAACGGGAGCGGATGCACGTCGGAGCCGCCGTGCAGGTGGGGCAGAACCGCCGGCAGCGCCACGGTCTTCCCGACGACGAGCAGGACCACCGCGAAGACAGCACCGACGAGGCCCTGCAGCAGTCCTTCGAGCATGAACGGCCCACGGACGAACCAGTTCGTCGCCCCGACGAGCTTCATCACCTCGATCTCTCGTCGGCGCGCGAAGATCGACAATCGAATCGTGTTCGCGATCAGGAGCGTCGACGCGATGACGAGCAGCACGATCGCGACGAGAAACGTGAGCGACACCCATTTGGCGACGGTCAGAACGCGCTTCGTTGTCACACCACCCGCGTTCACGTCATTCACGCCCGGGAACCTGCTCGAGCCGACCTTGAAGTCGTGCCTGACCTCGCCAGCAAGGACGGGCGCGTCGTCCGCCTTCTTCATGGAGACTTCCCATGAGTCCGGAAGCGGGTTCGACGGCGCGCCTTTGTACAGCTCGGGGTACGCCTTCGACTCGATCGCAAACGCCTTCGCCTTCGAGACGAACTTGATCCCCTTCACACGCGGGTCGTGGCGCAACACGAGACCGGTCTCGTACTCGTCCGCCTTCGTCGCCGTGCTCGAGAAGTAGACCTTGACGAGGACGCCCTTCTTCACGTGATTCGAGTACGACAGGAGCCACGTGCCGAGCGCGATCAGAACGCCGAGCAGAAACATCGAGATCAGCACGGTGATCACGGCCGCGAACGTCGTCGACACGTTCGCCGTGATCGACGACCACGCTTCGGAGAAGAGGAGGCGGGTGCGGGAAATCATTCGCTCGTGTACCCCCCGCGGCGCTCGTCACGGGCGAGCTTGCCTTCCTCGAGTGCGATCACACGCTTGCGCATCTTGTCGACCATCTCGCGGTCGTGCGTGACCATGAGGATCGTCGTGCCGGCGCGGTTGATCCGGTACAGGAGCTGCATGATCCCGACCGACGTGTCGGGGTCGAGGTTGCCGGTCGGCTCGTCGCAGACCAGCAACGGCGGGTGGTTGACGACGGCGCGCGCAATCGAGACGCGCTGCTGTTCGCCGCCCGAGAGCTCGTCCGGATACGAGCCCATCTTGTGCGCGAGGCCGACCATGTTCATGACCTCCGGCACCTTGCGCCGGGTCGAGGCGCGGCTTTCGCCCTGCACTTTCAGCGCATACGCCACGTTGTCCGCGGCAGTACGGCTTGGCAGCAGCTTGAAGTCCTGGAACACGCAGCCGACGTTGCGGCGCAACTGCGGGACCTTGTTGTGCTTGAGGCGCGTGAGGTCGCGCCCGCCGATGATGATGCGCCCGTCCGTCGGCTCGATCTCCTTCAGCAGCAGCTTGATCAGCGTCGACTTGCCGGAGCCCGACGCGCCGACGATGAAGACGAACTCACCCTTCTCGATCACGAACGTGACGCCGTCGAGCGCGGTGACGTCCGGCTCGTAGACCTTCGTCACGTTCTCGAACACGATCATCGAGCTTGCGCTCGGCGACGTGCGGATGGCCGTCTCTTGCTGAGGCTCTATCTGAAGGTCTGTCAAGTCGTCCTGTACCGGTGTCGCATCGTCCGCGGGCCGTAGGTACCCGTGCCGGTGAGCAAGGCGGCGCGAGACCCCAGAATACCTGACCCTTCGGCGACCTAGCCGCCGTTTCCTGCCGCGTGCAGGAGATATGCGCGGATGAACCCGTCGAGGTCGCCGTCGAGGACGCCCTGCGCGTTGCCCATCTCGAAATCCGTGCGGTGGTCTTTCACGAGCTGGTACGGATGCAGGACGTAGCTGCGGACGGCATTGCCGCCGAAGCCCATGTTCACTCCGCCACGTTCTCGGGCGAGCTCGGCCTCGCGCTCCTCCTCGGCTCGTTCCGCGAGGCGCGAACGGAGGATCTTCATCGCGGTGTCCTTGTTCGCGCCCTGACTGCGCTCGTTCTGCACAGAGACGACGATGTTCGTCGGGAGGTGCGTGATGCGCACGGCGGAGTCGGTCTTGTTCACGTGCTGGCCGCCGGCGCCGGACGAGCGGTACGTATCGATCCGAATGTCGTCGTCGTCGATGACGATGTCCTCTGCCTCGTCGAGCAGCGGCGCGACGATCACCTGGCCGAAGCTCGTGTGGCGTCGATGCGCAGAGTCGAACGGGCTGAGGCGCACCAGCCGGTGCTTGCCGCGCTCGGCTTTCAGGATCCCGTACGCATTCTCGCCGCGGACGGTGAACGTCGCGGACTTGATCCCGTACTCCTCCCCCGGGCTCGTCTCGAGCACCTCGGTCTGGAAGCCGCGCACCTGCGCCCAGCGGAGATACATGCGCAGCAGGATCTCCGCCCAGTCCTGCGCATCCGTACCGCCGGCGTCCGACTGGATGGTGACGACGGCATCTCCGCCGTCGTACTCGCCGGAGAAGAGCGCGTCCTCCTGCACACGTTCGAGCTCGCCTCGGAGCGGCGCGATCGATTGTGCGACGTCGTCGGCGAGCGACTCGTCGAGCGCGAGCAGCTCTTTCGCGTCGTCGTATTCGCGCTGGAGATGGTCGTAGCGCTCGAGCCGTTTCGAAACGCGCGAATGCTCGGCGCTGACCGCAGCGGCGTGCTGCTGGTCGTCCCAGAATCCCGGTTGCCCGAGCTCCTCCTCGAGCTCGGCGACGCGTGCCCTCAGCCCGTCCGGGTCAAAGGTAACCACGGACCCAGTCGAGCTGGGCCCCGATCTCCTCGAGCTGCTCTTGCAGGCTGAGTTCGCGCTCGTCCGCCATCGCGAAGCGATGGTACCGGCGGCTCGAACAAGCGGGCTTAGACCCCGGAGGGGTTTGACCCCAGAAGCGCCTCGCCCTGCGCCGTGAGCATCACGGTCTTGCCGACGGAGGCGATCAGGCCGCCGGTGAAGGCGTCGTCGAGCACCGGATGGCGCGGGCAGCTGCTCCGCCACGCCTCGACCGTGTCCTCGTAGCTCCGCGGGCGCGCAGCGACCCAGTCGAGGAACTCGCGGAGGAGCAGGGAGTGATCGATCTCTGTCACAGCTTCAACACCATCAGTTCGTTGCATTGTCTTCATAGCCGAGCGACTCGTAGAGACGTTTGGCGGGATCGTCGTGGTTTACGCTCAGCGAGAGCCGGCGGATTCCTTCGGCGCGGGCGCCGGCGACTATGCGCCGTGACACTTCTTGAACTTCTTGCCGCTCCCGCACCAGCACGGATCGTTCCGGCCGAGCTTCTCGTGCGGGGACGCCTGCACGACGCCCGTCGCCGAGGGAACGCCGGCCGCGACGGCCTGCCCGCTTCCTGCCTCGGCAATCGCCTGCGCGCCCTGCGTCGTCTCGTGCTGGTACTGGATCGAGCCGTTCGTCGTCTGCGTCTGCGTCAGCTGCTGGTCGGGCACAGGCTCGAGCTCCGCGTGGAACAGGTGCAGCACGACCTCGCCGCGGATCGCGGCGCCGAGCTCGTTGAACATGCGCTCGCCCTCACGCGTGTACTCGACGAGCGGATCCTTCTGTGCCATCCCGCGGAGGTGCACGCCCTCACGCAGGTAGTCCATGTTCTCGAGGTGCTCACGCCAACGCTGGTCGACGACCTGGAGGATCACGAAGCGCTCGAGCTCGCGCATGAGCTCCGCCCCGAGCTCGGCCTCCTTCGCGTCGTAGACCTCGCGCGCCTCCTCCTGGAAGTCCTCGATCAGTGTCTCGCGCGTGATGTCGTTGATGTCCTCGCGCAGCTCGTCCGCCGTGATCGGCTCGTCCTTCGGCTGTTTGTACAGCGAGTCCATCGTGTTCACGAGGCCGTCGAGATCCCATTCCTCGGAGTACGGCTCCTGCGTGAACTGGTGCACGGTCGCCTCGACGAGCTCATCGATCCACAGGCGCACCTGGCCTGACATGTCCTTGCCCTCGAGCACGTCGCTTCGCTGCTCGTAGATGCGCGTGCGGTGCCGGTTCATGACGTCGTCGTACTTGAGGACGTTCTTGCGCATGACGAAGTTCTGCTCCTCGACCTTCTTCTGCGCACCCTCGATCTGACGCGTCAGGAGCTTGTGCTCCATCGGCTGGTCGTCCGGGATCTTGAAGCGCTCCATGATCCCCTTGATCCGCTCGCCGGCGAACAGGCGGACGAGATCGTCCTCGCCCGAGAGGTAGAAGCGCGTCTCGCCGGGATCGCCCTGGCGGCCCGAGCGGCCGCGCAGCTGGTTGTCGATGCGCCGCGACTCGTGGCGCTCGGTGCCGAGCACGTAGAGGCCGCCGAGCGAACGTACCTCGTCGTCGATCTTGATGTCGACGCCGCGGCCCGCCATGTTCGTCGCGATCGTGACCGAGCCCTTCTCGCCCGCGTCCTTGATGATCTCGGCCTCGCGCGCATGCTCCTTCGCGTTCAGGACGTTGTGGCGGACGCCCTGCCGCGTGAGCAGCTGCGAGAGATACTCGGACGTCTCGACCGCGATCGTGCCGACGAGCACCGGCTGGCCCTTGTCGTTGCGCTCCTTGATGTCCCGTGCGACCGCCTCGAACTTGCCTTCCTTCGTCTTGAAAACGAGGTCCTGCTCGTCCTTGCGGGCGACCGGCACGTTCGTCGGGATCTCGACGACGCTCAGGTTGTAGATCTCGACGAACTCCTTCTCCTCGGTCTTCGACGTGCCGGTCATTCCGGCGAGCTTCTCGTAGAGGCGGAAGTAGTTCTGGAGCGTGATCGTCGCGAGCGTCTGGTGCTCCTCCTGGATCCGGACGCCCTCCTTCGCCTCGACCGCCTGGTGGAGACCCTCGCTCCAGCGGCGCCCTTCCATGATGCGCCCGGTGAACTCGTCGACGATCTTCACCTCGCCGTCCTGGATCACGTACTCGACGTCGCGCTTGTAGAGCGACTGCGACTTCAGCGACTGCACGAGGTGGTTCACGAGCTGCGAGTTCTGCGGCGCGTACAGGTTCTCGATCCGGAGCGCGCGCTCGACCTTGGCGACGCCCTGTTCGGTCACGGCAACCGTCTTGTGCTTCTCGTCGAACTCGTAGTCGGCACCGGCCGCCTCGGCCGCGCCCTTCGGATCGCCGACGTGCGACCGGTACGGGATCAGTTGCGCGGCGACGCGCGCGAAGTCGTAATAGATCTGCGCGGCGGTCTCCGGCTCGCCCGAGATGATCAGCGGCGTCCGCGCCTCGTCGATGAGGATCGAGTCGACCTCGTCCACGATCGCGTATGCGTGCCCACGCTGCACGACGCCGTCGAGCGATACCGACATGTTGTCGCGCAGGTAGTCAAAGCCGAACTCCGAGTTCGTCCCGTACGTGACGTCGGCCTCGTACGCGTCCTTGCGCGGCTGGAACGGCATCATGTTCTCGATGTAGGCGGTGCGCATGCCGAGCAGGTTGAAGACGGGTTCCGTCCACTTCTGGTCGCGCTGGGCGAGGTAGTCGTTCGTCGTCACGAGGTGGACGCCGCGCTCCGCGAGCGCGTTGAGATACATCGCCTGCGTCGCGACGAACGTCTTTCCCTCACCGGTCTTCATCTCGGCGATGTCGCCCTCGTGCAGGACGATGCCGCCCATCAGCTGCACGTCGAAGAGTCGAACGTCCATCGTCCGCTTGAACCCCTCGCGCACCGCGGCGAACGCCTCGAAGAGCAGCTCGTCGAGCGTCTCGCCGTTCGCGAGCCGCTCGCGGAACTCGACTGTCTTCGCGGCGAGCTCCTCGTCCGAGAGCGCCTCGTACTCCGGTTCGAGTGACCCGATGTACGCGGCCTGCTCGGCGAGGCGCTTGGTCCGGCGGCCTTCGCCGACGCGGAGAACTTTTTCGAACGAGCCGAGCTGCTGGGACATCTGAGAGCCAGGGTACCGGTCAGAGCGGGGCTGCCCGGACCTCCCAGAGATCGCCGTCGAGCCGCTCTGCGTGCACCGCGAAATCGCGGCCCTGCCGCTCTCCGAGCTCTTCGAGCGCGGGAATCGTCCCGAAGATGCGCTGGCCGTCGACCGACGTGGTCGTGCCCTCGTCCGTGCGCGTGACGTCCAGCACATCGCCTCCCGGCGCGTCCGGCAGCGAGACGACCCCGAGCCGTGTCGCCTCGATCGCCCACAGCGACTCGTTCTGCCGCACCGCCCGCGCGCGGTACGGCGGCCGCAGCTCGGACTCAACCGCTGACGCGAGCGGATCGAGCGGGCTGTCGCCGCCGTTCTCGACGACCAGCGAGCCGTCTGGCAGCGTCACGAACTGCACCGTGTCGCCCTCGATGTCGGGCGCGTCGGCGGTCACGACTACATCTGCCTCCCGCGGCCGGTGCCGGCCGTGGATGCCGGCGAGCGAGTCCTGCGGCACGGGTGCCCCGACGGTCGCGGTCTCGATCTGCGCCTCCTGCTGCTCCGGCAGGAGCCCAGCCTCCCGCATCAGCTGCCGGTTCAGCGTCTCCTGCCTGCGGAAGAGGCCCACCTACGAGTTCTCTGAGACGCCTCGCGCGTCGAGCGCGTGCTTGTCGATCTTTCGCTTGCGGACTTTCTTGTCGCGCTCGTCGTGGATCTGTCGGACGAGCTTCTCCGTGAGCTCGTCAATCGACGCCTTCATGTCGCGCGTCGCCTCTCGCGCGCGCAACGTGTGCCCCTTGAGCCACACGGTCGCCTCGGCGATCTGGTTCGCCGCGACCGATGGGTTCTTCTCGACCGCGAGCTCGACCTCGACGCGCGTCGTCGGGTACACCTGCTTGTCGAGCTTGGCCAGCTTCTTCTCCGCGTAGGCCCTGATCGAGTCGCTCACCTCGAGGTTCTTGCCCTTGACGTGAAGCTCCATCCCCGCCTCCTCTGCCCGCTGAGTTCCTCTCGCTAACCCTACTCAGCCGAAGACGGGTGCTGCCAGCTTCCCATCGCGGACGGCCAGCCGCCTGGGCGCTCTTTGCGCGAGCTCCGCGTCGTGTGTGGCAACGACGACCGTCGCGCCGTGCTCGGCGGCCAGGCCTGCGAGGACGTCGATCGCGTCGGCCCCCGTCTTCGTATCGAGATTCCCTGTCGGCTCGTCGGCGAGGATGACGCGCGGCTCCACCGAAAGCGCGCGGGCGATCGCGACGCGCTGCTGCTCGCCGCCCGACAGATGCGCCGGAAGGTGATCCGCGCGGTCGAGCAGCCCGACTTCGTCGAGCAGCGCGAGCGCGCGCACGCGCAGGCCGGGATCCTTGCCGGCGACGGGCGCGAGCTTCGCCTCGACGTTCTCGACAGCCGTGAGCGTTGGGATCAGGTTGAACTGCTGAAACACGAAGCCGAACGAGCGCAGGCGAAGCGCAGCGAGCTCGTTGTCAGAGAGCGTTGCGAGATCGTTCCCCTCGAAGAGGACGCGACCTGAGCTCGGGCGGTCGAGTGCTCCGAGCAGCTGCAGCAGCGTCGTCTTCCCGCTGCCGCTCGGGCCCTCGAGCGCGACGAACTCGCCGGGCTCGATCTCGAGATCGATGCCGTCAAGCGCCCGGATCGTCGTCGGGCCGCGCTGGAAGAACTTCGAGACACCTTCGAGCGTGTACAAGCTCATTCCATCTGCCTCAGCGCATCCGCGGGGCGAAGTCGGGCGGCACGAAGCGCGCCGGCGGCACCTGCGATCAGGCCGCCGAGGAGGGCGAGACCGAAGCCGATCGCGACGGCGGCAATCCCGACCGGCGCCGAGAGCGACACGGTATGTGAGGCGGTGCGGGCGGTCTCACCGAAGAGCGAGAGGCTGCCGCCGGTTGCAGCGCGCGCGGTCAAATGCGGGCCGAACGCGTCGATCACGAGCGCGATCGCGACGCCGAGCGCGATGCCGAAGAGGCCGCCGAGCACGCCCTGCACGAGCGACTCGCCCGCGACCTGGCGGACGACCATCCGCTGCGTCCACCCGAGCGCCTTCAGCGTGCCGAGCTCGCGCACGCGCTTGCCGACCGACGAGACGGCGAGGAGCGCAGCGACGAGAAACGCCGCGCCGGCCGCCAGGATCGAGAGCAGCAGGCCGAGGTCGTCCGAGAGCTTCGACGCGTCGACGAGTGAGCCGCTGATCTTCGACGCCACCTGCTTCGAGCTCGCAACGCTCGCCTGCGGCAGCGCGCGCTTGATCTCCTCCTCGACCGCGCCGACCTTGGAGCTCGACGTCGCCCGGACGAGCACGACGTTCGCGAGGTTGGCCTCATGCGCGAGCGTCTGCAACTGCTTGATCGGCAGATAGACGTCCGCACTCTGGCCGCCGAGCGGAGGGTCGACCAGGCCGACGACCATGAACGTCGTGCCGTTGAGGTCGAGCGGCGAGCCGACCTTGAGCTTCTCCTTCGCGGCGTAGCTCGTCGAGAGGAGCGCCTCGTGACCGCCGGCGGCGCCGAGGAAGCGGCCGTTCGTGACCTGCGACGTCGTGACGATGCCCATCGCCGGCTTCGATTGGTCGACGCCGCCGATCGTGTAGGCGGTCGTCGAGATGTTCGTCTGCGGCGGGTTCAGCACCTGCCGGAGCGTCTGCTGCGGCGTCGTGAACTGTGTGCGCAGCTTGCGCAGGCTCGCGGGGAGGCATTTGGCGAAGGCGCCGCGGCCGGCGCCGCCGCCGCCGAAGAAGCCGCCGCCCCCGCGGTTGCCCAGGCCGTTCTGGCCGTTCGTTCCGTTGTTGTTGCTGCTGCCGCCGTTCTGGCGGCGCAGCTTGTCGAAGCACGCCTGCATCGCCTGGAACTGCGCGGCGGTCGGCCGCGGGATGTTGCGGTTGAACCGAAACGTCTGGCCGCCCGTTTTGATCTTTGCGACGATCTTCGGGACGATGCCTTGCTGGTGCTCCGCGATCAGCGTGAGCCCCGTCGTCACCTGCGCGACGTTCGCGAGCTTGGAGACCTGACTCGCCGCCGACTGCTGGAAGGGCAGCTGCGAGCCGGGCAGGAAGAAGTCGTGCGAGAAGTGCTGCCCGGGCTTGCCGAGCTTCGAGAGATCCGTGATCACCGACTGGTTCGCGGCGATGAGGTCGCGGTTGCCGCCACCGCCGCCCGCGAAGCCGAAGCCGGCCTGGTTCTGCTGCGGCTGAAGCGTGACGGTGAGATCCGTGCCGATGTCCGCGAGCGGGTTCAGCGTCTTCTCCTGGGCGCGGCTGAGGCCGCTCGAGAGGCTGGCGAGGGCGATGACGAGCGCGACACCGACGCCGAGCCCGACGAGGGTCACGATTGTGCGCGTGCGACGGCGGACCAGCTCGTTGCGGAGGTACCGCACGTAGAACACGGACAGACAAAACCAGCGAAACGTGAGGCGCAACTAAGAGGTTCGGGTAGCCCGCGCGAACGTGACCACCTCGACAGTCGCGCGCAATGCGTGCGCCGCCGCGTGCGCGGTCGCACCGGTCGTGTAGACGTCGTCGACGAGGACGACGCGGCGACCTCCGGCGTCGCCGCTGAACGCGTTTGCGACGTTCCGGCGACGCTCGGCGCGCGAGAGGCCGCGTTGCCGCGCGCTGCCTGCTCGTGTCAGCAGGCTCTCGCACGGCAGCCCCCACGCCGACGCGACCGCGCGTGCGAGTTGTTCCGCCGGGTGATAGCCGCGCTCGAGGCGGCGTCCACGGTCCGGCGGAACGAACGTCACGACGTCGGCTTCGGGCGCCGGCAGTCGCTCGACGATCACGAGTGCGGCGGCGGCTCCGAGCGAGCGCAGGCCGCGCTCCTTCCAGCTGCGGACGAGGCGGCGAACCGAGGCGTCGTACTCGGTCGCCGAGCGCGCACAGGCGAAGGCAAGCCGTCGTCCGGCGCACTCGCGGCAGCGGGCGACGGGCCAGACGGTCGGCGCACCGCAGCGCGCACAGAAGGGCGGCGTCAGCGCAGGGAGCGACGCGCGGCAGCCGTCGCAGAGGAGCGCGCGCGGCGCGCCGCAGACGACGCAGCGCCGCGGCAGCAGCAGGTCGAGCACACGGCCGACGCTACTGCGCGGCCTGTGCCGAAAGCGTCTCGGCTTCCACGCGAAGCGTGTCCAGCTCTGCGAAGGCTTCGCGCCAGGTGTCCGCCGACCGCAGATCGAGCCCGAACGGCGCGACGAGGTCCGCGGGTGACGCGGACCCGCCCGACCCGAGCAGCTCGAGGTACTTCGGCGTGAAACCGTCGCGGTCCTCGCGGTAGCGCCTGTACAGCAGCAGGGCGACGAGCTGAGCGAACGAGTACGCGTACGTGTAGAAGCGCGTGTGGATGAAGTGCGGGATGTACGACCAGCCGAGCGCGTAGCCCTCCGGCAGGATGAGCGCGTCGCCGTAGTAGCGCGCATTCTCCTCGACCCACAGCTCGTTCAGGCGCTCGGCCGCCAGTGAGAGCCCTTCCGCCCGCGTCGCATACGCGCGCTGCTCGAAGCGGGCGAGCACGGTCTGCCGGTAGATCGCCGCGAACGAGTTCTCGAGGCGGTCGGCGGCAAGCGCAGCGCGCGTCCCGGGATCCGTCTCGTTCTCGAGGAGATAGTCGTCAGCGAGCGCTTGGGCGAACGTCGACGGCACCTCCGCCATGGGGATCCCGCACCTGTGCGAGCGCCAGGTCTGCCGCTCGAGCGCAAGCGTGTTGTGCGTTGCGTGCCCGAACTCGTGCGCAAGCGTGCTCACGTCGCGCAGGCGGTTCGTGTAGTTCATCAGCACGTACGGGAGGACGGATTTCGAGACCGACGTGCAGTACGCACCGCCGGCCTTCGCTGCGCGCGGCAGGACGTCGACGTGCCCGGCGTCGATGCACGCACGGAAGAGCTCGGACATTCGCGGCGAGAAGCGTGCGTAGGCGTTGTCGACGATCTCGACGGCCTCGGGCCAGGTGAAGCGGCGAGCCTCTCCGATCGGGGCGTACTGGTCGGCGATCTCGAGCTTCGGGAGGCCGAGCAGCCGCGCCTTGGCGTCGAACCACTTGCGCGCGATCGGATACGCCTCCTCGGTCGCGCTCATCATCGCGTCCACGGTCTCGCCGTCGAGCTCGTTGTTCATGTTCGTCGGCTGCATCGGGTCGGTGAAGCCGCGCAGGCGGTCGATGCTGAGGCGGTCGCCGACGAGCGCGTCGTAGGCGGCGCCGAGGACGTCGGCTCGCGGCTCGAGACCGTCGAAGAGCGCGGTCACGGCGCGCAGGCGCAGATCGCGATCTGCGCGATAGAGGTAGGACAGCAGCTGGCTGATCGTGTGCGGCTGCTCGCCCTCCCCCGCATCGAAGGGGATCTCGAGCGTCGAGATATGCCGGTCGTGCAGCGCCTGCCACGCGGAGACCGTCGGCCGGCGCGCATTCAGTGCCTGTTCTTCCGGCTCGCTCAGGACGTACGGCTTCTCCTCGCGCTCGACGCGGAGCTTGTGCTCGTACGGCGCGAGATCCGCCGAGGCGAGCAGGTGCTCGGCTCGGTCGTCGTCGAGCGCGATCCACTCGAGCCCGAGGAAGACGAGCGCATTCTCGATCTCCGCTCCGCGGTCGCGCGAGAACGTCGCGAGGTCGTTCGCCTCGACGTCGGTGGCGGCCATGCTGAGGCGGAGATACGAGTAGACCTGGAGGCGGGAGAGATCCTGCTCGAGCTCGTCGACCTCGTCGAAGAGCGCGCGCAGGGCCGGTGCATCCAGCTCTGCGATGCGTCCACGGAAGCGCGTCGCGATGTCCTTCGCGTGGGCGACGAGTGCCGACCATTGCGTGCGCGCTTCATCCGCGCTCGCGCAGAGGTCGGTCAAGTCCCAGCGGATGTCCTCGGCCTGCAGCTCTGTGCTCGCCACGAGCGCGGATCCTAGTCGAGCGAATACGCCGTCCGGGTCGGGAGGCCGGCACGCTCGCGGAGCGCGTTATCCGCGTCGAGCAGCTGGCCGGCGTCGCCGATGTCGCGCCAGTCTCCATTGGCCGTGTAGCCGTAGACGGGCGCGCGCGGGACGAGCCAGCCGAGGAAGCGACCCGGCTGGTCGGGCGCGTTCGACTCGGCGAGGTATGTGTGCAGGAGCGCGACGTGTGCGCGGTTGTAGATGTACGCGGCCGTCGCGACGAGTGTCGAGGTCGGATGCTCGGGCTTCTCGGTGAAATCGGTCAGCCGCTCGTCGCTGTCGACGTCGACGCTCGAGTACTTCTTGACGAGCTCGAGGTCGCCGACGTCGTAGAGGACGACCGCGCTCGCGTTGGGCTTGCCGTGCCACCACGTGACGTAGTCGGCGAGGCTGTAGTCGAACAGGTTGTCGCCCGCGATCACGAGTAGCTCGTCCGCGTTGAGGCCGGCGTGGTCGATGACGAAGGCGATGTCCCCGATCGCGCCGAGCCGGTCGTCCTCGCTCGTCGTCCCGTCGTCGTGCACGGTGACGTCGTCGTGCGCCTCTGCCCAGTCGGTGAAGTCCCGGGCGAACTTGTGGTTCGTGACGACGTGGATCGCGTCGATCTCGTCGACCTCGCGAATCGCGTCGAGGAGGTGGTCGAGCATCGGCCGGCCGCCGACAGGAAGCAGCGGCTTCGCGACGGTCTCCGTCAGTGGGTAGAGCCGCGTTGCGTAGCCGGCTGCGAGGATGATTGCCTGCATCAGGGCGTCACGGTCACGTCCGGTGCCAGGCACCGGACGTGACCGCATCAGTCTTGGCTCAGGTTCCCTCGTCCCAGGAGGCGAGGTACTTCGCCTGCTCCTCGGTCAGCCGGTCGATCTCGACGTCCATCGTCTCCAGCTTGAGCCGGGCGATCTCCTTGTCGATCTCGGACGGCACCGGGTAGACCTTCCGCTCGAGCTCGCCCGCATGCTGCGACGCGTACTCGAGGCCGAGCGCCTGGTTCGCGAAGGACATGTCCATCACGAGCGCAGGGTGGCCCTCCGCGGCGGCGAGGTTGACGAGCCGGCCGTCGGCGACGAGGTACAGGCGGCGGCCGTCGGCGAGCGTGAACTCCTCGACGAACTCGCGCGCCATCCGCGTCTCGTTCGCGAGCGCACGCAGCGCCGGGATCTCGATCTCGACGTTGAAGTGGCCCGTGTTCGTGAGGATCGCGCCGTCCTTCATCAGCGGGAAGTGCTCGCCGGCGAGGACATGCTTGTCCCCGGTCGCCGTGCAGAAGATGTCGCCGATCACAGCGGCCTTCGCCATCGGCAGCACCGCGAAGCCGTCCATCGTCGCCTCGAGCGCCCGCATCGGATCGACCTCGGTCACGATCACGTGCGCGCCCATACCGCGGGCACGCGACGCGACGCCGCGACCGACCCAGCCGTAGCC